>CAVVHQ010000028.1:0-135667 GCA_963748075.1 uncultured Solirubrobacterales bacterium | reverse complement strand
CCCGCTTGGGAAGCTGTCTCTCGGTGCAGGGGGCGGCGCCGCTGGGTGCGGGTGAGGCGGGGGCTGGTGGCCGCGGCGAGCGGCTAGGAGCCGGTCCCCTCGCCCCGCAGCCGCGCCAGATAGCGCGCCGCCGACTCGTTGCCCTCGGGGTCGCGCAGGCCGGCGAGCAGGCCGTCGGCGTCGGACCAGCTGCGCGCGGTGCCGACCATCTGCTCGGTGACCGCATTGGTGTGGCGCTTGGTCGACAGCAGCGCCAGCTGCGGCTTCTGAGCGAGCTGCGCGGCGAGCTCCTCGACCGCCGCGTCGAGCTGCTCGGCGGCGACGACTCGGTTGAGGAAGCCGGCCGAGCGCGCCTCGGCGGCGTCGAAGGGTCGGCAGCTCATCACCAGCTCCTTGGTCAGCGCCGGGCCGATCTCGCGGACCAGGCGCGGGATCCCGCCCCAGGCGAGCGGGATTCCGAGGTCGACCTCGGGAATCGCAAAGCGCGTGTCGGCGGCGGCGATCCGCAGATCGCAGGCCGCGGCGAGGACAAGGCCGCCGCCGACGCAGTGGCCGTGCAGCTTGGCGATCGTCACCGCCGCCATCCGCTCGATCGCATCGGCCATCAGCCGCCCCGCGTCGGCCGCCTCGCGCGGGCTCGGCGAGCCCTCCGACGCGCCGGCGAACGCCGAGACGTCGGCCCCGGCCGAGAACGCCCGCCCGCGCCCGGCGACGACGACGACCTTGAGATCGGGATGGCCGTCGAACCACCGCGCCGCCTCGGCCAGCTCGCGCAGCGTCTCGACGCTGAGCGGGTTGAGCTTCTCGGGGAGGTCGAGGTGGAGCTCGCCGCGGACGCCGTTGGCCGTGACCTCGATGCCGTTGAAGGCTGGGGCCGTCATGAAGGGATGGTAGGCGGCGGTGATCTTGGATTCACCGGGCCTAGCGTCGGACCGCGAGCACCAGGGCGTTGCCGGAGGGATCGCGAACAAGTGGACCGGTGTCCTCGCGTTCAATCTCGTGCCCTCGCTCGCTCAGGCGTCCGAGGACGCGGTCGCGCTCCGCCTCGTCCGGGAGGATGACGGTGGCGTGGCGCAGCGCCGCTGTGCCGGGTGGCGGGGGCGAGGCGGCGGAGCTCTCCCAGGTGTTGGCACCGATGTGGTGGTGGTAGCCCCCGGCGCTGAGGAAGGCCGCCCGCGGACCTAGGGCGGCCATTAGTCCGAACCCGAGTAGATCGCGGTAGAAGGTCACCGCCTCCGGAATGCTCGCCACCTTCAGATGGATGTGTCCGACTACCGTCCCGCCCGGCAGCCCGAAATCCGAATCAGCCGGATCGGACAGATCTGCCAACAGCCCGTCGATGTCGAGCGGCAGGGTCGTCATCCGCTCCGCGACGATTCCCTCCCAAGTCTCACGGGGCCTATCCCAGTAGATCTCGAGCCCGTGATCGTCAGGATCGCTGAGATAGAGAGCCTCGCTGACGAAATGGTCGGACATGCCGACCAGTGGCACGCGATCACGGGCGGCGTGGGCCAGCCAAGCGGCGAGGTCGGACCGCTGCGGCAGCAGCAGGGCGACGTGGTAAAGACCGGTGTAGCCGGCGGAGGACCCCGCACCGGGCTCCTCGATGAGCACGATCAACTCCCGATTGCCCACCCCGATCGAAGCACGACCGTGTGACCGCTCCAGCAGCCGCAGCCCGACCGCGCTCTCGTAATAGGCGACCGAGCGCCCAAGGTCGGCGACGCTCAGGTGCACTGCCCCGAGCGAGGTCGAGGGGGAGATCTCTGCGCTCGCCGGCGCCCCGGTGGCCTCCAGCTCCTCGGGGTCGCGAATGCTCATCGCCCTGAGAGGCTACCCTCCCTGCATGGCGCCCCTAGGTGCCTGGTACGACGCGTAAGAGAACCTCAATAGCATCCCAAAGGTCGCGGCTTCGAACCTCGCCCCCATTCGCACCCGCGACTTGACTTGTACCGGTTTGGTACCAACTCACCTTTTGTCGAGCCTTTCAGAGGCGTCGAGGAATCCACGGAAGCGCTCCCGTGGCCTCGGAGACATATGTGACAAGTGACTCCTCCCTCCAACCGCACGGCTAGACTCGCACCGAGCCGAGATGACGCCGGTGCCCATTCGCAATCGTGAGAACGAGCCGATCGAGTCGCTGTCCGCATTCCTCATCGCCGGCGGCCCCTCGGAGATGGTCGCCGCGGTCAGAGCGTCCGCGTGATCTGAGCGTGGATCGGTCGAACGTGGATGTCGCAGCTTTCACGCCTCCCGGCGCGGTTGAGTTCGCGGCGGTCGAGGCGCTACTGGCTCCATGGCGCGCGTTGACCGATCCGCGATTCGACGGCTGGGAGCACCTGCCGAGCGATGAGCGGTACCTGCTCGTTGGCAACCACACGACGCTTGGCCTGTTCGACGTGCCGTTCCTCGTGCTTGACATCCACGCGCGAACGGGTGTGTTCGTCCGCTCGCTCGGCGAGCGCCAGCACTACCGGGTTCCGATCTGGCGGGACCTGCTCTCGCATGTCGGCACGGTGAATGGGACGCGCGAGAACACCCGTCGGCTACTCGCGGACGGGCAGGCCGTGCTCGTCTTTCCGGGTGGCGGGCGCGAGGTCGCACGGCACCGCGGAGACCACTATCCGTTGCTGTGGCGCGAGCGGATCGGCTTCGCACGCCTAGCGCTCGAGTTCTCCTACACCGTCGTCCCGTTCTCGATGATCGGTGTGGACGAGATGTGGGATGTCCTCGTCGATGCCGACGACCCGCTGTATGCGCCCGTGCGCGCGCTCGCGACGCGAGTCGATGTCAACCCGGAGCTGCTCTGGCCGCTGGTCCGAGGTCTAGGACCGACGCCGTTGCCCCGCCCCCAGCGGATCTACGGACGGTTCGCCGCGCCGATCGATGCCCGCCCGTTCGGCTCGTCCTGGGGGGATACGAGCGCCGCGAAAGCGCTGCGCGACGCGACGCAGGCCGCAGTCCAGCAAGGCATCCGCGACCTGCAGGCCGAACGCGCCCACGACCCGGCCCGCAGCCTCGCGCCGCGGCTGTGGGGCGAGGCGAAACGACTGACCCACGCGCAGGCCGCCACGCTCCGCCGGATCCTGCGGCTGTAGGCGGAGAGGCTCGAAGCCTACTCAGGCGAGCCCGCTCGCAGGAAGATGTCTTTGGCCTCGTAGGGGCGAGCGTCGCCCAGGCTCGGGCGCTGCTCGGATCGGAGGCGCCTGACGCACGCCCGCGCATCGAGGAAGCGCTTGCCCGAGCGCTCGAGCTCGTGCGCCGCACCGGCATGAAGGGCTACGAGCCCCAGATTCACGTGGAGCTCGCCGAGCTGGCGTGCCGAAGCGGCGACGAGGAGGGCCGGGTGCGGGAGCTGCGCGAGGCCCACCGCCTGTTCGCCGAGATTGGCGCCAGCGGATACGCGGAACGGGTGGCGGGAGAGTTGGCGGTGGCGACAAGCTAGCCGGGCAGATTCGAGCTGGGTCCCGTCTTGGTCGAGTGCCGGCCATTCAGGCGTATCAGCTCGACTATCCGCTGGTGGTCGCGAGAGACGAATCGGGCCCCGGATTCGCACCCGACCCCAACGTGGTACCGCTTTGGTGCCGACTGCTATGTCCGATGGGTCCAGATTGTCCGCAGCCCGGGATGGATGGGACGCGAGGGACGCGTAGGGGACGCATGTGCAGGAGATCCGCCGGCTTGGGGCCGAGCGGTCGCCGGTTCAAATCCGGCCTCCCCGATTGCCAACAATAGCCTTCGACGGTGGCGGGGGCTATGCGCCGAGTTGTCTGTCATCCTCGCGGGATGGCAGGGACGCAGGCGATCTACTATCGCGACAAGCACGGGGTCGAAGCCGTCAACCGGTTCATCGAGTCGCTCCCGGCGAAGCGTGCAGCGAAGATCGACGATTACATCGAGGAGCACCTGAACGGGCGGGCGGGTGATGCGCCGCCGCCGGAGTTCCCGATCAGCTCTCAGATCGAGGGTGAGCTGCGCGAGCTGAGGATCAGGTTCGCCAATACGCGCTACCGAATCCTCTACCAGCGATCCGGAAACCTGATCGTCTTACTGCACGCCCTCGAGAAGAAGACGGAAGCGGTGCCCGCTTCTGAGAGGGCGCTGGCCGAGCGGCGGATGGCTGACTTCAAGCAGCGAATGGACGCGCGACCGAGGAAACCTCCGCGTGCGGTAGGCAGGGACGCCCCAGGGAGCCGCCGATGAGGTCCTTGACTCGTTTATCTATATGGGTAAACTAGCCCGATGAGCACGAAGGAGAACGGCCGCATCAGCCCGAAGGGTAGAGCCGCCGTCGAGGCAACTCGGAATCGTGCGCGGCGCAGCGAGGAGTACCGAGAGGCCCGCGACGAGTACGCGGCGATCCGCGAGCTGCGAGAGCGGAACTGGATCGCCGCCCACATCCGCGAGCGGCGTTACGAGCTTGACCTCACGCAGAAGCAGGTGGCCGAGCGGGCGGAAACCTCGCACTCCTTCATCTCGAAGGTCGAGGGCGGCGATCACATGCCGACGATCCCCGTGCTGAAGCGCATTCTCGCCGTGCTGGACGAGGAGCTGCTGATCGGCATCGAGCGTCAGGTTCCCGACGAGGCGCCGGAGCGCGAATTGGCGCCCCCGCCAGAACTCGCTGCTGCCTGATGCAATACCCGGAGGCGTCCGCGCGCCTCGTGGTTCAAATACCGTCCGGTTAGGGCGATTGAGCTCGAGTCCGGCGATTCGGTTCGCGCTGACTCAGCTTGCGTCGCTCGCAGCTTTGATCCCGTCGCGCAGCTGCTTGCCCGCGAGGTAGCTGGTGTTCCTGCCGCGTCCGCGCTGCTCCACGAGCCCGGCATCGAGCAGGCGCCGGAAGTCGGCGCTCGCCGTCGCCGGCGACACCCCCGCCTCTTTGCCGTATCTGCTCCGCTCGGTTCCGCCAACCAGGCTCTGCTCGAGTGCGATCACCAGTCGTTCTGGCCAGTTGCGACCCTCGACCAGCTCTTCCAGACGCGCCCAGCGCGCGGCGGCTGTTTCGATCTGAGCCAGGCGCTGCCGCGCCTGGGCGAGGTGAGCATCGACGCAGAAGGAGACCCAACCGGTGGCGTCGCGCTCGGGCCGGTAGCTCCCCCCCTGCGCCTCCCGCAATGCGGCGTAGTACTCCTGCGTGTGGCTGCCCAGGTACTCCTCGATCGAGAAGAACTCCGGTGCGGCGAGCCCCTCGCGGGCGAGGACCAGCGACTGGATGATTCGCGCCACACGGCCGTTGCCGTCGCGGAAGGGGTGGACCGAGACGACGTGAAGATGCGCCATCGCCGCCCGCACGACGACGTCGACCTCGAGGTCGCCGCCCGTTAGCCAATCGAGCACCTCGTCCATCAACTCCACGGCCTGGTCGTCGTCCGGGCCTTCGTACTCGAGCAATCCGTCGGCGGCGGTGACCCCGATCGGCCCGGTGCGCCACAGGCCGGGGTACTTGTCACGTTGGAAGTAGCAGGCGTCGAAATGCAGATCGAGGATCACCCTGTCGACCCAGCGAAACGAAGGGTCGACCCCCATCGCCCCCACGTGGTCCATAGCCCGTGCGTAGCAGGCGACCGCCTGGCGATTCTCATGGTCGCGATCGCCGACGTCCCGGCCGTCGGCCAGTGCGAGCGCTTCCTCCGGTGAGACGCTGAAACCCTCGATCGAGGTCGAGCCCTCGATTGAGCTGGCGCGGACCTGCCGCCGCAGGCTGCCCATCCAGCGGCTGCTCGTCTTTACCTGGTCGCCCAATGCCGCACGCAGCTCGGCCAGCTGATCGAGCTGCTTTTTCAAAGCAGGGGTCATCGGTGGCGTCGCGTAGATCATGACCAGAAGTATAGACGATTAGACGTATAATCGTCTATCACCTAATTGTGTGCGCGGACGTGCTCGCTGGCCCAGCTACCCGACCGCTTCGATCGCGCGTTCGATCCGGGCCAGGTCGGGGCCGTCCTGCAGAGTGCGGGTGCCGCCGGGGCCGTTGACGATCGCCGCCAGCCTGGTGCGGATGCCGAGCTGCGTGCCGAGCTCTTCGTAGCCTTCGAGCCGCTTCGCGATCGCCCCGTCGGAGCCACCCTGGGCGTCGAGGTACTCGCGCCATTCGGGGACGTCGAGTTCGCCGATCGAGCCGGCCAGCGATTCAAGGAAGTCGTCGTCGATCCCGAAGCGCCTCGCCTCGTCCTGGTTGCGGAAGAAGAGATAGGTGTACTGCCAGCCGTAGCCTTGCTCGGCAGCTGCCTCGGCGCCGAAGAAGCCGAGCTCGAGCGGGTTTTCGGCGATCGAGTAGTGGCGCATCAGCAACTTCACGTCGCCCGGCCGCACCTGCCGTTCGACCAGCGGCGGGATCGTCGCCAGGAACTCGGCGCGGCAGTTGCCGCATTGCAGGTCGTTGAAGACCTGGATCGAGACGGGGGCGTCGAAGGAGCCGAGCCGATCCCCTTCCTGGGGGATGCCGCCGAAGGTCGACTGCGCCGTCCCGATGCCCTCGATTCTGACCGCTTCGCGGCCGGCCTTCTTGGTCGCGATCCCGACCAGGGCGTAGCCGAGCGCGACCAGCGCCAACCCGAGGGCGAGGATCACCCAGAGGCGGCCGCGGCGCGGCAGCGGCGTGGTGGCGACTTCGGACACCCCTGCATTATCGCCACCGCGCCCGCCCGGCTCTAAGCCCGCAATTTGCGGCGAATCCGGTTGACACGTCCGGCGCGGCGGGTAAGTATGCGGGTAGCCGTTGTCGACTATCTGGGAGGTCCAATCCGTGGCCAATCACCTCACTCCGTCCGAGCTGGCTGAGGAGCTGCAGATGAAACGGCAGGAGGTGATCGGTAAATGCGTCGAGATGCACGTGCCGATCTTCCACGGCCGCATCGACAAATCCCTCTTCCACACCTCCCTCCGGCAGCTCTCGGCGCAGCAGGATCAGCGCGGCGCCTGGACGGCGTAGGACCGCAAACAGCGGTTCACTAGACTCCCCGCCGTGGAGGAGCGGGGAACCCATTCGGCCACGCTCGCGGACCTCTTGCCGCGTGCGGCGCAGCTCTACGGCAACGCCCCAGCCATCCGCTTCAAGGAAGGCGGCGAGTGGGTCTCGCGCAGCTTCGCACAGGTCGAGGAGACGGTCCGCCCGCTGGCGCTCGGGCTGATCGACCTCGGCGTCGAGAAGGGCGACAAGGTCTCGATCCTCGCCAACACGCGACCCGAGTGGACCTACTTCGACCTCGCGGCGCTCTCGATCGGCGCTGTCGTCGTCCCGATCTACCAGACCAACTCGCCGGAGGAGTGCCAGTACGTGCTCGAGAACTCCGACGCCAAGATCGTCGTGGTCGAGGACGACGAACAGCTCGAGAAGATCCGCGCCGTCCGCGAGAGGCTGCCGTTGCTCGAGCAGGTCGTGCGGATGACCGGCTCCAGCGACGACGCGATCTCGATCGAGGAGCTGGCGGCCCGCGGCGGCGGGCGCGCCGCCGAGGAGTGGGAGCGGCGCTGGAGCGCCGTCACCCCGGAGGACGTCTGCACCTTCATCTACACGTCGGGCACCACCGGGCCGCCGAAGGGCTGCGTGATCACGCATGGCAACTACCGGGCGATGCTCGACATGGTCAACGAGAACAGCGTGATCGAGGGCGAAGACGTCACCTACCTCTACCTCCCCCTCGCCCACTCCTTCGCCCTGCTGATCCAGCTCGGCAGCTTTGACCTCGGCGCGACGCTCGCCTACTGGGAGCGCGACCCGCTGAAGATCATGCCCAACCTCGCCGAGCTCAAACCGACCTACTTCCCATCGGTGCCGCGCATCTTCGAGAAGATCTACACCGCCGCGACCAGCGGCATGGAGAAAGAGGGCGGCCTGAAGAAGGCGATCTTCGACTGGTCGATCCGGGTCGGCGCCAAGGTGCGCGAGATGGAACGGACCGGCCGCAAGCCGGGCTTCCTGCTGCGCAGGCAGTACGAGTTCGCCGACAAGAAAGTCCTCTCGAAAATCCGCGCCCTGTTCGGCGGCAAGCTGCGCCTCGCGGTCTCCGGCGCGGCGCCGATCAACCCCGACATCCTGCACTTCTTCGACGCCGCCGGGGTGCTGGTGCTGGAGGGATGGGGGATGACCGAGACCTCGACCGCGGCGACGATCTCGACGCCGGACGAATTCAAGATCGGCACGATCGGCAAGCCCTTCCCGGGCTGCGAGGTGAAGATCGCCGAGGACGGCGAGATCCTCGTCAAGGGCCCCAACGTCTTCCAGGGCTACTACAAGAACGAGGAGGCGACGCGCGAGACGATCGTTGACGACTGGCTGCACACGGGCGACCTCGGTTCGGTCGACGCGGATGGCTTCATCCAGATCACCGGCCGCAAGAAGGACATCATCATCACCGCGGGCGGCAAGAACATCACGCCGGCCAACCTCGAGGCCGAGATCAAGCAGCACCCGCTGGTCTCGCAGTGCGTGGTGGTCGGCGACCGCCGGCCCTACCTGGTCGCGCTGGTCACCCTCGATCCCGAAGATGCGGTCGCCTACGCCAGGGAGCACGGCCTGCCGGAGGATCCCGAGCGGCTCGCCGGCGACCCCGACGTCCGCGCGGCGATCGAGCAGCACCTGGCGAAGGTCAACGAGAAGTTCGCGCGGGTCGAGCAGGTGAAGAAGATCGCGATCCTCCCCCAGGACCTCTCGCAGGAAAGCGGCGAGCTGACCCCCACCCTGAAGGTGAAGCGCGCGGTCGTCGCCGACAAGCACCGCGGCGAGATCGAGCAGCTCTACACCGGCTGAGGCGGCGGCAAGCCGGTTGGGCGCCGCTCCTAGGAGGCTTCGCCGGGGAGCAGCGCCGCGGTCGTCTGCTCCAGCACTCGCCGCCAGGCCGAGGTCTGCTCGGGCTCCTCCTCGGAGGCTCGCTCCACCGCGTGGCGGACGCGGCGCTCGGAGATCTCCAGCCCGTGCCGCTCGGCGATCTCCTTGTAGCGGTCGTAGTCCTTGGCGAGGGTGGCGGTGACCGACTCGAAGCCGTGGCGCCCGATCTGCAGGCGCCGCGAGTAGTCCATGATCGGCGTGCCGAACATCAGCTCGTCGTTCGGCTCCGGCTCGACCAGGACGATGTCGACGCCCTTGTATTTCTCCTGCCACATCTCGACCGCCTGGTGCAGGCGGGCGTGGGCGATCAGGCGGAAGACCTGGTTGGCGATCGCCGGCACGCCCATGTCGGCGACCCGCCGCACCCGGGTGCCGAAGACGGTCGGGATTCTCTGCTCGAAGTCGTTGACGAAGGGGACGAGCGGGTTGACGACGACGATGAACTTCGCCCCCTTCTCGACCGCGATGTCGACGTTGGTGGTCGAGCGGATGCCGCCGTCGATCAGCTGGCGGCCCTTCAGGTCGACCGGCTTGTAGACGACCGGCAGCGCGGTCGAGCACTCGATCGCCTTGGAGATCGGCACGTCGTCCCAGCCCGGCTCGCCGAAGACGAGCCGCTCGCAGGTGTCGAGGTCGGTGGCGGTCAGGTACAGCTCCTGCTCGATCTGGCGGAAGTCGTTGACCCGGCCGGTCTCGCTGAGCGCCTGCTCGACGTAGTCGCCGATCCCGTGGTTCGAGTAGAGGCCGGTCGGCAGCGCCTCGGCGAGACCGACGCCGATGTCGATCGCCGAGAACTCGCCCATCTGCACCAGCCGGCGGAGTAGCTCGACGGTGCGCAGCGGCAGCATCGCCGCTTTCTGCAGGAAGCCGAGGTAGTTGAACTTGAGCGCCTTGTCGAGGTCGAGATCGTCGAACTCGGAGGAGACGCGCTCGTTGATCACCTGCATCATCTCCTCCGGGGTGACCCCGTTGACGAGCATCGTCGCGACGAAGGAGCCGGCGCTGGTGCCGACGTAGACGTCGAAGTTGTTGACCGTGCTGTTGACCGCGAGCAGGTCGAGGGCGCGCAGGGCGCCGATCTCGTAGACGCCGCCGGTAAAGCCGCCGCCGCCGAGCACCAGGGCGGTTTTCGAGGGCCGCTTTCGACCTTTGCTGCGCTTGCGGCGCGAGTCCCGATCGATGTCGACGACCTTGCCCATGAAAGCGATTATCCCAGAGTAGCGGGCGTGGGCAGGTGGGTGTCCCCGCGTTGCTGGGTTTCTCGCCACGGCGATTAGCGGCGGCCGTTGAGTGGATAGGGCGAGAAACAGGACGCCGCTCCGCGGGGACACCCCCTGTCCACGCCCACCTGCACGGATGCCGCTACCTTGCATTGCTCGCGTGTTGCTACGTTCGATGAGACGCGCGGCAGCCGTCCTTCTGCTGATGCTGCTGCTGCTTGCCGCTGCTGCCGGCCACCGCCGACGCGGCGAGCGCGCTCTGCGAAGCGCTGCGCAGCCGCCTGGTCCGGGGCGGCGGCGGGGCCAGCGGCCTGTTCGTGGTCGACGCCGATAGCGGCCAGGACGGTCTGCGCGCGGGCGGCCAAGCGACTGCGACCGCTGGCCTCGAACATGAAGCTGTTCACCACCTCGACCGCGCTCAGCCGCTTCGGGCCCGAACTACCGGATCGCGACGAAGCTGCTCGGCGACGGCGAAGTCGACGACCGCGGCGTGCTGCACGGCAGCCTCTACCTGCAGGGCGGCGGCGACCCGGCGCTCGGATCCCCCGCCTTCTTCGACCGCTTCCTCGGCGGCGTCGGCACCAACCTGTTCGCGCTGAAACGCCAGCTCCGCGCCGCCGGCGTGCGGGCCGTGACCGGCCGCCTCTACGCCGACGACACCGTCTTCGACCGCCTGCGCGGAGTCGCCGACTCCGGTTACGCGACCAGCTCCTACATCGGCCCGCTCTCCGGCCTCGCCTTCAACGCCGGCTACAGCGACTCGCGGGCGAGCGGCTTCGCCTCCGACCCGGCCACGCTCGCCGCGGCGAAGCTGGCGCGGGCGCTGCGCGGCGCCGGCATCGCGATCCGCACCGCGCCGGCGCTCCGCCCCGCGCCGGCCGGCGCCGCGCCCCTCGCCACGGTCCGCTCGCCGACCATGGCGCGGCTGGTCGAGGACCACCGACGTCTACTCCCACAACTTCTTCGCCGAGATGCTGATCAAGCTGGTCGGCGCCCACTTCGGCGGTGCCGGCAGCACCCGGGCCGGCGCCCGGGTGGTCGAGCGGTTCGCCCGCACCCAGGGCTCCGGCGTGCACGCCGTCGACGGCTCCGGCCTGACCCGCTCCAACCGCGCCTCGCCGCAGCAGGTCGTCCGCCTGCTGCTGGCGATGCGCAACGGCCCGGTCGGCGAGCAGTTCATCCGACGACCTCGCGCTGGCCGGCCACACCGGGACGGTCGCCTCCCGCATGCACGGCACCGCCGCCGACGGGCGCTGCCGCACCAAGACCGGCACCCTGAGCGGGGTCAGCAACCTCTCCGGCTACTGCTTCACCCGCGACGGCGGGGCGATCGCCTTCTCGATCCTGATGGGCAGCGTCCGCAGCCTCGGCCTCGCCCACCTCGAACAGGACCGGATCGCCGCGGCCGATCGCCTCCTACTGAGTTCGAGGCGCGGATGCAGGCGGTCGCCGCCGCGTTGAGCACCGGCGTCCTGAACATCGCAACCCAGGAAACCACCAGAAACGAGCTGCAGGACCCCATCACCCGCATGCCGGAAGAGGTAGACGCCAGCGAAAAGAACGACGGCACCGACCACGGCGCTGATGTTCGCGTTGCTTAGGTTCGGACTCATCGCAAAGAAGGTCGCGAATCATTATGTCTGCAACTATCGCCGAGGCGCCGCCCACAGGGCGATGCCGCCCCTACCGAGCAGCTCGCGCAAGCCCCGCTTCGTCGAGCACCTCGGCTCCCCAGCTCCTCGGCCTTGGCCAGCTTCGAGCCGGGGTTCTCGCCGGCGACCACGTAGTCGGTGTTCTTCGAGACCGAGTTGACCACCTTGCCGCCGGCCGCCTTGATCAACGCCGCCGCCTCCTCGCGGGTCAGCTCCGGCAGGGTTCCAGTGAGGACCAGCGTCCTGCCCTCCAGCGGGCCGCCGCCGCGGCGCGCCGTTCGGAGGCGTCCTGCTCGAGGCGCAGACCCCTCTCGCGCAGCTTCTCGACCAGCGCCCAGGTCGGCTCGTCGGCGAGCGACTCGGCGATCTGCACCGCCATGATCGGCCCGACGCCCTCGACCCCTTCGATCCGCTCGGGGTCGGCCTCGTGCAGCGCGTCGACCGAGCCGAAGTCCTCGGCGAGGGCCTCCGCGGTCACCGCGCCCACCCCCGGCAGGCCGAGCGCGTAGAGCACCCGCTTGAAGGGGCGGTCGCGGGACGCGTCGATCGCCGCCAGCAGGTTGGCGGCGGAGACCTCGCCGAAGCCCTCCAGCCGGGCCAGCCGCTCCGGGTCCAGCTCGTAGATGTCGGCGACGTCCTCGATCAGCCCTTCTTCGAGGAAGCGCAGCGCCTGCTTCTCCCCGAGCCCCTCGATGTCCATCGCGCCGCGGCTGACGAAGTGCTTGACGTGCTGGAAGGACTGCCCGGGGCAGCCCGACTTGTTCGGGCAGTAGGTGAAAACCGCTCCCTCCGGCTTCACGGTCGGCGTGCCGCAGGCGGGGCACTTCCGCGGCGGCTTCGGCCTGCGCGGCCTCCCCTTGCGTCGCTGCGTGAGCGGCGCCACAACCTGCGGGATCACGTCGCCGGCCCGCATCACGACCACCTCGTCGCCGACCCGCACGTCCTTGCGCGCCAGGTCCTCCTCGTTGTGCAGGGTCGCGGTGGAGACGGTGACGCCGCCGACGTGGACCGACTCCAGCATCGCGAACGGCACCAGGTGCCCGGTGCGGCCGACGTTCCAGGCGACGTCGCGCAGCTTCGTCGTCGCCGTGGTCGGCGCGAACTTCCAGGCGATCGCCCAGCGCGGCTCGCGCCCGACCACGCCCAGCTCCCGCCACAGCGCCCGCTCGTCGACCTTGACGACGACGCCGTCGATCTCGTAGTCGAGCTGCTCGCGGCGCTCCTCCCAGCGGCGGCAGCGCCTCACCACCGACTCGATCCCGCCGTGGCGATCGGTGTCCGGGTTGACCTTGAAGCCGCGCTCGCCCAGCCACCCGACCTCCTCGCTGTGGGTCGCCAGGTCGAGGCCGCGGGCGGCGCCGATCCCGTAGCACCAGATCGACAGCGGGCGCTCGGCGGCGATCGCTGGGTCGAGCTGGCGGATCGAGCCGGCCGCGGCGTTGCGCGGGTTGGCGAAGGCGTGCTCGCCCCGCTCGGCGCGGCGCTCGTTCAGCGCCTTGAAGTCGGCGATCGGCAGGTAGACCTCGCCCCGCACTTCGAGCAGCGGCGGCGCGTCGGAGATCCGCAGCGGGATCGCCCCGATCGTCCGCAGGTTCTGGGTGACGTCCTCGCCGATCCGGCCGTCGCCGCGGGTCGCGCCGCGGACCAGCACCCCGTCCTCGTAGGTCAACCCGATCGCCAGCCCGTCGATCTTCGGCTCGGTCGTGTAGCTGAACTGCGAGGCGCTGATGTCGAGCCGCTTCAGGTGATTGCGGATGCGGGTCTCCCAGGCGCGCAGCTCCTCCTCGCTGCGGGCGTTGGCGAGCGAGAGCATCGGCTCGAGGTGCTCGACCTGCTCGAAGCGGTCGAGCGGCGGCGCCCCGACCCGCTGGGTGGGCGAGTCGGGGGTGCGCAGCTCTGGATGCTCGGACTCGACCCCCCGCAGCTCGTCGAGCAGCGCGTCGTATTCGTCGTCGTCGATGACCGGGTCGTCGAGGACGTAGTAGCGGTGGTTGTGAACCTGCAGCTCGCGGCGCAGCTCCGCCGCCCGCTGCGCCGGGCTCGGGCCGCTCACACCGACGAGGGCGAGCTGGCCGCCAGCATCTCCTCGAAGCCCCACTCGCGCAGCCGTGCCAGGCCGCCGTGATCTGTGAGGTCGAAGTGGATCGGCGTCACCGCGATCTTCCCTTGGGAGATCGCGGTCAGGTCGGTCCCCTCCAGCTCCTCGAAGCCGGGCTGCCAGCCGTAGATCTCGTAGTGGCGCCGCCCGCTCTCGTCTTCGGAGACCAGCTTCAGCTCGTCGTTGTACAGGCGCTTGCCGAGCTTGGTCACCTCGATCCCGGTCGGCTCGCCGGCCGGGCAGTTGACGTTGATCAGGGTCTCCGGCGGCATCGGCTCGGCGCCCAGCTTGCCGACCAGCTGGGCGAGGAACGGCGCCGCGACGCCGAACTCGAAGCGCCCGCTGACGTAGCCCATGCCGCCGCCCGCGGACTGCTGGGAGATCGCCACCGCCGGGATCCCCAGGACGATCCCCTCGAAGGCTGCGGCGACGGTCCCCGAGTAGGTGATGTCGTCGCCGAGGTTGGCGCCGTGGTTGATCCCGGAGACGATCAGGTCGGGACGGTGGCCGACCAGCCCCAGCTCGGCGAAGCGGATGCAGTCGACCGGGGTGCCGTCGGTCGCGAACCCCCGGTCCCCGTCCCCGAACTCGACCTCCTCGACGACCAGCGGCGAGCGGGTGGTGATGCTGCGCGCCGAGGCGCTGCGGTTCGAGTCCGGAGCGATCACGTCGACCTCGACCCCGTCCAGCTTGCGGATCGCGCGGCGGGCGGCTTGGAGGCCGGGGGCGGAGATTCCGTCGTCGTTGGTCAGCAGGACGCGCACGGCACCGATTCTAGGTGTAGGCAACGGACTCCAGGTACAGGCCGTGAGGGGGGGCAGTGTCGCCGGCCGCGCAGCGCAACCCGCCGCGCAGGAGCTGGGTGAAGCTGCTGAGAGTCCGGCGACCACTGGCAACTTCCAATTGGGTGCCGACCAGGACCCGGACCATGTTTCGCATGAAGGCGTCGGCGGTGATGCGGAAGCTGAGGATGCCTCCCTGCTGCTGCCATGACGCGGCGAGGACGTCGCGCTCGAAGCGGACGTGATCCGTTTGCGTGGGAGTGAAGGCGGTGAAGTCGTGCGTGCCGGGCAGAGAAGCCGCGCAGGCATCGAGAACGTCGCGGTCGATGCCGTACGGCCACCAGAGCGCCCGGCCCCGCTCGAACGGGCTCGGCGCGCGACGGGCGAGGACGCGGTAGAGGTAGCTGCGCGACCTCGCATCCCGCCGCGCGTCGAAGCCATCCTCGACCACCCGGGCCGCAGTGACGGCAACATCGCCCGGCCCCACCCCGTTCAAGCGCCGCGCTAGCTCCCGCGGCAGCTCCGCCTCCGTCTCGAAGCTCGCCACCTGCCCCAGCGCATGCACCCCGGCGTCGGTCCGCCCGGCGACGGTCAGCTTCACCGACTCACGCAGCACGGTGGCCAGCGCGGTCTCCAGCTCCCCCTGCACGGTGCGCAGCCCCGGCTGCGCGGCCCAACCGCTGAACCCCGACCCGTCGTACTCGATGTCCAGCCGAACCGTGCTCACGGCGCGCAGTATGCCGGTGCAGCTCCAACCGCTCCCGGCGACACGGCTCCGGTCTGTCTCGTGTCGGCCGGCTACGCCTGAGTGAGAGGTGCAGGGGGTGTCCCCGCGGCAGCGGCGTCCTCTTTCTCGCCCCACCTACTCCCACGGCAGCCATGAACGCTGTGGCGAGAAACCCAGCAACGCGGGGACACCCCCTGCACCTCCCCCACCGCGGCGTCCTGCCTCTGGTTGCACCAGGCTCGCTCCTGGGAGAGGGTGGGGACCCTCTCCACCTACACCAGCTCGAGATAGACCATCTCGGTCGAGTCCGACCGCCGCGGGCCGAGCTTGACGATCCGCGTGTAGCCGCCGGGCCGCTCCACATAGCGGGGGGCGACCTCCTCGAACAGCTTGTGGACGACGAACTTGTCGTTGTGCAGCGTCGCCAGCGCCTGGCGGCGGGCGTGCAGGTCGCCGCGCTTGGCGAGCGTAATCAGCTGCTCGACCTCGGGCTTGACCGCCTTCGCCTTCGCCTGGCTGGTCTTGATCCTCTCGTGCTCGATCAGCTGCTTGGAGAGGTTGGAGAGCAGCGACTCCCGGTGCGCCGCGCTGCGGCTCAGCTTGTTGCGCTTCTTGCGGTGGCGCATCGGGCCTCTCCCTCCGCTCCTGCCGTCTCTCAGTCCTGCTCGAGACCGAGGCCGCGTGCCTGCAGGGTCTCGATCACTTCCTCGATCGACTTCTGGCCGAAGTTGGGGATCGCGTTCAGCTCCGAGCGGGTCTTGCGGACCAGGTCGCCGACGGTCTGCACGCCGGCCCGCTTCAGGCAGTTGTAGGAGCGCACACCCAGCTCCAGCTCCTCGATCAGGATCTCGTCGAGGCCGTTGCCGGCGGCGACCCCGGCGCCATCCCCGCCGCTGCCACCCGGAAGGCCTTCGGAGGGCAGAGCCGCCACCGGCTCGCGTTCGGTCAGCTCCTCGACCCGCTCGGCGTCGGTGAAGATCGCAAGCGTCTTGATCAGGATCTCAGAGGCCTCGCGCAGGGCGGCCGCGGGCTCGATCGAGCCGTCGGTCTCCAGGTCCAGGGTGAGTTTGTCGAAGTCGGTCCGCTGGCCGACCCGCGCGGCCGCCACCGAGTAGGAGGCGCGGCGGATCGGCGAGAAGATCGAGTCGATTGGGATCACCCCGATCGGCTGCTCGTCGGACTTGTTCTCTTCGGCCGCCGAGTAGCCGCGGCCGCGGCCGATCGTCAGGTAGACCTCGAGCTTGGTTTTCTTCTCCAGCGTCGCGATCGGCGCGTCCGGGTTGAGGATCTCAACGCCCGAGGGGAGGTCGACGTCCTTGGCCTTGACCTCGCCGGGGCCGGTGGCGACCAGCGGCGCTTCGACCTCGTCGGCGTCGGTGTGCATGCGGACCACCAGGTCCTTCAGGTTGAGGACGATGTCGGTGACGTCCTCCTTGACGCCCGGCACGCTGGAGAACTCGTGCGCGACGCCCTCGATGCGGACGCTGGTGACGGCGGCGCCCCCCAGCGAGGAGAGCAGGACGCGACGCAGGCTGTTGCCGAAGGTATAGCCGAAGCCCTTGTCGAGGGGCTCGATGGTGAAGGTTCCGCGGCGGTCGTCCGCCTTCTCTGCGGTGATGCGGGGTACCTGGAAGTCAGAGGTCATGGGTTCCTTGCGTATGCGTGTTCAGAGTCGGGTCCGGACTACTTGGAGTACAGCTCGACAATCAGCTGCTCCTGCACCGGCGCCGAGATCTCCGCGCGCTCCGGATAGCGCAGGACCTTGGCGGTGAGCGAATCGTGGTCGGCCTGCAGCCAGGCCGGCACGGTCGAGACCAGCTCGGTCGCCTTGCGGATCGTCTCCGTGGCGGCGGAGCCTGACTTGATCGAGATCACGTCCTCGGGACGGACCTGGTAGGAGGGCACGTCGACCCGGCGCCCGTTGACCATCCAGTGGCCGTGGCGGACGAGCTGACGCGCCTGGCGCCGCGAGGCGGCGAAGCCGAGCCGCACGAGCACATTGTCCAGCCGCGACTCGAGCAGGCGCAGCAGGTTCTCGCCGGTCACCCCGTCCTGGCGGGAGGCCTTGTCGTAATAGGCGCGGAACTGGCTCTCAAGCACCTGGTAGTAGCGGCGCGTCTTCTGCTTCTCGCGCAGCTGCACGCGGTACTCGGACTGCCGCATCCTGCCGCGGCCGTGCTCGCCGGGCGGGTAGGAGCGGCGCTCGACGCCGCACTTGTCGGTGAAGCACCGCTCGCCCTTGAGGAACAGCTTCTGTCCCTCGCGGCGGCACTGCTTGCATTGGGCGGAGGTGTCGCGAGCCATCGCCTAAACCCTCCGCCGCTTCTTCGGGCGGCAGCCGTTGTGGGCCTGCGGGGACACGTCCTTGACGGTGGTCACGTCGAGGCCGGCGGCCTGCAGCGAGCGGATCGCCGTCTCGCGGCCCGAGCCGGCGCCCTTGGCGAACACCTCGACTTTTTCCAGGCCGTGTTCCATGCCCTTCTTGGCGGCCGCGTCGGCGGTCACCTGGGCCGCGAACGGCGTCGACTTGCGCGAGCCTTTGAAGCCCGCCGAGCCGGCCGACTCCCAGGCGATCACGTTGCCCTGGGTGTCGGTCAGGGTGACGATCGTGTTGTTGAAGGAGGTCTTGATGTGCGCCTGTCCGTAGGCGATGTTCTTCTTCGCCCGGCGGCGGGTGCGCCCTTTGGCGGATTTTTTCGCTGCGGCCACGGGTCCTCGCCTATTTCGGGGCCGGCGCCTTGCGCCTGCCGGCGACGCTCATCCGGCGCGGGCCCTTGCGGCCGCGCGCGTTGGTCTTCGTCCGCTGGCCCCGGACCGGCAGGCCGCGGCGATGGCGCAACCCACGGTAGGAGCCGATCTCCATCAGCCGTTTGACGTCCTGGGAGCGCTCGCGCCGCAAGTCGCCCTCGACCTCGCGCCGCTCGACCGCCTCGCGCAGCTTCATCACCTCGTCCTCGGTCAGGTCCTTGACGGCCCTGTCCGGGTCGACCTTCGTCTCCGCGAGGATCTCCTGCGCGGTGGAGCGGCCGATGCCGAAGATGTAGGTGAGACCGATCTCGACTCGCTTGTTGACCGGTATGTTGATCCCCGCGATCCGCGCCATTGGCCTAACCCTGTCGCTGCTTGTGGCGGGGGTTCTGACAGATCACCAAGACCGCGCCGTTGCGGCGGATCACCTTGCACTTTTCGCACATCGGCTTTACGGAAGCTCGAACCTTCATCGCTCCGGTGGTTGTCTCGGCTACAGGACTCCTGCCCGCCCCATGAGTCGGACAGGCAGGCACAAACGGCCCTCTGGGCCGAATCGGAAAGATAGCAGGGGCCGGCGCCCGGCAGCCGTCAGGCGGCGATGCGCGCGCCCACGTCGAGCCGCACCGGCCGATCGGGCGCCGCGAGGGCCGCGTGCGCAATCGCGATCAAAGCTTCGGCGTCCAAATTGTGGCGATCGGCGGCGATTCGCAATGGCTGCTCGAATCCCGGATTGCGGGTGCCGATCACATCGATGAGAACGGGGCGATCATCGTGAAAACCAACGATGACAAGCCCATTTTCAATGACGTCGCTGCCGCCCGAGAGGCGGTCCACCGGCTGCAGTGTGATCTGGATCGTGTCAGCCTTGCTGTCGTAATCGGCTCGCATCATGCCTCCAGATCGTAGACGGTAATGACGGTCGTCAGGTCATCGAGCGCCAGCACCGCACGAAAGCATGTGCCGCGAATCTCCTTGTCGTAGAACAAGTTGCCCCGAGGGTCCTCCCCGTTCCGATTCGCCGGAGAGAACATCGCCAGCACGTCCTCCTGGGACAGCCCCTTCCACCGCATCCTGTTCTTCGCATGATGGGTAAGGCGCACTCATACGCAAGAGCCGAGCGCCCGAATCTCTCCCCCCTGCCCACCAGCCTCCGCACCGCGGCCTGGCGCCCTGGCTGCCCCGAACGTCGGAGCGGGGAGGCCTATGTGCCTCCCCGCCCTGCCTACTCGTCCTCGTGCCAGGGGGTGAGGATGCGCGGGCCGTCCTCTGTGACGGCGACCGTGAACTCGAAGTGGGCGGCAAGCGAGCCGTCCTGCGAGTAGACCGCCCAGCCGTCGTCGCCCATCCGGACCAGCGGGCCGCCGGCGTTGACCATCGGCTCGATCGCCAGCACGGTGCCCACCTCCAGCTCCGGCCCGCGGCCAGGCTCGCCGAAGTTGGGGACCTGCGGGTCCTCGTGCATGTCGCGACCGATCCCGTGCCCGACCAGCGTGCGGATGATCGAGAGGCCCTCGATCTCGACCTCCCGCTGGATCGCCGCCGAGACGTCGCCCAGATGCTTGCCGGGCTGCATCTGCTCGGCGCCGGCGAACAGCGCCGCCCTGGTCACGTCGAGCAGCTTGCGCGTCGGGGCGTCGATCCCGCCGATCGGCAAGGTGATCGCCGCATCGGCGACCCAGCCGTCCTTGATCACCCCGACGTCGATCGAGAGCACGTCGCCGCGCTTCAGCTCGTAGGGGCCGGGGATCCCGTGCACCACCATCGAGTTCGGGGAGGTGCAGATCGAGCCCGGAAAGCCACGGTAGCCCTTGAAGGCCGGCGCGGCGGCCTGCGAGCGGATGAACCTCTCCGCCGCCGTGTCCAGCTCCTTGGTGGTGACGCCGGCGCGAGCTTTCGAGCTGAGTATCTGCAGGCAGCGGACCAGCACGCGGCCGGCAGTCGCCATCTTCTCGATCTGCTCCGGCGTCTTCTTGACGATCATCCGGTACAAAGCTAGCCGCCCCCGCCCGCGGTCAGATCGCCTCGTCGGCTTCCAGCTTCAACGTGGCCAGGGCGCGGCGCAGCTCGTCGGCGACCGCGTCGGGGGCGGCGGCGCCGTCGATCCGCCGCAGCAGGCTCTGGTGGTCGTAGAGCTCGATCAGCGGCTCGGTCTTCTCGTGGTAGGTCCCGAGCCTGTGGCGGATCACCTCCGGCTTGTCGTCGTCGCGGACGATCAGCTCGCTGCCGTCGATGTCGCACACCCCCTCCTTGGCGGGAGGGTTGAACTCGACGTGGAAGACGTGGCCGTTCTCGACGCAGGTGCGACGGCCACCCAGCCGTCGCATCACCTCCTCGTCGGAGACGTCGATCAGCAGCACGGCTGTCAGCGCCCGGCCGAGCTCGGAGAGCTTCGCCGCCAGCGCCTCGGCCTGCGGGACGGTGCGCGGGAAGCCGTCGAGGATGAAGCCGTCGGCCGCCTCGGCCGAGTCGATGCGCTCGCCGATCGCAGCGACGATCACCTCGTCGGGCACCAGGTCGCCGCGGTCCATGTACTGCTTGGCGGCCTTGCCCAGCTCTGTCTCGTCCCGTACCGCCGCCCGCAGGATGTCCCCGGTCGCGTAGTACGGCAGGCGCAGCTCTTCCTGCAACCGCTCCCCCTGGGTTCCCTTGCCGGAGCCCGGAGGGCCCAGGAGCACTAGGTTCAGCTCAGGCATCGAGCGCAGCCTATTTCAGGAAGCCCTCGTAGTTCCTCATCATCAGCTGCGCCTCGAGCTGCTTCACGGTATCCAGCGCCACGCCGATCACGATCAGGATCGAGGTCCCGCCGAAGAAGAAGTTGGCTGAGGTCTGGCTGATCAGGATCGTCGGCAGCGCCGCCACCGCGCCCAGGTAGAGGGCCCCCGGGAAGGTCAGCCGCGAGAGGATCCGGTCGAGGTACTCGGCGGTCGGGCGCCCGGGGCGGACGCCGGGGATGAAGCCACCGTATTTCTTCAGGTTGTCGGCCTGGTCGACCGGGTTGAAGGTGACCGCGGTGTAGAAGTAGGTGAAGATGATGATGAAGAACACCTCGCCGGCCACGTAGGCCCAGCCGTTGGGGCTGAAGAAGGCGGCGAAGTCGAGGGCCGCCGGGGTGTTCAGCAGTTGACCGATCGTCGGCGGGAAGGCCATGATCGAGGCGGCGAAGATCACCGGGATCACCCCGGCCATGTTGACCCGCAGCGGCAGGTAGGTGGAGCCGCCAGAGGTCATTTTCCGCCCGACGACCCGTTTCGCGTACTGGACCGGGATGCGCCGCTGTCCCTCCTGGACGAAGACGATCGCGACGATCACCGCGAGGGCGATGAACGGCATCATCACCACGAACACCTGGTCGGGGTTGGTCCACCAGGCCTGGACCCCGCCCGGCAGCCCGGAGACGATCGAGGCGAAGATCATCAGCGAAATGCCGTTGCCGATGCCCCGCTGGGTGATCAGCTCGCCCAGCCACATCAGCAGGGTGCAGCCGGCCGTCAGGCAGATCACGATCAGAAAGATTTTGGCGCCGCTCAGGTTGCCGAGGAAGTTGTTGCCGGCCTGGCTGCCGAAGGAGCGGAAGAGGAAGACGTAGCCAAAGGACTGCCCGAAGGCCAGCCCGACGGTCAGGTAGCGGGTGTACTGGGTGATCTTCTGCTGGCCGACCTCGCCTTCTTTCTGCAGTTTCTCCAGCGACGGCACGACCACGGTCAGCAGCTGGAGGATGATCGAGGCGGTGATGTAGGGCATGATCCCCAGCGCGAAGAGGGAGAGGCGCGACAGCCCGCCGCCCGAGAAGAGGTTGAGGAAGCCGAGAATGTTGCTGCCGGCGAAGTTGCTGGAGAGTTCCTTGACCGCTTCTGCGCTTACTCCGGGCGCGGGGATGTAGGCGCCGAGCCGGTAGAGCAGCAGCATCGCCGCCGTGAAGGCGAGCTTCTTGCGGATGTCCGCGACGCTGAAAGCGTTCGCAATAGTCCTGAGCATTACGGCTCCAGATTGTGACAGGAACCGCCGGCCGCCTCGATCTTCTCCTTGGCGGCGGCGCTGAAGGCGTGCGCGTGGACCTCGAGCTTCTTCGAGATCTCACCGCGCGCCAGCACCTTGACCGGGTCGGAGCGCTTTGCCAGGCCCTTCTCCTTGAGGGTCGCTGGGGTCACCTCGGCGCCCGCGTCGAAGCGGTCCTCGAGGTCGCCGACGTTGACCGGCTGGGTCGACGTGCGGAACCTCTCGAACGGCATCGACTTCTTCATGTGCGGCCCGCGCAGCTTCCGCATCCGCATGTGGATCGGGTTCTGGCCGCCCTCGTAGCCGGCCTTCCGCTTCGCCCCAGAGCGCGAGCCGGCGCCTTTGTGCCCGCGACCGGAAGTCTTGCCGACGCCGCCCTCGCCGCGGCCGATCCGCTTGCGCGGCCGCCGCGACCCGGGCTTCGGCTTCAGGCTGTGCAGCCCGATCTCCTCGGCCCGGTCGGCGGGGTTTCTCAGCCATCGCTGACCTCGATCAGATGGGAGACGACCCGAAGCTGTCCCTGCAGCTGCGGCGAGTCCTTCCGCTCCACGGCCCTGCCGATCCGCCCCAGCCCCAGCGCCGCCAGCGTCGCTTTCTGGCTTGGGTTGCTGCCGTTGACCGACCGAATCTGCCGAATCTTCACCGCGCTCACGAGCCCTCACCCTCACCTTTTGGCTCCTCGGCCGGGGCGGTCGACTCCTCGGCCGGAGCCTCCGCAGCTTTCTCCGCCTCGGCTGGGGCGCTCGCCTCGGGGCTTGGAGTCTCGGGGGTGGACGCCTCTCCCGCGGGTGGCGTGGGGGAGGGGGCATCCCCGGAGGAGCGGCGTCCTGTTCCTCGCCCCTCCGACTCCGCGAGCGAGGACTCGTCATCTGGCGAGGAACCCAGCGACGGAGGGGATGCCCCCTCCCCCGCGACAGGACCCGCGGGCGCGGCGCCCTCGTCCTGAAGCGTCTCCGCAGCACCGTTCGTCTTCTGAATTCCAAGCACCTGGGCAACGGTCAATCCGCGAAGCTCGGCAACCTCCTCAGGCCGCCGCAACCGCACCAGCCCGTCCATCGTCGCCTTCACCAGGTTGATCGGGTTCTGCGTCCCGATGCTCTTGGTCAGAACGTCGCGCACCCCGCCCAGCTCGAGCACGGCCCGCACGCCGCCGCCGGCGATCACGCCGGTGCCGGGGCTTGCCGGCCGCAGCACGACGTGGCCGGCGCCGTAGCGGCCGACGATCTTGTGGGTCAGCGTCTGGCCGTATTTCGGCACGCGGATCAGGCTCTTGCGGGCGTTCTCGACCGCCTTCTGGATCGCCAGCGGCACCTCGCGCGCCTTGCCGTAGCCGATCCCGACCACGCCCTCTTCGTCGCCGACGGCAACCAGCGCCGTGAACGAGAACCGCCGGCCGCCCTTGACCACCTTGGCGACGCGGTTGATTTCGATCACCCGCTCCTGGAGGTCCAGCCCCCTCGGAGAGACCGTCTCCACGCTTTGCATGTCCATGCCCTTCATCGGACCGGACAAGGTAGCTGACTGGACGACGCGCGGGACGCCATCAGAACACCAGGCCTCCCTCTCGCGCCCCCTCGGCCAGGGCCTTGACCCGGCCGTGGAACCTGTAGCCGCCGCGATCGAAGACGCAGCTCTCGATCCCGGCGGCCTTGGCGCGCTCGGCGAGCAGCTCACCGGCCCGCTTCGCCTGCTCGCCGCCGGCCGGCAGCTTGCGCAGCTCCGGCTCGGTCCAGTTGACGGCGGCCAGGGTGCGGCCCTCAGCGTCGTCGACGAGCTGAGCGAAGATGCCGCGGTTGGAACGGTAGACGGAGAGCCGCGGCCGCTCGGCGCTGCCGACGACGCGGGCGCGGACCCGGCGGCGGCGGCGCAGGCGGGCCTGTCGCTTGGTGAGGACGGTCATCGCTAGGCCCTCTTCCCGACCTTTCGCATCACGTGCTCGTCGCGGTAGCGGACGCCCTTGCCCTTGTAGGGCTCCGGCGGGCGGCGCTTGCGGATGTCCGCGGCGACCTGTCCGACCAGCTGCTTGTCGATGCCGCGGACGACGACTTCGGTCGGCTGCGGGACCTCGAACTCGATCCCGTCCGGCGGCTCGACCGAGACGGGGTGCGAGTAGCCCAGCGCCATCTCCAGGCTCTTGCCCTTCAGCGCGGCGCGGTAGCCGACGCCCTGTATCTCCAGCCGTTTCTCGAAGCCCTCCGTGACGCCCTCGACCATGTTCGCGATCAGGCTGCGGGTCAGCCCGTGCAGGGCGCGGTGCTCGCCGCGGTCGGTCGGGCGCGAGACGGTGACCGTGCCGTCGTCCTGCCCGACCTCGATCGCCGTGGAGACCGCCTGGCTCAGCTCGCCCTTCGGGCCCTTGACGGCGACCCGCCCGGGGGCGAGCTCGACCGTAACGGCCTCGGGCAGGGAGATCGGCTTTCTTCCGATGCGGCTCATCTCCGCTACCAAACGTAGGCGACTACCTCGCCGCCGACTCCCTTCGCCTTCGCCTCGTGCCCGGTCATCACGCCGACCGAGGTGCTGATGATCGCGGTGCCGGTGCCGCCGTGGACGCGCGGCACCTGCCTGCCGTCGACGTAGCGACGCCGACCGGGGCGCGAGATCCGCTCCAGCCCGGCGATCACCGGGCGGCGCTCCTCGGTGTACTTGAGGCTGATCTTGATCTCCTCGCCGACCCGGGCCGGCTTGCGGGCGAAGTCGCGGATGTAGCCCTGCTCCTTGAGGATGCGGGACATCTCCCCCTTCAGCCTCGAGGCCGGGATGCTCACCTCGTCGTGGCCGGAGCCGAGCGCGTTGCGGATCCGGGTGAGGTAGTCGGCTATCGGGTCGTTCGGCATCGCCTCTCCTACCAGCTCGACTTGGTCATCCCGGGGACGTAGCCCTCGTGGGCGGCCTCGCGCAGGCAGATCCGGCAGAGGCCGAACTTGCGGAAGTAGCCGCGCGGCCGCCCGCAGCGACGGCAGCGGTTGTACTCGCGGCTCTTGAACTTGGCCTTGCGGCCCTGCTTCACCTTCATCGAGGTCTTAGCCATTCTCTGAAGTCTCCTCACCGGCCGAGCCCTCGGCCTCCTCGGTTTCGCCCTCCGCGGCCTCGCCCTCCTCGCCGGGCTCCGGCTCGGGCTTGGCGTAGGCCTCGGGGTTCTCCTCTTTCAGCTGCTCGAGCGCCGCCTGCTCGGCCTCGGCCCGCTGCCGGGCCTCCTCCTTGCGCCGCTCCTCCTCGGCCTCGGCCTCCGCCTCGAGGTCGACCCCGCCGGGTCGGCCCTCTTTGGCGAACGGCATGCCCAATCGCAGCAGCAGCTCGAACGCCTCGACGTCGGTCGGTGCCGAGGTCGTGATCGTCACGTCGAGGCCGCGCACCTCGTCGATCGAGTCGTAGTCGATTTCGGGGAAGATCAGCTGCTCCTTGACGCCCATCGAGTAGTTGCCGCGGCCGTCGAAGGAGCGCGGGTTGAGGCCGCGGAAGTCGCGAATCCGCGGCACCGCGATCGAGCAGAGGCGGTCGAGGAACTCCCACATGCGGGCGCGCCGCAGGGTGACTGAGACGCCGACCGGCATCCCCTCGCGGACTTTGAACGAGGCGATCGACTTGCGGGCGCGGCGCACGCTCGGCTGCTGGCCGGCGATCGTCGCCAGCTGGCCCTGCGCCGCCTCGAGCAGCTTGGCGTTCTGCCGGGCCTCGCCGACGCCCATGTTGAGGACGATCTTCTCGATGCGCGGCGCCTGCATCGGGGTCGAGTAGCCGAACTTGCGGATCAGCGCCGGCTTCACCTCCTGCTCGTAGCGCTCGCGCAACCGCGGCGGCGGCGCTGCCTGGGCTTGGGTGGTGGTGGCCGCCTCCGCCATCAGAGCGACGCCCCGCTGCGCTTCGCGTACCGCTCGCGCTTGCCGCCTTTGTCGCGGCGCACGCCGACACGGGTGGGCTTGTTGTCCTTGGGATCGAGCAGCATCACGTTGGAGACGTGGATCGGCCCCTCCTTGTCGACGATCCCGCCGAGCTGCTGGCCGGCTTTCTGGACGTCCTGGACCGGGCGCGGTTTTTCGTGCCGCTTGACCATGTTGAGGCCCTCGACGTAGACAAACTGACGCTTCGGTTCCGTTCGCGTCACGCGTCCGGTCTTGCCGGCGTCCTTGCCGCCGATCACCTTCACCCGGTCGTCGGTTCGTATCCGCATCGGCTTCGCCATCACAGAACCTCCGGCGCCAAGGAGACGATTTTCATGAAGTTGCGGTCGCGCAGCTCGCGGGCGACCGGCCCGAAGATCCGCGTGCCGCGCGGGTTGTTGCTGGCCGGATCGATCAGCACCGCGGCGTTTTCGTCGAAGGCGATGTAGGTGCCGTCGGAGCGGCCGAGAGACTTGCGGGTGCGCACCACGACCGCCTGCACGACCTCGCCCTTGCGGACGCCGCCCTGCGGACTCGCCTGTTTGACCGTCGCGGTGATCACGTCGCCGACCCCCGCGTAGCGGCGGCGGGAGCCCCCTTTGACGCGGACGCAGAGGATCTCGCGGGCGCCCGAGTTGTCGGCCACCTTGAGTCTCGACTCCTGCTGGATCATCGATCGCGCTCCCCTACTTCGCCTTCTCGAGGACCTCGACCAGGCGCCAGCGCTTCGTCTTCGAGAGCGGCCGCGTCTCGACCACCCGCACGACGTCGCCCTCGCCGGCCTCGTTGCGCTCGTCGTGGGCATGAAGCGTGCGCGACCGCCGGATCACCTTCTCGTAGGTCGGATGCCGGCGCACGATGTCGACCCGCACCGTGATCGACTTCTCGGCCCTGTCGGAGACCACGACCCCCTGCCGCACCTTCGCCGCGACGGACGACCGGTCCGCGGGGGGCGTCCCGGTCCCGCCGCCCTTCTTCCCCTTGGCGTCGGCCCGCTGCTTGCGCCGCAGCTCGGCCTTGCGCTTCCGCGCCTCGGCCCGCTCCGCCTTGCGCTGCTCGGCCGACCGCTGCGGCCCGGGCTTGTGCGGGCGCCGCGAGCGCTGCAATCTGCGCCGCTCCTTCCACGGCAGCTCATCCTCCGGATTCGGCTCCGCCGCCAGCGCCTCCGCAGCTTTCTCCTGCGGCTGGGGCGGTCGACTCACTCGGCGCGGAGCAGCGTCGTCGGACTCCGACGCCTCTGACGCGGGTGGCGTGCGAGGTGGGTTCCTCCGAGGAACTCCGGCGACCGGAGGGGAGTGCCCTCCTCCGCGACAGGACCCGCGGGCCGTGGCGCCCTCGTCCTGCGCGTCTCGTCGGCGCGTCGTCTTTTTTCTTCTCGTCGTCCGTCATTTCCTCAGCTCCCGCTCCACATCGATCCCCCGCTCCCTCGCCACGGTCAGCAGTCGCGCCACGTCCCGCTTCGTGACACCGAGCCGAGCCGTGTTCTCCAGCTCGCCGGTCGCGTGGCGGAAGCGCAGGTTGAACGCCTCCTGCTTGGCGTCGATCAGTTTCGCCACCAGCTCGTCGTCCTTCAGGTCGTGGACCTCGGCCGCCTTCATCAGGCCTCCGCCCCCTCGCGCATCACGAATTTCGTCCTGACGGGAAGCTTGTGCCCGGCCAGGCGCAGCGCCTCGCGGGCCAGGTCCTCGGGCACGCCGGCCAGCTCGAACATCACCTTGCCCGGCTTGACCACAGCGACCCAGCCCTCCGGGTTGCCCTTGCCCGAGCCCATCCGCGTCTCGGCGGGCTTCTTCGTGAAGGGCTTGTCGGGAAAGACGTTGATCCAGACCTTGCCGCCGCGTTTGATCTTGCGGGTCATCGCGACGCGCGCCGCCTCGATCTGGCGGTTGGTGATCCAGCCGCGGTCGAGCGCCTTCAGCCCGTACTCGCCGAAGGCGACGGTGCTGCCGCCCTTGGTGTTGCCGCGCATCCGCCCGCGCATCTGCTTGCGGTGCTTGACCCGCTTCGGCATCAACATCAGCGTCTACCTCCCCCACCGCGTGGCCGGTTGCCGCGACCGCGCCCGCCGCCCTGCGCCTCATCGTCGGCCGGCACCTGGTCGGAGCGGAAGCCCTCGGGCATCACCTCGCCCTTGTTGACCCAGCATTTGACGCCGATCCGACCGGCCGTGGTGCGCGCCTCGTAGAAGCCGTAGTCGATGTTGGCGCGCAGCGTATGGAGCGGCACGCGCCCGTCGGCATAGTGCTCGGTGCGCGCCATCTCGGAGCCGCCGAGCCGGCCGGACACCTGGATCTTCACGCCTTTGGCGCCCGATCGCATCGCCGAGGTCAGCGCCCGTTTCATCGCACGGCGAAAGGCGACCCGGTTTTGGAGCTGCTCGGCGATCGACTGGGCGACCAGCTTCGCGTCCAGCTCGGGGCGCTTCACCTCGCGGATGTTCACCTTGATCGGCTTGCCGGTCAGCTTGTGCAGCTCTTTGCGCAGCGCGTCCACTTCGCTTCCCGACTTGCCGATCACGATGCCCGGGCGGGCGGTGTGGATGTCGACCGAGACCTCGCCCCGACGCTCGATCGTGATCTTCGAGAGTCCGGCGTGGGCCAGTTTCCCCTCGATGTGGTCACGGATGCCGAGGTCCTCCTCGAGCACGTCGGCGAAACCCTTCTCGTCGAACCAGTTCGACTTCCAGTCGTGGATGTAGCCGACCCGAAAGCCGCCGGGGTGGATCTTCTGTCCCATGGTCTCCCTATTCCTCTTCCGGGCTCAGCGCCACGGCGATGTGGCTGGTCCGCTTGTTGATCTGGGTCGCCCGGCCGAGGGCACGCGGGCGGTAGCGGCGCAGGGTCGGGCCTTCGTCGACGGTGATCTCGGCGACCCGCATCTCGTCGGCGACCAGGTCGTGGTTGTTCTCCGCGTTGGCGGCGGCCGAGTCGATCAGCTTGCCGATGTCGCGCGCGGCGCCGCGCGGCGAGAAGCGCAGCAGCGCCCGCGCCCGGTCGATGTTGAGCCCGCGCACCTGATCGGCGACGAGCCGTGCCTTGCGCGGCGCGACCCGCACGTAGCGGCAGCTGGCCCGCACCACCAGCGGCGCCGGTTTCGGGGCCTTCTTCTTCTCGGGCGCGCCTTTTTTCGGAGCGGCTTTCCTCGCCGCCTCTTTCTTCGGCGAGTCCTTCCTGCCGGGCGCCTTTTTCGTGCTCGGATCTCTCTGTTTCTTCTCGACTGCCATCGCTACCTACTCGCCTTTGCCGGTTCCGGAGTGGGCGCGGAAGGTCCTGCTGGGGGCGAACTCGCCGAGCTTGTGGCCGACCATCGACTCCGAGATGAAGACCGGCACGTGCTTGCGGCCGTCGTGGACGGCGATCGTGTGGCCGACCATCTCCGGGAAGATCGTCGAGGTCCGCGACCAGGTTTTCACCATCTGCTTCTGGCCAGAGTCGTTCATCGCCGCGATCCGCTTCATCAGCGCGGCTTCCACCCAAGGGCCCTTTTTCGTCGAGCGTCCCATCAGCGCTTCTTCTTCCCGCGGCGCCTGCCGCGCACGATGTCGCGGTCGGACCGCTTGCCCTTCTTGCGCGTGCGGTAGCCGAGCGTCGGCTTGCCCCACGGGGTGACCGGGTGGCCGCCCGGCGTGTGGTGCGCCTCGCCGCCCCCGTGCGGGTGGTCGACCGGGTTCATCGCCACGCCCCTGGTCTGCGGCCGCTTGCCCTTGTGCCGGTTGCGCCCGGCCTTGCCGACCCTGATGTTCTGGTGCTCGGCGTTGGACAGCGCGCCGACCGTGGCGCGGCACTCGGCGCGGACCATCCGCATCTCCGAGGAGGGCAGCCGCAGGGTCACCATCTCGCCCTCCTTGGCCACCAGCTGGATCGCGGCGCCCGCGGCGCGGCCCAGCTTGCCGCCCTGGCCGGCGACCAGCTCGACGTTGTGGACGATCGTGCCGGTCGGCATCTCGCGCAGGGTCAGCGCGCTGCCGGGCGCGATGTCGGCGCCGGCGCCGGACTGCACCCGGTCGTCGACCGCGAGGCCGGCCGGGGCGAGGATGTAGCTCTTCTCGCCGTCGGCGTAGTGCAGCAGCGCGATGTAGCAGCTGCGGTTCGGGTCGTACTCGATCGTCGCCACCCTGGCCGGCACGCCGTCCTTGCGGCGCTTGAAGTCGATCCGGCGGTAGCGGCGCTTCGCCCCACCGCCACGATGACGCGCGGTGACGCGGCCGTTGGCGTTGCGCCCGCCCGACTTGCGCAAACCCTTGGTCAGCTTGCGCTGCGGCTCGGACGCCGTCAGCTGCTCGCGCAACGGGTAGGTGGCGAAACGGCGCCCCGGGCTGGTCGGTTTGGTCTTGCGGTTGGCCATCTCTCTCCCTAAGCGGTCTCAGCGCCTTCGAACAGCTCGATCCGGTCCCCCGGGACGAGCGCGACGACGGCCTTCTTCCAGCTCCGCGTCCTGCCCGACTGAAGACCGCGGCGCTTCGGCTTGGCCCGCACCTTGGAGGTGTGGACCGCGGCGACGCCGACGTCGAAGATCTCTTCGACCGCGGCGGCGATCTGGGTCTTGTGGGCGCGGTCGTTGACCCTGAACGTGTACTTGCCTTCGGCGATCAGCGCGTAGCTCTTCTCCGAGACGACCGGCCGGACGATGACGTTGCGAGCGTCCATCAGGCCAGCCTCTCCCGCAGCTTCTCCAGCGTGCCCTCCGAGAGGACGAGCGAGGCGGCGCCGATCACGTCGGCGACCCCGATCGCGCCCACCTCGGCGACCGTCACCCGGGCGATGTTGCGAAAGCTCTTTGCGGCGCCGGTCTCCTCCGCCTGCAGGACGACCAGGGTCGGCCGCTTCGCGCCCCATTTCTCCAGCGCCGCGGCCGCGGCCTTGGTCGAGGGGGTCTCGAAGGCCGCCGGGTCGAGCACCGCGACGCTGCCCCGCTCGGCGTGCACCGAGAGGGCCGCCCGCATCGCCTTGCGGCGTGCCTTGCGGTTCACCTTGACGTCGTAGTGGCGGGGCTTCGGGCCGAAGGCCACGCCGCCGCCGAAGCGGTTGGGGACGCCGAGCGAGCCGGCGCGGGCCCGGCCGGTGCCCTTCTGGCGCCAGGCCTTGGCGGTGGTGAACGAGACCTCGCCGCGGGTCAGGGTCGAGGCGGTGCCGCGACGCCGCGACGCCAGGTCGGCGCGCGCCGTCTCGTGGACCAGCGACTGGTGGAAGGGCTCCGCGAAGAGCTCCTTCGGCAGGTCGGCTTTGGTGGTCTTGCCGAGCACCGTCGCCTTAGCCATCGGTCCTCACCTCCACCACCGCGTTGCGCGAGCCGGGGACCGAGCCCTTGACGAGCAGCAGGTTGCGCTCGGCATCGACGTCGGCGACCTCCAGCCCCCGCTGGGTCGCCCGCTTGTTGCCCATCTGGCCCGGCATCCGCGTCCCTTTGAAGACGCGCGCCGGGAAGGCGCTGGCACCGATCGAGCCGGGCGCCCGCACGTTGTGGGAGCCGTGGCTGACCGGCCCGCGGCTGAAGTTGTGGCGCTTGATCCCGCCCTGGAAGCCCTTGCCGATCGAGACGCCGGAGACCTTGACCCTCTGGCCGGCCTCGAACGAGGCGACGGTGACGTCGTCGCCGATCTTGGGGCCCTCCTCGGCGCCGAGGTCCTCGTCGCGAAACTCGGCCAGGTGACGCATCGGCGGCGATCCCGCCTTCTTCAGGTGGCCCAGCTCGGCCTTGCTCAGCCTCCCTCCCTCGACCTCGTCGAAGGCCAGCTGCACGGCCGCGTAGCCGTCGCGCTCGGGGTCGCGAACCGCGGTCACCTTGCAGGGCCCAGCCTCGATCACGGTGACCGGGACGACCGTCCCGTCCTCGCGGAAGACCTGGGTCATGCCGAGCTTCTTGCCAAGGATCGCAGCCATCTAGCGGTGCCTCCCCCTGTGGCAGTGCGCCTCAGCCGGCGAAAACCAAGCCAGGCAAGGACGCAGGGAGCGTGGCGCACTTGAAAAGTGCGCGAGCGACCGAGGACGCCGCATGGCGCCGGTTTGCAGACGGGTGAGGGGTGCTGGCATGGGGGGGGTCACCGCTACTACAACCTGATCTCGATGTCGACCCCGGCGGGCAGCGAGTCGAGGCGCTGCAGGGAGTCGACGGTTTTCGGCGACGGCTGGAGGATGTCGATCAATCGCTTGTGGGTGCGGATCTCGAAGTGCTCGCGCGAGTCCTTGTCCTTGAACGGGGAGCGGATCACGCAGTAGACGTTCTTCTCGGTCGGCAGCGGCACCGGGCCGGAGACGCTCGCCCCCGTCCGCTCCGCGGTCTCGACGATCTCGCGGGCAGCCCGGTCTATGGCGTCGTGGTCGTACGCCTTGAGTCGAATCCGGATTTTCTGCGCCGCGATCGTTGCCACGGTGTTCTCTTTCGTTGTTCTCCCTGCGCGGCCTTACCGCGCGGAAAGGGCGCCGCCCCCTGGTGGTGGGGCGCCGCCCCCTGGTCGTATGTCTTTTTAGTTTTCTCGCCGCGAAAGCGGCGAGGGCGGGCGAATGCCCGCCCCTGGTGCTGGGTTACTCGATGATCTCCGAGACGACGCCCGAGCCGACGGTCCGACCACCCTCGCGGATGGCGAAGCGCAGGCCCTGGTCCATCGCGATCGGCTGGATCAACTCGATCGTCATCTGGACGTTGTCGCCCGGCATCACCATCTCGGTCCCCTCGGGGAGGTTGGCGATCCCGGTCACGTCCGTGGTGCGGAAGTAGAACTGAGGCCTGTAGCCGGAGAAGAACGGGGTGTGACGGCCGCCCTCCTCCTTCTTCAGGCAGTAGACCTCGGCCTTGAACTTGGTGTGCGGGGTGATCGAGCCCGGCTTGCAGAGCACCTGGCCGCGCTCGATCTCCTCGCGCTTGGTGCCTCGCAGCAGGGCGCCGATGTTGTCCCCGGCTTGGCCCTGGTCGAGGATCTTGCGGAACATCTCGACCCCGGTGACGACGGTTTTCGTCGTGTCCTTGATGCCGACGATCTCGACCTCGTCGCCGGTGTTGACGATCCCCTGCTCGACCCGGCCGGTGGCGACGGTGCCGCGCCCGGTGATCGAGAAGATGTCCTCGATCGGCATCAGGAAAGGCTTGTCGAGGTCGCGTTCCGGCTCCGGGATGTAGGAGTCGAGCGCTTCGGCCAGTTCGTAGATCGCTTTCTTGGCGTCCTCGTCGCCCTCCAGGGCCTTCAGCGCCGAGCCTTTGACGATCGGCGTCTCGTCGCCCGGGAAGTCGTACTCGTTGAGCAGGTCCTTGACCTCCTCCTCGACCAGCTCGATCAGCTCCTCGTCGTCGACCTGATCGGTCTTGTTGAGGAAGACGACCACGTGGGGGACGTTGACCTGGCGGGCGAGCAGGATGTGCTCGCGGGTCTGCGGCATGACGCCGTCGGCGGCGGAGACGACGAGGATCGCGCCGTCCATCTGCGCGGCGCCGGTGATCATGTTCTTCACGTAGTCGGCGTGGCCCGGGCAGTCGACGTGGGCGTAGTGGCGGTTCTCCGTCTCGTACTCGACGTGGGAGGTCGCGATCGTGATCCCCCGCTCCTTCTCCTCCGGGGCGTTGTCGATCTCCTCGAAGCTCTTCGCCTCGGTCTCACCCTTGCCGGAGAGCGTCGTGGTGATCGCGGCCGTCAGCGTCGTCTTGCCGTGGTCGATGTGACCGATCGTGCCGACGTTCACGTGCGGCTTGTCGCGCTCGAACTTCTCCTTTGACATCGCTCTCCGTTCTACCTTTCGAAGTCGGGGTTCTCTTTCGCTACCTGCGGGCGAACCTGGGAAATATAGCCAGATTCACGTGGCGGCTCCCACCGGCTCGCCCGACCGGTGCTCGACGATCTCCTCGGCGATGTTCGCCGGGACCTCCTCGTAGCGCTCGAACTGCATCGTGTAGGTGGCGCGGCCCTGGGTCGAGGATCGCAGGTCGGTGGCGTAGCCGAACATCTCGCCGAGCGGCACGGTGGCCTGCACGGCGAGCGCGTTGCCTCGCTGCTCCTGGCCCTGGACCTTGCCGCGACGCCGCGAGAGGTCGCCGATCACGTCGCCGAGGAAGTCCTCGGGGGTGACCACCTCAACCGCCATCACCGGCTCCAGCAGGACCGGGCTGGCCTTGCGGGCGCCCTCCTGGATCGCCATCGAGCCGGCGATCTTGAAGGCCATCTCCGAGGAGTCGACGTCGTGCGAGGAGCCGTCGATCAGCTCGACCTTGACGTCGACCATCGGGTAGCCGGCCTTGACGCCGTTCTCGAGCGCCTCCCCGACCCCCTGCTCGACCGGCTTGATGAACTCGCCCGGGATCACGCCGCCCTTGATCTTGTTCTCGAACTGGAAGCCCTCTCCGGGCGCCGGCTCGACGTTGATCACGACGTGGCCGAACTGGCCGCGGCCGCCGGTCTGGCGGACGAAACGCGCCTCGACCTTGGAGACCGACTTGCGGATCGTCTCGCGGTAGGCGACCTGCGGCTTGCCGACGTTGGCGTCGACTTTGAACTCGCGCAGCATCCGGTCGACGATCACCTCGAGGTGCAGCTCGCCCATCCCGTGGATCAGCGTCTGCCCGGTCTCCTCGTCGGACTCGACCTGGAAGGTCGGGTCCTCCTCGGCGAGTCGCTGCAGCGCGGTGCCCAGCTTCTCCTGGTCGGCTTTCGTCTTCGGCTCGATCGCCACGGCGATCACCGGCTGCGGGAATTCGATCGTCTCCAGGGTGATCGGCCCGTCGGGGGCGGCCAACGTGTCGCCGGTCCCGGTTTCCTTCAAGCCGACGCCGGCGCAGATGTCGCCCGCATAGCACTCCTCGATCTCCTCGCGGCTGTTGGCGTGCATCATCAGCAGCCGCCCGATCCGCTCGGTCTTGCCGGTCGAGACGTTGAGCACCCGGCCGCCGGCGCTGAGCTTGCCGGAGTAGACGCGGAAGTAGGTCAGCTTGCCGACGTAGGGGTCGGTCATCACCTTGAAGGCGAGCGCCGCGAAGGGTCCGTCGTCGTCGGCCGGGCGGGTCGCCTCGGCAGGCTCGCCGTCGCCCTTGCCGGCCGGCTTCAGACCGGTGACGGGGGGAACGTCGAGCGGGGAGGGCAGCAGCTCGACGATTGCGTCGAGCAGCGGCTGCACGCCCTTGTTCTTGAACGAGGAGCCGCAGAGGACCGGCGTGACCTTGGTGTCGATCGTCGCCTGGCGCAACGATGTCGCGATCCGCTCGTGCGGGATCTCCTCCTCGCCGAGGTAGGCCTCCATCAGCTCGTCGTCGTAGTCGGCGCAGGCCTCGATCAGCTCGGTCCGGTACCGCTCGGCCTGCTCGCGCAGCCCCTCCGGAATCTCACCGGTGTCGAACTCGGTTCCCAGCTCGTCCTTCCAGACCAGGGCCTTCATCTCGACCAGGTCGACGACGCCTTCGAACTCGGCCTCCTGGCCGATCGGCAGCTGGATCGGCAGCGGGTTGGCGCCGAGTCGGTCCTTCATCGTCTGCACCGCAGCGAAGAAGTCGGCGCCGGTGCGGTCCATCTTGTTGATGTAGGCGAAGCGCGGCACCTTGTACTTGTCGGCCTGGCGCCAGACCGTCTCCGACTGCGGCTCGACGCCGGCGACGGCGTCGAAGACGGCGATCGCGCCGTCGAGGACGCGGAGGCTGCGCTCGACCTCGACCGTGAAGTCGACGTGGCCCGGGGTGTCGATGATGTTGATCCGGTGGCCCTGCCACTCGCAGGCCGTCGCGGCGGAGGTGATCGTGATGCCCCGCTCCTGCTCCTGCTCCATCCAGTCCATCACGGCGGCGCCCTCGTGCACCTCGCCCATCTTGTGGGTGCGGCCGGTGTAGTAGAGGATGCGCTCCGTCGTCGTCGTCTTACCGGCGTCGATGTGCGCCATGATCCCGATGTTGCGGGTTTTCTCGAGTGGGAACGTGCGTGGCATGGTCTTAAGGTAGTTGTCTTGAAGCGGGGTCGAGGGAAATCACGAAGATCGGGGCCTTCCGGCCCGAGCCGCCGGGATCGGCGCATGAAAAAGGCCCCTGCGGGCCCGGCGAAACGCGCTGCGAAGAAGAAGCCTGAGCGACCGGCGATGATAGCAGCGGGACGGCGCCTGCGGGGCGCGTTATCGGTCCACAGCGCCCATAAGGCGCCCCGAAGACTCGCAGAGGGCTTGCGGGCCGCCCCGGCGCGGGCGCTGGCCCTGAGCCGCCGGGCCGACCGCGGCGCCAACCGCCTGCTGCGGCGCACTTACCCGCCGCTCGCCCGCGCCGGCGGGCGTGCCCGCGTCGTCGGCGCCAAGACCGCGCGGCGGCTGCGCCCGGTGGCCGTAGTCGCCTTCCGCCTCCTCGCGGCGCTAGAGAAGCGCCTCCTCCGGGCCCGCGACCTGGCGGTCCGCGCCGCGACCCGGGCCAGCGCGGCGCTCACCCCGCAGCGGGCGATCGGCGTGACGATCCTCGCCTCCGCCGCCTGCCTGACGGTCTCGCAGTTCATCGACTACCGGGCGGTGGAGATCGGGCAGGGGGGCTACGCGGGACTGCCGGCGCCGAGCGCGCCGACGGTCGGCGCCGAGGCCGCCGGCCGGCCCCACGCCTACCTGCTGGTCCCGCTGGCCCTGCTCGCCGCGGCGCTCGCCCTGCTCGCGCTGCGCAACGAGCGGCGCCGCGGGCTGGGCAGGATCGTCTTCGCGCTCGGGCTGCTCAGCCTCGCCGTCATCCTGCTCGTCGACCTCCCCGCCGCCCTCGACGCCGGCGCCCAGAGCTCGCGCTTCTCGGGCGCCAGCGCAGTGCTGCTCGACGGCTTCTACGCGGAGGTCGCCTCGGCGGTCGGGCTGATGATCGGCGGGCTGCTGCTCGTTGCGGCTCCGAAGGCGGCGGCCCGCTACCATGCGCGGCCGTGCCGAATACGAACCAGCTTATTCGCAAGGGCCGCAAGCGGCCCAAGAAGAAGACGACGACGCCGGGCCTCAAGTCGGGGCAGGGGCGCAAAAAGAGGGTTGCGGCGCCGCAGCGGCGCGGTGTCTGCACCCGCGTCGCCACGGTGACGCCGAAGAAGCCGAACTCGGCCCTGCGCAAGATCGCCCGCGTGCGCCTCACCAACGGGATGGAGGTCACCACCTACATCCCGGGCGAGGGCCACAACCTTCAGGAGCACTCGGTCGTCCTGGTCAGGGGCGGTCGGGTCAAGGACCTGCCGGGCGTCCGCTACAAGGTGGTCCGCGGCGCGCTCGACGCAGCCGGGGTCTCCGACCGCAAGCAGGCCCGCTCTCTCTACGGCGTCAAGGCTGGATGAGCCGCTGATGCCGCGCCGCTCCGCAGCTCAGATCCGGCCGGTCGATCCCGACGCGCGCTTCCGCAACCGGCTCGTCCAGCAGGTGATCAACAAGACGATGCAGGAAGGCAAGAAGTCGCTTGCAGAGCGGATCGTCTACGACGCGCTTGCGCTCGTCGGCGAGCGCTCCAAGGAAGACGCGGTCGAGACGCTCGAGGCGGCGATCAAGGAGCTCACCCCGGTGCTCGAGGTCCGCTCCCGACGGGTCGGCGGCGCCACCTACCAGGTGCCGGTCGAGGTCCCCGCGCGGCGCGCCCGCACCCTCGCGGCCCGCTGGCTGGTCGACTTCGCCCGCAGCCGCCGCGAGTACTCGATGTCGGAGCGGCTCGCCAGCGAAATCCTCGATGCGATCCAGCAGCAGGGTGGCGCCTGGAAGCGCAAGGACGACATCTATCGGATGGCGCAGGCCAACAAGGCCTTTGCCCATTATCGCTGGTAGCTAGCCTGGCCATATGAGCCGGCCGATCCTCGCGGTCGATGTCGACGGGGTCATCTCCCTGTTCGGATTCGACGAGCCGCCGGACCGCTCCCAGGCGCGGTTCGAGCTGATCGACGGGATGGTGCACTGCATCTCTTTGGTCGCCGGGGACCGGTTGCGGCGTCTGGCGGAGCACTTCGAGATGGTCTGGGCTTCCGGGTGGGAGGAGAAAGCCAACGACTACCTGCCGAGCATCCTCGGCCTGCCGGAGCTTCCCGTCCTGACCTTCGACGGGGCGGCGCGGTTCGGCACCGCGCACTGGAAGCTCGGGCCGCTGGAGGAGTACGGCACGGGGCGCTCCGTCGCCTGGATCGACGACAGCTTCGACGAGAGCTGCTACGAGTGGGCGCGCGGCCGCGCAGAGCCAACCCTGCTGGTGCCGACCGAGCCTCAGCTCGGCCTCGAGGAGCTCCAGGTCGAAGCGTTGACCGCGTGGGCCGGCGGGCTAGACTGATCGCGGTGGAGGGATTCTGGCCAATCTTCTTCCTGTTGGTCGTGCTGAAGATCCCCGTCTTCGGCGCGCTGTGGCTGGTCTGGTGGGCGAGCAAGTCACCCGAGGAGGACACCACCGCCGAAGGCGGCGAGGGCTTCGGCCGCTGGCGCCCCGACCCGATTCGCCCCCGCGGCCCCCAGCACAGCCCAGGTGGCGCTGGCACACTGGTGCGGCGAAGGGGCACTCCGGCTCCTTCAATACGGCTGGCAGCTGAGAGATCGGCGTTGGCAGCTGAAAGGAGGGGGCGGGGTACCCCTCCTGCACCGCGGCGTCCTGTTTTTCGCACAGCCCACTCGGCGAGCATCGCCGAGTGCGAGGCGAAAAACCCAGCGGAAAGGAGGGGTACCCCGCCCCCTCCCCCCGCTACCGAGTAACAGCGGTCCGCTTCCGCTCCTTGCGGATCTCGCGCAGGTACGGGTGGAAGTCCACCTGGACCGTGTGACGCTTGGAGGCGACGTAGCGCTTCCGCATCCTGCGCTCGTAGTCGGCGACCTCCGCCCGCATCTCCTCGCCTGAGGGCAGCGCCGCCCGGCCGTCCAGCAGGTCCGCCACCCATTCGGCCTGCGCCTCGGCGATCGGCATGATCGCCCCCAGCGGCTGGATGAAGCCGAGGAAATAGAGCCCCGGGTGCTCGACCGAGGCGACCCGGCGGTAGAGGGAGAGCCGGTTGTCCTTCGCCGAGATCAGCTCGGGGTCGAAGAACGGGAAGCTGATCTTGTACCCGGTGCAGTAGACGACCAGGTCGATCTCCTCCTCGCTGCCGTCGGCGAAGCGGACCGTGCGCCCGCCGGCGAAGCGATCGATGTTCGGCTTCACCTCGATGTCGCCGTGCCCGAGCCGGGAGAGCAGCTCGGCCGAGACGGTCGGGTGGGCCTCGAGCAGCTTGTGGTCGGGCTTCGGCAGCCCGTAGGCGGTCATGTCGCCGGCGGTCAGCCCGAGCATCCGGCCGATGAAGAAGCGCTGCACCGAGAGCGGGAACCGGGTCAGCAGCGGCGAGGCGGCTTCGTCGGTCGGCTTGCCGTTCATGTACTTGGGCAGCACGTAGGCGCCGCGGCGCATCGACAGGAAGGTCCGCTCGGCGATCCGCGAGGACTCGACCGCGATGTCGGTCGCCGAGTTGCCGATCCCCAGCACCAGCACCCGCTTGCCGCGCAGCACGTCGGGCTCGCGGTAGTGGTGGGCGTGCATCTGCTCACCGTCGAAGTGCTCGGCTCCGGGGAAGGGCGGCTCCGGCCAGCGCGGGTCCCAGTGGTGGCCGTTGGCGACCAGCACCGCGCGGTAGCGGAGCGTCTCGCGCTTGCCCTCGGGACCCTCGACCGTGACCTCCCACTCGCCGTCGCTCGGCTCGACCCGCAGGACCTCGGTGCGGAAGCGGATCTTCTCGCGGAAGCCGAAGTGGTCGACGTAGTCGTCGAAGTAGCGGGCGATCTGGAAGTGGTTGGGGTAGTCCGGGTAGTCGTCGGGCATCGGGTAGCTGGCGTAGGCCATCAGCTTCCGCGACGTGTTGATGTGCAGCGAGCGGTACGCCGACGACATCTCGTTGTCGTTTTCGTAGCGCCAGTTGCCCCCCACCTCCGATCCCTTCTCGAAGCAGTCGAACGGGATGCCGCGGGCGCTCAGCACCTGGCAGGCGGCGATCCCGGAGCTGCCGGCGCCGACGATGCAGACCTTCGCCGCGTTGGCCACCCGGCCAACTTATCTGAGATGCCAACTCAGCCCGCCAGGACACCAACGATTGAACCTTTTTACCCCCTATAGGGGGGACAAAGCTCCAATCGACGAAGATCGAGTCGAGCTAGAGCGACTTACGCCTTACGTGAGGAGGGGGCGGGGGTTCCCTCCCCGGCAGCGGCGTCTTGTTTCTCGCCCGGCTACGCGAGAAGCAGATGGGTGAGGGGCGGGGTGCCCGTCCGGCGGAACTTGTGAGCGACCGAAGGGGAGCGGGTTCCGATGGATGGGTACCCCGCCCCTCCTACGCTTTGCTGTCCTCGCCCCCGCTCGACTCGATCTCCTGCGCCAGCTCCTCGAGCTCCTCGGCAAACGAGGGCCCGAAGCTCTCCACCGGCGCCCCCTCGCGGTCGATTCCCAGCTCGGCGGCCAGCTCCTCCTCGTCGAGAAGCTCCTCGTCGCTGGGCGGCTCGATCGGCACGGCCGGCTCGACCGCCAGCGTGCGGTAGTGCTTCAGCCCGGTCGCGGCGGGGATCAGCTTGCCGATGATCACGTTCTCCTTCAGGCCGACCAGCTTGTCCCGTTTGCCCTCCAGGGCGGCGTCGGTCAGCACCTTGGTCGTCTCCTGGAAGGAGGCGGCGGAGAGGAACGACTCGGTGGCCAGCGAGGCCTTGGTGATGCCGAGGATGACCTCCTCGCCTTTGGCCGCCGTGCCGCCTTCGTCCTTGACCTGCTTGTTGAGCCGTTTGAGGCTGCCACGGTCTTCGAGCTGGCCGGGCAGCAGGCTGGTCGAGCCCTTCGACTCGACTTTCACCTTCTTCAGCATCTGCCGCGCGATCAACTCGATGTGCTTGTCGTCGATGTCGACGCCCTGTGCCCGATAGACCCTCTGCACCTCGGCGACCAGGTAGAGCTCGGTGTCGGTGCGGCCGCGGATCGCCAGCAGGTCGGCGGGGTAGAGCGAGCCCTCGTTGAGCTGCTGACCCACCTCGACCTTGTCGCCGTCGGCGACGTGCAGCCGGGTGCGCGGCGGGAAGCTGTAGCTGTGCTCCTCGCCGCCCGACTCGGTGACGATCACTTTCAGCGCTTTTTCGCTCTCCTCGACCGAGACCTTGCCGGCCTCTTCGGCCATCTGCGCCAGGCCCTTCGGTTTGCGCGCCTCGAACAGCTCGACGATGCGGGGCAGGCCCTGGGTGATGTCCTGGCCGGCGACGCCGCCGGTGTGGAAGGTGCGCATGGTCAGCTGGGTGCCCGGCTCGCCGATCGACTGGGCGGCGATGATCCCCACCGCGTCGCCGATGTCGACCGTCGAGCCGGTCGCCGGAGCGACCCCGTAGCAGGCGCGGCAAACGCCGGACTCCGCGTCGCACTTCAGCGTCGAGCGCACCGGAACCGCGGCCCCCTCCTCGTCGCCGAAGGCCTCGGCGATCTCCTCGATGTCGGGCTGGGTGATCTCCTGGTTGCGCTTCAGCAGCTCGCGGCCCCGCTTGGTCTCGAACTTCTTCGCCGCCAGGCGGCCGATCAGGTTGTCGTTGAGCGAGCCGTCGTCCTTGCGAAGCGCCATCTCGATGTGGTCTTTGGTCTTGCAGTCCTCGTCGCGGACGATCACGTCCTGGGCGACGTCGACCAGGCGCCGGGTCAGGTAGCCCGAGTCGGCGGTGCGCAGCGCCGTGTCGGCCAGCCCCTTGCGGGCGCCGTGGGTGGAGATGAAGTACTCCAGCACCGAGAGGCCCTCCATGAAGTTGGCCTTGATCGGCCGCTCGATGATCTCCCCTTTCGGGTTTGCCATCAGGCCTCGCATCCCGGCCAGCTGGCGGATCTGTTTGAACGAGCCACGGGCGCCGGAATTGGCCATCATGAAGATCGGGTTGAGTTCGTCGAGGTTGTCCTCCATCGCCTGGGCGACCTCGTCGGTGGCTTCGTTCCAGTGCGAGGTGACGGCCTCGTGGCGCTCCTCCGCGGTGATGTAGCCGTCGTCGTACTGGCTCTGGATCCTCGCCGTCTGCTTCTCGTAGCGATCGAGGATCTCCGCCTTGTCGGGCGGCGAGACGATGTTGTTCTTGGAGACGGTGATCCCGGCCTGGGTCGCGAAGTGGAAGCCGAGGTCCTTGAAGGCGTCCAGCACCTGCGAGACCGCCGGCGCCCCGTAGGTCTCGACCAGGTTGGAGACCATCTCGTTGACGTTGCGCTTCTTCAGCGCGTGGTTGGCGAACTCGTACCCCTCCGGGTCGAACTCCTCGCCCAGCGCGTCGGCCAGGGCGCGCTCGATCTTCTCGTTGAAGATGATTCGCCCGACGGTGGTCAGGAAGTGCTCGTGGCCGGCGCGCCGGTACTCGGCGAAGTCGTGCAGCTTGCAGCCGCCGTTCTCGTAGACCAGCTCGGCCTCCTGAGCGGAGCGGAAGACCTTCGGCGCCGCGCCGTTCGGCCCCTTGCCGGCCTTCAGCTCGTGGTCGAGCTTCGCAAGCTCCTCGGCCGGCGGGCCGTAGGTCAGGTAGTAGATCCCCAGCACCATGTCCTGGGTCGGCGTCGCCAGCGGCGCGCCGTGGGCCGGCGAGAGGATGTTGTTGGCGGAGAGCATCAGCACCCGCGCCTCGGCCTGCGCCTCGGCGGAGAGCGGCACGTGGACAGCCATCTGGTCGCCGTCGAAGTCGGCGTTGAAGGCGTGGCAGACCAGCGGGTGGACCTGGATCGCCTTGCCCTCGACCAGCACCGGTTCGAACGCCTGGATGCCGAGGCGGTGCAGGGTCGGCGCCCGGTTGAGCAGCACCGGGTGCTCGTGGATGACCTCCTCGAGCACGTCCCAGACCTCGGGCACCATCGACTCGACCATTTTCTTGGCAGCCTTGATGTTCTGCACGGCTTTGCGCTCGACCAGCTGGGCCATGATGAACGGCTTGAACAGCTCCAGCGCCATCAGCTTCGGCAGGCCGCACTGCTGCAGCTGCAGGCTCGGGCCGGAGACGATCACCGAGCGGCCGGAGTAGTCGACCCGCTTGCCGAGCAGGTTCTGGCGGAAGCGGCCCTGCTTGCCCTTCAGCATGTCGGAGAGCGACTTCAGCGGGCGGTTGCCGGGCCCGGTGACCGGGCGGCCGCGGCGGCCGTTGTCGAACAGCGCGTCGACCGCCTCCTGCAGCATCCGCTTCTCGTTGTTGACGATGATCTCGGGCGCGCCCAGGTCGAGCAGCCTTTTCAGCCGGTTGTTGCGGTTGATCACGCGCCGGTAGAGGTCGTTCAGGTCCGACGTCGCGAAGCGGCCGCCGTCGAGCTGCACCATCGGGCGCAGCTCCGGCGGGATCACCGGCACGCAGTCGAGGATCATCCAGTCCGGTTCGTTGTCGGAGTTCAGGAAGGCGGAGGCGACCTTCAGCCGCTTCACCGCGCGGGCCTGTTTCTGGCCTTTGGAGCTGTTGATCGTCTGCTCCATCGCCTCGCATTCGGCCTCCAGGTCGACCTGCTCGAGCAGGTCGCGCACCGCTTCGGCGCCCATCCCGCCGCGGAAGTACTCACCCCAGCCGAACGGCGAGCCGAAGCGGTCCTTGAGCTCGCGGAACACCGTCTCGTCGTTGACGACGTCCTTCGGCTTCATCTCGGTGAAGATCTTCCAGACCTCGTCCATCCGCTCGATCGCCTCTTCGATGTAGGTCTCGGTGTCGGCGATCTCCGCCTCGAAGGTCTTGCGCAGCTCCTTGACCAGCTTGGCCCGCTCGTCCTCCTTCAGCTTGCGCAGCTGCGCCGCGGTCAGCTTCAGCGAATCGGCCCAGATGTGGTCCTCGTCGTCGAACTTCTCCTGGCCGCCGCCTTCGAGATAGGAGATGCGGCGCTCGAGCGCCTCGCTCAGCTCCTGGGTGCGCTTCTGCCGTTCGGACTCGTAGCCGTCGGTGACCTTCTTGACCTCTTTCTCGAGCTTGCCGAGGTCCTTGTCGCGGGCCTCGACGTCGACCCAGGTGACCATCGAGGCGGCGAAGTAGAGGACCTTCTCCAGCTCCTTGGGCGCCATGTCGATCAGGTAGCCGATCCGGCTCGGCACCCCCTTGAAGAACCAGATGTGGGAGACGGGAGCGGCCAGGTCGACGTGGCCCATCCGCTCGCGACGAACCTTGGACCGCGTCACCTCGACGCCGCAGCGCTCGCAGACGATGCCCTTGTAGCGGACCCGCTTGTACTTGCCGCAGTAGCACTCCCAGTCCTTGGTCGGGCCGAAGATCCGCTCGCAGAACAAGCCGTCTCTCTCGGGCTTCAGGGTGCGGTAGTTGATCGTCTCGGGCTTGGTGACCTCGCCCCAGCTCCAGGAGCGGATCTTCTTCGAGGACGCGAGGCCGATCTCGATCGCGTCGAAGTTGTTGATGTCGATCATCAGTCCTCCACCTTCGTCTCTTCCTTGGCCTCCGCCTTGTTTCCGTCGCCGTCGCCGTCGCCGCTGCCGCCGTCGCCCTCGCCGACCACCTGCTCCTCCTTCTCGTCGGCGGCGCCGTTGGAGCCCTCGGCGCGGACCCCGGTCAGGTCCATCCCCAGCTCCTCGGCCGCTTTCAGCAGGTCGTCGTCGTCTTCGGCGATCTCCACGTCGCCGCCTTCGGAGACGACGTTGGCGTCGAGCGAGAGGCTCTGGATCTCTTTCAGCAGGACTTTGAAGGACTCGGGGATCGAGGGCTCGGGGATGTTCTCGCCCTTGACGATCGCCTCGTAGGCCTTCACGCGGCCGACCGTGTCGTCGGACTTGACGGTCAGCATCTCCTGCAGCGTGTAGGCGGCGCCGTAGGCCTCCAGTGCCCAGACCTCCATCTCGCCGAAGCGCTGGCCGCCGAACTGCGCCTTGCCCCCCAGCGGCTGCTGGGTGACCAGCGAGTAGGGGCCGGTCGAGCGGGCGTGGATCTTGTCGTCCACCAGGTGCAGCAGCTTGAGGATGTACATGTAGCCGACCGTCACCGTGCTCTCGTACGGCTCGCCGGTGCGGCCGTTGTAGAGCTGGGCGCTGCCGGAGCAGCGCGCCCCGGGCTGGGCGCTCTTGTCGATCCCGAGGTCGATGCCGCGCTCGGAGTTCTCCTCCGACCAGCCGATCAGCGCCTCGTCGACGTCCTCGACGGTCGCCCCGTCGAAGACCGAGGTGGAGACGTAGACGCGGCCGTCGCCCTCGGGCGAGTGCGCCCGCTTGTAGGCGTCGGAGCCGTCGTCGTACCAGCCGTTGCCGGCGACCCAGCCGAGGTGCGTCTCCAGCACCTGGCCGATGTTCATCCGGCTCGGCACGCCGAGCGGGTTGAGGATCACGTCGACCGGGGTGCCGTCAGCGAGGTGGGGCATGTCCTCTTCGGGCACGATCTTCGAGATCACACCCTTGTTCCCGTGGCGGCCGGCGAGCTTGTCGCCCTCGGCGATCTTGCGCTTCGTCGCCACGTAGACGCGGACCAGGTCGTTGACGCCGGGTGGCAGGTCGTCGCCGTCGTCGCGGCTGAAGGTCAGTACGTCGATCACCACGCCGCCCTCGCCGTGCGGGACTTTCAGCGAGGTGTCGCGGACCTCGCGCGCCTTCTCCTTGAAGATCGCGCGGATCAGCTTCTCCTCGGCGGTCAGCTCGGTCTCGCCCTTCGGCGTCACCTTGCCGACCAGCAGGTCGCCTGAGATCACCTCGGCGCCGACGCGGACGATGCCGCGCTCGTCGAGGTTGCGCAGGCTCTCCTCGGAGCGGTTGGGGATGTCGCGGGTGATCTCCTCGTCGCCGAGCTTCGTCGTGCGGGCGTCGATCTCGTACTCCTCGATGTGGATCGAGGTCATCTCGTCGTCCTTGACCAGGCGCTCGGAGAGGATGATCGCGTCCTCGAAGTTGTAGCCCTCCCAGGACATGAAGGCGACCAGGCAGTTCTTGCCGAGGGCGATCTCGCCGCCCACCGTCGAGGAGCCGTCGGCGAGCACGTCGCCCGCCTTCACTCTCTGGCCGCTCTCGACGATCGGCCGCTGGTGGATGATCGTCCCCTGGTTGGAGCGCATGAACTTGTGCAGCGGGTAGGCGTCCTTCTTCGAGCCGTGGCTGACCACGATCTGCTCCGAGTCGACGTGACTGACCTCGCCGTCGTTCTCGGCCAGGGTGACGTCGCCGGTGTCGATCGCGGCGCGCCGCTCCATGCCGGTGCCGATCAGCGGCGGCTCGGGCTTCACCAGCGGAACCGCCTGGCGCTGCATGTTGGAGCCCATCAGCGCCCGGTTGGCGTCGTCGTGCTCGAGGAAGGGGATCAGCGCCGTCGCCACCGACCAGATCTGGGTCGGCGAGACGTCCATCAGCTCGACTTCCTTGGGGGTGGCGGTCGCGTACTCCTGCTCGGAGGCGCGGACCAGCACCTGCGGACCCTTCAGCTTGCTCGTCTTCGGGTCGATCTCCGCGTTCGCCTGGGCGATCACGCGCTCCTCCTCCTGGGTCGCGTCGAGGTGGACGATCTCGTCGGTCACGACGCCGTCCTTCACCACCCGGTAGGGGGTGGTGACGAAGCCGTGCTCGGAGATCCGCGCGAACGAGGAGAGCGAGCCGATCAGGCCGATGTTCGGCCCCTCCGGGGTCTCGATCGGGCACATGCGGCCATAGTGGGTCGGGTGCACGTCGCGGACCTCGATCGGCGCCCGCTCGCGGGTCAGGCCGCCGGCGCCCAGCGCCGAGAGGCGGCGCCGGTGGGTGAGGCCGGCCAGCGAGTTGGTCTGGTCCATGAACTGCGAGAGCTGCGAGGAGCCGAAGAACTCCTTCAGCGCCGCGACCACCGGGCGGATGTTGATGATCGTCTGCGGGGTGATCGCATCGGCGTCTTCGGTGGTCAGCCGCTCGCGGACGACCCGCTCCATCCGGTAGAGGCCGATTCGGAACGCCTCCTGGATCAGCTCGCCGACCGTGCGCAGGCGGCGGTTGCCGAAGTGCTCGTACTCGTCGAGGTGCTCGGCGACCGGCTCGCGCGGGTAGGTGATCGCCTCCGCGGCGTAGTCCTTGATCGGGTTCTCCTCGTCGATCTCCTCGGGGATGCCGAGCAGCTTCGGCAGGCTGATCAGCTCGTTGATCAGGGCGACGATGTCGTCGTGGGTGAGCACCCGGTTGTCGAGATCGACGTCGAGGTCGAGCCGCGCGTTCAGCTTGTAGCGGCCGACCCTGGTGAGGTCGTAGCGCTTCGAGTCGAAGAAGAGCTGCTCGAGCAGGGCGCGGGCGGCGTCGACCGAGGGCGGCTCGCCCGGGCGCTGCTTTTTGAACAGCTCGATCAGGGCGCCCTCCTCGGTCCGGGTCGCCTCGGTGTCCGCCTCGATCGTGTGCTTGAGGTAGACCGAATCGTCGAACATCGAGAGGATCTGCTCGTCCTCGACGTAGCCCATCGCGCGCAGCAGCACCGTCACCGGCAGTTTGCGCTTGCGGTCGATGCGCACGAAGACCCGGCCCTTTTTGTCGATTTCCAGCTCCAGCCAGGAGCCGCGGGCCGGCATCAGGTTGGCGATGAAGACCTGTTTTTCGGGGTCCTTCGGCGCCATCACGTAGGCGCCCGGGGAGCGCACCAGCTGGGTGACGACGACCCGCTCGGTGCCGTTGATGATGAAGGTGCCGCGGTCGGTCATCCACGGGAAGTCGCCCATGAAGACGGCCTGCTCGCGGATCTCGCCGGTCTCCTTGTTCTGGAAGGCGACCGTCGCGGTCAGCGGCCGCGAGTAGGTCATGTCCTTCTCGCGGCACTCCTCGATCGAGTGCGGCGGCTCCTCGAACTTGAACTGGCCGAAGACGATCGCCAGGTTCCCCGTGTAGTCCTCGATCGGGGATATGTCGTCAATCGTCTCTCGCAGACCACCCTGCTTGGGATCCGTCAGCTCTTCGAAGGAGCGACGCTGGATGTCGATCAGGTGGGGGACTTCGAGAGGGTTCGTGAGTCGGGAGAAACTCCTACGGGCTACGGGGGCAGCGTTGGAACGTGCCAAGTCGGCGACTCCTCAGGCGGTCAGAGGGACGTGGAAACAGCGCAGATACGAGCAGGGGATGACAACAGGCGCGCGACCGCGAAAAATAACATATCGGCAGGCTCGGCCGCCGGATCGGCTCCCTGCCTGGGATCCGTTTGCGGTCGCTGCGAGTTTATTTCAGCTCGACGGTCGCTCCGGCCTCCTCCAGTTCCCCTTTGACCTTCTCGGCCTCCTCGCGTTCGACGCCCTCTTTGATCGCCTTCGGCGCCTCGTCGACGATCGCCTTCGCCTCTTTCAGGCCGAGCCCCGTGGCAGCGCGGACGACCTTGATCACCGGCACCTTCTGGCCGCCGACCTCGGTCAGCACGACGTCGACGGTGGAGGCCTCTTCCTCGCCCTCGGCGCCGTCGCCGTCCGGGGCGCCGGCCGCCGCCGGGGCCGCCGCCGCGACCGCGGTCGCCGATACGCCGAACTCCTCCTCGAGCGCCTTGATCCGCTCGGAGAGCTCGAGCACCGAGATGCCCTTCAGCTCCTCGATCCAGTCCTCGGTTGAGATTTTGGTTGCCATCTACTCCTTCTCCTTTTTTTCTTGAAGCTGCTGAAGCTGGTTGGCGAGCCCGAAGACCATCGAGCCGAGGCCGCGGACCAGGCCGGTCAGCGGACTGGCGACGACGCCGGCGAGCTGTCCGTCGAGCACTTCGCGCGCCGGCAGGCGGGCGATCGACGTGAACTTCTCCTCGTCGAGGTCGAGACCGTCCATGAAGCCGCCCTTGAAGGCGAGAATCTCGTGCTCCCTGCCGAAACTCGAGATCGCCTTCGCCGCCTGGGCCGTGTCGCCGCGGACGAAGCTGAGCGCGGTCGGGCCATGCAGCAGCTCGGCGAGGCGCTCCTCGCCGACCTGCTCGGCGGCCAGCTTGGTGAGGCGGTTCTTGACGACCCGAAAGCTGGCGTCGGCCTCGCGCAGCCTGCCGCGCAGCTCCGCCGCCTGGGGGACGCTGATCCCGCGGTAGTCGACCGCGAAGATCGACTCGGCGCCCTCGATCTGGGCGGCGATCTCCTCGATGGCTCGTGCCTTCTCGTCTCGGTTCATCGTTCACCTGCACCGGGCTTCCACTGCCGACGGGCCGAAATGTCCACTCCGAGGCGACATATCGGCCCATCGGCGGCTGCCGGTGGTCTCGGGTTCAGCGCGGCGCTGGAGTTTACGCGGTGGCCGGCTCCGGTGCGGGCTCGCCGCTCGCTTCGCTCGCGGCCTCGCGGTCGCCCGTCTTGCCGGCGTCGACCCGGATGCCCGGGCCCATCGTCGTGGTCAGCGTCGCCGAGAGGAAGTACTTGCCCTTCGCGGAGGCCGGCTTGGCGCGGAGGACCTCGTCGATCACCGCGAGACAGTTGTCGAGCAGCTGCTGTGGCTCGAAGCCGGCCTTGCCGATCGCCAGGTGGACGATCGCCTGGCGGTCGGTGCGGTACTCGACCTTGCCGGCCTTCGACTCCCCCACCGCCTTCTCGACGTCGTCGGTGACGGTGCCGACCTTCGGATTGGGCATCTTGCCCTGCGGGCCGAGCACCCGGCCGAGTTGGCCGACCGTCTTCATCATCTCCGGAGTCGCGATCGCCACGTCGAAATCGGTCCAGCCCTCCTGGACTTTCTCGACCAGGTCCTGAGCGCCGACGAAGTCCGCCCCGGCAGCCTCGGCGTCGCGGGCCTGCTGGCCCTGGGCGAAGACGGCGATCGTCACCTCTTTGCCGAGCCCGTGCGGGAGGGCGAGGGTGCCGCGCAGCTGCTCCTCGGCGTGGCGCACGTTGACGCCGAGCCGCAGGTGCAGCTCGACCGTCTCGTCGAAGCCGGCGGTCGCGGTCTCCTTGATCAGCGACACCGCCTCGGCGGGCGGGTATGCGCGCTCTCGCTGGACCTTGCCGAGCTGTTTGCGGTAGCGCTTGCCGTGGGCCATCGGTTCGCCTATTTGACGTCGACGCCCATCGAGCGGGCGGTGCCGGCGATGATCTTCGAGGCGGCATCGAGATCGTTGGCGTTGAGGTCGGGCATCTTGCGCTCGGCGATCTGGCGGATCTGGTCGGCGGAGATCGTGCCGACTTTGTCGATGTGCGGCTCGCCGGATCCCTTCGAGATCCCGATCGTTTCGCGGATCAGCACCGCGGCGGGCGGCGTCTTGGTGACGAAGGCGAAGGAGCGGTCCTCGTAGACGGTGATCTCGACCGGGATGATCGTGCCGCCCTCGCTCTGGGTCTGGGCGTTGAACGCCTTGCAGAACTCCATGATGTTGACGCCGTGCTGGCCCAGCGCCGGGCCGACCGGCGGCGCCGGGTTGGCGTTGCCGGCCTGGATCTGCAGCTTGATCAAGGTGAGGACTTTCTTTGCCATCGGGATCGGGGAGCCTAGCGGTCCTGGCTAGATCTTCTTCACCTGGTCGTAGTTCACCTCGACCGGGGTCTCGCGGCCGAAGATCGAGACCAGCACCTTGAGTTTGGCGGCGTCCTCGTTGATCTCGGCGATCTCGCCGGAGAAGTCGGAGAGCGGGCCGGAGATCACCTTTACCGACTCGCCGATCGAGAACTGCGCCTGGGTGCGCGGCCGCTCGGCGGTCTCGCGGTGCAGCAGCCGATCCACCTCCGGTTTGGAGAGCGGCACCGGCTTGTCGCGCTGGCCGACGAAGCCGGTCACCCCGGGGGTGTTCTTGACCAGGCCCCAGGCGTCGTCGGTCATCTCCATGTTGACCAGGACGTAGCCGGGCATCGTCCGCTTCTCCTTCGGCTCTTTCTGGCCTTCCTTGTTGAGTTCCATTACCTGTTCGGTGGGCACCACGACCTGGCGCACGTTGCGGTTCTGGCTCATCGTCTGAACCCGGTGCTCGAGGTTGTGCTTGACCTTGTTCTCGTGCCCGGAGTAGGTGTTGATCACGTACCAGCGATACATCTGGAGGCTTGCCTTTGCTTTGGGGATCCCGCTAGTGGCCTAGAGGATCTGCTTGATGAGGAAACTGAAGGCGCTGTCGAGGGCACCGAGGTAGGCGGCGGCGGCGACCACGAAGACGATCGTCACGGCGGTCGCCTGCACGAGCGTATCGCGGTCCGGCCACTGAACTTTGCGCAGCTCCGCCCAGCAGGAGACGAGGAAGCCGATCACGCCGCCGCGCTGGCGCTCGGCCTGCGCCTGCTTCTGGCGGCGGGCAAGCTGCTCGCTCTCTTGGCGCTTGCGCTCCTCGCGCTTGCGCTTCTCTGCTTCCTTGGCCTGCTTCGCCTCGGCGCGCCGCTGGGCGCGGCTCGGCTTCGGCGCGTCGGGGGTCTCGAGGTCGGCTTCGGGGGCGCCGGCGCCCATCCCGGCCTCCATCGCCTCGACCTCGGCGACCTCGCCGGAGACCCCGACCTGGGTGTCGTGCTGGGCGCGCGACTCGGCGCGCTTGCCGTCGCCGGAGCGCTTCCGTTCCTCGGCTTCGCGGGCGCGGCGCTCGGCCTTGCGCTGGGCGCGCGTCTTCGCCATTACCTGGTCTCCTTGTGCGGCGTGTGGTGCCCGCACCAGCGGCAGAACTTGCGCAGCTCGATCCGGTCCGGCGAGTTACGCCGCGACTTGTTCGTCTGGTAGTTGCGCCGCTTGCAGTCTTCGCAAGCCAGCGTCACCGCGATGCGGACATCTCCGCGAGCCATTTCTCCTCGTTGCCGAACCGACGCCGTTACAAGAGAAAACCTCGGGCCCAGGGCGCGAGGCTGATTCGAAGGATAGCGCTCCGGCGCTCCTTTGGCCGTCCCGCAATCAGTTGCTTGAGGGGGCGAATCATGGCGCCAGGCGCCTTGTTCAGGATATGCCTGAAAAAAGCGCCCCGCCGGACGTTTGGATAGCGAGGATCGCGGCGCGCCAGCACGGCGTCGTGACCATTCACCAGCTCCGAGACGCCGGCCTGAGCGACCAAGCGGTCCTCGAACGTCGGCGGGCCGGTCGGCTGCACCGGATCCACCGGGGAGTCTACGCCGTGGGCCACCTCGCCCCGAGCAGCGAGCGCCGGTGGATGGCGGCCGTGCTGGCGCTTGCGGCCGGGCCCGCACCCGGCCACGACCGTGCCCGAGCCGAGCGCGCGGTCGCCAGTGATGCTGTGCTCAGCCATCGCAGTGCGGCCGCACTCTGGAGGTTGCTGCCCGCGAGGCCCGGTCCAGTCGACATCTCCGTGCCCGGGCGGGGAGGCCGCCGGCGCAGACAGGGGATCCGCGTCCACCGCTGCGCGTCGCTGCAGCCGCGCCACTCGACTCGGCGGCAGGGGATACCGGTCACCACTCCCGCCCGCACGCTCGCAGACCTCCGCTCGTCGAAAACGCCGGGGCGAGAACTGCGCCGCGCCATTCGCCAGGCCGATGTCCTGGGTCTGCCGATCGGGCCCGAAGTCGTCGTCGACGGCACCCGCAGCGAGCTCGAGCACCGCTTCCTGGCGCTCTGCGCGCGCCACGATCTGCCGAAGCCGGAGGTCAACGTCCGGATCGGCTCGTGGACGGTCGACTTCCTGTGGTCCGCGCAGCGTCTCGTCGTCGAAACCGACGGCTATCGCTACCACAGGGGCTCGATCGCCTTCGACAACGACCACGCCCGCGACCTCGAGCTGCGAACCCGGGGCTATGAGGTCCGCCGCTTCTCCTACCGGCAGGTCGTGCGCGAACCGCAGAAGGTCGTCGCGGAGCTCCGACGAGACCTGCGGCCACCCGGCATGACGCCTTCTTCAGGATATGCCTGAGTAACGCGCCCCGAAGCGCTACAGGCCGAGCGTTTTCGCGATGATCGTGCGCTGGATCTCCGAGGTGCCGCCGTAGATGGTCGAGACCATCGTCGCGCGGACGAGGCGCTCCATGTCGTACTCGGAGGAGTAGCCGTAGCCGCCCATCAGCTGCATCCCCTCGACCGCGACCCGTTTGGCGACCTCGGTCACGTGCAGCTTCACCATCGAGGCCTCGCGGGGAAGCATCCGGTCGGGATCCTCGTCGGTCAGGGTGGCGACCCAGCGGGTCATCAGGCGGGCCGATTCGAGCTCCGTCGCCATGTCGGCAAGGCGGTGCTGGAGCGCCTGGAATGAGCCGATCGGGCGGCCGAACTGCTTGCGCTCCTTGACGTAGGCGAGGGCGTCGTCGAAAGCGCGCTGAGCGATCCCCAGCATCGTCGCGGCGAGGATCAACCGCTCCACGTTCAGTCCCGCCATCAGCTGCGTCCAGGCCTGGTCGACCTCGCCGAGCAGGGCGTCGGCGGGCGCCTCGACGTCGCCCAGGTAGAGCGTGTTGGTCTCCTCGCCGCCCATCGTCTTGATCGGGACGATCTCCAAGCCCTCGGCCTCGCGCGGCAGCCAGATCATCGACAGGCCCTCGTGCTTGGAGGGGCCCTTGGTCGTGCGGCAGACGACAAGGATGTGCTCGGCGATGTGGGCGTTGGAGATGAACACCTTCTGCCCGTTGAGGACGAAGCCGCCGTTCACCCGCGCGGCCGACGTCGTGAGGGAGCCGACGTCGGAGCCGGCCTCGGGCTCGGTCATCGCGATCGCCTCGACCGCGCCGCCGGCGATCCCACCGAGGATCTCCTTCTTCTGCTCCTCACTGCCGAAGCGCCGGGTGGCGCCGGCGACGATCAGCGTCGTCGCGTAGCCGCCGATTGGCGCCAGCCCCCGCGAGGTCTCCTCCATGAACAGGCAGGCGTCGAGCATCGACCCGTCCGAGCCCCCGTACTGCTCGGGGATCGTCACCCCCAGCCAGCCCAGCTCTGCCATCTGCCGATAGATGGAATCGGCGTGGTGCAGCCTGTAGCCGTCGGTCAGCTTCTCGCGCTGCTCTTTGGTCCCGCACTCGCGGTCGCAGAAGCTGCGGATCGCGTCGACGAAGTCCTCCTGCTCGTCGCTCAGCGAGAAGTCCATGGGCGGGGGAGGCTATCGAGAGCGAAGATTGGAAGGTGATTATCGGATGTGATAATGCCAATATGAACGAGCTCGCGGGCCACGGCGGCACGGCCGATCACGACCACGTCCTCGCCGATCTCGCCGAGCGGTTCGAGATCGTCCTCGAGGCGATCGAGGGCGACGAGGGCTGGGCCACGAACCGAGTCACCCCCGGGAAAGTGATCCTCGGGAACCTCGACGGGATCGAAGCCGAGGTGCGGCAGATGATCCGCAAGCGGCCGCTGGAGGTCGCGGCGGTCGAGCTGCCGTCCGGGGAGTCGGTCACGGTGCCGACCCTCGAAGAGATTTTGCGCATCAAGGCGTTCTTGGTGGTGCGTCGCAATCAGACCCGCGACTACCTCGACCTCGCCGCCCTGGCGGATCGGCTCGGTTCCGAGCGAGCGGCGGACGTTCTCGGCCGGATCGACCACTACTACGCCGATCAGCTCGACAGCGACGACGGGATCGCCTCGCAGCTCGTCCGCCAACTCGCCGACCCACGCCCAGCCGATCGCTCGGTGGTCGAGCAGCTCCCCTCCTACCGTCGCTTGCGCAAGCGGTGGAGCGGCTGCCGGGACGCGGTGGTCAACGTGCTCCGCGACGTCGCAACGCAGATGGTGACCTCATGACCACGCTGACGTTTCGCAACGTCGACGTCTCGCCGGCGGATCCGGTATCCGCGTGGCCGCTGGAGGCGATCCAGACGGCGCTCGAGTGCGGTGGGCTTGCCGACTGGCGCCGCCTGGCAGCCGCGATCAAAGCGGAGCCGTGGGGGCCGATCGCCCGCAGAGTCGAAGGGGTGCTCAGCTACAGCCGCCCGTATGGAGTCGCCGTCGCGTTCGAGCGAGCGATCGCGCGGTCTCGCGACACCGCCGAGTCCGCGGAGCGCGAGGCGGTCGCAGTCGAGGTCCGCGAGCTGGTGGATCGGTCTGGCCTTTCCCAAACCGATTTCGCCTCCCGGATCGGAACCTCGGCCTCACGGCTCTCCACCTACGTCCGCGGCAAGGTCACCCCGTCGGCGGCGCTGCTGCTGCGGATGCGACACGTCGCCGGCATTGAGCGATCGGGGATCGGTCAACGCGATCCCCAGACCAGCTCTCGCGCGGCTTCGATCTCGCCGACCGGATCGATGCGCTCGCCGCGCTCCTCGAACTCGGCGAGCTGCTCGGAGTAGGCGTCGTCGAGAACGCGAATGCCGTGGCCCTGGATGCGAGCGAGGCGCTGAAGGCTGATGCCGGACGCGAGCATCAGCGCCGAGTGAGTGTGCCGGCCGAGGTCTTAGGGCCGGGTGGCAGCGAGGCCTGCCACGCTCTCGCGCACCTCGTCGGGGCGAGGCAGCCGAGCGCGCCACCTGCCCCACCCCTCTTCGACCCGTTGCAGTGCCCGCCGGAAGTGGCGCGCGCGGTAGTTGCGCCAGTCGGTCTCGACCCAGTGCCCGCCCGCGGGCGTTCGGATCAGGTAGGCGTCGGCCGGATCGTCACTGAGCTCCCGTAGCGCCTCGAGGTCGGCCTGCAGCGGCGTCAGCAACGGAGCCGTGCGGTCCCGACCCGTCTTGGTTCCGTCGACGATCTCTTTACCGCTTAGGGTCCGGCAGATCCGAATGCGGGAGGGCCCGATGTCCTCCCAGCGCAGCGCCAGGGCCTCGCCAGGCCGACAACCCGCCATCTCCAGCAGGCCGTCACGCCACGCCATCGCCTTCTTGGCGGGACCGACCCGCAGCGACTTCGCGACCAGCTCGAAGCGCACGCGCTCGACCGCCGCCGGGCCCCAGACCAACGGCCGGCGCCGGCGCTTCGCCGACGGCCTCTCGAGCAGCGCAACTGGGTTGCCATGCACGCCGGTCGAGCGCGGCCGCCGCGCGGCCTCGCCGAAGATGCTGGAGAGAATGCCGATCGCCTTGATCAGCGTCGGAGCGCCGACGCCCGCCTCTTCGAGCCCGTCCTGCCAGCCGACCAGGTCCTCAACGTCGAGGCTCGCCATCGGCCGCTCGCCGAGCGCGGGCCGTATGTGCTTCTGGTAGACGATCGCGTCTCGCTCCCACGTCTTCGGTGCCAGCCGGCGCCGAGCGCGCGGAGCCCAGACCTCGGCCACGAAGGAGTCGAGAGTCGGCGACGCTCCCATGCCCCTCCAATCCCCCAGCGGCTCGATCTCGCCCCCCTCGACCGCAAACTCCGCGGACCGTTTACGGTTGGCCTGTGGCGCAGACGAAACGAACCGGGAACTGGACTCCGGAGGGAGCAGCGGAGCGTGCCGCATTGCGGCGGGACTACCCTGAGCTCACGCCTGAGCAACGGATGACGCAGGTCTTCGAGCTATCGAAGTCCATGTCCAGGATCGCCGAGGCGGGGCGCCGCCGGCGCGGTGCCTGAACTCGACATCGAGGGAATCCTCGCGGCTCTCGCCGAGAGAGATGTCGAGTTCCTCCTGATCGGCAGCGTGGCGGTTGGCTTCCACGGCTACGTGAGGGCGACGGGGGACGTTGACGTCGTGCCATCTCCGGGCGCGGAGAACCTGGCGCGTCTGTCCAAGGTGCTTACCGCGCTGGAGGCCGAAGTCGAGGGTGCCGACGAGTTCGGGGAGGGCGAGCTGCCCGACCCCCTGGACCCGGCCGCGCTCGCGCTCGGCGGCAATTGGGTGCTGCGCACCAGGCTCGGGCGTTTCGATGTGATGCAGTGGATCGGCGACGATGCCCTATGGGAGAGGCTCTCCCCAGCCGCCGTCTCCGCGCAGATCGGAGACCTGTCCATTCGCATCGTCGGCTACGAGGACCTGGTGGGCCTCAAGGGGCAGGCCGGTCGGCCCGAGGACCTCACCGACCTGCTGCGGCTCAGCCAGGCGCGGGGGGAAGAACCGTAAGGACCACGACGGCCGCAGGCGAAGCCCGGAACGAGACTCGAACTCGTGACCCCTTCCTTACCATGGAAGTGCTCTACCAACTGAGCTATCCGGGCGGAGCGATTAACTCTAGCGGCGCGGCGATGGGGTCGCTTGCGGTGGCGCTTGCCCCGGCAGTTGGCCCTAACCCGCGGGTGGAGATCGCGGCGCTTGCCGTTGTGGCCGGTGAAGCGGGCCCTGGCGCGGTGCATCCCGCGGCAGACATCGGTCGAGTTGACCAGCAGCCCCCTCTTGCCGCCCTTCATGTTCAGCACGAAGGCGCTGACCGGGGCGTCGGGCGCCGTCGCGAACGTGGCCCGGATCCCGCCACGGACCGAGTCGATCCGGCCCGCAAGCTCGATCTCGACCTGACCGTGAAGATCGGCCACCAGGTCGGGCAGTCTGTGGTTGGAGGCACGCAGGTAGACCGGGCCCCCCAGCGGCCGGTCGAGCAGCGGCGAAAAAGCCCTCGCCGAGCCGTAGACCGAAGCCCGCGGGCAGGCGCCTGCGGCGAATTGCGCCTGCCTGCATACCGACCTGACGTGGTTCTGGTCGAAGAGCTCCGAACGCGGCAAAGTGAGCGCGACGCGGCCGACGTTCGCGTGGCCGGGTCGAGCCTTCAGCACCGCCCGCAGCCTCGGATGGCTGCCGCGCTTGGTGCCGCCGAACAGGCGTGCGTAGAGCCGCGGCTTGAACGCCAGGTCCCCGCAGCCGCCGACCTGGAAGCGCGAGGCCGGGATGGTGGCACCGCCGGTGTCGGAGACGATCGTCGAGGCGACCGCCGATTCGGTGCAGTTGGTCGGGTTGAGCATGAACCCTGGCCGGTCGACGCCGACGAGGATCTGGCGGTAGTCGATCGGCACCCCCTGCAGGATCTGGGGCAGCGGGTCGGAGCTGACCGAAACCTGCGCGGTGATCGGGTCGATGTGGACCGCGGCGCGCACTGCCACCGTACTGAGGTCGAAAGGTCCCGCCTGCGCGGGGACCCTGAACAGGACGCTCAGGGGCTCACCTTTATAGGGGCCGGCGAGGTACATCGCCGTCGGCGCCTTGCCGGGCTGTGGCACCCAGAGCGGCTGCGGGCCGGCGCCGACAGCGACGTTCAGCTGCCCGATCTGGCTCGCCACCGGGCAGCTGCCCGCGACCGCGTTCGGCTCCGGGCAGAGCGGCACGCCGGCCAACTTCGCCAACTCGCCCCTCGGCAGGGCGGCGCCGATCGCGGCTACGTTCTGTTCGCCGTCGTTGCGGCTGGCGTTGAAGACGAAGGGCGCATAGACGCCCGCCACCGGGTTGGTAGTGCCCGCGGAGAGCCTCGGGTTGAAGCCGCCCGTGCTGCAGTTCCGGTCGACCGCGAAGGAGCCGGTCGTGTTCACGGTGCGCCCGGACCAGGACGTGAGGATGCTCGTGTAGGTGTGACCGCCGCAGTTGCCCGGGTTGACCAGCCCCCCGCGCGGGCCGCCGAAGAAGGCCAGCTCGACCTCGCTGAACTGCAGCTGTGGGGTGTCCTCGAAGGTCGCGGTGAGCTGGCCAGTGCTCTGGTCGAGGTCAAACTTGGCGGCCTGCTTCAAGATCACCCCGTGGCCTTCTGCGACCAGGTAGCCGGCGAGCAGCGAGCCGAACGGGTTCGCGTTCTGCTCGGCGAGGTAGAAGGCCCCTTCCAGCGGGTCTTCGAGCAGCGGTGTGGTGATTAGCGCCGTACCAATCTTCGAGGCGTCCGGGCAGTGGGCCGGTTCGTTTGCGTGCAAGCCGACCTGTGCCCCAGAGCAGCCTTCCAGGCCGGCTGCCGCTGAGGTGTTGACGCTCACTCCCTGCGGCAGGGTGACGACTGCCTTCTTCAGGTGCGAGCTGACAAGGCCCTCGGTATCAACGTTGTGCTGGGGCACGTGCAGCGTGGCGCTCAGCGCGGTCGGGGTGGCCGCGCTGGGCGGATCCGATTGCAGGCTGAGCGACGGATCGAAGCTGACTTTGTCGCAGCCGTCCGCGCCGATCGGTTCGTCTAGGGCGTTGTGGCTGAGGAAACTGGCTTCCTGGTAGTTGCCCTGTTCCTGCCAGGAGTTCATCCGTATGGTCGTGGCGACCGGCCCGGTGCAGGAGGTCGGATTGCTGAGGAAGGGCAGAACCGGTCCTCCGAAGGGGATCGGTTCTTGTCCGCCGCCACACGCCACAGGGCCGCAGCCCCGTGCTTCGTCGTGGCTGGGATCGCCGGGCACTCCCCAGAGGCGAAGTTCCTGGCCGACGACCGGTGCCAGCTGCGAGACATCGGGGATCGTGGTCGTCAACCCGTATTCGCCCCCGGGTCGAACCGCAATCGTCGCGTGAATGGGGACCGACGTGAACGCCGCCCTGAAGCCGAACTTGGCGGGTTCGTTAGGGCCGGGCTTCAGGTTGTAGACGAGCGTGGGCAAAGGCAATTGACCAGCCACGTTGCCCCTGAGCACGACCGTGCCGATCGCCGAGTCTGGCGGACAAGAGGCTGTACCCCCTGGAAAAATCACACCTCTCGCGAAGTCACCTAGCGGACAGGTGGGCACCGCATTCGGGTTGCCGAGGAAGCCGACGGGGAGCTTCAGCTCGACGTCTTTCATGCTCTGGTTCGGGATTTCGCAGACAAAAAATATTGGTTCGAGGCAGAACCCTTCCTCTTCATGCTGGAGGACATCGAATTCGATGGTCGCTTCGTAGGGGTGGCTGCCGGCCTGGGTGGCCGGTTCGCCACCTTCTTCGATCACTTCGCCGTCGAAGTTTTCGATCCCGAAAGGCCCTACGGCGGCCGCGCCGGCGCTGCCCGCGCCGAGCGCCAGGATCAACGCGGCGGCTGCCGCGAGGGCGCCGAGGAAGCGCTGCAACGACGCCGATGTGCGCGGATTCCTCACCTAGTCGCTCTTCTTGTCCCCGCCGTCCCTGTCCCCGGCACCCCCGCGCTGTCGGGTGCTTCAGGCTAGCGGGTGACGTCTTCCGACTCAAACCGGGATCGCCCGTAGATAGACCCGGCGGCCCCTGAGGGGCCGCCGGGTCTCTGACCATCGGGTGCTCTGTGCCGGTCGTGCCGGCTGGGCCGCGCTGCGCCCTACTTCTTCTTCTTGCCCTTGCAGCGGTTGTTCTTCAGCACCGGCTTCAGCGTCTTCTTGCGCCCGTTCTGTCCGCGCAGGTTGGCGTTGGAGCGGTAGGTCGCGTTGCAGATGTTGCGGCTGTTGACCAACAGGCCCTTGGCGCCGCCCTTCATGTAGAGGATGAACTTGGAGACCGGCACGTCGGGGGGCGATTCGAAGGTGGTCCGAATGCCCTTGTTGACGCTGTCGATCCGCCCGGCCAGGTCGATGTCGACCTGGCCGCTCATGTCTGCCACCAGGTCGGGCAGCTTGTTGTTGGAGCTGCGCAGGTAGACCGGGCCCTGCACGATCCCGTCGAGCAGCGGCGAGAACGCCTTCGCGTAGCCGTAGACCGAGTCGGCCGGGCAGGCGCTGGCGGCGAACTGCACCCTGGTGCAGATCGTCTTGATGTGGGCCTGGTCGAGGAACTCCGAGCGCGGCAGGGTGAGCGCGATGCGGCCCAGGTTGGCATCGCCCTTGCGCGGCTGGAGCACCGCGCGGAGCTTCGGGTGCGCGCCGCGGTTGGTCTTGCCCCAGATCCGGGTGTAGAGCTTCGGCTTCAGGCCGAGGTTGCCGCAGGAGCCGACCTGGAAGCGCGAGGCCGGGGTGGCCGCCGCTCCGGTGTCGGAGACGATCGTCGAGGCGACCGCCGTCGCCTTGCAGTTGGTCGGGTTGAGCGTGAACCCGGGCCGGTCGACGATCACCTGGATACGGCGGTAGGTGAGCGGCACCCCCTGCAGGAGCTGCGGGATCGTTTTGTCGGAGGTGATCGTGAGCTGCGCGCTGACCGGGTCGATGTGGATCGCCGCGCGCACCACCGCCGTGCCCAGGTTGAAGGGGCCCGCCTGCACCGGCACTTTCAACACCAGGCTGTAGGGCTGGCCTTTGTAGGGGCCGGCCAAGTAGGCCGCGGTCGGCTCCTTGCCGGGCTGGGGCACCCAGGCCGGTTCCGGGCCCGAGCCGGCGGCGATGTTTATCCGCCCGATCTGGCTGGTGGCCGGGCAGCTTGCCGAGGCGGTGTTCGCCTCCGGGCAAAGCGGCACCCCGGCCAGCTTCGCCGAGAGGCCCTTCGGCAGGACGACGCCGATCGCGGCGACGTTCTGGTCGCCGTCGTTGCGCGCCACGTCGATGGAAAACGGCGCGTAGTCGCCCGCCACCGGGTTGGTGCTGCCGGCAGTAAAGCTCGGGTTGAAGCCGCCCGTGGCGCAGTTCTGGTTGATCGAGAACGAGTCGGTCGTGTTGACGACCGGGCCGCCCGACCAGGAGGTAAAGGCGCCCGTGTAGGTCTTATCGCCGCAGCCGGTCGGGTTGGTCAGCACTCCTTTGAAGAAGTTCAGCTTGAAGTCGTCGAACGGCACCTGCGGGTTGTTGTCGAAGGTCGCGGTGACCTGGCCGGTGTTGGGGTCGAGGTCGATCTTGCCGGCCAGCTTCACCCTCACCCCCTGCCCCTCGACCTCCATGTAGACCGCCAGCAGGTTGCCGAACGGGTTGGAGCCCGGCTGGGCCTGGTAGAGCGGCCCGGTCATCGGCTGTTCGAGCAACGGGGTGACGACTTCTCCCGTGCCGATCTTCGAGTCCTCAGGGCAGCTCGCCGGTTCGGGGCTGGTTTGCCCGAACTGCGCCTCGCTGCAGGCGCCGAGGCCATTCGACGCGGAGGCGTTGATCGTCACTCCCTGCGGCATGGTGACCACCGCTTTTCTCAGGTGCGAGGTGATCAGGCCTTCGGGAAGCTGGTTGCGCTGGGGGACGTGCACCGTGGCGCTGATCGCGGTCGGCTGCGCCGCGCTGGGCGGTTCCGATTGCACTTGGAGCGACGGGTCGAACTGCAGTTTGTCGCAGCCGTCCGCCCCGACCGGTTCCATGGCGGCGTTGTGGGTGAGGAAGCTGGCTTCCTGGTAGTTGCCCTGTTCCTGCCAGGAGTTCATCCGTATGGTCGTGGCGACCGGCCCGGGGCAGGAGGTCGGATTGCTGAGGAAGGGCAGAACCGGTCCTCCGAAGGGGATCGGTTCTTGTCCGCCGCCGCACGCCACAGGGCCGCAGCCCCGTGCTTCGTCGTGGCTGGGATCGCCGGGCACTCCCCAGAGGCGAAGTTCGTTGCCGACGACCGGTGCCAGCTGCGAGACATCGGGGATCGTGGTCGTCAACCCGTATTCGCCCCCGGGTCGAACCGCAATCGTCGCGTGAATGGGGACCGACGTGAACGCCGCCCTGAAGCCGAACTTGGCGGGTTCGTTAGGGCCGGGCTTCAGGTTGTAGACGAGCGTGGGCAAAGGCAATTGACCAGCCACGTTGCCCCTGAGCACGACCGTGCCGATCGCCGAGTCTGGCGGACAAGAGGCTGTACCCCCTGGAAAAATCACACCTCTCGCGAAGTCACCTAGCGGACAGGTGGGCACCGCATTCGGGTTGCCGAGGAAGCCGACGGGGAGCTTCAGCTCGACGTCTTTGAATTGCTGGTTCGGAATTTCGCAGACAAAAAATATTGGTTCGAAGCAGAACCCTTCCTCTTCATGCTGGAGGACATCGAATTCGGTGGTCGCTTCGTAGGGGTGGCTGCCGGCCTGGGTGGCCGGTTCGCCACCTTCTTCGATCACTTCGCCGTCGAAGTTTTCGATCCCGAAAGGCCCTACGGCGGCCGCGCCGGCGCTGCCCGCACCGAGCGCCAGGATCAACGCGGCGGCTGCCGCGAGGGCGCCGAGGAAGCGCGGCAGGTTGCGATGGGCGATGCTCGGGGCCTTCATCTGTGCTCTCTCCTTGTCCACGATTGAGGTCTCGCTTCGCTGCTTTGCTGGGTGCCCGATCATTTGCTCGCCCTCCGGTTGGCCTTCCTACACTTCTTGGCGCTCTTGCTCTTGTTCCTGGCCTGCTTTGCCAGACGGTTGGCCTTCTTGTTGCGCTTCTTGGCGAGGCCGGACTTGCCGTTGCGCTGGGCCTGCTTGGCGTTCTTGCGCAGCCGCTTGGCGCGGTTGCTGAGCTTCTTCGCTTCGCGGCCCAGCTTGTTGCAGTTCTGCTTCTGGGACAGGTTGCCCTTGCCGACCAAGCCGGCCGAGGCGGCGCTTGCCTGGCTGGGGATGGGACTCGTTGCGCTGCGGCAGGCGTCGCCCGTGCAGGGCGGCGCCGACGAAGGGTGCTGGGAGGCGAGGCCGCCGCCCACCCGCGCGTCGAAGATGTCGAGGACTTCGTCCTGATCGACCGGGACCAGCTGTTCGCGCGACCAGAAGAGCGCGTCGTTGCCGCTCGCGCTCGCGTCTCCGAACCAGTCGTTCAAGCCCCCGCAGTAGGAGCAGTTGTCGGTGCCGGGCGAGATCAGCGCCACTTCGCCGCTTGCCGCTTCGTACTCGTAGACGTCCCCCAGGCCGTTGGTGTCCTCCGGCACCAGCGCTTCTTTCGTGTAGAAGAAGAGGTGGGCGCCGTCGTCAGAGAGGTTGCGCGACAGACGCCCGATATTGAAGCCAGATCCTCCTTCGATGAAGGCGCCAGAGGTCGGTTCTGCGACGTTGCAGGAGGCGCAAACCAGTTCGCCCGTCGCGGCGCTGTAGAGGTAGGCCTCGGATTCGCCGTTGTCGGGGAAGCCGGTGAGGCTGTTGGTCGCCTGGAAGGCGACGTGCATCCCGTCCGGGGTGACACGGGAATTCGGCTCACTGAGGGTGCCCGGCGTGTAGTTCGCTTTGAAGGGGGCGCTTTCGTTCCCGGTGGCGATGAATGTGAAGCCGGCGCCTTCGGTCCACAGGTAGAGGTTGTTTTCGCCGGCCGTCGCACCCGGAGCGAGTTCCTTCCTGGCGACGAAGTAGACCCGCGAGCCGTCGCTGGAGGCGCCCAGCACACCTTTCACTTCGCCTCCTCCCCCGGTGAGATTGGTCAGTTCTTCAGTGGCGATGTCGTAGCGTTTGAGGTCGCCGCCCTCGGTGATGTAGGCATGCGAACCGTCGCTGCTGGCGATCCAGAAGGCGCCCGTTTCGCTGATCAGTTGCGTGGTGGCGGCGTTGATGCGGACGCAAAGGCCGCACCCGCCCCCGCCGCCTGTGAAGAAGATCCGCGAGCCGTCCGCGGAGACCGGGTGGCGGAAATTTCCCTGAGCGAGGCTGACAGAGCCCGTGGCGCCTGCGCCGGCAACCGGGCTGAGCGCCCCCGTCGTCGCGTTCCAGTCACACAAGCCTGCTAGGCCCGGGGCGTGATCACAGCCGGTCAATTCAACAGGCACTTCGATGGGGAATCCGGCGAACGGGGGATAGGAGAAGACCACGTGGCCGGCGTCAGCCGACATTCCGTAGGCCCGGAAGATTTCGATTCCCGATATGTTCGCCGGCATTCCCACGGACAGCAGCCGGGCGGAGTCGTTGGAGTTGTCCCGCACATAGAGGTTGGGGCTATTGGGTTCGGCATCGGGGGTGATGGGCGGTTCCTGCGGGCTTTCGTTTACCCACTTGGCGAGGTCTTCGGTGAACCCCTGGCCCCCGAGGAGGACGAGGAACGCATACGGGTCGACCGGGGGACTGATGCTCTGGCTGCTCCAGTTCGCGCCCCGCCGGGAGAGGTACGTGCTGTTGCCGGGACTCGAAGGGGCTTCTCCGAACGTGCCCAGCGCCGCCCAGGCGACCGTATTCCCGTCTAGGGACGCGGTCGGGGCGGGCGCGGCGCTGGCAGCGTTGGCACTAACCTCCTGCCCTTCCATGTCGACCGGCGTCACCATCTCGTAGGCGCGACAGTCGGGGAGGTTGGCGGAGGGGCCGCTGCGGAAGGCTTCGTTGGGGCAGGCTTGGGCGCCGGCAGAGGGCGCACTACTCCCAAGGAAGGCGGCGAGGCCGAGGACGCAGAGACAGACCAAGCCGAGGCGGCCGCGGCGGATGCCGCTGCCCAGGGTCGATCCCGCAAACGATGCTTTCGCGTGGCGTCTCACGTAGCTCTTCTCCTCTGTATCCCTTGGCCCGTCGTCCCCCGCCTGACCGGCTTCTCGCCTGGTCCCCTGACCGGGGCCGTCGGGCCCGTTTATCTCTCCCGCCCTTTGGAACAGATGCCCTCCCCCGAGGGGGATGCCCGTTCCGCCAGGCTGGCGGTATTGGAACACAGACAGACCGGGTTGTCAAGGAACTGTGCTATTTGTCCTCCCGCCCAGTTGCTGGAGAACACCGGTATCGTGCTCTATAATGCGGTTTGAGCACTGCCGTGAGGGTCCACTGCCTCAAGCCTGCACCGGGTCGCGGACGTACCGCTGGGAAATTCCTGTCCGCTCGCGAAGTGGAACGCCCGCGAGCCCGGATATCGTGCGGCGGCGATGGTGCTGACGCCCTGGGGGGACTCGAGCGAGCTGCGGGGGAGGATGCTGCGGCCGGGCCGCGGGACGCCGCCCGAGGAGGCCGAGCGCAACCAGCGCGAGAGGCTGTTCGCGGCGATGGTCGCGACGGTGGCCGAGAACGGCTACGAGGCGACCACCGTGGCCGACCTGGTGAAGCTCTCGGGGGTCTCGCGCAGCGCCTTCTACCGCCACTTCGAGGACAAGCAGGCGTGCTTCCTGGCGGCGATCGAGTCGCTGGTCGAGCCTGCGCTGGCGATGGTCGGCGGGGACGAGCCCGCGGCCGACCCGGAAGCCGGGCAGCGAGCGTTCGAAGCGCTGATCGAGGCGATCACGCGCCAGTCGGCGGCGGCGAAGATGTGCTTCGTGGAGATCTACGCCGCCGGACCGCAGGGGGTGGCGCTGGTCGACCGCACGATGGACGCCTTCGAGGAGCTGGTCGGGGGGCTGCTTGGAGCGCACGCCCGGCCACGAGGGGACTCCCTCCTGGCTGGTGCGGGCGATCGTCGGCGGGGTGCAGAAGGTGATCCACAAACGGCTCTACCGCGACCAGGCGGAGGAGCTGCCCGGGCTGGCGCCGGAACTGTGGCAGTGGGTCTTCTCCTGCCCGCCGCCCCCGGGGCCGCTGAAGGCGCCCCGGCGGCGGGCGCCGCGGACGCTCTCCTTCGAGGAGCGCCAGGCCTCCGCCAACCCGCCGGAGCGGATCCTGCGGGCGCTGGCGGCGGTGATCGCCGAGAAGGGCTACCCGGAGGCGACCGTTGCCGAGGCGGTCGACCGGGCGAAGACCTCGCAGCGCACCTTCTACGAGCACTTCGCGAACAAGGAGGACGCGACGGTGGCCGCGCTGGACAGCGGCTCGGCGCAGATGCTGGCGGCGGCGCTGCCGGCCTTCCGTCGGGCGACCGACTGGCAGCACGCGGTGCGGGGGACCCAGGAGGAGATGTTCACCTTCGGCATCGGGGAGCCCGAGTACGCGCGGCTGGGCGCGGTGGAGATGTACGCGGCGGGCAAGCGGGCGCTGGAGCAGCGCGAGGTGGTGACCGAAGGCATGGAGGGTCTGCTGGCGCCGGGCTACGAGCTGAAGCCCGAGACGCTGCCGATCGCCTCCGAGGCGATCGGCGGGGCGCTCTACGCGCTCTTCTACGACCACGTCAAGCAGAAGGGCGCCGAGCGGCTGGCCGAGATGGTGCCACTCGCCGTCTACCTCACCCTCGCCCCCTTCCTCGGCGCCGAGGAGGCCTTCGCGGCGGCGACCGAGTAGGCGCCGGCGGGAAGGGCGGGGCGGCGGCAATGGCGCTGGCGGACGAGGCGGCGACGCTGGGCTGGGCCCTGCTCGCCCACCGCCGCTTCATCGTGCCCCGCGTGCGGTCCGAGCAGCGCCGCTGGGCGGCGCCGGCGGCGGCGATCCCCGACCCGGCGCTGCGCGAGGCGGCGCTGGCGGCGCTGCGCCGCAAGGGCGCGAACGCCGAGGCTACGGGGGTCTTCGCCCTGCTGGCCCCGCGGACAGGGCGGGCGGGCGCGCTGCGGGCGATGACGGCACTGCAGACCGCAATCGACTACCTCGACGCGCTCGGCGAGCGGCCGCTGGAGGACCCGCTGGCCGCCGGCCTGGCGCTGCACGCGGCGCTGCCCGAGGCGCTTGACCCGGGTGGGGAGCACTCGCGCTGGTACCGGCGGTTCCCGCAGCGCGAGGACGGCGGCTACCTGGCTGCGCTGGTCGGCGCCTGCCGGAGCGAGGTTGCGGGGCTGCCGGGCCGCGAGGCGGCGCTGCCGGCGGCGCGGCGAACGGCGCGGCGCTGCGGCGAAGGGCAGAGCCACACGCACGCCGCCGGCGAGGACGGCGGGGCGCGGCTGCGGGCCTGGGCGGAAGGGCTGACGCCGCCGGCCCCGGAGGGCGGGCCGGCGCCGGGGCCTCCCCCCTACCGCTGGTGGGAGCTCGCCGCCGGCGCCAGCTCCTCGGTCGCTGCGCACGCGCTGATCGCCGCCGCAGCGGACGGGCGGACCGGCGCCGCCGAGGCGGAGGCGATCGACGCCGCCTACTTCCCCCCTGTGGGCGCCCTCACCGTGCTGCTCGACGACGTGGTAGATCGCGAAGAGGACCTCGCCGCAGGCGAGCACAACTACATCGCCTACTACGCCGGCCCCGGGGAGGCCGTCGAGCGCCTCGCGCTCCTCGCGGGTCGCGCCCGCGAAGCTGCCGCGAAGCTGCGCCACCGGCGCCGCCATGCCGCGATCCTGGCCGGCGTTGCCGCGTTCTACCTCAGCTCCCCGGCCGCCGACAGCGACTACGCTGAGCCGATCCGCAAGGGCATGCTCGAGGTCCTGGGGGCGACGGCGCGCCTGGCGGTTGCCGCGACGCGGGCCCGGCGCCGTGGCTGAGAGCCGGGCAGCGGGCGCCGACCCCGCCGCCCCGCGCCACGTCGCGATCATCACCGACGGCAACGGCCGCTGGGCCAAGCGCCGCGGGCTGCCGATCGAGGCGGGGCACCGCGCCGGGGCCGAAAACGTGCGCGCCCGGCTGCGCGACGCGGCGGAGCTGGGGATCAGCGAGCTGATCGTTTACGCCTTCTCCACCGAGAACTGGGCCCGCTCGCCGCGCGAGGTGCGCGGCCTGATCGAGCTGCTGGCCGAGTACATCGACCAGGTCACGCCGGAGCTGCACGCCGAAGGGGTGCGGCTGCGCTTTATCGGCGAGCGCGGGTGGCCGGTGCCCCAGGGCCTGGTGAGGAAGATGGAGTGGGCTGAGCGGCTGACCGAGGGCAGCGAGCGGATGGTCTTCTGCGTCCCCTTCAACTATGGCGGCCGCGCGGAGATCGTGCGGGTGGCGCGGCGCTTCGAGAGGGGCGGGGAGGAGCAGTTCCGGGCCGGCCTGTACGCACCGGAGATGGCCGACCCGCAATTGCTGATCCGCACCGGCGGCGAGCGGCGTCTCTCCAACTACCTGCTCTGGCAGGTGGCGAACTCCGAGCTGCTGTTCAGCGAGCGGCTCTGGCCGGATTTCTCCCGCAACGATCTCGAGGCGGCGTTGGCGGAGTACCGGGAGCGGGCACGGCGACGGGCTGTGGGGCCGCGAGACGGCGGCGGGTAGAGTGTAGGCGCAAACCCCCGGAAGTGGGAAGCTTCCAGGGAATGCGTCTGCGCCCATGGGTCGTGCCGCCAGGGAAACACACGGGACGACCCTGCCCGGCGCGGAAGCGCCGGCCAAACCGGGACCGGGTGACGTCGATCGCCGTCCACCCGTGCCGGCCAACTAATTAGAACATAGACGGACCGTTCCGCAAAGTCAAGGGCGCGCATTGCCCTTGGCGGTGCGCAGATGAGCGTACGCCTATCTACCGCTGCTGGCCATCGCACGATCGGCCCAGCGCTTCGCCTCGGCGTAGCCCAAGTAGGGCTGGAGGGCGAACTGGACCAGCGCCGGGCCGATCTGGCCGAGGTCGCCGACCCGTTCGGCCCGCACGTGGTCGGAGACGATCATCGCGATCCCCCGCACCGAGCCGGCGCTGCCCCCGGCCGGGCTCGCCGCCGTTGGGACGATCTGCTCGAGGAGGCGATCGACGCAATCGACTGTCTGGCGATAGGCGCGGGCCTCGGCGTTCCCCTTGCCGTCGCGGGCCAGCAGAACGAGCGCGCGGTCGGGATCGGCGGTGGCGAAGTCGAGCGCCGCGTAGATGCCGGCCGCGACCTTGTCGGGCCACTCCCGGCGCGCACGGCAGGCTGCGACGAGCGAGGCGCGCAGCTCAGCAAGCTCGCGCCCGGCGACGCCTCCCGCTTCGCTGTGACTGCCGTTCCCGTCGTCCATCGCTGGCCAAGAATCCGCCGCACAACCCTGCTGATTCGGAACAGTAACAGACCGGTCTGATCCCACACAGCGGAGCGGCAAAGGCCGGAGGGTGCCTGCGTAGAGCGGCGAGTCGGGTCCAGATCCAGACTTTTGCGTACCGCGAAGCAGTCCGCTCAGAGGCCGCGGCAGCCGCGCACGATTTCGACCCCGAGGCGGCGACCGCCGACCAGCGTGTAGGTCGAGCGGGCGAGGCCGAAGAAGCCGGCGGTGAAGCGCGGTGGGATCGGGCAGGAGGCGCTGAGGAAGCTGTGCTGGCGACCGCGATATCGGTAGCGGCGCCCGAGGGTCATCTCGAAGTGGGCGAACCGCGGCCACGGGCCCAGCGCCGGCGGCAACCTGCCGACCAGCGCGCTGCCGAAGTCACCACGACGGTGGCGCAGGACGAAAGGCACGACGACCACGATCGGCGGCGTGGGCGTGTAGGCATGCAGCAGAACCGCCCGCCGCCCGCCGCCCGCATGGCCGTTGAAGAACAGCAGGCGGGCGTGGATCGTGAACGGACCCTGGCCCGGCAGCAGCACGTTGGCTTCGAGCGTGCCGCGACCGACAAGCGCCCGCCGGCAGGCGGCGAGGGCCTCCGGGGGCCTCGCATAGCGCAGCCGCCGCGGCGAGCAGACCGGCAGGCCCTTGGTGGAAACGACTCCCTGCGAGGGCAGGGCGATCTGCACCGTGGTCACCCGCGGCAGCAGCGTGCCGTCGGCGGTGCGAAGGCCGCCGTCGAGGCGCAGGGCGACCGGAGCCGCTCGGCCGCGCGGCAGGCGCAGCGGCGAGACGCCGCCGTCGAGGGAGACGATCACGTTGGCGCGCTGCTTTCGCTCCCCCTGCGCCGGACCGGCCAGCGTCGCGGCGAGCAGTGCCAGCGCCGCCAGCGCGGCGGCGGCCAGACCGACGGCGGATGCGTGGCGCCTCACCGGCACCTCAGCCGTACCTCGAGAACTTGAACGAGCAGTACTCGAAGCCGAAGGAGAGCACCGCGTTGTTGGCGAGGTTGCCGTTGTGGATGAAGCGCGCGGTGAGCCGCTGTGCCGGCACCGCACGTCGCGCCCGCAGGTCGGCGACGATCCGCTTCAGGTAGGCCTCTTGGCGCTTCAGGTAGGCGAACCACTTGCGCAGCTGTCGAGCGTCGCCGGGCGGGCGCGGCACGGGGGCGATTCGCCTCACGGTCGCAGCGAAGATGCGACTGGCGCGGCCGAACTTGCGCGCCGCGATCGCCAGCCGTTCGGAGGAGAGGTCGGCGCGGGCGCCCTTCATCGCCCGCTGTGTCGCCAGGGCCCCGGGCTTGCAGATGCCCTCCAGCTTCGCGACGTACTCACCGCGCTGCGGCGCCCCGCCGGCGCCCGCCGGCGCCGGCAGCGCCGCGAGCGCCATCAATAGCGTGGCCGCTAACGCCCCTATGGCGGGCCGGTCCTTCGCCCGGCCCTTCGCTCTCACTGCGTCCATCGTCCCTACTCGCTGCCTCCTGCGTATCGGGCGCGCTTCGTCTCCGCGCCGGTCCCTGTGCCCGCCATGATTCTACTTCGTGGCAGAAGGCGGTCCAGCGCGGCCGGCACGTGCCAGACCCTGTCGCCCAGCAGCAGCATCAGCGCCGGCAGCAGGACGATTCGCACCACGGTCGCGTCGAGCAGAATCGCAACGGTGAGTCCCACGCCGAGCTGGCTGACGGTGGCGATCGGCGCCGCGGCGAAGCTGACGAAGACGGCGGCCATGATCGCCGCCGCGCCGGTGATCACCCCAGCCGTCTTCTCCAGACCATGGGAGATCGCGGCGGCATTGTCCCCGTCGACCTCGTAGCGCTCGCGCATGCGGGCGATCAGGAAGACCGCGTAGTCGATCGAGAGGCCGAAGGTAACGCCGAAGATCCCCGCCGCGCCAACCGCGTCGATGTACGGATGCCCGCCGAGCGGCCAGCCGGCGGGCAGGTCGGAGATCAGGCTGACGACGCCGACCGCCGCCCCGACCGAGAGGAGGTTGAGCCCGACCGCAAGCGCCGCCAGCAGCGGTGCCCGTAGGATCGCCAGCAGCATCAGGAAGGTGATCAGGACGATCGCGCCGATCACCAGCGGCAACCGCCCCCTGGTGGCGGCCCCGTAGTCGTTGAGGATCGCGGCGCCGCCGCTGAGGCCGGCCCGCATCTGGCCCGCGCGGCCGAGCCGCTCGGCGGAGGCGAGCAGGCGCCGTCCGGTGGCGCGCGAGCCGGCCGTGTTGAAGGGCTCGGTGGAGACGACCAGCAGGCGCGCCGCCTGGCCGCCACGATCGACGGCGACCGCCTCGCCGGCGAGGGCACGGGGCACGGGCGGCGCGCCGTCGAGGGCGGAGAGGACGAAGTAGCCGGAGTCGAAGAGGTGGGGCGATTCGCGGCGCAGCGCGCGGGCGCCACGGCGAAGCGGAGCCGCGGCGACGCTGATCCGCACGCCAGCGCGCCCAAGTCCGCGCTGCAGAGCGTAGGAGCGTTGGGAGCCGTCCGCGAGGCCTCGCCGCAGCGCCGTCGCGCCGCCCTGCAGGGCGACGAGGCCACCGGCTAGGCGCTCCGCGCCGGCCCCGAGGCGGTCGAGGCCGGCGCTCAGTCCGGAGGCGGCTTCGTCGAGCTGGCGCACACCCGCCTGCAGTCGTTCGCCGCCGGGGACCAGGCGGTTGACTCCGGCATTCACCCTGCCGGCGGTTTCGCGCAGTCGCCGCACTTCGTCGCGGCCGGCGGCAATCGCCCGCGCCAGCGTGCTGGCTTCACGGGCCGCCGGGCGCAGGCTCGGCTCGGCGGCGACAGCGCGTTCGAGCCGCCGCGCCAGGCTGCGCGCACGCGCCAGCTGGCCGCCGCGGATGCGCGGCACCAGCGAGCGCAGCCCCAGGGTCAGGGAGAGCGTCCCGACCGAGACCCTGCGCTGGCCGGCGACGAGGCGTTCGCTCCCGGCCCGCAGGCTGGCGATCGCCGCACTGGCCTGGTCCCCCGCAACCGCGGCCCGGCCAAGGCCCGCGGCGAGCAGGCCCGCCCCCGCGGCGGCCCGGGCGGAGCCCTCGGCGAGCAGGCCGCTGCCCGCGGCGGCGCCCGCCAAACCACCGCGCAGCTGCTCGACCGCCTGCGCAGCGCGGCGCAGCGCGGGACCGAGGCGGGCGAGCTGCCCCGGCCCGTCGCGTCCCGTCGATGAGAGCCGCTTCCCGAGGCTGCGCAGCGGCCGCACGGCGGACTCGATCGGCGCCGGCCCGATCACCGCCCGCACCCCCGGCTGGGCGGCGATTCGCCGCTGCGCGCGGGCGAGCAAGCGCAGCCGCGCGGGTGTCGTGATCGGCCCGCGGCGAGTGGCAACTACGATCTGGAAGGGCGCCTCCCAGCCGGGACCTACCGCGCGCCCGATCTCTTCGGCGCTCTGCCGGGCCGGGCTCGAGGCGGGCAGCTCGTCGATTCCCGGGGCGCCGATGTTGAAGGAGAGCGCGGGCAGGGCCAGGAGGACCAGTGGGGCCGCGATCAGCACCGTCGCCAGGGCGGGGCGGCGCAGCGCGGCGCCGGCTGCCGCGGCGACGCGCGAGGGGGCGGCATCCCCGGGGCCGGGGCGGCCGGAGCCGCGGCCGATCCTTCCCAGCTCGATCCGCTTCCCGAGCAGCCCGAGCAGGGCCGGCAGGGCGAGCGCGGCGAGGGCGACGCTGATCGGGGTGACGACGACCAGCGCCGCGGCCAGGGAGAGCAGCAGGGTGCCCGGCTGGAGGAAGGCGGAGAGGAAGATCGAGGCGAAGAGAATCGAGCCGGCAACCACGATCGTCCGCCCCGCGGTGAGGCGGGCGGTGCGCGCAGCGGTCGCCGGCGCCGCCCCCCGGGCCAGCTCTTCGCGGAAGCGGGAGACCGTGAAGAGCGAGTAGTCGACGCCGAGCGCCAACCCCATCATCGTGCAGACGACGAGCGAAAGCGCTTCAATCGTCATCACCGAGTCGAGCAGGACGAGCACGCCGCGGCCGGCGAGGACGGTGAGCGCGCCGAGCGCCAGCGGTATCGCCGCGGCGAGGACCGAGCGGAAGACGAGCAGGAGGACGATGAGCAGCAGCGGCGCGGCGATCAGCTCGGCCCGCTCGGTCGCCGCCAGCGATTCGCTCTGCAGCGCTCGCGATACGCTCGCGTACCCGGATTGGACCGCTTCCAGCGGCGGATGCACGCGCGCCTCCAGGGTTCGTTCGAGCGCCGGCACCGTGTCGCGCATCGCCTCGCCCAGCGGCAGGTGGTAGTCGAGCAGGATGATCGCCCGCCGCGGCCCGGGGCGCAGCGAGGCAACCACGCCCCGGTCCCAGGGGGAGACGACGGTGACCGCGGGGTCGCGGCGCAGCGCCCGCACAAGGCCGGGTCCCTGGTGTTCGATCGCCGCCGCCGGACCGCGCAGCAGCACTGCGAAGTTCGAGGAGTCGCCGAAGTGCGCCTCGGCCAGCGCCTGACCGCGCGCCGAGTCGGTGCCCTCGACGATCAGCGAGGTCGGCTGGAGACGGTGCTCGACCCCGAGGCCGACCACACCCAGGACGCCGCAGGTGACGACGACGGCCAGCAGCACGGCCGCGGGCCCGCGCCAACCGCCGCCCCCGGAGCCGCGCCGGCCGTCCCCCGCGACAAGGGGTCGGCGCAGCCTCGGCAGCCGACGAGCGTTCCCCATCCCGGCACCAGTCTACGCCAGCCGACTGGCGGGACGGTACGTTCATGTACTTATTAACGTACGGTGACGTTGACGCTCTGCGGCTACGCGCCGTCGGCTTCGAACTTGTAGCCGACGCCGCGCACGGTGAGAATCAGCGCGGGGTTCTGGGGATCGCGCTCGACCTTCTGGCGGAGGTTCGAAATGTGGACGTCGCAGGCGCGCTCGTCGCCGTCGAACTCGGTCTGCCACAGCTCCTCCATGATCTGGCGGCGGGGGAAGACCTCGCCGGCGCGGCCGACCAGGAGGCGGAGGAGCTGGAACTCGGAGCGGGTCAGGTTGACCGGCTCGCCGCGCACCGTGGCCACGTGGCGGACCAGGTCGATCGCCACCGGGCCGGCTTCGATCTTCACCGCCTGCTGGGCGAGCGGCGCGCGGTCCAGCTCGCGGCGGCGAAGCTGGGCGCGGACGCGGCCGAGCAGCTCGCGGACCGAAAACGGCTTGGTGACGTAGTCGTCGGCGCCGACCTCCAGCCCGACCACCTTGTCGACCTCGGCGTCCTTGGCGGTCAGCAGGATGATCGGCACGGCGCTGCGCGAGCGCACCTCGCGGCAGATGTCGAGGCCGCTGGGCCCCGGCATCATGATGTCGAGGATCAGCAGGTCGTAGGGGATGCCGTCGCCGACCCGCTCGGCGGCCTCGTCCCCGTCGGCCGCCCCGGTCACCTCGAAGCCCTCCTGGGCGAGCGCATAGCCGACCGAGTCGCGGACCGAGGGCTCGTCGTCGGCGATCAGGATGCGCCCGCTGCTCATGCTCAGGCCACCGGGGTCGGGCTCGGCTGGGCGACCGGCAGGCGCACCCAGAAGGTGCTGCCGCGGCCCTCGACGGAGCGGGCGCCGATCTCGCCGCCCATCACGCTGACCATGCGGCGGGCGATCGCCAAGCCGAGGCCGAAGCCCTCCTGCTTGCGCGACTCGGAGCGGCGGTAGAAGCGCTCGAAGATGCGCTCTATCTCCGCCTCCGGAATCCCGCTTCCCGTGTCGATCACCTCCAGGACCACCTCCGCCTCGCCGTCACGACGGCCGCGAACGGTAACGCGCCCGGGCAGCGGCGTGTGCTTGAAGGCGTTGGTCAGCAACCCGACCAGGACCTGGCGCAGCAGAATCGGGTCGCCCGTGGCGGCCAGCTCGGGTTCGACCTCGACCCCGACCCGGATGTGGTTTGGTGCCGCCACCGCGGCCACCGAGTCGGAAACCGCGGCGGCGACGTCGACCACCTCGGTCTCCCCTGCGCCGATCGACTCGACCCGGGCCAGGGTGAGCAGCGATTTGGTCAGCCGGTTCATCCGCTCAGCATCCTCGGTGAGGCGACCGAGGAAGTGGTCGAGCGCCTGCGGGTCGTCCTTGGCGCCCTCCTGGAGGACCTCGATCGCGCTGGAGATGCCGGCCAGCGGATTGCGCAGCTCGTGCGCGGCGTTGGAGATGAAGTCGGCTTCGGCCAGCTCGCGGCGCATCTCGTCGGTGCGGTCGCGGGCGACGACGAGGACGGCCCGCTCTTTCGGCAGCGCGCGGGCGCTCATCGCGTAGGCGCGATCGCCGATCCGCAGCGCCGGGTGGGCGGCGAAGCCGAGGTCGGCGGCGCGCTTCAGGTGGGGCAGCATCGAGTCCGGCGGCAGGCCGGCCGGGTCGAGCAGATTGGCCGCGGCGCGGTTGGAGAAGCGCAGGGCGCCGTCCTGGTCGACGACGATCACCGCGTCGGTGAGGCCGTCGAAGATCGCTTTCAGCTTGTTGCGATCGGCGGTGAGGACGCCGAAGCTCTCTTTCAGCGAGGCGCGCATCGAGTCGAGGGCGCGGGCGAGGTCGCCGATCTCGTCGCGCCCGCCGGTCTCCAGCGGGGTGTCGAAGGCGCCTGCGGCGAGGTGGCCGGCGGCGCGGGAGAGGCGCGTCACCCGGTGCGAGATGCCGACCGCGATCAAAAAGCCGGCGAGTACGCCGAGCGCGATCGCGCCGAGCACCGCGCGGGGCCGGTCGCCGAACAGGTAGACGACGCTCGCGGTGAGCAGGGTGACGGCGGCGAAGGCGCCCACCAGCCAGAGCCTGATCCCGATCCTTCTCATCTCAACGTCCCGGCCCCTTGCTCATTCATGAGTATTTACTAACACAATTGCGGTCCCGACTCCGCGCCCGGCGCCCGGCCGGCGGCGCGCCGGGGACTGCGGCTGGCCCGCGTGGGAGAATCGGCGCAGTGAGAACGCTGGTCTTCATCCCGGCCTGGAACGAGGCGGGCTTGGTCGCCGCGGTGATCGCGGGAGTGTACGAGCGCCTGCCCGAGGCCGACGTGCTGGTGGTCGACGACGGCTCCGCCGACGCGACCGCGGCGCGCGCCCGCGAGGCCGGGGCGACGGTCGCCTCATTGCCCTTCAACCAGGGCCTCGGGGCGGCGCTGCAGACCGGCTACCTCTACGCGATGCGCGAGGGCTATGACTTCTGCGCCCACCTCGACGCCGACGGGCAGCACCCGCCGGCGGACGTGGCGCGGCTGCTGGAGGAGGTCTACGCGGACCGCGCCGATCTGGTGATCGGCTCGCGCTATCGCAAGCGCCACTCCGGGGACGGCGGCAGCGAGCCCGGCGCCGGCGACGACTACAAACCGACGATCTCGCGGCGGATCGGCACCAGCCTCTTCCGCTTCTTCCTGACCCTGGCGACCCGGCAGCGCTTCACCGACACGACCAGCGGCATGCGGGCGGCGAACCGGCGGGTGATGGCGCTGTTCAGCCAGCACTACTCGCCCGACTTCGCCGAGATCGAGTCGCTGCAGCTCGCGGTGCGGCAGGGGCTCCGGGTCGAGGAGGTGCCGGTGCGGATGCTGGAGCGAACCGGCGGCGCCTCCTTCCTGACGCCGCTGCGATCGGCGTTCTTCATCTTCAAGGGGCTGATCGTGCTGCTGGTCGGCCAATTCCGGCCGCGGCGGCGGGAAGCGGCGGACGATGGCGACGAGGACCTCGGCGACTCGGAGACCGTGCCGCTGCGCGGGGCGAGTGCGGAGCGATGAGCGCGGCATTGCTTGCAGCCGCGCAGGATCCGAAGGTCCACCTGACCTCGCAGACGCGGATTCTCGCCGCGATCATCGCGGTCGCCTTCATGCTGATGATCCTCGAGTTGATCCGCCGCGACCGGCTGCAGGAGCGCTACAGCGTCGTCTGGTTCGTCGCCGGCCTGGGGATGCTGGCCGGGGCGACCTTCCCCGGCCTGCTGGGAACGGTCGCCGACCTGCTGGGAGTCCGCGACACCAACGTCGCCCTCTTCTCGATCATCCTCCTGCTGCTGCTCGGCCTGGCGCTCAACTTCAGCGTGATCATGTCCCGGCAGGCCGCGCAGATCACCAGGTTGGCGCAGGAGCGGGCCCTGGAGAAGGCCCGGGAGCAGGCCGCCTCAGCGGAGCAGGCGCCGGAGGCGGACGAGGAGAGCTTCGAGGGCTAGCTCCTCGGAGACGTTGAGGTCGAGGCGGCGGCGGGTGTCCTGGACCAGCTCGGCGGCGCGGCGTGGGCGGTTGGGGTCGAGGCCGGCGGCCTGCTCGCCGAGCCGTGGAAGGCGATCGCGGTTGTAGGCGAGGTCGGCGGCTCCGGAGGCGATCGCCGCGAGGTCGCGGAACCAGGCCGCCGTCAGGCCGAGGCCGAGGTCGAGCAGCTCGGTGCGGCGGCGGCGGCCGGCGCGTTTCGCCTCCTCGGCGACGTCGCGGGCGGAGCGCTTTACGCCGACCTCCTTCTCGACCTCGAGCGCCTCGCGGGCGGCGGCTTCGGCTTCCTCGCCCGCGGCCTCGGCAGCTTCGAGAAGCGGCTTCCAGGGCGCCTCCCCGTCGGCCTCGCCCTGATCCAGCGCGGCGGCGGCAAGGCGCTCGACCTGGGCGCGGAGCCTCCCTCCCCGCTCGTCGAGCAGCAGGCGGGCCAGCTCCACCTCTCCGGCCGACAGGCGCGCCGCCGCCGCGACCTCCTCCGGATCGCCCGCGAGCGCCGCTTCGACCGCCTCGACCGGCAGCGGGGCGAAGTCGACCGGCTGGCAGCGCGAGGCGACCGTCTCCAGCAGGGCCGCCGGCTCGGAGCTGATCAAAATCAGGTGGACGAACCCGGGCGGCTCCTCGAGCGTCTTCAGCAGCGCGTTCTGGCTCTCGTCGCGCATCGCCTCCGCCGCCTCGAGGACGAACACCCGCTTGCCCCCTTCGAACGGCCGGTAGGCGGCGGCCCGGATCACCCGCTCGCGCACCTCCTCGACCAAGTGCTGGGCGCCGCTCGGCGATAGCCAGACCAGGTCGGGATGGGGCGAGGGCTCGAGCAGGGCCCGACGCCGCGCGTCGTCGGGATCCTCCGCCGCCGCCGCGAGGATCTCCGCCGCGAACGCCCGCGCCGCCGCCCGCTTCCCCGCCCCCCGGGGTCCCCTGAACAAATAGGCATGTGAGGGCGTCGCCTGGAGCGCCGCCGTGAGCGCCATCCGCGCCCGCGGCTGATGCTCGGTGCTGTCGCCCAGTACCGACGCCGCCGGCACACCGTTGGTCACTTTGACCCCTCTATAGGGGGGCAAAAGTACCTTCCGTTCGTCGAGGGGGTCACCGGTCGAGCCTAGACGCCCCGTCCGCGGGTGGTGCGGGGCTGGGTTCCCCGCCCGGCGAGGGCGGGGTGCCCTGCCTCGCGACAGGACCCCCGGTCAGGGCGCATGGTCCCTGACGGCGTCCATCACCCGCTTGTGGACGTCCTCGACGGCCCCGTCCGCGTCGACGACGGCCACGCGGTCCGAGGCGATCTGGGCGATCTCGTCGTAGGCGCTGGCGACCGCCCGCTGGAGCTCCAACCCCTCCGCCTCGAAGCGATCGTCGCCGTCGGCGCGTCCCATCCCCACCTCGGGGTCGATCCGCAGGTACACGGTCAGGTCGGGCCAGAGGCCGTCGATCGCCGTGTCGACCAGAGAGAGGACGTGGCTGGAGCCGAGCCCGCGGCCGCCGCCCTGGTAGGCCACGCTGGAGTCGGCGAAGCGGTCGGCGACGACGTCCCGGCCCGCATCGAGCGCCGGCCGGATGACGCGGGCGAGGAGATCGGCGCGGGCCGCCGAGAAGAGCAGCAGCTCGGCGAACGGGTCGACCTCCAGCGCCGGGTCGGCGAGCAGCTCGCGGATCCTCTCCGCCGCATCGGTCCCCCCAGGCTCGCGGACCAGCAGCGCCTCGGGGCCAAGCGCCTCGGCCAGCAGCTTCGCCTGCGTGCTCTTCCCTGACCCGTCGACCCCCTCCAGCGAGACGAACAACGCGCCGGCGCCTCAGCCCTTGGTTGCGGCTTTGGCCCGTTTGCGTCGGCGGGTCCCGGTGTCGGCCTTGCTCGCCTTGCCGTCTGCCGAGCCGCCCGGCGCCGGCTTCTCCTCCATCGCCTTCTTCGCCGCCCTCGCCGCATCGCGTTCGGCGCGGCGCTTCTTCATCTCCTGCATCGACTCGCAGTCGTCGTTGAGGCAGAGGTTCCAGGGACGGCCGCGGAAGGGGACGACTTTCAGCCGCGGCGTCTGGCCGCAGACCGAGCAGCGCTCTTCGAGCCGGAAGACGTCGCCGCGCTGCGGCAGCGGGAAGGTCTGGTCGCAGGAGTCGGGGTCGTCGGCGCTCCAGCCGGTGCAGCCGACGAAGCGTTTGCCCGATTTTTTCGCGCGGATGATCCGCAGCATGTTGGGCGAGCCGTCCTCCTTGGTGCGGCCCGCCTCTTCGCAGACCTTGCAGGGGCCGAGGATGCGGTCCTCGTCCATCCCCTTCCAGACGACCTTCGCGAGGTCCTCGCGGCTCTCGTCGATCTCCGACCAGGTGTTGTGGAGCAGCTCGCGGCTGTCGCCGACCACTTCGCCCTTGCTCATCTCGCCGCCGGCGATCCGGTCCATCTCGTCCTCGAGCTGGGCGGTCATCTCCGCCGTCGCCATTCGCGGCACGTACTTCTTGAACGCCTCGAACATCGCCACGCCGGTCTCCGAGGGGACCGGCGGGTTGGCGTAGACGTAGCCGCGGTCGTACAGCTTCTGGATGATCTCGGCGCGGGTCGCTTTGGTGCCGAGGCCGCGCTCCTCCATCATCTCGATCAGCTTGCCCTGGGAGATGCGGGCGGGCGGCTGGGTCTCCTTGTCGAGCAGCCAAGGCTCGCCGTCCAGCTCCAGCGTCTGGCCCTCCTCCAGCTTCGGGATCTCCTCGTCAGCGGAGCGGGCGTAGGTGTAGACCGCCGCGTAACCCGGGTCGACGACCACCGAGCCGCGGACGAAATAGGACTCCGAGCCGGCTTCGATGTCGGCCCTGGTCGACTCGGTGACCATAGGCGGGCTGAAGGTGGCGAGGAAGCGGCGCGCGACGAGCTCGTAGACGCGCCGCTTGGGGCCCTCGAGCGAACTCGGGTGAATCGCCTGGGTCGGGTAGATCGGCGGGTGGTCGGTCGTCTCTTTCTTGCCGCGGGTCGGCTGCAGCTGCGGCTGGTCGAGCAGGCCGGCCGCTGCCGAGAACTCGGGGACGCGGACCAGCGAGCCGATCAGCTCGCGCAGCGGCAGCGAGACCGGGTAGACGGTGTTGTCGGTGCGCGGGTAGGAGATGAAGCCGTCCATGTAGAGGTCCTCGGCGATCCGCATCGCGCTGGCCGGGGTGATGCCGAGGCGGCTGGAGGCGTCGGTGGTGAAGGCGGTGGTGTTGAGCGGGGTCGGCGGCTTGCGGGTGTTGCGGCGGGCCGCGATCGCCTTGACCGTGCCCGGGCTGGAGGTGCCTGCGAGCGCCGCGTCGGCCTCGGTCTTCTCCCAGAACTTGTCGGTGGCGTGGTGCGCCTCGAAGCTGCCGTCTGGGTGCTGGAACTTGGCGAACAGCTCCCAGAAGGGCTTTGGGACGTGGGCGCGGCGCTCCAGCTCGCGGTCGACGATCAGCCCCAGGGTGGGGCTCTGGACGCGGCCGACCGAGAGGAAGTTGGAGCCGAAGCGGCGGGTGGCGAGCGAGACGGCGCGGGTCAGGGTCGCGCCCCAGAGCAGGTCGATGTCCTGGCGGGCGGCGCCGGCGTTGGCGAGCGGGTAGGAGAGCTGGTCGAGGTTGCCGAAGGCGCGCTCGATCTCTTGCTTGGTCAACGCCGAGTAGCGGGCGCGCTCGATCTGCAGCGTGCCGTTGTCGGCGTCCTCGCGCGAGCCGAGGTCGGGATTGGCTTCCAGCATCTCCTCCAGCGCCTCGAGGCCGATCAGCTCGCCCTCGCGGTCGAAGTCGGTCGCGATCACCAGCTCGTCCGCCCCCTTGGCGACTTTCTTGATCGCTTTGACGACGTTCTTGTCGGTCGGCTCCTTGACCAGTTCGGCGTTGATCAGGTCGTGAAGGTCGGTCTTCTGCCAGTTCGAGTAGCCCTCCGGGAAGGCCGGGCCGAGCACGTGGCCCTTGAGGCCGATCGTCATCTGCTCGGCGGCGTCCCCGTCGGTCCAGGTGTAGAAGGGGACTTTGTAGGTCTTGTCCGCCCTCGCCTCGCCGCCGCTGAGGATCTCGGCGATCTTCTTGGCGCTGTTGTTCTTCTCGGTGACTATGAGGCGCATCTGAGGCGGAGCGGGCCTGTGTCGCAATCTGACTCTTCACGGGTCCGCGAAGACGAAGTTGTTGATTGGGGCGGCGAGGGTAGCAGGGGCATTCGGCGCCCCCTCTCCGCCGCCGATGGGCCGATATGTCAACTCCGGCTCCACTTATCGGCCCATCGGCTCTAGGATCGGCCCGCTCATGAAGGCTCTGGTCACCGGCGGCGCCGGCTTCATCGGCTCGAACCTGGTCGACGCGCTGCTGGCGCGCGGCAACGCGGTGACGGCGGTCGACGACCTCTCGACCGGGCGGCGCGAGAACCTCGACGGGGCGCTCGCCGCGGGGGCGAAGCTGGTCGAGCTGGACGTCCGCGAGGGCGCCGCGCTGGCCGAGCTTGCCGCGGCGGAGCGGCCCGAGGTCGTCTTCCACCTGGCGGCGCAGATCGACGTCCGCAAGTCGCTGGCCGATCCGGCCTTCGACGCCGCGGTCAACGTCGGCGGCACCGCCAACGCGCTCGAGGCGGCGCGCGAGGCGGGCTCGCGATTCGTCTTCAGCTCCACCGGCGGGGCGATCTACGGCGAGGGCGAGGGCAAGGAGCTGCCGCTCGGCGAGGACGCGCCGACCGAACCGTTCTCCGCCTACGGTCAGAGCAAGTACGCGGCGGAGGGATACCTGGCGCTGTACGAGCGGCTCTACGGGCTGTCCGGGGTGAGCCTGCGGCTCGGCAACGTCTACGGGCCGCGCCAGGACCCGCTCGGCGAGGCGGGGGTGATCGCGATCTTCTGCGGACGGCTGCGGGCCGGCGGGCGGCCGACCGTCTACGGCGACGGCAGGCAGACCCGCGACTACATATATGTGGGCGACGTGGTCGCCGCGATGCTGGCCGCGGCGGAATCGCAGGCCAGCGGCGCGATCAACGTCGGCACGGGGGTGGAGACCGACGTGCTCCAGCTCGTCGCCCGGCTCGGTGCGCTGGCCGACGCCGAGGGCTTCGAACCCGAGCTCGCCCCACCCCGGGCCGGTGAGGTGCAGCGGATCTCGATCGACCCGGCGCGCGCCGAGCGCGAGCTGGGCTGGCGGGCGGAGACGGGACTGGATGAGGGCCTGCGGCTGACGCTGGGCGCCCTCTAACCTTCGTCTGGATATGCCGCCCGCCCAGGCCTACGCCGGCAAGGAGTGCGTCTGCCAGCTCCGCAAGGGGATCTGCGACCAGTCGTGCGTGCGCGACATGCTGGAGACGCCGTTCTACATCGCCTGCCTGAAGCTGAAGGGCCGGCGCTGCCTGGTGGTGGGCGGCGGCGACGTCGGCCTCGAGAAGGTCGAGGGGCTGCTCGCCTGCGACGCCGACGTGACCCTGATCGCGCCGCTCGCCCACCCGGAGCTGGAGTCGCTGGCCACCGAGGAGTCGATCGGGTGGGAGCGGCGCCCCTACGCCGGCGCCGCCGACCTCGAGGGCGCCTTCATGGCGATCGCCGCGACCGACGACAGCGAGGTCAACATCGGCGTCTACGACGACGCCGAGCGGCGGGCGATGCTGGTCAACGTGGTCGACGTGCCGCCGCTCTGCAACTTCATCCTGCCGGCGATCCTGCGCACCGGCCCGCTCGCGATCGCGATCTCGACCGCCGGCGCCTCCCCCGCCCTGGCGAAGCGGATGAAGCGGGAGATCGCCGAGCTGTTCGGCGAGGAGTACGCGCGACTGGCGGTGATCCTCAACGACGCCCGCGGCTGGGCGAAGGGGACGCTGCCGACCTACCAGGACCGCAAGGAGTTCTTCGAGGGGATCGTCAACGGCGACCCCGACCCGGTGGCGCTGCTGCGCGAAGGCGAGGAGATCCAGGTGCTGGCGCTGGTCGAGGCGGCGAAGGAGCGCGCCGCGTCAGCCGTCGCGTAGAGGGCGTCGGGGTCCCCCTCCGGGAGCCCGCTGAGGGAGAGAGGGAGCAATCCGAAGCCGCGCGGATGGAGGGAGGTGGGCGTCCTCTCTCCGGGAGCTTTGGAGCCCACCCCGCCCGGAACCCGAGAGGCCGTTTCAATGCGGGCTCCCGGAGAGGGGATGCCCAGCTCCCTCCGTCTACGTCAAGCAGCGGGCAGGGCGAAGAAGGCGATAGCTGAGAAGTGGGCCGCGGCGGCGGCGATGACGAGCGCGTGGAAGACCTCGTGGTAGCCGAAGACGCGCGGGTTGGGGTTGGGCCGCTGGGTCGCATAGACCACCGCCCCGGCGGTGTAGAGGAGGCCGCCGGCGGCGACCAGCAGGGTGCCGGCGATCCCCATCTCGTTCCACAGGCCCGGGAAGGCGACCGCGGCGACCCAGCCCAACGACAGGTAGATCAACGCCGCGACCCATTTCGGGTGGTCGATCCAGACCATCTCGACGACGGCGCCGGCGATCGCGCCGACCCAGACGACGAAGAGGATCGCGTCGGCGAGCGGGCCGTTGAGGACGAGCAGCGCGAACGGCGTGTAGGTGCCGGCGATGAGGAAGAAGATCATCGAGTGATCGAGGCGGCGCATCCAGCGGCGCACGTCGGGCCGCTTCCAGTTCACCCGGTGGTAGAGGGCGCTGGTGCCGAGCAGCGCCGAGAGGCTGACCGCGTAGATCGCGACCGCAAGCGTCGCCCTCGGCGTGCTCGCGGCGACGATCAGCCCGGCGCCGCCGAGGAGCGAGACGAAGAAGGCCCACTCGTGCGAGACGCCACGCAGCCGCGGCTTGATCGAGGCGATCGCCTCCGACGCGGCCTCCCTCGCGGCCTCGGCTCGCTCGACCGCCGCCTCACGGGCGGCGCCGGCCCGCTCGGTCGCGGCGTCGCGCGCCGTCTCCAGCCGCTCGCCCATCCGGGCGGCGCCGGCCCGCTCGGTCGCGGCGTCGCGCGCCGTCTCCAGCCGCTCGCCCATCCGCTCGGCGCCCCTGCGCAAATGTTCGTCGACCATGTCCGGAAGGGTACTCGTCTCTTTCTGCCGAGTTTGCGGACTTGACACCATGTAAGAGCGACGAATTGCAATAGATCTTCCAGAAATACGGCGTCGAAAGCGGATTTCGGCCCGGTTACGTCCGACTCGTCGACGATGCTGGATAGCTCACCCTGAAAGTCGCCCCGAGAGGAGAAGTTCGATGTCCCAGACCGCAACCAGCGCTCCGAAGAACGGTCTCAAGGGCCTCGCGATAGAGCGCCGCTTCTCCTCTCCGCGGAACGCATCCCTTCGACCAGATCGAGTGGGAGACCCGCGACGCGGTGATCGGCGATCCGGCCGACCCGGCCTTCGAGCAGCGCGGGGTCGAGTTCCCGAAGAGCTGGAGCCAGAACGCGACCAACATCGTCGCCCAGAAGTACTTCCGCGGCCAGCTCGGCAGCGAGAAGCGCGAGCGCTCGGTGAAAGAGATGATCGGCCGGGTCGCGGGGACGATCTCCGGCTGGGGGCGCGAGGGCGGCTACTTCGCCTCCGAGGAGGACGCCGACGCCTTCGAAGCGGAGTTGACCTCGATCCTGCTCAACCAGAAGGCGGCCTTCAACTCGCCGGTCTGGTTCAACGTCGGCTTCGAGGAGCGCCCGCAATCCTCGGCCTGCCACCGCATCGCGCTCGTCTCCACTCCAGAGGGCATGGTCCCGATCGGGGAGCTCGTCGAGGATGAGCAGATCGGCCGCGAGGTCTACGACGCCAACGGCGTGACCCGCGTCCTCGCCGTCAAGGCCAATGGCCGCAAGCCGGTGATGCGCGTGAAGCTCCGCAACGGCGGCTTCATCGAAGCCACGCCCGACCACCTCGTCAAGGCTGTCTCGGAGCGGCGCACCGAGCCGCAGTGGCTCCGGGTCGACCAGCTCGAGCCCGGCATGCGGCTGCATCTTCATCCTCACCGAGCAAAGGTCGCCGACCGCGCCCTGGTCGCAGCAGGTGGACCGGCCCTGGCTGAGTTCGATGGAACCGATCGCCTCCAAGTTCTCGACGAGGCCACGCGCGTCGATCGCGCCGAGGCTGCGCTCGCCGGCTGGCTGCAAGCCGATGGCTTCGTCGGGCAATACGAGAGCGGGACGAATACCTCGCTGACCATCGAGTTCCAGGTCGCTAGCGACGACGAGTACGCCTGGGTGATGGAGAACCTCGATGTCGCCCTGCCCGACGTGCATCGCAAAGTGCGGGTGGCCGACACCCAGGAGGTCGAGGTTCGACGGATCCGTCTCTATGGCGAGGTGCTTCGCGACTTCGTCGAGCGCTGGGAGCTCTTCGAGCGCGGAACCGAGATCCGCGTTCCCAGCCGCCTCTGGACCGCGACTCACGAGGAGATCTGCGCCTATCTCCGCAGCGTCTTCCAGGCCGATGGCTACATGACCATCAGCCGCACTGGCGGCTACGAGAATGCCCGGATCGGCTTCGCCGTGATCGGCGAGAGCTGGACGCGAGGATCTGCCAGATCCTTCTCAACTCGATCGGGATCCATTCCCGTCGTATGCGAAAGAGCGAGACCACGAGAGCAACCGGCACGATCTACACGAGCTCTCGATCAACATCGGCTCTGAGCGCGTCCGCTTCGCCGAGCTGATCGGTTTCGTCGGCGAGGACAAGCAGCAGCCGCCTGCTCGCGTCGCTGGAGCTGCGCAATCCCAAGGTCTGCCCCGATCTTCGCGAGGAGGAGATCGTCGCGATCGAAGAGCTGGGCGTCCAGGAGGTCTACGACATCCAGACCGAGTCCGGCGAGTACTCTGAGCAACAACATCGCCGTCCACAACTGCTTCATCCTCAGCGTCGAGGACAACATGGAGTCGATCCTCGAGTGGAACACCAAGGAGGGCAAGATCTTCCGCGGCGGCTCGGGGTCGGGGATCAACCTCTCCAACATCCGCGGCTCGATGGAGCCGCTGGCGAAGGGCGGCACGGCGAGCGGCCCGGTCAGCTTCATGCGCGGCGCCGACGCCTGGGCGGGAACGATCAAGTCGGGCGGCAAGACGCGGCGCGCGGCGAAGATGGTCGTGCTCGACGTCGACCACCCCGACATCGAGCACTTCATCTGGTGCAAGGCCGACGAGGAGAAGAAGGCGGCGGCGCTGCGCGACGCCGGCTTCGACATGTCGATCGACGGCGAGGGCTTCACCTCGATCCAGTACCAAAACGCCAACAACTCGGTGCGGGTAACCGACGAGTTCATGGAGGCGGTCGAAGCGGGCGAGGACTGGGACCTGCTGGCACGGACGACCGGCGACGCGGTGAAGACGCTGCCGGCGCGCGAGCTGATGAACCAGATCGCCGACGCCGCCTGGCGCTGCGCCGACCCCGGGCGTCCAGTACGACACGGCGATCAACCGCTGGCACACCTGTCCGGAGTCGGGGCGGATCAACGCGTCCAACCCGTGCAGTGAGTACATGCACGTCGACGACTCGGCCTGCAACCTCGCCTCGCTCAACCTGATGAGGTTCCGCCGCGAGGACGGTTCGTTCGACGTCGAGGACTTCGAGCACGCGGTCGACGTCGTCTTCCTCGCGCAGGAGATCGTCGTCGGCAACTCCTCCTACCCGACCGAGGAGATCGCCGCCAACGCCAACGCCTTCCGCCAGCTCGGGCTCGGCTACGCAAACCTCGGCGCGCTGCTGATGTCCGACGGGCTGCCCTACGACTCCGACCAGGGCCGCAACGTCGCCGCCGCGCTCACCGCGCTGATGACCGGCCGCGCCTACCGCCAATCGGCGCGAGATCGCCGCCGGAGCGACCGGGCCCTACGACGAGTACGAGCGCAACCGCGAGGCCCACAACGGGGTGATGCGGATGCACCGCGACGCCGCCTACGACATCGATCCCGCGGGGATCAAGGGCGAGCTGCTCGAGGCCGCGCGGCGCGCCTGGGACGAGGCGGTCGAGCTGGGCGAGGAGCACGGCTACCGCAACGCGCAGGCAACGGTGCTGGCGCCGACCGGGACGATCAGCTTCCTGATGGACTGCGACACGACCGGGATCGAGCCCGACTTCTCGCTGGTCAAGTTCAAGGAGCTGGTCGGCGGCGGGCAGATGACGATCGTCAACCGCTCGGTGCCGCTGGCGCTGCGCACGCTCGGCTATTCGGATGGCGAGGTCGACCAGATCGACGCCTACGTCGCCGAGCAGGCGACGATCATCGGGGCACCGGGGCTGAAGGACGAGCACCTGCCCGTCTTCGACGTCGCGGTCGGCGAGCGGGCGATCTCCCACACCGGCCACATCGACATGATGGCGGCGACGCAGCCGTTCATCTCCGGGGCGATCTCGAAGACGGTCAACCTGCCCGAGTCGGCGACGGTCGAGGACATCGCCGACGCCTACGCGCGCGGCTGGAAGGGCGGCCTGAAGGCGCTGGCGATCTACCGCGACGGCTCGAAGACGGCGCAGGCGCTGCGCACCGACGCCCAGGAGGAGAAGCAGGCCGAGGCGGAGACGCCGGCCGGCCCGGTGCGCAAGAAGATGCCGCGCGAGCGCGAGTCGCGGACCCACAAGTTCTCGATCGCCGGCCACGAGGGCTACATCACCGCCGGAAAATACGAGGACGGCTCGGTCGGCGAGATCTTCCTCACCGACATCGGCAAGGAGGGCTCGACGATGCGGGGGCTGATGAACGCCTTCGCGACGGCGATCTCGATCGGCCTGCAGTACGGCGTGCCGCTCGAGGTCTTCGTGCGCAAGTTCAGCTACATGCGCTTCGAGCCGGAGGGGATCACCGGGAACCCGGAGATCCCCTTCGCCAAATCGCTGCCCGACTACATCATGCGCTGGCTGGCGAGCCGCTTCATCGAAGACACCGACACGCTCGAGGACCTCGGCATCCTCACCACGGAGGTGCGGGCCAAACGCGAGGCCGAGACGACCCAGCTCGGACTCGGCATCGCGACCGGTGACACCGCCGGCCCGCCGAACGGCGCCAACGGCCACTCGGAGCCCGGCAACGGCGCCGAGGGGGCAAAGGCGACGGGCGGCAAGCCCGTCCCCGCCGCGGAGGCGTTCACCGAAACGCCCCCGGTCGTCCCGGCGAAGATGGCCGGCCTCGACCTCGGCCCCGCCTGCGATCAGTGCGGCGGAATGATGCAGCGCACGGGCAGTTGCTACACCTGCCCCAGCTGCGGCAACAACACCGGCTGCGGCTGAGGTCCTGGTGACCTCGGCAGCAACCGCACTACAGCCAGCCCTTGATCCTCAAGACGTTGATCCTCGCTCGCGCCTCATAGAGCACTACATCCGTTTCGTCCTGCGCGACGAGGGCGACTCGCTCCGTGAACGTTTGCATCGCGGTCTGGTCGAGTTTGCTTTGAAGACGGCAATCCCGAACACGCAATGACCGCTCAGGACGTTCAACCCGTACCGAACCGTTGGTCTAATAGCAGTACTAGCTGCTCTAGCAGCCGTAATGGTGGCCGGGATTGGAGGGTCACTTGTGACGATAGCTGCTGTGATCGCGAGCGGTTTTTCAGTTTTGGCGAGTGATTTTGGTCAAGCTCGCAGCAACCTAGTCCGACTGCTCGGACATGGTGACTCCTCGAAGTCAGAAGATCGCGACCCACCTCAGGAGTGAGCCCAAAGAGCGAATATCAAAGGTCGCCCCGCGCGGCCTTGAGGCTCTCGACGTCGACTCTGTCCTGGGGACGATCGGCGGAACGCTTCATTCGCAACAGGTCGTCGTAGCCGCAGAAGCGAACTCTATGGCCAAGGAGGTCGCGCTCGACAGTGTGAGGAGCAAGGATCTCGTACGTGCCTTTCCCGTCTGCGCCGTCGAGGCTGAAGACCTGCATCACGTCGAGTCGGCCGTGCCGGGTCATCAGAGTCCAGTTGCCACCCATCTTCAACCCGTCGAGATCTGGCTCTAGGTCAAACTCGCCCTCGAACTCGTCGAACCCGATCAGCGTCGCCTCCAACTCGGCAAGGGCAGCTGCGAGGCGCTGAAGATTGTTGTCGCTTGGCTCGGGGCATATATCAATGTCCTTGGTCGCCCGGGCGAACCCATGTGCGGCCACTGCCAACCCGCCGACGACGATGAAGTCGACGCGATGCTGCGTGAGGACGCTCACCAACGGCTCCGGGCGCAGGGGTCGAATCTCGACTGAGCGGCTTTCGGCGTCCTCTGCCATCAGAGCTCCGCCTGGGCAGCGAGCTCCGTGGCGACTTCACTCAGCTGAGCAGCCTGTGCCAGCCGCTGCTCGGAACTGAGCCGATAGTCAGCTCGCAACTCGGCGAGCGACTGGTTGCCGCCGCCTGGCACAGGCTCCGTGAGCGGGAGCGTCGCGACGCGCAGCGTCTCCCCCATCGCGTTGAGGATCCGCTCAAGCGTGTCCAGCGTAGGCGAGACCTGGTCCTGCTCGATGCGGCTGATCGCCGGCTGGCTGGTTTCCAGGCGCCTTGCCAACTCGGCTTGGCCAAGGCCGTGACGGCGGCGGACCGCTCTCACAAGGGCGCCGCAGCGAACGATCCGCGCTGAATCTGCCATACGGCAGAATATAACAATTCCGATATGGCTAGCCCAGGACCACCTCGGCGTCACGGTGCGGCGTCTCGGTTATCGCGCGGCGGTAGATTCGCTCCGGCCTCGGGTCGACCGGGAGGATGCGGTGGCGCTTGACCAGCTCTCTTAGGACCACCGCCATCTCGAACTGGGCGAAGGCGGCGCCGAGACAGCGGCGGACGCCGCCGCCGAATGGGATCCAGGTGTAGGTGCCCGGCGGGTCGTCGAGGAAGCGCTCCGGCCTGAAGCTCTCCGGGTCGGGGTAGACCTCAGGGTTGCGGTGGACCAGGTAGACGGAGGGTGCGATCGAGATCCCGGCCGGCAGCTCGTAGCCGCCGATCTCGACCGGCTCGGTGAGGCGGCGGAGGACGATCGAGATCACCGGGCGGAGGCGCAGCGTCTCCTGGATCGTCGCGGTCAGGTACTCCTCCGAACCGGCCTCGACCTCCTCGCGCAGACGCTCGAGCTTCTCCGGATGGCGGCAGAGGCGCTCGACCGCCCAGGCGAGCGAGGTCGCCGTCGTCTCGTGGCCGGCGGTCAGCAGGGTGAGCAGCTCGTCGCGCATCTCCGCGTCGCCGATCGGGCTGCCGTCCTCGTGGCGGGCGGCGACCAGCATCGAGAGGACGTCGTCGCGCCGCTCGAGGTCCCCGACCCGCCTCCGCGCCGCGATCTCGCCGTAGATCAGCTCTTCGACCCGCTCCATCCTGCGGCGGAACCAGGGCAGCCGGCGGATCCGCTTCGGGCCGATCAGGACGAGCGGCAGCAGCTGGCGCGGGTCGCTGAGCAGGTTGAGGTAGTCGCGAAGCGCATCCCGCAGCTCGGCCAGCCCCTCCCCCTCGCGTGCTCCGAACACGGTGCGCAGGATGATCTCCAGGGTGAGCGCCTGCATGCGGGGACGCAGCCTGTACGGGGTGCCGCTGGGCCAGGCGGCGATCTCGCGCGCGGCGATCTCGGCCATGGTCCCCTCGTAGGCCTGCATGCGCTGGCCGTGGAAGGGCGGCAGCAGCAGCTTGCGGTGGCTCATGTGCGGCTTCTCGTCGAGGACGAGCAGCGAGTGCGGGCCGAGCAGCGGCTCGAGCAGCCGGTTCCCCTCGCCGGCGTGGAAGACCCGCGGGTCGCCGGTGAACACCTGCTTCACCGCCTCGGGATCGGCCAGCATCACCCACGTCCCTTCGCCGACGATCTTCAGCGTGAACATGTCGCCGTAGCGGTCCTGGCAGCCGAACAGCAGGCGCCGTGCCTGCCGCGACCAGATCGCGGTCTGCGCGATGCGAGGCAACGGCGGGCCGGGCGGGAGGCGGCGCTTCGCCGGCCCGGCGGCCGCCGGCCCCGGAGCGGTTGTCGTCGCCACCTCCATCGTCTACCACGGTATCGCCCGCCGTCCGTGGCGGCTCTTGCTACCCAGGCCCTGGGTGCGGCGATGACACCGGCGGCGACTGAGCGGCGCTACGGCAAGTCCTCGCAGGCGATCCCGTCGTGGTCGGCGTCGAGGCGGTGGGGGTCCCGCTTCGGGTGGTGCTTCTTGAAGAAGCGCTGCGCCTGCCTGTGGGTCTTGAAGTCGGAGCAGTCGCGATCCCGGAAGGCGCTGGCCGACTGCGCGGCGGCCATCGACCCGACCAGGACGAGAAGCAGCAGGGGCACGGTCAAGCGACGTCGTAGCGAGGATCTCACCTGAACCTCCTGGGTCGTGTGCGAAAACCGGTCCCAGCATATATCTAAATCGGTACGAATGGGATTGCCGCCCGGAGCGAGCCGGGCCGAGACTCCCCCTTTCGCCGCCTCTCCCCAGGGCGGCCGAGGGCGAGCCCGCGCGGCCGCGTACGCTGCAACCCTGTGGCTTCCGCTCCTCGCCTCCCGCCGCGGATCGAGCACCGGGTCCTCCGCCTCGTCTGCGGGGCGCCGCGCCGGCTGCAGCGAGCGCTCTTCGGAGCGCCGCCGCGGCTCGACGGGCAGCAGCTGGACCCCGAGATCCACGTCCTGCTGAGGCTGGCCAAGCTGAGCGGCGAGGAGTCGGTCGCCGAGGGCCGCAGCCCCGAGCAGGCGCGGGAGGAGTACCGCCATGGCGCCGCCGCCGCGGCCGGGCCGCCGCTGCCGATGGCGCGGGTCGAGCCGCAGTCGATCCCGGGGCCGGCCGGCGAGATCCCGGCCCGGCTCTACGTGGCGCCCGGCGCCGACCCGCCGCCGCGGCCGCTGCTCGTCTACCTCCACGGCGGCGGCTGGACGATCGGCGACCTCGACACACACGACGGCCCCTGCCGCTTCCTCGCCGCCCACAGCGGCGCCGCCGTCCTCTCGGTCGACTACCGGCTCGCTCCCGAGCACCCCTTCCCCGCCGCGGTCGAGGACGCGCTCGCCGCCTTCGGCTGGGCGGCGGAATCGGCGGCGGAGATCGGCGCCGACCCGGCGCGAATCGCGGTCGGCGGCGACAGCGCCGGCGGCAACCTGGCCGCCGCGGTCAGCCTGCTCGCCCGCGACGGCGGCGGTCCGCGCCCGGCGATGCAGGCGCTGGTCTACCCGGTGACCGACGCCATCGGCGGGCAGCGCTCACGCGACCTGTTCGCCGCCGGCTTCCTGCTGACCAAGGCCGACATGGACTGGTTCGAGCGCCACTACCTGCCCGAGCCGCCGATGTTCGAGGACCCGCGCGTCTCGGTGCTGCGCGCCGCGGACCACTCCGGCCTGCCGCCGGCCTACGTGGCGACGGCCGGCTTCGACCCGCTGCGCGACGAGGGAGAGGCCTACGCGGAGCGGATGCGCGCCGCCGGCGTCAAGGTCGCGCTGCGCCGCCACCCGGGCCTGATCCACGGCTTCGCCAACATGACCGCGATCAGCCGCAGCGCCCGCGCCGCGATGCTCGAGCTGGCCGGCGCCCTGCGCATGGGCCTGTCCGGCTGAGGCGGCTGCCCCGCCGACGGGCCGATATGTCCAATCCGACCGCACAAATCGGCCCGTCGGCCCAGTCTGACGCTACTCGTATTGGAGGGAGTCGAGCACGTTGAGACGCGCGGCGCGGCGGGCCGGCGGGATCGCCGCCAGCACCCCGGCCAGGCCCGCGAGGAGCAGCAGCACGGCCAGCGAGCCGACCGGATAGGAGAGCGTGAAGCCTTCGTCCTTCAGGGGCTGGGAGATCAGCGCCGCGAAGACCACCCCGAGCACCATGCCGAGGACCGCTCCGATCAGCGCCGTGATCACCGCCTCGTAGCGGATCATCGTCCGCACCTGGCGGCGCGACATGCCGATCGCCCGCAGCATCCCCAGCTCGCGCCGGCGCTCGTGGATCGACAGCGCCAGCGTATTGGCGATCCCGAACAGCGAGACGAGGATCGCCAGCGCCAGCAGCGCGTAGAACAGGTTGACGAGCTGGTTGACCTGCTCTTCCCGGTTTTCCTTCAGCTCCTGCTGGTTGAGCACTTCCGCGGTCGGGAAGGCGCGTTCCACCACGGCGGTCAGAGCCGCCTGGACCTCGGCAGCGTCGGCCTCGGGCTTCGCGATGGCGAAATCGATCGTGTCCTCGGTCTGGTCGAAGGCGCCGGCCATCGACGCCTGAGTGACGAGGACGCTGCCGAACAGGTCGAGCTTCGATTCGAACGTGCCGGCGACCCGGAAGGCCGGCTTCGCGCCGGTCTGGCTGAGCAGGCGGAAGCGGTCGCCGACCGCGAGGTCGTGATCGGAGGAGAAGGACTCGGAGAGGACCGCCTCGCCGTCGCGCAGGTTGCGCAGCGTCGCCGGTCCCCCTTGCTTCCATTCGACCTCAACGGCCTCGCCGATGTCCGGGGTCGGGGCCGTGACCCGCAGCTTGGACCCCTGGCCGAGCAGCTTGGCTTCGGCCGAGCGAATCGTCGCGACCAGCTCCACGCCGGGTACCCTGCGCGCCGCCGCCGCGGCTCCGGCCGGGATCGGCGAGAAGCCGTCGTTGTTCTGGATCACCAGCCCGCCCTCGAAGTTCTCGTCGATCACCGTGGCCACCGAGCTCTTCAGCCCGGCGGCGAAGACGGTGACGAAGGTGACCAGGGCGAGGCCGATCATCAGCGCCGCCGCGGTCACCGCCGTGCGGCTCGGGTTGCGCTGCGAATTCTCGCGCGCCAACCGGCCGGTGAGGCGCCGCAGGCGCTCCAGCGGCCAGCCGGCGATCGTCGCCAGCGGCGGCACCAGACGCGGGCTGAACAGCGAGACGCCGAGCACGATCGCCACCGCGCCGGCGCCCATCAGACCGGCTCTGGTGCCGGCGCTGCCGCTGCCGAACAGGCCGATCAGCAGCAGCGCCAGGCCGGCGAGGCCGAGCAGGAGGGAGAGGAGCGCGTAGGCGAGCCGTTGCCGCCCCCCGGCCGGCGGGCCGACCGCCTGCATCGCGGCGATCGGCGGCACCCGGGTCGAGCGCAGCGCCGGCACCAGCGAGGAGACGAGGGTGACGGCGACCCCGATCGCCAGCGAGACGACGATCGTGCGCGTCTCCATCACCAGGCCAGTGGTCGGCAGGTCGATTCCAATCGCTTCGAAGAGCGCGTTGAGCAGCGTGGCGATCAGATAGCCGCCGGCGATGCCGACGACCGCCCCGGCAAGCCCGATCGCCACCGCCTCGACGACGACCGAAGCGAGGATCTGCCGCCGCGAGGCGCCGAGCGTTCGCAGCAGCCCGAACTCGGTGATCCGCTGGGCGACGGTGATCGAGAAGGTGTTGAAGATCAGGAAGGCGCCGACGAAGAGGGCGACGAAGCCGAAGACCAGCAGCACGGTCTGCAGGAAGCCGAGGCCGCCCCGGATTTCCTCCGAGCTGCGGTCGGCTCTCTCCTTGCCGGTCTCGATCCGGACCGCGCGGGGCAGGGCGCGTTCGAGGCGCCGCTTCAGCCTCGCCGGGGAGACGCCGCCCCGCGCCGCAACCGAGATCTGGTCGAAGCGGCCGCGCTTGTGGGTGAGCCGCTGCGCCTCCGGAAGCGTCACCTGGGCGATGCTCGTGCCGCCGAACGAAGCGCTGCCGAGCTTGGTGAATCCGACCAGCCGATAGGACCTCGCGCTGCGCTGGCCGACGATGCGGATCTCCTCGCCGAGCTTCAGATCGGAGCCTTCGGCTGCGGCCTGGTCGATCGACGCTTCGGTTGGCCGTCGCGGCGGTTGGCCTTCGACGTAGGTGAGCGACTCCAAGCCGTCGGGCAGGGTCGAGGAGATGAACTTGGGGGCGAACTTCGAACCGATCGCGTCGCCTTCGGAGTCGAAGAAGCCGCCCGGCGTGAAGATCGCTCCGGCGGCGAGGCGGACTCCCGGGGTCCGCCTCACCCTCGGCAGCAGCGCGGCGGAGATCGTCGGCACTTCGCCGCTTTGCTGCTCGACCGGGTTCTCGGCCGTGATCACCACGCTGGTCCCCTTCAGCGACTCGCTGAAGATCTCGTCGAAGGCGGCGAAGATGGTGTCGGTGAGGACGTAGGAGCCGGCGACGAAGGCGACGCCGATCACCACCGCGAAAGTCGTCGCCAGCGCCCGCATCCGGCGCGCCCAGAGGCTCTTGACGGCGAGACCGGTCATCGGCGAGCTAGTCGATTTGCTTCATCAGCTCGATCACGTCGTCGGCCGAGCCGGGGGCGGCGTCGTGGACGACCCGGCCGTCGCGGAGGGTGATCAGGCGGTCGGCGTGGGCGGCGGCGACCGGGTCGTGGGTGACCATGACGACCGTTTGGCCGAACTCGTCGACCGCCTGGCGCAGCAGCCGCAACACGTCGTCACTCGCCTTCGAGTCGAGGTTGCCGGTCGGCTCGTCGGCGAAGACCACGGCCGGTTTGGAGACCAGCGCGCGGGCGACCGCGACCCGCTGCTGCTGGCCGCCGGACAGCTCCGAGGGCCGGTGGGTACGGCGGTCCTCGAGACCGACCGTGCGGATCAGCCGCTCCAGCCACTCGCGGTCGGGCTTGCGCCCGGCGATCGAGAGCGGCAACAGCAGGTTCTCCTCGGCCGTGAGAACCGGCAGCAGGTTGAAGAACTGGAAGACGAAGCCGAGCTTGTCGCGGCGCAGCTCGGTCAGGGCGCCGTCGTCGAGGGCGGTGATCTCCTCGCCGTCGAGGACCACCGTGCCGGCGGTCGGCTTGTCGAGGCCGGCGAGGATGTGCATCAGGGTCGACTTGCCCGACCCGGACGGGCCCATGATCGCGGTGAAGCGGTTGCGGTCGAAGGCGGTGCTGACGTCGAGGAGCGCGTCGACCGCCGCCTCGCCTTCGCCGAAGCGCCGCGAGACACCGTCCGCGATCACCACCTTGCTGTCCGTCCCGTTCACGTCGCGCAAGGTATCGAGGCCGTTGGTTGAAGGGCCCATCCCGGTAGGGGTTCCACTTAACTTTTCCCGAACGCAGTTTGTGGCTGTCCGCGAGCCACCCCGCGGAAAAAGTACAAGACGTTCCACCCCTACCGGGATGGGCCCTAATAGCCTGAGCGTCCCGATGACTCTGGCGGACGACTTCGACGGCTTCCTGGTCGACCTCGACGGGGTCGTCTGGATCGGGCGCGAGCCGCTGCCGGGGTCGGCCGAGGCGCTGCGGGCGCTGTTCGCGGCGGGCAAGGAGGTCGTCTTCGTCACGAACAACCCGGGACGGCCGGCGGCGGTCTACGCCGAGTGGCTGCGGGAGGCGGGCGTGCCGGCCGAGGCGGACCGGGTCGTGACCGCCGGAGAGACGACCGCGCGACTCGCGGCCGAACGGGGCGGCCCCGGCGCCACCGCCAGCGCCTTCGTGATCGGCGCGCCGGCCTTCCACGAGACGGTCGCAGCGGCCGGCCTGCGGCTGCTCGACGGCGAGGCGGGGCGCGAGGCCGACGTCGTGCTCGTCTCCGGGCACCGCGGCTTCGATTACGAGGAGCTGCTGACCGCGACCCTCGCGCTGCAGCGCAGCGCGGCGCTGCTGGCGACCAGCCGCGACCCGACGATGCCGATGCCGGGCGGCGCCTGGCCGGGGACCGGAGCGGTGCTGGCCGCGGTGGAGACGGCGAGCGGCGCGACAGCGGAGATCGGCGGCAAGCCGGAGCGTCACCTGTTCGAGATGGCGCGTGAGCGGATCGCCACCGCCGAGCGGGTGGCGATGGTGGGCGACCGGGTCTCCTCCGACGTCGAGGGCGGCCGCAGGGCCGGGCTGGAGACAATCCTGGTGCTGAGCGGGGCGACCTCGCGCGAGCGGGCGGCAAGCGCCGTGCCCCCACCCGACCACGTGGTCGAGAGTCTCGCCGAGCTGACGCCGGGATGAGCGCCGCCTCGCCGACGGCCGCGGCGGTCCAGCGGCCGGGGATCGCCTTCGCCGGCGTCTTCGCCGTCACCTTCGCGGCCCTGGTCGCGGTCGGCGCGGTGCTCCCGGTGCTGCCGCGCTACGTGCACGGCCCGCTCGACGCCGGCAACGTCGCGGTCGGGATCGTGATCGGCTCCTACGCGATCACCGGCCTCCTTCTGCGCCCCGTCGCCGGCCGCCTCGCCGACCGGCGCGGGCGAAAGCCGGCGGTACTGGTCGGCTCGCTGCTCGTTGCCGCCTCCGGCTTCCTCTACCTGCTCCCCTTCGGCGTGCCGGGGCTGATCTTCGCCCGCCTGCTGCTCGGCGCCGGCGAGGGAACGGTGTTCACGGCGGGCTCGGCCTGGATCGTCGACATCGCGCCGCCCGGGCGGCGCGGCCGGGTGATCGGCCTCTACGGGCTCTCCGTCTGGGCGGCGCTCAGCCTCGGACCGCTAATCGGAGAGCTGCTCGTGCACGCCTCCGGCTACGCCCTGGTCTGGCTGTTCGCCGGCGCCGCGCCGCTGGCCGGGGCGCTGATCGCGCTGCGGCTGCCCGACCCGTTCCGCCCGCTCGCCCACGCCGAGCGGCACCCGCTGATCGCCCGCGAGGCGGTCCGGCCGGGCGCCGCCCTGGCCCTCGCGGCGATCGGCTATGCGACGGTCGCCGCCTTCGTCGTCCTGCACCTGGAAGCGCGCGGCGCCGGGCACGGCGCGACCGTGTTCGGCGCTTTCGCGACGACGATCGTGCTGACGCGGCTGATCGGCGGCGACATTCCCGACAGGATCGGGCCCGCCCGCGTGGCGGCCGTCGCGGCGCTCGGCGAGGCGCTCGGGTTGACGCTGATCGGGCTCGCCCACAGCCTCACCGTGGCGTTGCTCGGCGCGGTGGCGATGGGCGTCGCCTTCTCGCTGCTCTACCCGTCGCTCTCGCTGATCGTCGTCGAACGCATCCCGGAGACCCGGCGCGGCGGCGCCCTCGGCACCTTCACCGCCTTCTTCGATGCCGGCGTCGGCTTCGGCGCGCCGCTGGCCGGCATCACCGCGGCGCTAACCAACTACGAGGGCGCCTTCCTCTTCGCGGCGGCGATCGCCGTCGCCTCCGCTGCGATGACCACGCTCGCCATCTCCACCCGCCCCCGCTCTCCCGCCGGCGCATGCTGAACCTTTTGCCACCGTATGCGTGGGCAAAGTGACCACTGACGGCTGGTAGTCAGCTGCGTTCGGCGATGAGGAGGGCCTGGACCGCGCGGCCGATTCGGCCGCGCTCGTCGGAGAGCACCGACTCGGCCGTCCCGACCCCGCTGGGCTGCGGCAGCGTGACCGCATCCACGCAGACCCACTCGCCCTCCGGTAGCCGCTCCAGGTGGACGCTGAGGTCGACGTTGATGAAGACGTAGCGGCGCCAATCGAGCACGGCGCTGATCCCGTTGCCGACGTCAGCCGCGACCAAGGTCCGCTGCAGCGGCGTCGGCTCCTCCCCGGCCACCAGCCCGCATCCCATTCGCATCCACACGGTGGCCGGCCCGGGCTCGAGGAACCCGCCGCCCACCGACCGCAATTCCATCGCCGTGTGGTAGCCGACCGACTGCCCGGTCTCGAAGAACTCCGGCACGTCTCCCTGCTCCGGACCCGGCGGCGCCTGCGGCGTCGTCGCCACCCCGTCGGGAATCTCGATCGGATGCGTCCGCAGCCGCCATGCCCGGGCCCGCATCGCCACCTCGTCGCCGGCCGACAGCGACGCCTCGATCATCTGCACGCTCCTGCCCGGTCGCACGATCTCGGCCTCGACCCGCACCGGCCCGATCGGCACCGGCCCGAGGATCTCGAAGGTAACCCGCCCGACCTGGAACCCCTCGCCCCCGGAGACGCGCTCGATCTCCCGCCCCAGCAGCCCGGACGGCGGCCCGGCATGCTGCGCCCCGGGATCCCAGGGGCCCCGGGTCAACTCGGTGGCAACGAACCCCCCGCTGTCATCTCGCTCGTAGAACGCCTCGGCCACGGCGAGCATCCTAAGAACTCATCCCGGTAGGGATGGAACGTCTTGTGCTTAGCAGGGGGTGGCCCCGCTCGTCACATCCTCGTTAGACACGCCGCGTACCCTGGATATAGAGCGAAAGGAGCGAGATGACCGAGACTAAGAAGAAGGTCGAGAGGACGGACGAGGAATGGCGCGAACAGCTGACGCCGGAGCAGTACGAGGTGACCCGCAGGGCGGGCACCGAGCGCGCCTTCACCGGACCGCACTGGGACGAGAAGGGCGAGGGCACCTATAGCTGCGTCTGCTGCGGCGCGGAGCTGTTCTCCTCGGACACGAAGTTCGACTCCGGCACCGGCTGGCCCAGCTTCACCGAGCCGGCCAACCTGGAGCACGTCGAGCTGCGCGCCGACAACAGCCTGTTCATGCGCCGCACCGAGGTCGCCTGCAAGCACTGCGACGCCCACCTCGGGCACGTGTTCGACGACGGCCCGGGTCCGGGCGGGCAGCGCTATTGCATCAACGGCTGCGCGCTGGAGCTGAAGCCGCGCGCGGACGCGTGAGCGAGACGCATCCATGTCTGATTCTCTGCGTTCCGCGGAAGTAGAGGAGGCGGCGTTATGCCTTCCCCCCAGCGCCCAGGTAGCTGAACTTCACGGCGAGCGCGACCGCCTCGGTGCGGGTGTCGACCTCCAGCTTGGCGATCGCGTTGCGCACGTGGGTGTGAACGGTCGCCGGGCTGAGGCCGAGCCGCTCGGCGATCTCTTTCACCCGCAGCCCCTCGGCCAGCAGCTCGAGGATCTGCCGCTCGCGCGGCGAGAGGTCGAGCAGCTTCTCGACCTCCGACGGCTTGCCACCGGCGAAGTCGCCGCCGAGGAAGGTGCCGCCGGCGGTGACCGCCTTGACCGCGCGGGCGATGTCCTCGGCGGGGGCCGACTTCAGCACGTAGCCGGAGGCGCCGGCCCGTAGCGCGAGGGCGAGCAGGTCCGGTTGGGCGTGGGCCGTGAAGATGATCACCTTGGTCCGCGGCCGGGCCCTGAGCACCTCCTTGGTCGCCTCGATCCCGTCGCGCTTGGGCAGCTCGACGTCGATGATCAGGACGTCGGGTTCGAGGTCCTTGACGACATCGACCACATCGCGGCCGTCGGCCGCCTCGCCGACGATCTGCAGCGTGTTCGAGTTCGCCATCCGCGACTTGATCGCGTCGCGGACGATCTCGTGGTCGTCGCAGAGGACGACCCGCTTCGCCTCCCGCACGCTGGAGCTCATCGCACATTTGCCGGTTCCGCGTTCATGACGGCCCGATCTTCTCAGGGGCACCGTAGGGATGCAAAGTATTAGGTAGCGTGAAACCGCCGTCCCGCTCCTGACGATTCTCGATCAGCGCGATAATCGTCCTCCCCACCGCCACCGCGGTGCCGTTCAGGGTATGGACCGGCTGCGGGGGCTCGCCGCCCGCCGGTCGATACCTACAACTGAGGCGGCGGGCCTGGTAGTCGGTCGTGTTCGAGCACGAGGTCAGCTCCCGGTAGCGACCCTGGCTGGGAATCCAGGCCTCGCAGTCGTACTTCCTCGCCGCCGGGGCGCCGAGGTCCCCGGCGGCGACCTCGACCACCCGATAGGGGATCTCCAGCTCGGAGAGGATGCGCTCCTCGATCGCCAGCAGCCGCTCGTGCTCGGCAGCCGAGGCATCCGGCTCGACGAACGAGAACATCTCGACCTTGTCGAACTGGTGGACGCGGAAGATGCCACGGGTATCCCGGCCGGCGGCGCCCGCCTCGCGGCGGAAGCAGGTGGAGAAGCCGGCGTAGCGGAGCGGCAGCTGCCCCGCTGCGAGGATCTCGTCGGCGTGCAGGGCGGCGAGCGAGACCTCCGAGGTGCCGACCAGGAAGAGCTCGTCCTTCGGAACCGCGTAGATCTGGTCGCGGTCGCCGGGCAGGAACCCGGTCCCGTAGAGCGCCTCCTCGCGGACCAGGACCGGGGGGACGACGGGCTCGTGGCCTTCCCCACGCGCCAGGTCGATCGCGAAGCGCACCAGCGCCAGCTCGAGCAGCACCAGGTCGCCCTTCAGGTAGGCGAACCGCGAGCCGGAGAGCCGCGCCGCCGACTCCATGTCGACCAGGCCCAGCTCGGCGCCTATCTCCAGGTGGTCGCGCGGCTCGAAGTCGAAGCTCGGCCTCTCCCCCACCTCGCGCAGGACGACCGCGTCCTCCTCGGTCATCCCGTCGGGGGCGGCGGGGTCGGGCAGGTTGGGCAGCGCGGCAGCGACCCGCTCGAGGTCCGCCTCGACTTCCTCCAGCTCGGCCTTGCCCGACTCGATTCCCTCCTTCAGGCCCTGGACGGTCTCGACCAGCTCCGCCGCCTCCTCGCCCCGCTGTTTCGCCTCGCCGATCCGCTTGGAGAGCGCCTTGCGCTCGGCCTGGGCGCCCTCGACCTCGGGCAGCAGCTCGCGGCGGCGGGCGTCGAAGGCGAGCAGCTCGTCGATCCTCTCGGTCGCGCCGCGGCGCGCCAATGCCGTTCTGACCCGCTCGGGTTCGGAGCGAATCAGCTTCAGGTCGAGCATCGGAAGGGGCTAGGGCGACGGCTTGCCGGGACGGGGCGATTCTTCGGCGTCGGCGCCCGCGTACTTGGCGACGAAGCGCGCCACCGCTTCGGCTTCGGCGCCGACCACGATGTTCTGCGGCATGATCGCCCCGGAGAAGCCGCCGTTCTGGATCGCGAAGAGGGCGTCGTCGTAGGTCTCGGTCCGCTGGTCGAGGTTCGGGCCCTGGGTGCGGGAGCTGCGATTGCCGGTGCCCTGCGTGCCGGCGGCGCTGAGCGTGTGGCAGCCGGCGCAGTGGGTGGCGAAGAGGACGGCGCCGTTGTAGTCGGGACGCTCCTTGGAGACCGAGATCCCCTCTTCGCCGAAGCCGCAGGCGGCGAGGGCGAGGGCGGCCGCGACGGCCGCGGCTATTGCGATTGCAGGTCGCACGCGGCGCGCATCATATTGTCCAGCCTAGATGGCTGTGAGTCCGCCCGACCCCGCCCGCTTCCGCGCCGCGATGGGGATGCTGCCCACCGGCGTCACTGTGGTCGCCGCCGCCGGGCCCGAGGGGCCGGCCGGAGCGACCGCCAACGCGGTCAGCTCGCTGTCGATCGAACCGATGCTGATGCTGGCCTGTTTGGACCGCGGCTCGCGCACCCTGCTGGCCGTGCAGGGGTCCAACCGCTTCGGGGTCAGCGTCCTGCACGCCGGCCAGGAGCCGATCGCCCGCGCCTTCGCCACCAAGGCGCCCGTGGCGGACAAGTGGCGGGGCATCGCCTGGAGCGAGCGCCACGGCGTCCCGGCGATCGACGATGCCCTCGTCTTCATCGCCTGCGACCTGCGCGACGTGATCGCCGGCGGCGACCACGTGATCGTCACCGGCGAGGTCACCGCTGTGGACGCGGCCGAGGGCGATCCCCTCGTCTTCCACGGCGGCGAGTACCGCCCGCTGGGCTGACCGGGCTACGGGCGAGAAGGACGCCAGTCGCAGCCGGTGGCGATCGCCAGCGCGCGACAGACATCGTGCATGCGTTTGCCGGCGAGGCTGGCAATTCGCTCGGCGAGGAAGGCTTGCGGAAAGGTGTAGACGTTGTCCAGGCTGACCACACAATCCTTGGGCACCCCGTCCGCAGGGCCGAGCCGAACCTCGGTCGGAATGCCACGGATCGAGCTGGTAAGGAGAGCGACGGTCACGCTGCGCAAGACCGGCAGCACCTCATTCCGGGTGAGCACCAGGGAGGGCCTCCGCCCCAGTTCGGGGTGCTCGAGCCAGCAGATATCGCCTCGACTCACCATGGCTCTTCTCGGATCGCTTCCCTGCCGGCGGCTTCCGCCCACCTCAGCTCCTCCTCGGTCTCCGGGATCCGTTCGTAGCCCTCCCTGATTTCCCGGTCGATCTGAGCTTCGTCCTCGTCATAGAGGTAGTCCTCGATCGCATCGCGAATCAGCGCCGAGCGCGAGCGGCCCTCGCGGGCGGCTCGCTCGTCGAGCCGCCGCAGCAGCTCGTCGCTCAGCTGAACCAGCGTCTGCGTGCGCGGCATTGACCATATGGTAGCCAATGCTCTTGCTGTCGTCATTCCTCCCTACAAGCCGCCGGTCCCTGAAACTCTCCCCCCTACCGCCCGGTTTGCCAGAATCGAAGGACATGGAGCAGCGGTTTCAGCAGCCCGGCTGGTTCACCAAGAACGTCTTCAACCGGATCGTCGCCGGGCTGACGCGGCTCGGGGTGAGCGTCGCCGGCTCGCGGGTGCTGGAAGTGAAGGGGCGCAAGAGCGGCGAGTGGCGGCGGACGCCGGTCAACCTGCTCACCCACGAGGGGAACCGCTACCTGGTCTCGCCGCGCGGCCAGACCCAGTGGGTGCGGAACATGCGGACCAGCGGCGGTGGCCGGCTCGTGCTCGGCGGCAAGGCCGAGGAGTTCACCGCGAGCGAGGTCGGCGACGAGGAGAAGCCGGCGCTGCTGCGCGCCTACCTGGAGAAGTGGAAGTGGGAGGTCGGCGCCTTCTTCGGCGGGGTCGCCCCGGACGCCTCCGACGAGGAACTGCGCCGCATCGCCCCCGACCACCCGGCCTTCCGCATTCACTGAGCGCAAGTGGTCGATTGCTGACCCTATAGGGATCAGAACTGCCCACTCGTCGGCGACGGGACCTCAGACTCAGATCCGTGAGTAACCCGACGGATCTGGCTCGCTGAGCCCGCAGACCTCCCTACCGAGCGGTCCTCCATCCAGCAGAAAAGCCCCGGAAACCGGGGCCTTTCCGTCCGGGCGAACCGGAATCGTGGCAGTTGTCAGCAAGCAAGCCACGAGAGTGAATGGAGGTCACCTTGAAGGTGAACGCGGCTCACGGTAGGAAAAGCCCCGGACGGATCGAGATTCGCGCCGACGAGGAGGGGCTGACGCCCCACGCGGGGCTGGCGATCACAGGCGAGCTGGCGCGCAGGACCGGGCTGGTGGGCATGCTCGACGGCGAGGTCGCCGCCAACCGCCGCGCCGCGCCGGTCAAGCAGCGAGATCGAGGCGCGAGCCCGGGTGAGCTGCTGACCTGCATCGCGGAGTCCCAGCTGGCCGGGGCGGAGTGCTTCTCCGACCTCGAGGAGATCCGCGCCGACGATGCGGGGGCGCCGCTGCGCGCGGTGGCCGATGTCCCTTCGCCCTCCACCGCCCTGCAGGTGGCCAAGCGCTTCCGCCGCTCCCACCTGCAGCGAGCCGAGCGGGCGGCGGCCAGGGCCGCGGAGAAGCTCGACGCGGCGCTCGGCCGCGAGGCGGGCGAGGACGTGACGGTCGACCTCGACGCCTCCGGCGTGGAGGTTTGCGGCGCCGCCAAGCAGGGCGCGGCGCGCAACCGCGACGGCCAGCTCTCCTACGCCCCCTACCTGGCGACCTGGGCCGAGCGGGGCCGGGCGCTTTGCTCGGAGCTTTACCCGGGCAACCGGCAGATGCTGGGCGGCGCCGAGAGCGCCCGCATCGCCCGCCGGGCGATCGACCTGCTGCCCGAGGGCCACGGAAAGGTCAGCTTCCGCGTCGACTCGGGCTTCTACAGCGTGAAGCTCTTGCGGGCGCTGCGCTCCCGCGGCGCCGCCTTCACCGTCTCGGCGCCGCGCTCATCGGCGATGTGGGCGGCGCTGGAGCGCATTCCCGAGCCCGAGTGGGCGCCCGCGACCGAGATGAGGGGCGCTGAGGTCGCCGAGACGACCTACTCGCCCGAAGGCTGGAAGGCAGAGCCCTTGCGCCTGGTCGTACGCCGGGTGGCGCTGCGGGCCGCCGACGTCTCGCCCCACACGCGCTCGCGGCGGCGCCGCACGATCCACCCCGACCAGCTCGCCCTGCTGGAGGCGGGCGAGGACACGGGGCAGCTCTACGGCTACTCGTTCATCCTCACCGACCGCGGCGAGGACGCCGCCTGGATCGAGCACCACCACCGCCACCGCGCCCAGATCGAGGAGCGCATCCGCGAGGCGAAGCTGGGGGCGGCACTTCGCAACCTGCCCTCGGGCAACCTGAACGCCAACCGCGTCTGGCTGTTCTGCTGCCTGCTCGCGCTCAACCTCGCGGCGCTGGTCTGCGACGTCTCTCCCTTGGCCGGGGCCTCGGGGAAGGCGCCGGCGGGCGCGCCGCTTCGCCGCGCCGCCAAGACCCTGCGCAAGCTGCTCTTCGCGGTGCCCGCGCGGGTGATCCGCACCGCCAGGCGCACGATCCTCCGCCTGCCGGCGGGCTTCCCCCACCTGGATGCGCTCACCGCCACCTACCGGGCGACCTGGGGGCTTCCGCCCCCCTGAGTGAGCCGCAGCTCCTCGCCGAAGTCGACCGCCGGCATCCCTTGCGGTGAAGGTTGCCTGGAATCGCGTGCTTGGTCACCACACGCGCCTCGGTCATCCCCGTCTCCGGCCTTTCCCGGAGTCGTGAGACCCCACACACCTCGTGGGAAGGATGAAATCGGCGCAAATCGGCGTTACTCACGGATCTGAGTCAGAACTGACCGCTGGTCGTGGCGGCGCGCAGGGCGAGGAAGAAGATCACCCCGCAGCTGACCACCATGATGCCCATCTCGCGGCGAACGATCGCCAGCGCCAGCGACTGCTGGTCCGCGGCGGGGAGGGATTCGAAGTCGAGGTCGCCGAGCTCGCGCTGGGCGGCGCCGGCGCGGGCGCCCTCCGCGACGAAGGAGATCGCCAGGGGGAGGATGCCGTAGAGGTAGTGGAGCTGATCGTCCGCCTCGTGACCGCTGAACAGCAGCAGGCTGCCCAGCAGCGCCTGCAGGAAGACCGAGAGCTGCGCGGCGCGGAGCAGGTACCAGAAGGGGATCGAGGCGCGGCGGCGGAGCCAGGCGACGCCTCCGACCGCGAAGGCGATCAGGTTGAGGGCGATCAGCGCGCAGCCGACGACGAGGTGGACCTCGGGCATCGATCTATATCCGCCTGAAAGGGTCGGGATTCGGCTCCCTGATGCGGAAAATCACTATGTAGCAAGTTGTCACAAGGCGGGTGTATAACAGCGGCTGCGCGACCTCCCCGGCGGCTTCGCGCCCTTCCCGATGCTGAAGAGCTACCTGCCGATAATCGTCTTCGCCCTCCTCGGCCTCGGGGTCGGTAGCGCCTTCGTGATGCTCAACCACCTGGTCGGCCCGAAACGGCCGAAGCGGCCAACCTCCGCGAGCGTGCGCCAGCGCGAGCCGTACGAGTCCGGCATCCCGGTCGGGCCGGCGGGGGGGGCGCGCTTCGGGGTCAGCTTCTACCTGGTCGCGATGCTGTTCATCCTCTTCGACATCGAGGTCGTCTTCCTCTACCCGATCGGGGTGATCCTCAAGGGAGCCGACAGCGTCTTCGTGCTTGGCGAGCTGGTCGTCTTCGTCGTCCTGCTGCTGGTCGCCTTCGTCTACGTCTGGCGCAAAGGGGCGCTGAATTGGAGGTAGAGCGACGGACGATGCGCGAGCGGCAGCTGCGCGCCCGCGACATGCTGCGCGGCGACCTCGAGGGCGAGGAGCTGGAACGCTACGTCGAGCAGCGGGTCGTGATGACCAACTTCGAGAAGCTGCTCGACTGGGCGCGGGCCAATTCGATGTTCCCGCTCACCTTCGGCCTCGCTTGCTGCGCGATCGAGGCGCCGATCGCACTGGTCGGCAGCCCCCGCTACGACCTGGCCCGCTTCGGCGCCGAGGTGCTGCGGGCCTCGCCGCGCCAGGCCGACTTCATCATCCTCTCCGGCCGCGTCTCGATCAAGATGGCGCCGATCATCCGCCGCCTCTACGACCAGATGCTGGAGCCGAAGTGGGCGATCTCGATGGGCGCCTGCTCCTCGAGCGGCGGCATGTTCGCCAACTACGCCGTCGTCCAGGGCGCCGACAAGTTCATGCCGATCGACCTCCACATCCCCGGCTGCCCGCCGCGGCCGGAGGCCGTGATGTACGGCTTCAACAAGCTGCAGCGCAAGATCATGGGCAGCCCGGACCAGAGTTGGCGGCAGCGCTACAACGCCTCCGGCACCGAGGAGTGGGCCCGCGGCGGCGTGCGCAGCGCGCCGAGCCCCGAGGCGGCAGCGGCCTACGAGGAAGCGCGAGGGCTGATCCGTGCCTGACGCCCCCGGCCTGGAGCTGATCCGCGGCGAGATCGAGCAGGACCATCCCGGCGCGGTGCTCGACACGAGCTTCGACCGCGACCAGCCGGCGCTGGTCGTCGACCCGGCGCAGATCCTCGCCGTGCTCGCCTGGCTCCGCGACGCTCCGGGCCAGGGCTACGGCTTCCTCTCCAGCCTGCACGTCGCCGACTATCTGCCCGCCCAACCCCGCTTTGGAGTCCACTACGAGCTGCTGAATCGTGATCGAGTGGAGCGAGTTCGCGTTAAGGCGATGCTTCGGGACCCCGTGGCGTCGGCCGCGGGTCCTGTCGCGGGGGAGGGGGCATCCCCTCCGTCGCTGGGTTTCTCGCCTGAAGAGGAGGACGGCCGTCCGAGGACGTCGGCGGGGCGAGAAACAGGACGCCGCTCCTCTGGGGATACCCCCTCCCCCACGCCACCCGCGGAAGGGGACGCCACGCTGCCCGAAATCGACTCCTGCGCGGAGCTGTTCCCCACGGCCGAGTTCCAGGAGCGCGAGGCCTACGACTTCTTCGGGATCCTGTTCCGGGGGCATCCCGACCTGACCCGGATCCTGCTGCCCGACGACTACGTCGGCTGGCCGCTGCGAAGAGATTTCCCGGTGGGCGGCGAGCCCGTCACCTTCACCTACAACGAGCGGCGCTATGGCTGACGATCCAGGCACCGGCCGCTCGGCCGCGGGTCCTGTCGCGGGGGAGGGGGCATCCCCTCCGTCGCTGGGTTTCTCGCCCGGAGAGGAAGGTGGCCGTCCGAGGACGCCGGAGGGGCGAGAAACAGGACGCCGCTCCTCCGGGGATACCCCCTCCCCCACGCCACCCGCGGTCGAGACCGAGGTGATGACGATCAACATCGGGCCGCACCACCCGGCGACCCACGGGGTGCTGCGGCTGGTCGTCGATTTGGAGGGCGAGGTGGTCCGGGACCTGCGGCCGCTGGTCGGCTACGTCCACACCGGGATCGAGAAGTCCTGCGAGCAGCACAGCTACTGGAAGGTGATCCCCTTCGTCGAGCGGATGGACTACGTCTCCTACTTCTTCCAGATGGAGGCCTTCTGCGGCGCGGTGGAGCGGCTGGTCGGGCTGGAGATCCCGCCCCGCGCCCGCTACCTGCGGACGATCTTCCTCGAGCTCTGCCGGATCCACTCACACCTCGTCTGGCTGGGCACGACGGCGCTCGACCTCGGTGCGGTCTCGATGCTCTGGTACTGCTTCCGCGAGCGCGACCGGGTCCTCGACCTGTTCGAGATGGCGACCGGCCAGCGAATGCACACCCGGTACTTCCAGGTCGGCGGCGTGATCGAGGACGTCCCGCCCGGCTTCGAGGCGAAGACGCGCGAGTTCGTCGCCGAGATGCCGGTGCGGGTGAAGCAGTACCAGGCGCTGCTCGACCGCAACGAGGTCTTCCTCTCGCGCACCAAGGGGACGGGGATCGTCTCCCGCGAGCGGCTGCTCGAGCTGGGCGTCACCGGGCCGCTGCTGCGCGCCGCCGGCGAGCCCTGGGACCTGCGCAAGGCCTTCGACTACCTCGTCTACCCGGAGCTGGACTTCAAGGTCCCGGTCGGCACGGTGGGCGACAACTACGACCGCTACCGGGTGCGGGTGGCCGAGATGGTCGAGTCGACGCGGATCGTCAAGCAGGCGCTCGACGCGCTGCCCGACGGGCCGCACATCGCCGACAACCGCAAGTACGTGCTGCCGCCGCGCTCGGAGCTGTCGACCTCGATGGAGTCGCTGATCCACCACTTCAAGCTGGTCACCGAGGGCTACCGGGTCGACCCCGGCGAGGTCTACTACTCGATCGAGTCGCCGCGCGGCGAGCTGGGATGCTTCGTGCTCGCCGACGGGTCCTCGAAGCCGGCGCGGGTGCACTTCCGGGATGCCTCGTTCGTCAACCTGCAGGCGTTCCGGGAGATGTCGGTGGGCGGGTACGTGGCCGACATGATCGCCAGCCTCGGGATGCTCGACCCGATCCTCGGGGGGGTCGATCGGTGAACGGACCACGCGCTCGGCCGCGGGTCCTGTCGCCGGGGTGGGGTGCCCTCCTTGCCCTACGCGCTGCTCCGGGCGAAGGGACACCGCGCCTGCCAGAGCGAAGCCTTGCCCTCCGCAGCCTTCGGGCGGCGGAGGACACCCCACCCCGACACCACCCGCGGGAGAAGGGTCATGGCTGAGTTTCCGGTCGACCAAGCGGTCAGCGAGGGGCGAGTGCCCGATCGCGCGCGGCCGCCGAGGCACCCGCTCCCCGACGCCACCCGCGGAAGGAGCGGAAATGGCTGACCTTCCAGTCGATCCGGCCGTCAGCGAAGGGCGCGTTCCGGAGCGCGCGCCCGAGGGGGTTCCCGAGCTTCATGAAGTGGACTGCCCGTCGGAGCTGCAAGAGCGCATCGAGAAGCTGATGGAGAAGTACCCCGATCGCCACTCGGTCTCGATCCCGGCGCTGTGGGCCGTGCAGGAGCGGTACGGGTGGTGCACGCCGGAGGGGATCCGGCAGGCTGCGGCGGTGATGCGGGTGACGCCGGCCTACCTGGAGTCGATCGCCAGCTTCTACGACATGCTGCACACCGAGCCGGTGGGGACCCACAAAGTCGCGGTCTGCACGAACATCGCCTGCTGGATGCGGGGGGCGGACGAGCTGCTCGACGCCTTCCGCGCCGCCGCCGAGGGCGAGGACGTCTTCGTCAGCGGCTTCGAGTGCATGGGCGCCTGCGACATCGCCCCGATGGCCTCGATCGACCAGCGCTACTTCGGGCCGCTGGAGACCGGTGAGGCGGCGACGGCGATCGAGCAGCTGGTGGCGGGGCACGAGGTGCTGCGGGACAAGTCGCTGGAGAGGCGGCCGCTCGCCGGGGACGCCGTCGGCGCGGATCGGGCGCGGGGTGACGCCGATGCCTGAGACGCGCGTCCTTCTCAAGCACGCCGAGGACCCGGAGCTGCGCACGCTCGCCGGCTACAAGCGCTACGACGGCTACGCGACCTTGGAGAAGGCCCACCGGCAGATGGAGGCCGACGAGATCCTCAAGGAGCTGGAGGAGTCCGGCCTGCGGGGCCGCGGCGGAGCCGGCTTCTCGATGGGCAAAAAGGCGTCCTTCCTGCCGCGCGGCGAGGTGCAGAAGTATCTCTGCTGCAACGCCGACGAGTCCGAGCCCGGCGCCTTCAAGGACCGCGAGCTGATGCAGCGCAACCCGCACCAGCTGATCGAGGGGATCGCGATCGCGGCGATCGCCGCCGACGCCGGCCACGCCTTCATCTTCATCCGCGGCGAGTACGCCTCGCAGGCCGACATCCTCGAAGCCGCGGTCGCCGAAGCCTACGAGGCCGGCTACCTCGGCAAGGACGTCCTCGGCAGCCGGCGCGACCTGGAGCTGGTCGTCCACCGCGGCGCCGGCGCCTACATCTGCGGCGAGGAGACGGCGCTGCTCGACGCGCTCGAAGGCAAACGCGGCAACCCGCGGCTGAAGCCCCCCTTCCCGGCCGTGCAGGGCCTCTACGGCGGGCCGACCCTGATCAACAACGTCGAGACGCTCTCCAACGTGCCGCGGATCGTCGCCCACGGGGCGAAGTGGTTCCGCGGTTTCGGCACCGCGCGCTCGCCGGGAACGAAGGTCGTCTCGGTCTCCGGCCGGGTGCGGCGACCGGGCAACTACGAGGTCGAGCTGGGGGTGCCGACCCGGGAGCTGATCTGCGACCTGGGGGGCGGCCCGCTGGACGGCGAGGTGAAGGCGTTCTACCCGGGCGGCTCCTCCTCGCCGGTGCTCACCGGGGACGACCTCGACGTCCCCCTCACCTTCGAGGACATGGAAGCGGCCGGCTCGATGCTCGGCTCGGGCTCGATCATCGTCGCCGACGAGAGCGTCTCGATCCCCGACATGGCGCTGCGCACGGCGCGCTTCTACCACCACGAGTCCTGTGGCAAGTGCGTGCCGTGCCGGGAGGGCACCAACTGGACGGTGAAGATGCTGGAACGGGTGGTGCGCGGCGAGGCGACGCCGATGGACCTCGACATCGTCGCCTCGGTGCAGGAGAACATCATCGGCCACTGCCTCTGCGTGCTCGGCGACTCGATGGCGATGCCGGTCGGTGCGATGGTCCGCAAGTTCCGCGAGGAGTTCGAGCGGGCGATCGAGGAGGCGGGGCCGCAGCTCGACGAGGCGAGCAGGATCGCCGCCGTGCAGGGCTCCCCCGAGACGATCGGGGCGATGCCGTGAGCGTGGAGCGACGGGGGGATTTGTGGTGAGCCGCGAGGTGACGATCCTGATCGACGGCCGCGAGGTGGGCGCGACCGAGGGCGAGATGCTGCATGACGCCGCCGCTCGCGGCGACGTCGAGATCCCGGTCTTCTGCTACGAGCCGAAGCTGGGCGACCCGGTCGGGGCCTGCCGCATGTGCCTGGTCGAGATCGAGGGGATGCCGAAGCTGCAGACCTCCTGCTCGACCCCGGTCCGCGACGGGATGGTCGTCCACACCCGCACCGACCACGTCAAGGAGGCCCAGAACGCCGTGGTCGAGTTCCTGCTCGTCAACCATCCGCTCGACTGCCCGGTCTGCGACAAAGGCGGCGAGTGCCCGTTGCAGGACATCGCGATGGGCTGGGGCCCGGGGAAGAGCCGGGTAACCGATCCCAAGCGCCACTTCCAGAAGCCGATCGAGCTGTCGCCGCTGGTTGCGATCGACCGCGAGCGCTGCATCCTCTGCTATCGCTGCGTCCGCTTCAGCCAGGAGGTCACCGAGGACGAGCAGCTTCACCTCCTGGAGCGCGGCGACCGCACCTTCGTCGGCACCTTCGACGACCGGCCCTATGTCACCCCCTTCCACGGCAACATCACCGACCTCTGCCCGGTCGGGGCGCTGACCAGCTACACCTACCGCTTCCGCGCCCGGCCCTGGGACATCGAGCAGGCGGGGTCGGTCTGCACCCTCTGCCCGAGCCAGTGCAACGTCAGCTTCACGGTCCGCGACGAGCAGGTGAAACGGGTCGTCTCGCGCGACAACCCCGACGTCGACGACGGTTGGCTCTGCGACCGCGGCCGCTACGGCTTCGAGATGTTCGCCGCCGAGCAGCGGGTAACCGGCCCGCGCCTGCGTGGCGGCCCGGCATCGTGGGACGAGGCGATCGCGAAAGCGGCCGAGGGTCTCCGCCGAACCGCCGAGTGGAAGGTTGACCCCCATATAGAGGGGTCAAATCGACCATCGGCGCAAGTGGCGGCGATCGTTGGCGACGCCTCCAACGAGGAGGGCTACCTGGTGCAGCGCATCCTCCGCGAGGCGCTCGGCTCGGCGGACGTCGAGTCGCGCATCGCCGGCGGGCCGGGGCGCGAGACGCTCCTCCGCCTCGCCCGGCCCGAGCTCTCGGCGCGGGTCCGCGACATCGACGACGCCGACGCGATCCTCGTCGTCGGCGGCGACCCGCTGCACGCATCGCCGATTCTCGACCTCCGCATCCGCAAGGCGATGCGCCGCAACGGCGCCAAGCTGGCGCTGGCCACCGACCGGCCAACCTCTCTCGACGGCGGCGCCGAGGCGGCGGTCCGCTACGCGCCGGGCGAGGCGGGCGCCTTCCTCGCCGGGCTCGCGGCCACCGCCGGTACCCCCTCCTCACTCGCAACTCGTCGAAGTGACGTCGAGGGGCTGTCGCCCGATGCTTCCGGCTCCTCCCGCGCAAAACGTTCGGAGGGGATACCGGCGGTGGCCGAGGTGCTCCACGACGCCGAGCGCGTCATCGTGGTCTGGGGCGAGCGGATCGGGCGCGAGGGCGAGGACAGCGTGAGGGCGCTGCTCGACCTCGGCGCGGCCCTCGACCTCGCCGGCAAGGAGGGCAGCGGGCTGCTGGAAGTGCCCGAGCTGGCCAACGCGCGTGGCCTGCGCGAGGCGGGCTGCCTGCCCGACGCAGGCCCGGGCTTGACTGCTCCGTCGGGTGGCGCATCGACCCCGAACGGAGCACTGATCGGCAAGCCGACTGAGCAGATCCGCGCCGCGCTGGAGTCCGGCGAGCTGGAGTCGCTGATCCTCTTCGGCGTCGACCCGCTGCGCGACTTCCCGGACACCCAAGCTTGGGATCGAGCGCTGACGGCAGCGAAACACATCGTCGCCTTCTCAGCTTTCGAGAACGCGACGACGGCCAAGGCGGATGTCGTCCTGCCACTGGAGACCCACGCGGAGAAAGACGGCACGGTCACCCACCCGGATGGACGCCTGCAGCGGGTCCGCCCCAGCGCCGGCCGCCCCGGCGACATCCGCCCCAACTGGGGAGTCCTCGCCGAGCTGTCCCTCGCGCTCGGCCACGACACCGGCATCGACTCCCAACCCTCCGCCTTCGCAGCGCTCACCGCCGCGATCCCGTTCTACTCGGGCATCACCGACACCGAGATCGCGGGCCGGGGCGTTCGGTGGCAAGAAGGCCCCTCAGCAGCTTCCGCGCCCGCTGTGTCCTCTGGCGAGGCAGGCGCCAGAGCCGACGTCGGTACTCCCTCCGAACGTTTTGCGCGGGAGGAGCCGGGCGCATCGGGCGACAGCGGTTCCACTCTCCATCGACGAGTTGCGAGTGAGGAGGGGGTGCCGACGGCGGCTGCGTCCCTAACCCTGGGGACGTACCGCGACCTCTGGGCAGGACCGATCACGGAGCTGAACCCGCCCCTGAGGTTCCTCCGTCCCCGCCAGACGGTCGAGCTGTCGATCGCCGATGCCGACCGCCTCGGTCTCGAGCACGGCGACGCGGTGAACGTCAGCCAGAACGGCACCAGCGTGACGGCCCGCGTGGCGATCAAGGAGCGCGTACAGGATGGGGTGTGCTTCTTGATCGAGGGCACTGCGGAGGCCAACGCGAATCAGCTGCTGAACGGGGAGCCGGTAGCGGTTGAGATAAGCAAGGAGCTTCCGTGATCCCCCTCGCCGACACGCAGTTCGTCGAAGCGACCTGGATCATGATCGTCAAGTCGCTGGTCATCTTCGCGGTGATCTTCGCGATCCTGCCGATGATGACGGTCCTGGAGCGCAAGCTGATCGGCCGCTTCCAGCACCGCTACGGCCCCAACCGGGTCGGCCCGTTCGGCATCCTGCAGCCGCTCGCCGACGTCGGCAAGCTGCTCGGCAAGGAGCCCTTCCGGCCGGCCAACGCGATCCCCACTTTGTTCGTGCTGGGGCCGCTGCTGCCGGTCCTCTCCGGCGTCCTCGCCCTGGCGATCCTTCCCTGGGGCGACGTGCAGGACGGGTTCGGCCTCTACGGGATCGACGTGCCGATCGGCATCCTCTACTTCTTCGCGGTCGGCTCGATCGCCTTCTACGGCGTGCTGCTGGGCGGCTGGGCCTCGGGCTCGAAATACAGCCTGCTGGGGGCGATGCGCGGCGCCGCGCAGCTGATCTCCTACGAGGTCTCGATGGGCCTGGCGCTGCTCGGCGCGATCATGATGGCCGGCTCGCTATCGCTGGTCGACGTGGTCCGCGCCCAGGGCGAGATCTGGTTCATCGTGCCGCAGGTCGTCGGCTTCCTGGTCTTCATGCTGGCCGGCTTCGCCGAGACCAACCGCACTCCCTTCGACATGCCGGAGGCCGATGCCGAACTGGTCCAGGGCTTCATGACCGAGTACGGCGGTATGCGCTTCGGCAGCTTCCTGCTGGTCGAATACATGGAGATCATCGTCGTCTCGGGGATCGCCGCCGCGATCTTCCTCGGCGGCTGGATGGGACCCGGCCCGGGCTGGCTCGACCCGATCTGGATGCTGGTCAAGATGCTCGCCCTGGTGCTGGTCTTCATCTGGGTGCGAGCGACCCTGCCCCGGCTGCGCTACGACCAGCTGATGAGCCTCGGCTGGAAGATCCTGCTGCCGCTGGCGACGCTGAACGTGCTGGTCACCGCGGTGCTGGTGGTGGTCACGTGAGTCGCTGTGGCGTTTTATTGTCGCTATGCGACAACAACTCGCCACAGCGAGGTGGCGACCGTGGCTGATTTCCCCTACCTGAAGGACCAGGACGTGGTCGAGGTGCAGCGCGGCCCCGATCCGGGTGGCGCCGGCGGCGTCTACCGCGCCTTCGGCGAGACGCTGCGCGGGCTGAAGACGACGATGGCGCGGATCATCGAGGGGCCGCTGACGATCCAGTACCCGGAGGAGAAGACGCCCGTCTACCCGCGCTTCCGCGGCCGCCACAAGCTGCACCGCTTCGAGGACACCGGACTGGAGAAATGCGTCGGCTGCTCGCTCTGCGCCGCCGCCTGCCCGGCCGACTGCATTCGCGTCGTCGCCGCCGAGAACGTCCCCGGCGAGCGGGTCTCGGCCGGCGAACGCTACGCCGCGGTCTACGAGATCAACCTCTCGCGCTGCATCTTCTGCGGCTACTGCGAGCTCGCCTGCCCGTTCGACGCGATCACCATGGGCCACGACTACGAGCTGGCCGACTACGGCCGCGAGGACCTGATCTTCACCAAGGAGATGCTGCTCGCCGAGCCGCTCGACCGGTCGCCGCTGCGCGCGGAGGGCGAGTGATGGAAGAGGTTCTCTTCTTCCTCGCTGCGATCGGCACCCTCGGCGGGGCGATCGGCGTAGTCGCGATGCGCAACCCCTTCTACGGCGTGCTGGCCCTGGTCATCCACCTGTTCTCGCTGGCGGTCCTCTTCCTGCTGCTCACCGCTGCCTTCCTCGCCGCCGCGCAGGTCGTCGTCTACGCCGGCGCAATCGTCGTCCTCTACGTCTTCGTCGCCGCCTACGTCGGCGGCGACACCGAGTCGGCCTGGGAGCCGATCCCCGGCCAGCGCTTCCTCGCGTCGCTGCTCGGGATCGCCCTCTTCGTCGAGCTGGCGATCGCGGTGCTCGCCTCGGCGTTGCGGGCGCTGGGCACCGATGGCCCCGATGTCGCCGCCGGCTTCGGCGACCCGGCGGCGATCGGCAGCCTGCTGTTGGAGAAGTTCCTGATCCCGTTCGAGGCCTCCTCCATCCTGCTCATGCTGGCGGCCGTGGGGGCGGTCGTGCTGGCGAGCCGCCGCGGCGGCTGGGCGAAGCTCCAGGCTCTGCCGGCTCTGTAGCGACGCGCGACCCCGCTGCCGGCGAGGGGGCTCGGGGGTCCTCCGAACGTTTTGCGCGGGAAGAGCCCGGCGCTCCGGCCGGCGGCCAGGGCGTCGGTGTCCCCTCTGAACGTTTTGCGCGGGAGGAGCCGGGACCTAGAGGCGACAGCGGCACCACTCTCCATCGACGAGTTGCGAGTGAAGAGGGGGGGCCGGGGGCCTGGCCCCACCAAACGCCATGAGCGTCGAGTGGTACATCGTCCTCTCCGCCCTCCTCTTCGCGATCGGCGCCCTGGGCATCCTGCTGCGCCGCAGCCCGATCGTGATCCTGCTCTGCCTGGAGCTGATGCTGAACGCCGGCAACCTGGCGCTGATCGCCTTCAGCCGCATGGTCGGCAACGAGGAGGGGCAGGTGTTCGCCCTGGTGGTGATGGTCGTCGCCGCCTGTGAGGTCGTCGTCGGCCTCGGCCTGATCGTCGCGATCTTCCGCCGCAGGCTGCCGCTCGACGTCGACGAGCTGAGAGAGCTGCGGGGATGATCGCGGAGCGACCAAGCGTGCATCTCCGGCTCTTCGCGCCGGGAGCGAAGCGGAGGCCATTGTCATGACCGCCACCTCGTGGGGCTGGCTGGTCCTGCTCTTCCCGCTGCTCGGCTCGATCGTCGTCTCGCTCGGCTTCCGGGCGCTGCCGGCCCGGGTCGCCGGCGCGATCGGGGTGCTGTCGATCGCCCTCGCCTTCGCCTGCGCGGTCGGCGCCCTGCTCAACCTGCTGGGCGAGGACGTCGGCGCCCGCCACCACGCCTCCTCGCTGTGGGATTACGCGGACGCCGGCGGGCTCAAGATCGAAGTCGGCATCTTCGTCGACCAGCTCTCGGCCTACATGATGCTGGTCGTCACCGGGGTCTCGACGCTGATCCATCTCTACTCGTTCGGCTACATGAAATCGGACGAGGGCTACCACCGCTTCTTCTCCTACCTCAACTTCTTCGTCTTCTCGATGCTGCTGCTGGTCCTCGCCGGCAACTTCCTCCTGCTGATCGTCGGCTGGGCCTTCGTCGGCTTTGCCTCCTACGCGCTGATCAGCTTCTGGTACCGGCGGAGGACCGCCACCAAGGCGGGGATGAAGGCCTTCGTGATCAACGTGGTCGGCGACATCGGCCTGGTGCTCGCGGCCTTCCTGATCTTCCGCGAACTGGGCAGCTTCGACTACGCCGTCGTCTTCGCCAAGGCCCCGGCGGTCTTCGACCGCGGCGAGTGGGGGGTGACGGCGATCTGCCTGCTGCTGATGGTCGGCGCCTTCGCCAAGTCGGCGCAGATCCCCTTCCACACCTGGCTGCCCGACGCGATGGAGGGACCCACCCCGGTCTCCTCGCTGATCCACGCGGCGACGATGGTGACCGCCGGCGTCTACCTGATCGCCCGCACCCACGTCCTCTTCTACCTGGCGCCCACCGCCGCCAACATCGCCGCCTTCGTCGGCCTGGGGACGCTGCTGATCGCCGGCACGATCGCGATCGCGATGACCGACCTGAAGCGCGCGATCGCCTACTCGACGATGAGTCAGATCGGCTACATGATCATGGGCGTCTCGATCGGCGCCTACTCGGCCGGCCTCTTCCACCTGATGACCCACGCCTGCTTCAAGGCGCTGCTCTTCATGGCGGCCGGCTCGTTCATCTCGGCGATGGCGAACATCCAGGACATCGACCGGATGAGCGGCTTCTGGAAGGCGATGCGCTTCACCTCGGTGCTGTTCGTGATCGGCGGCCTGGCCCTGGCCGCCTTCCCGCTCACCTCCGGCTTCTTCTCCAAGGACTCGATCCTCTCCTACGCCTCGACCCGGGGCGGGATCTACGACTGGATGTCGATCGGCGGCTACGTCGGCGCCTTCCTCACCGCGATCTACACCTTCCGGCTGGTCTTCCGGGTGCTGCCGGGCAAGCCGTGCAAGGAGGCGCAGGAGCTGATCGACACCAGCCACCTCTACCACGGGCCGCCGGTCAACCCGGCGACCAAAGAAGAAGAGGACACCGACATCGGCTTCCCCGGCCCGACCCACCACATCGCCGAGCAGTCCTGGCCGATGGCGGTGGCGATGGCGGGGCTCGGCTTCGGCGCGCTGTTCGCCGGCCTGATCCAGGTGCCGGGCGTAGACAACGTCCTCTTCGGCTTCCTCGACCCGGCCTTCGCCGACTCGCCGCTCAGCCAGATCCAGCCGACCGTCGCCCACGAGTGGACCGGGCTGGCGATCGGCGCCGTCGTCTCGGTGGTCGGCGTCGCCCTCACCTGGTTCATCTGGGTGGCGCGACCCGAGCTGCCGGCGCTGTTCCGCGAGCGCCTCCGCCCCGTCTACCTGCTCTGCCTCAACAAGTGGTACTTCGACGAGGCGATCGACCTGCTGGTGACGCGCCCCGCGCTGGCGATCGGCCGCTTCGCCAACCGCACCTTCGAGCGCCTCGTCGTCGACGGCCTGGTCAGCGGCACGGCGGAGACGGTGCGCAGCGCCGGCGGCCTGGTCCGCCTCGTGCAGAACGGCTTCGTGCGCAGCTACGCGCTGCTGCTGCTCGCCGGCTTCGCCGGTCTCGCCCTCTACTTCCTGCTGAGCAGCCAATGAGCGCGGAACTCGCAAGCGTGCATCTCTGGCGCTTCCCGCCGCGTGTTCCGCGGGAGGCGGTTTGATGATCAACTCGCTGCTCTGGACCCCGCTCGCCTTCGGCCTCGTCGGCCTCTTCCTGCCAAAGCGGCTGGCCGGCTGGTGGGCGACGCTGGGGACGGCGGCGACGCTCGGCCTGGCGATCGCCCTGCTGGCCGGCTTCGACTCCGGCGCCGCCGGCCTGCAGGACACCGTCGACGTCACCTGGATCTCCGGGCTCGGGGTCGACTACAGCCTCGGGATCGACGGGCTCAACGTCTTCCTCGTCCTGCTGGCCGCGGTGCTATGGCTGGGCGCGACCGCCTTCGCCGCCTTCCGCGAGCAGGATCGCCCTCACCTCTTCTTCCTGATGATGCTGCTGGCGGAGACCGCGACTTTGGGCTCGTTCCTCGCCCAGGACCTGCTGCTCTTCGTCCTCTTCTTCGACCTGATGCTGGTCCCGTTCTACTTCCTGTTCGGCGCCTGGGGGAGCGACCGCGAGGACGGCCCGACCGCCGCGGCGGCGACCCTGAAGATGATCGTCTACACGCTGGTCGGCTCGCTGCTGATGCTGGTCGCGGCGATCGCCACCGCGATCATCGCCGCCGACGGCGGTCAGATCAGCTTCTCGATCGCCGAACTGGCCTCCCATCCGATCGGCGAGGGCAGCCAGCGCTGGATCTTCTGGTTCTTCGCCGCCGCCTTCCTGGTCAAGATGCCGGCCTTCCTCCTGCACGGCTGGATGCCCGACGCCTACCGGGCCGCGCCGCTGCCGGTGCTGGCGGTCTTCTCCGGGGTGCTGGCCAAGGTCGGCGCCTACGGCTTCCTGCGAGTGGTGCTGCCGCTCTTCCCGGACGCCACCGTGCAGTTCCAGGAGGTGGTGCTGGTGGTCGCTCTCGCCTCGATCCTCTACGGCTCGGTGATGGCCTTCACGCAGACCAACGTGCGGCTGGTCGGCGGCTACTCCTCGGTCGCCCAGCTCGGCTTCATCACCGCCGGGATCTTCGCCCTGCGCGCCGACGGGGGCGACGGGGCGGTCCTGCAGATGGTCAACCACGGGCTGGTGGTGGCGCCGCTGTTCATCATCGTCGCGATCCTCGCCGAGCGCTCCGGCACCGAGGACCTGCGCAAGATGGGCGGGATGGCGACGCGCGCCCCGGTGCTGGCGGCGCTGTTCCTGATCGTCACCCTGGCGACCCTGGCGATGCCGGGGTCGGCCAACTTCATCGGCGAGTTCTACATCCTCAACGGCCTCTTCCAGGCGAAGATCGTGTTCGCCATCGTGGCGATCTCCGGCGTCGCGATGTCCGCTTACTACGCGCTGCGCCTCTACCAGCGGACGATGCACAACCGCCCAGCATCAGTACAGAATCAGGGGATCGCCTCCCGCGAGATCAGCCTCCGCGACGGCCTCGTCCTCGCGCCCCTGGTCCTCTGCATCATCGGGCTCGCCCTCTACCCGCAGCTGATCCTGCAGCGCACCGACCGCTCGGTCGAAGCGAGCGTCGCGGCAACTGAAGCGCCCACCCCAAGTGCCCAACTGACGTCGACGGGCCGAAATGTCCACTCCGACTCCACATATCGTCCCGTCGACGGGGGGGCGAGGTGAGCTTCGAGGCGCCGCACATCGACTACGCCGGCCTCTCGCCGGTCATCGCGCTCACCGCGGGGGTCTGCTTCGTGCTGCTGAGCGCGGTGCTGCCCCCCACCCGCGCGTTCGCACTTCTCTCCGTATAGGGGCAACAACTGCGAACGCGCCGGCGGTGCTGACGCTTCTGACCCTGGCGGCGACCGCCGGCCTGCTGATCTGGCAGTGGAACGACCCGCAGGACCTGATCGCCGGGGCGCTGCGAATCGACGACCTGGCGATATCGATCTCGCTGATCGCCGTCTTCACCGCCGCCTTCGCGGTGCTGCTCTCGATCGGCGAGCCGGCCGCCGAGGACACCGGCTCGGGCGAGTACCACTCGCTGCTGCTCGGCTCGGTGCTGGGGATGACGCTGCTCGCCCAGTCACAGAACCTGGTCACCTTCTTCGTCGCGATCGAGACCCTCTCGATCCCCCTCTACATCCTCTGCGCGACCAACCTGCGCCACGAGCGCTCGCTCGAGTCGGGGCTGAAGTACCTGATCGTCGGCTCGCTCGGGTCGGCGACGCTGCTCTACGGGTTGGCCTTCCTCTATGGCGGCTCCGGCTCGACCGACTTCGCCGGGATCGCCGCCGGGGTCGGCCGCGAGGGGCTGCTCTCCGATCCGCTGATCCTGGTCGGGATCGGGATGGCCGCGGTCGGGCTCGCCTTCAAGACCTCGATCGCCCCCTTCCATCAGTGGACCCCGGACGTCTACGAGGGGGCGCCGACCCCGATCACCGGCTTCATGGCGGTGGCGACCAAGGCGGCCGCATTCGCGGTCTTCGTCCGCTTCTTCGACGTCGCCCTGGCGCCGCAGACGGGCGACTGGCAACCGGCCCTGGCGGTCCTGGCCGCGGCGACGATCGTGATCGGCAACGTCGGCGCGCTCGGGCAGGACTCGCTGAAGCGGCTGCTCGGCTACTCCGGCATCGCCCAGGCCGGCTACATCCTCGGCGGCCTGGTCGTCGCCAACCGGGCCGGGGTCGACGCGCTCGTCTTCTACCTGGCCGGCTACGCCCTGATGAACCTGGCCGCCTTCGCGGTGCTGGTGGCGCGTGAGCGGGAGACCGCGCTCGGCGACGGCATCGACGCGGTGCGCGGGCTGGGGCGCGAGCGGCCGCTGCTCGCCTGGCCGCTGACGATCTCGATGCTGGCCCTGGCCGGGCTGCCGGCGACGGTCGGCTTCATCGGCAAGCTCTACCTGATCGAGGCGCTGGTCGAAGGCGACTACACCTGGCTCGCCGTGTTCATCGCGGTCGGGACGATGATCTCGCTCGCCTACTACCTGCGGGTGGTGGCGGCGATGTGGATGCGGCCCGGCGGCGAGCCCGCCGCGACCCCGGCGATCGCCGGCGCGTCTCCGGAGGCCGACCCGACCGATCCGCATGCCGGACGCCGCGGCTACCTGGTCGGGCCGGCCCTGCTCGCAGCCGCCGCGACTGTCTTCTTCGGGGTCGTCCCGCAGCCACTGGTCGACTTCGCCCAGCACGCCGGCGCCTCTCTCTTCTGAGCAACGTCCTCTCATAGCGGCGGCGATCGTCGTCTCGGTTGCGATCGGGGTCGGGGCGGAGCGGCGCTGGCCGCGCGGCGCCGGGATCGCGGCGCGGCGCTCGCTGACCCTGATGCTCTACGTGCTGATCCCGCCGCTGATCTTCTTCAACCTGGCCGCGGCCGAGATCGACGTCGAACACGGAGCCGGCCTGGGGCTGGGGCTGGTCGCCCTCTCACTCGCTGGGTCGCTCGCCTGGTGGGTGGCAAGCCGCGTCCTCCGGCTGGCGCGGCCGCAAACCGGCGCGGTGATCGCGACGGTGCTCTGCATCAACACCGGCTATCTCGGCTACCCGCTGACCGTCGCGCTGCTGGGACGGGATCAGCTCTCCACCGCGGTTCTCTACGACGTGCTGGTCAGCGGCCCATCGCTGCTGCTCGGAGCTTTCGCGGTCGGCGCCGCCTTCGGCGCCAAGGCCGGCGAAGGGCCGCGCGAACGGCTGCGCGCCTTCTTCACCCGCAACCCGCCGCTCTACGCGGCGATCGCCGGCCTGCTCGCGCCGCAGGCGCTCGCGCCGCAGGCCCTGGTCGACGTCTCGCAGGCGATCATCGTCGCGATCCTGCCGATCGGCTTCTTCGCGGTCGGCGCGACCCTGGCGGAGAGCGCCGAGGGCGGCCGGCTGCCGATGCCGCCGCCGCTGAGTCGCCCGGTGGCGCTCGCGGTGGTCCTGCGGCTCGCCGTCGCTCCCGCCCTGCTGGTCCTGCTGGCGACGCCGCTGATCGACCTCCCAACTCCCTACCTGCTGCTCGCCGCGATGCCGACCGGGATCAACTCGATGGTCGTCGCCCAGGCCTACGGCCTCGACATGGAGATAACCGCCGAGGCGGTGACCTGGTCGACGACGATCGTCGTCCTCGCGGCCCTGGCCTCGCTCCTGCTCTGAGCGGCAGCACACGCATATCCTGAGATCGATGCAGGTTCCAGGTGGCGAATGCTCCAGCACGTGACGCTCGAGGTGGCGCCGGGGGACGTCGAGCGCTCGGTCGGGTTCTGGGAGCTGCTCGGCTTCGAGCGGGTCGAGCCGCCGGCGATGCTGGCGGAGACGTTCGTCTGGCTCGAACGCGAGGGCACGCAGGTCCACCTGGAACGCAACGAGTCGCCGACCGTGCCGCCGCACGGCCACGCCGCGGTCGTCGTCCCCGATTTCGACCGCGCCGTCGAACGCCTGCGCGAGCACGACTTCGAGGTCGCCCCGGGCCGCGAGCACTGGGATGCGGCGCGCGCCAAGGCGGTAGCTCCCGGCGGCCACCGCGTTGAGCTGATGGCGGGCCCTCCGGGCGGCCGAGCTGGACTTTGACCGGGTCATAGCGCGGTCGAAGCGCAATTCGAGGGCGCCGAGCCGCGTCGGGGGCCGCGGTTACGATGCGCCGGTGCGCTACCCGGTCGAGGACTTCACCGCCGCGGAGCGGGAGCTGCTGGCTCCTCATTTCACCAACCTCGACCGCCCCGTGTTCGCCCTCGTCAACCTGCCGGAGACCGTGAAGGGAGCGCTTTTTGCCCGCTATTCGCGCTATTCCGGGACCGTTCGGCGGCTCTTCCTGGAGGAGTTCGCGGGGGACGTGCCGGCCGGCGAGCGGCCCTTCGACGGGGCCGAGGGGAAGCGCGCCGCGGAGCTGTACGAGCGGATCTTCGTCGGCTACGGCGACGACTCGATCGCCCAGGTCGGCGGCGCCCACATCGCCTGCGAGTGGGTCTCCAACGTGCTCACCAAGCTGTTGCAGCGCGGCCGCCTCGCCGCCTACCTGGAGCAGTCGACCCGCTACATCCCCTATGACAAGCCGCTGCCCGCCGATGCGGGGGGCGGCTACCGCTACTACCGCGACGAGGAGCTGGGACCGGAGTTCGACGCGGCGATGGACGAGCTGTTCGCGATCTACTCGCGCTCGCTCGGCCGGGTCGAGGAGTGGGCGGCGGAGCGCTGGCCCCGCGGCGAGGAGCCGGAGGCCGCTTGGCGGCGCTCGATCCGCGCCAAGGCGCTCGACCTGCTGCGCGGCCTGCTGCCCGCCGCGACCCTCAGCCACGTCGGCATCTACGCCAGCGGCCAGGCTTACGAGCAGCTGCTGCTGCGGCTGATGGCCTCGCCGCTGCCGGAGGCGCGCCAGTACGGCGCGATGATCCTGCGCGAGCTGCAGCAGGTGATGCCGAGCTTCATCTCGCGGGTCGAGCGGCCCGACCGCGGCGGCGAGTGGATCTCCTACCTGGAGCGTCGCCGCGAGGCGACCGAGCGCTGGGTGGCGCGGCTCGGGCTCGACCGACACGCCAGCGGCGGGGACGCCCCCTCGGTCGAGCTGGTCCACGTCGACGGAAGCGAAGAGGACCTGCTCGCCGCCTGCCTGTTCGAGGCCGCCACGGCGCCGGAGACCGAGATCCGCGGCCGGGTCGACGTGCTCGACCGCGAAGAGCGCGCCGAGCTGCTGGCGGCGCTGATCGGCCAGCGGGCCAACCGCCGCCACCGCCCCGGTCGCGGCTTCGAGGCGCTGCGCTACCGCTTCGAGGTCGTCTCCGACTACGGCGCCTTCCGCGATTTGCAGCGCCACCGGATGCTGACCTGCCAGTGGCAGCGGCTCGGCCCCGACCTCGGGGCCGGCGTTCCCGAGGAGGTGCGCGAGGCCGGGGTCGGCGACGACTTCGACCGCGCCCTGGAGGTCTCCCGCGCCGAGCACGACCGCCTGCTCGGCGCCGGCCTCGCCGAGCAGGCGCCCTACGCGCTCTGCCTCGCCTACCGGATCCGCTACGTGCTCGACCTCAACGCGCGCGAGGCGATGCACCTGATCGAGCTGCGCTCGGGCCGCGAGGGCCACCCCGCCTACCGCGCCGTCGCCCAGGCGATGCACGAGCGGATCGCCGCGATCCACCCCGCCGTCGCCGCCGCAATGAGCCACGTCGACACCTCTCGGGAGCCGCGCCTGGAGCGCATCCTCAGCGAGATCCGCACGCAGCGCAGACGGGCTGGTGCGGGGCGGTCGCAGTAGGGGTGGAGCGTCTTGTACTTTTTTTGCGCCGCCGTCCTCGGACGGCAAGCGGCTGTCTTCAAAAAAAGTTAAGCGGAACCCCTACTGTGACCGCTCCTGTGCAGAGCATCACGCAGCCCGCTCGCGGACGACTCTCGCTATGTCGAGCTTCTTCACGGCGCGCAGGCCGGGCCACTCGGAGAGCAGGGAGACGGCGAGGATCGCGATGGCGGAGAGGACCAGGGTCGAGGCGCGGATCTGCAGGTCGAAGCTGAAGGAGTCGCTGTTGAAGGAGGCGAGGAAGACGCGCGACACCTCGACCCCGACGATCAGGCCGGGGACGATGCCGATCGCGGTGACCAGGAAGTTCTCGGCGGTGATCATCCGCGAGAGGGTGCGGAAGCGGATCCCCGCGGCGCGCAGCGTCGCCACCTCGACCGCCCGTTCGGCGAGGTTGGCCTGGATCGAGTTGTAGAGGAGGGCGAAGGCCATCGCCGCCCCGAACAGCAGCATGATTCCGACGAAGGCGTAGAAGAGGCCGAGGTATTCGTTGACCGTGTCGCGCAGCGCGTTGGAGTCCGAGAAGGCGACCACGCCGGGCAGCGCGCTGAGCCGCCGCCGCATCGCTTCGCGGTCGACGCCCGGCGCGTAGCGGACCAGGGCCACGTTGCCGAGCCCGAGCCGCGGTCCGGCCAGGCGCCGGATCGGCCCCAGCGCCGCGTAGACGTAGGTGCCGAGCGGCTCGTCGAGGAAGCCATCGACCGGCGCAGGCACCGAGACGCCGGTCCCGGGCGCCGTCACCTCCACCGTGTCGCCGCTGCCGATGTCGAGTTTGGAGCCCAGCGCCTTGCCGGCCAGCAGGCCGTTGGCGGGCAGCGTCGTCGTGCCGCCGCCGTCGAGCAGGAAGCCGTGCATCCGCGTGTCGCGCTCGAGGCCGATCAGCGCGGTCTGGTAGCGGCGTTCGTCGGCCCGCAGCGAGACCGGCAGGTCGACCCCGGGCTCCACTTCGGCGACGCCGCCGGTGTCGCGCACGCGGCGCAGCTCGGCCGGCTCGAGGGCGCCGCGGAAGTACAGCTCGGCGTCCTGGCGGTCGACCTCGCCGTACTGGCGGTCGACCAGGATCTGCGTGGTGTCGATCATCCCCCAGGAGACGAGGATCAGCGTCAGAGCGAGGACGACGCCGATTACGGTCGACAGCGAGCGGCGCGGGTTGCGGCCGACCGCGCGGATCGTCATCCGCCAGCGCACCGGCAGCCTGCGCAGGGGCGGCAGCAGACGCTCGGCGAGGCTGAGCCCGCCGGTCCCCGAGGGGGCGAAGCGGCGCATCGCCTCGGCCGGCGGGACGCGGGACGCGGCGGCGGCCGGCAGCGCCGCGGCGATCGCCCCGGTCAGCAGGCCGAAGGCGATTCCGATCACCGCGGTCAGCGGCGAGATCGAGGTGAGGGTGATCGGGATCGAGAGCTCCTCGGTGTAGGCCTCGGTGACGACGCCGGCCAGGCCGATCGCCGCCGCCGCCCCGGCCAGGCCGCCGGCCAGGCCGCAGGCGACGCCGAAGGTGAGGTAGTGGGAGACGACCTGGCGCCGCGAGTAGCCGCAGGCGCGCAGCATGCCGACGATCGGCCGCTGCGCGGTGACCAGCCGCCGCATCAGCACCCCGGTGGCAAGCGCCGCCGCGGTGAGGAAGAGCAGGGGGAAGAGCAGGGCGAGCTCACGGAAGCTCTTGACGTCCTGCTGCAGGGCGCTGTTGGAGGGTTGGTCGGCGCGGGTGAGGATGTCGGCGGCGCCGAGCCTGCCGGCCGCGCGGCTGAGCTTCGCGGTCAGGGCCGAGTCCTCGCGGCCGCCGTCGTAGTAGATCGCGACCTGGTTGGGGGCGGAGGCGCCGGCCAGCCGCCGCGCCAGCGCCTCGGGCGCGAAGAGGACGCCGAAGTCCTTCGGGGCGGGCAGGATGTCCTGGCGGCTGCGCGCCGGCCAGAAGTACTCGGGCGAGGAGACGACCCCGAGGATCCGCACCCGCGCCGGCCCGCCCGCGCCGACCGCCGTGACGCCGTCGCCCGGCTTCAGGTCGAAGGCTTCGGCGGTGTGCTTCTCGACCAGGACGCCTTCCGGCTCGCTGCGCCGCAGGTAGGAGCCCCTTTCGACGTCGACCTGATCGACCGCAGGCTGGTGGCCGGGCGAGAACCCGACCACCCGGCCGAGGAACTTGTCGCGGCCGACCCGCAGCGGCAGGTCGGCCTGAGTCCGCGCCTGCACCGCCTCGACTCCGCCCGTCGCCCGCGCCCGCCGCGCCAGCTGCCCCGTCCTTCCCCCGGTCACGATCAGGTTTGCGAAGCGGTACTCGGTGAAGGCGCGCTTGTAGGAGGCGTCGAGGTTCTGGTAGGCGTCGTAGCTGGCGCCGAACAGGGTGACACCAAGGAAGATCGTCACCGCGATCGCCAGGAAGGAGGCGCGCTGGCGCCGCATGTCGCGGCGCGCCTTGGCCCGCAGGGCCTTAGAACCCACCTCAGCCGCTCACCATTCGAGCTGCTCGGCGGGCGCCGGGGAGTCGTTGCGCTCGTCGCCGATGATGCGGCCGTCGCGCATCCGCAGCACCCGGTCGGCCATGCGGGCGATCGAGGCGTTGTGGGTGACCAGCAGCACCGTCTGGTGCATCTCGTGGCTCAGCTCGTGCAGCAGGGCCAGCACGGTGCGGCCGGTCTCCAGGTCGAGAGCGCCGGTCGGCTCGTCGCCGAGCAGCACCTGCGGGCCGCCGGCGAGGGCGCGGGCGACGGCGACCCGTTGCTGCTCGCCGCCCGAGAGCTGGGCGGGGAAGTGGTCCATGCGGTCGCCGAGGCCGACCCGCTCCAGCATCTCCGGCGCCCGCTCGGCGCCGTTGCCCAGCTCGGCGACCAGCTCGACGTTCTCCAGCGCGGTCAGAGTCGGGATCAGGTTGAAGAGCTGGAAGATGAAGCCGACCGTCTCCCGCCGGAACCGGGTCCTGCCCTCCTCGTCGAGGTCGGTGACGTCGCTGCCGGAGACCTCGATGCCGCCCTCGCTGGCCGGCTCGATCCCGCCGATCAGGTTGAGCAGGGTCGTCTTCCCGGAACCGCTCGGCCCGAGCAGGACGACGAACTCCTCCGGCCAGATCTCGAGGTCGACGCCGCGCAGCGCGTGAACCGCGACCTCTCCTTTGCCATAGGTCTTGCGGACGCCGCGCAAGGAGATCGCCGGCTCCCCCAGCTGCGGAGTCGCGGCGTGCGCTTGGCCGGTCTCGACCGACATCGATCAGCCGCGCTGCTTGCGCTTGCGCCTGTCCTCGCCGGGTCCCTCCCCGCCGCCGGGCTCGGGCTCGTCGCCGTCGTCGCCAAGCGCCGCGCTCGCCCGCTCCCCCGGGGTCGGCCAGGGGATCGCCTCGCCGGCTGCCCAGGCGGGCGGGCGGCCCCCCGGGATCCAGCCCGCCGCCAGCAGGGCGAAGTAGAGGAACCAGACCAGCGTGAACTGGATCAGCAGGAGCAGCGCCGCGGCGCCGACCGCCATCCCCAGCGACCCCCAGAAGCGAGTCAGCAGGCCGACCCGCATCGCGTAGAGACAGGTGTAAACGAGGGCGAAGGCGAGGCCGAGCCGGCCGCCGAGGCCGAACCCGGTGGCGATGCCGCGCAGCGAGGCGCCGCTGACCGCGTCGGTCGCCGCTTCCTCGGCGACTTCTTCGTTGGCGCAGCGCCGCACGCCGGTCCCGCCGCGACCGAATTCTTCGCGGAACGCCTTCGCGTCCTCCGTTCGTTCGTCGCGGCAGCTCTTGCTCGCCTCCTGCACCGTCAGGTCGGTGGTCGCCTTGCCGGCGGCGAATTCGTCCGCCGCTTCGTTGGTCGCGGCGCCGTTGAGCAGCGCCGCGGCGAAGAGGAACAGCGGCGCCGCGACGACCACCCCGACGAACTGCGGTCGGAGCCGCTCGCTGCGCGCCCCGGTCGCCTGGAACAGGTAGTAGAGGGGCACGGCCAGGAGGCCGATCCCGACCGCCTGCAAGACGCTGGAGATGGCAAGGTCCGAGGTGTGGGAGTGCGCGGACCGGAGCAGCGCCGCTTCGCCGTCGCCGCCGATCGAGCTGACGACGATCGCCGAGACGATCACCAGCGCGATCGCGGCCAGCGTCGCCAGCCCGACCGGCAGCGCCCAGCGCTGCTCCCAGGCCAGCTGCTGCGCCCTGTCGGGTCGCATCGGCGCGCTCAGCCTCGCTCGTGGAAGTAGAACTGCGGCAGGGCGCCCTCGATCACGTCGGCGGTCATCCGCTGCGCCACCTCGAGATTGCCGGTCCGCACCGCGACGTCGTCGAGGGTGACGATCCCCGCGAGGCTGTCGCCGTCGAGCACCGGCAGGCGCCGCACCCGGTGCTGGACCATCAGGGCCGCCGCCTCGTCGAGATCCATCGCCAGCTCGCCGCAGATCAGCGGCCGCGAGGCGTGCTCGCCGATCGGCGCCTCGGGGTCGACGCCGGCGGCGAAAACTTGCACCGCGAGGTCGCGGTCGGTGACCATCGCCACCGGCGAGCCGGCCGGGTCGACGAGGACGACCGAGCCGACGCGGCTGTCGCGCATCTGCCGGGCGACCGAGACGGCGCTCGCCTGTGGAGTGGCGGTGACGACTCCCGTGGTCATGATCTCGCTGAGTTGCACGGCGCGTACGCTATCGGCCGTGAGCGCGGAGTGACCGAGCGTGCATATCCGATTCCTCGTGAGGGAACGAAGCACGAACATCAATGTGCGACGCGGAACCAGGAATGAGCAAGGATCGCCGCACCCCCGTCGTCCCACTCGAGGCGGGGGCCGGACCCGAGAACCCGCCGTGCCCGGCCTGCGGCGAGCCGCTGTTCGGCTGGATCGACGCACGCCCCGGCCTCGCCGGGCCGGTCAGCCGCTGCGAGAGTTGCGGGCTCGGCGCGGTCGGCGGACCGCGCAGCGCAGAGGCGGCGCTGCGCGAGCTGGACCGCCTCGCCGTCGCTGGGCGCCTGAGGATCGTCAACCGCGGCGGCCTCTCCGCCTCGATCGGCGGCGCCGGCTGGGCCGGGCTGGAGCCGGGTGCTCGCTACCTGTTCACGGTCGAGGCGGTGCGCCGCCTCGTAGCCCGGCGCGACCAGGTCGTGAAGAACGTTCGCTGGTCGCCGGGGGCGGGTATCGCGACGATATGGCAGACGCTGCTGAACAGCGCGACGTTCGGCCACAACGTCGCGGTCGGCTCATCCGTCCGGGCGGAGAAGGCATGGCAGCGGCGAATCGACTGGCTGACGGTCGCCGTCCTGGCCATTCCCGCGTTCCTCGTGGCCCTGCCGCTCGAGCTGGTCGGCGCCGCCCTGCGCCGCAGCAGCGCGGTCTCGCTCGATCTCGAACTGCTCTGACGCGGTTCGCGGCAGCATTGTCCCCCCTCCAGGGGGCACAACCCTCCCGCGAGCTAGGCGAGCCCTTCGCGGGCCTCGCGCACCAGGGTGACCGCCTCGGGGAAGAGGACGCGGATCGCGTCGCGAACCTGCATCGCCTGCTCGTCGCTGCTGCCCGTCAGGTCGAGCCGTTCGATCGAGGCGACGGTCAGCTCCACCGCGAGGCGGATCGCGTTGTCGGCCCAGGCGACCCGCTGCGAGGACTGCATCTGCTCGGAAAGCTCCTCCATGCGGGCGCGGAACTCCTCCGGGTCTCCGAACAAGTTGAAACCGCCGCCCTCCATTGCGGGACATGTTCGCAGACCGGGTGGGTGACGGCGCGAACTGTTTGCATTTGGCGCGCCATGGGAGCGCCGCGCCAACCTAGCGTGAGTCCGATGCGGAACTTGGCCTGGAAATCGAGGTCGGCGGAGGGCCGTCGCAAGGGCGAACGGGGCTCGGCGACGGTCGAGCAAGCGGGCCTGGCGGCGCTGGTCGCGCTACTGCTGCTCGTCGCGATCGCCGCCGTCGCGGCGGAAGGCGAGATCGACCCGGGCCGGAGCCTGGCCGGAACGATCGCGCGGCGCCTTGCCTGCGCGCCGCGCCTCCCCGACGCCTGCCGCCACCACCCGCTGGTGCCCGCCTACGGCTGGCCGCTGGCCCGTCTCGTCCGGGCCCTGGCGCCGGCGCCCTCCACCCGTCCCGGCTCCTCCGGCCTGCCGCTCGTGCCGGTCGACTTCCGCCGCTGCCGGCGGCCGAGCTGCGCCGTACCGCGGCCGGGCGCCGCCGGGGCGCACCTGACCACCGCGGGTCGGCGCACCACCGCCTTCACCGCGGTCCTCGATCGGCGCCGCTCGCTCGGCTGGGTCGAGCTGACCTATTGGCTCTACCGCCCCGGCCTCGGCTGGGAGCGAGTGGCCCGCCGCGCCGATCAGGCCCAGGTCGAGGCGGCGAGCCACGTCCGCGTGCTGCTCGAGGACGACCCGAACCTCGTCCCGCTGGAGACTCTGCCCGGCCGCGACCAGTACGACTTCCCGCCGGGCGAGGAACCGCCCTGGCGCTGGCGCGTCAAGAGCCGCTACCCAGGCTGGTCGAGCTGATCCCTGGCTATTCCGAAGTGAAGATAGATGGAACGGTTCTTTTTGACACCCGCTCGCCGAGCTGGAAGGATGACCCTCGCAAGGGGGGGCGCTACTGGCCCCCGTCTTGTCCACAGGGAAGGAGCTGGAAGATGGCTTCACGCTGGAGGCCCACTCTGTTCTTGGCGTTGGTCGCCGTGCTGGCGTTGGCGGCGACGAGCGATGCCCGCACGCTCAAGGTGTCGCGCGCGGCCAAGGCCGACAAGCCCTACGCGAAGGGCCTCTGCGCGGCGATCAACGAAAAGGGGGGAGGAAGAGAAGGGGGATACTGCGTGGCGTTCCGCCCCGGCAGCTGCCACCGACGCTCGTCTCACAGCGTACGCTGCAGCATCTTCCTGACGCTGGAATTCGAAGACGGGTCGCGGGGCAGCTGTCGCGACCTGGTCGAATGGTACGTCCGCGGCCGCAGCCCTCGCCTCCACCGCCGCTACCTGGGCCCCCAAGAATGCTCGGGGTTCCCCTCGGAAACGCAAGAACCTCCCTACTGACCCGAGGCGCGGCTCTAGGTCGCCAGACAGGGACGCGAGCAGCCACGCGGGAAGCCGCTACCCCGGCTGGTCGAGCTGACTGACGGCTCCGGGCGCCGTCAGGATCTCGTCAGTGGCCGATTCGCTGTCGCGATCCCGTTCGGCCTGCTTGATCAGGCCGCGCCAGTCGGTGGTGCGGAAGACCAGCAGGATCGCGACGAAGCCGAGGACGACCGACCAGGCCGCCATCGCGATCTGCGTCCCGACCGAGAAGGAGAGCGCCGCCGAACGCGAGGGCCCGGGCAGGGTCGCGACCAGCAGCGCCTGCTGGGCGCCGGCGCCGCCCGGCGTGAAGGGAATCACGTTGGCGATCGCCTGCACGCTCATCACCAACATCACGCTGCCGACCGAGCCGCCGATCCGGAACGCCTCGAGGAAGAACCAGAAGGCGGCGAAGCGGAACAGCCAGCCGACCCCCTGCCAGGCGGCCACCTGACGCAGGTAGCGACGCGGCCGGGCGAGGATGACGACGCCCTGTCTGACCCGCTCCCAGAAGCGGCGCACATGATGGGCGAGCAGCGCCACGGCGACGGCGATCGCCAGCAGCAGGGCCGCCGTGACGATCAGGAACGTCTGCGGGTGGGCGGCCCAGAAGGAGATCTCGAAGGCGGGCAGGTCGGGCAGGCTTGGGGGCCGGGGCAGCAGGCCCCGGGAGACCGCGTAGAGGAGAACCAGCAGCCCCACCGTCGTGTCGAAGACCGTCTGCACCAGGAAGGAGGAGGTGACCGCCGGGTAGGAGGAGCCGGGTATCTGGCGCTTCACCAGGAAGACTTTGGTCACGTCGCCGGCCCGCGCCGGGACGACCGCGTTGATCCCCGCCCCAGCCAGGTAGGCGGCGGAGAGCTGCAGGAAGGAGATGCGGACGCCCGGGTAGGCGGCGCGCAGGACGTTGCGCCAGGCCCAGGCACGGGCGAGCTGCATCGCCGCCAGGCAGGCGAGCGCGAGGACGAAGGGCGTCCAGCGGATCGCCGAGAGGTTGGCGAAGAACTGCGCCGCCGCGTTGGCGAACGATTCGACGCTCGATGCGAAGTCGGCATAGGCCATCGCAGCTACACTAGCCCGCTCGTGTCAGAGCCCGAGACGACCCAGACGGTGGCCGCGGCTCCCCGCGACCCCGCCGACGAGGCGATGTGCGCGCGCGCCCGCGAGCGCTTCACCGGCGACCGCCGCAGCCGCCTGCGGCGCCGTCGCAGGCGCCACGCCGCGCTGCCCAACCTGATCATCGTCGGGGGTCTGAAGTGCGGCACGACGAGCATCCACCACTACCTCGGCCTGCATCCGGAGATCCAGATGTCGAAGCCGAAGGAGCTGAACTTCTTCGTCGAGGAGCTGAACTGGGATCTTGGCCTCGACTGGTACGCGAGCCGCTTCGACCGCCGCTTCGCGGTGCGCGGCGAGTCCTCGCCCCACTACACGAACCTTCCCCGCTTCACCGGCACCCCGGAGCGGATCAGGGAGCACTGCCCCGATGCGCGCCTGATCTACATGGTGCGCGACCCGATCAAGCGCATCCTCTCCCACTGGGTGCACGCGACCGGCGCCGGCTACGAGACCCGCGAGCTCGTCCCGATCCTCTCGGAGCCCGACTCCTCTTACATCCACCGCTCGCTGTACTGGATGCAGCTCCAGCCCTATCTGGAGCAGTTCGACCGCGCGCAGGTCGAGGTGATCGCCCAAGAGGAGCTGCAGGGGGAGCGCGAAGAGACGATGCGCCGGGCGTTCGCCTTCGCCGGCGTCGACGAGAGCTTCACCTCGGAGCAGTTCGACCGCGAGTGGGAGAAGTCGAGCGCCAAGCAGGGCGACAAATACCAGGTGATGGAGAAGCTGGTCAAACTGCCGGGCCTGCGCTCCTTCGACCGCAACTTCGACCGGCTGCCGGAGTCGTTGCGCTGGGTGGTCGAGAAGGCGGTCCACGACCCGGAGAAGCCGCCGGCGCCGAAGCCGCAGCTCCCCGACGACCTGTTCGAGACGCTGCGCGGCCGCTTCGGCGAGGACGTCCGGGCCCTGCAGGAGTTTGCCGGCCACGAGTTCGCCGGCTGGCACGACTACTCGTAGCGCGCGGTAGACATTTGAACCGTCATGCGGCTCAAATGTCTACCGCACTATTAGGCTCCGCCGAGTGAGACGCCTCCTCCCCGAGCCGGCTGAGACCACGGTCGAGGAGCAGCTCGACGGCTACCGGCCGTGGGAGCATCCCGCTGACGATCGCCCCTTCGTCGCGGTCAACTTCGCCGCGACGGTCGACGGGCGGGCGGCGATCGGGGGGGTGTCGGGACCGATCGGCTCGGCGGCCGACACGGCGATGCTGGCCGGCCTGCGAACGCGATTCGACGCGGTGATGATCGGAGGCGGGACGATGCGGGCCGAGCGCTACGGGCGGCTCGTCCCCAGCCAGGAGCGGCGCGAGCGGATCGGCCTACCCCACGACCCGCTGATGGTGATCGTCAGCGGCCGCCTCGACCTGCCCTGGGATGCGCCCTTGTTCACCGAAGGCGGCCGGGTGTTGGTCTTCACCGCATCGGAGACGGAGCCTCCGGAGACCGAGACCTCTCTGCGGGTCGTGCGCCACGAGGGCGTGGTCAACCTCGCCGCGGCGCTGCGCCATCTGCGCTGCGAGCGCGACGTCCGGGCGCTTCTCTGCGAGGGCGGGCCGCGCCTGCACGGCGAGCTGCAGGCCGGCGGGCTGGTCGACGACCTCTTTCTGACGATCGCCCCGCGACTGAGCGGCGGCGAGGGGCCCCGGATCGTCGAGGGCGAACTGCCGCGCATCGAGCAGCTCGAGCTGGCCTGGCTGCTGGAGGAGGATGGCGAGCTGTTCGCCCGCTACCGGCGGGGCCGGGCTGCGGCGCGGTAGCGTTCGGCCCCAGCCCGCCCCGAGGAGAGGAACGCTGCGATGGACTTCAAGCCCAGCCCCCAGGTCGAGACCTTGCGCGAGCGCGTCCTCGACTTCATGGACGAGCAGATCCTCCCGCGGGAGCGGGAGATCATGGAGGCGCTCGACGCCGAGGTCGGTCCGGGCGTGCCCTACCCGGGGATCCTGGTCGAGATCCGCGAGCGGGCGAAGTCAGAGGGGCTGTGGAACCTGTTCATGCCCGACGAGCGCTTCGGCCCCGGCCTGAGCAACTGGGAGTACGGGCTGCTCTGCGAGGAGATGGGGCGCAGCCCTGCGGCGGCGCCGATGGCCTTCAACTGCGCCGCACCGGACACCGGCAACATGGAGATCCTCGCCGAGCACGGAACCGAGGAGCAGCGCGAGCGCTGGCTGGAGCCGCTGCTCGAGGGCAGGATCCGCTCCTGCTTCTCGATGACCGAGCCCGACGTCTCCGGCTCCGATCCGACCCTGCTGCAGGCGCGTGCGGTGCGCGACGGCGAGGAGTGGGTGATCGACGGCCACAAGTGGTTCACCTCGGGCGCGGTCGGCGCCGAGCTGGCGATCGCGATGGTCGTCACCGACCCCGACGCCCACCCCTACGCGCGCGCCTCGATGATCTGCGTGCCGACCGACAACCCCGGCTTCAACTTGGTGCGGCCGGTCCCGGTGATGGGCCACGACGGGGGGCCGGGGCACTGCGAGATCCGCTACGAAGAGTGCCGCGTGCCCGCCGCCAACCTGCTCGGCGAGCAGGGGGCGGGCTTCGCGATCGCCCAGGACCGGCTCGGCCCGGGCCGCATCCACCACTGCATGCGCGCGATCGGCACGGCCGAGCGCGCGCACGAGATGATGTGCCGCCGCGCCAACGAGCGCCAGGCGTTCGGCGGGCCGCTGGGCGAGAAGCAGTTCGTGCAGGAGGCGATCGCCTCCTCGCGGATGGAAATCGACCAGGCGCGGCTGCTCACCATGTACGCGGCGTGGAAGATGGACACCGAGGGAAAGCGCGCCGCTCGCCAGGCGATCTCGGCGATCAAGGTCGTCGCCGCCAACATGGTGATGGAGGTGCTCGACCGGGCGATCCAGGTCCACGGCTCGCTGGGGATGACCGACGACACCCCGCTCGCCGCCCTCTGGCGCTTCAGCCGCATGCTGCGCCTCGCCGACGGCCCCGACGAGGTCCACAAGATGGTCCTCGCCCGCCGCGAGCTGAACCGCTGGGCGAAGCGCGCCGAGGCTGAGGCGGCCGGCGCCCTCGAGCCCAAGCACGCGCCGCGGGCGATCTGAGCGCGGAGATGCTGATACCTTATGAGGTAT
>CAVVHQ010000027.1:0-21994 GCA_963748075.1 uncultured Solirubrobacterales bacterium | reverse complement strand
GACGTCCACCCGGTCGGCGAGCAGGCGGCGTGCCTCGGCGAGGTCTTCGGGGCGGCCGACGCTGAGGCAGCCGGCGACGCGGCCGTCCTTCAGGTACCAGACGGAGAACTCGCCGGCATCGGGGTCGCCGCGCCAGACCTCCTCGTCCCAGTCGTGGGCCGGCCCAACGTACTCGAGGCTCGCCCAGTCGGCGAGGTCGCTGAAGAAGTAGGGGACCACGTCGTAGTCGCGCTCCTCGCCCAGCATGTTGCGGGCGGCGTGCATGCCCTGCTGCATCGCCACGTCCCAGTGCTCGACCCGCAGCCGCCGGCCGTGTACGACGCTGTCGTAGGAGCAGCAGTCGCCGGCCGCGTAGATCCCCTCCGCCGAGGTCTGGAGCTTCGAGTCGCAGACGATCCCGTCGCCGACCTCGAGCCCCGCCCGCTGGGCGAGCATCGCGTCGGCCCGCACGCCGGCGCCGACCACCACCGCGTCGCACTCGATCGCCCGGCCGCCCCCCGTCAGCACCGCCCTCACCCGGCCGTCGCCCTCGAACGCCTCCAGCTCCTCGCCGCCGTGCACCGTCACCCCGTGCTCCTCCAGCCTCTCCTGGAACCAGCGGCCGGCGTCCTCGCCGAAGGTCCGCGAGAGCGCCACCTGCTCGAGCATCACCATCGTGCAGCGGACGCCCTTCGCGGTCAGCGAGGCGGCGACCTCGCTGGCGATGTAGCTGCCACCGACCAGCACGACGTGCTCGGCCGTCTCGGCGTCGGCGCGGATCGCGTCGGAGTTGCCGAATGCCCGCAGGTAGTGGATGCCCTCGTTCTCGGCGCCCTCGACGCGGAGGATGTTGACCATCGCGCCGGTGGCGAGCAGCGCCTTGCCGAACGCCACCTCCTCGCCCCCCTGCAGCTTGGCGGTGCGCGCCGCCGGGTCGAGCGACATCGCGTTGACGCCGGTCAGCAGCTCGACCCCGTTCTCCTCGTACCAGCCGGCGGGGTTTACGAAGGCGTCGGCCCGCTCCGCCTCGCCGCGCAGGTACTCCTTGGAGAGCGGCGGTCGCTCGTAGGGCGGCTCGGGCTCGCGGCCGGCCAGCAGGATCGGGCCCTCCGCGCCGCGCCTGCGCAGCTCCGCCGCGCAGTGGGCCGAGGCCATGCCACCGCCGACCAGCAGGAAGTCAACCTCGCGCGAGGCCACCGCTCAGCCGGCCCCGTTGCCGCCGGCCTCGGGGCCGAACAGGTCCTTGAGGTCGTCCTCACGGCCCGGGTCGAGCACCGCGAGCACCTCGTCGCCGGGCTCCAGCACCGTGTCGGGACCCGGCACGAAGCCCTTGCCATTGCGCAGCACCGAGATCAGCAGGCTGCCTTCGGGCATCGCCAGGTCGCCGACCCGCCGCCCGGTGACCCGCGAGTCCTGGCCCAGCAGCATCTCGATGATCTCCAGCTGCTCCTCCTGCAGGTCGAGCAGGTGGACCAGCCCGTACTCGGGCACCTCGTGCTCGAGCAGGCGCAGGATCAGGTCGGTGGCCGAGACCGACGGCTTCACGCCGAGCAGGTCGAAGTGAGGACGGTTGCGCGGGTTGTTGACCCGGGCGATGATCCGTTCGACCTCGTACTTCTCGCGCGCGACCTGGCAGATCAGCATGTTGTCCTCGTCGTCGCCGGTCACCGCGATCACCATGTCGGCGCGCTGGACCCCGGCTCGCTCCAGGACCCACAGCTCCGAGGCGTCGCCGTAGAGGACGTTGTGCTCCAGCTCCTGCTCGACCGTCAGGTAGCGCCGCCGGTCGCTCTCGATCACCGTCACCTCGTGGTTCTTTTCGAGCAGCTCGCGGGCCAGGTTCCAGCCCACCTTCCCCGCTCCGACGACGATGATGTACATCGTCGTCCTTCCTCTGCCACATCGCCCGCCCAGCGCGCTTCCCGAGTTGCACGATCTCGTCTCCGGTGTGCCCTAGGCGGCCTTGCGGGCGGCGCCCTCGCGGACGGCGCCCTCCAGCATGTCGATCGCCACCGGGTCGGGCAGATCGTGTGCACGCCCTGCTGCCGGTACCACTCGGCCCGCAGCGGATCGAGGATGCGAGCGATCACGTTCGGCACCTGGTAGCGGCGCTGGGCGATCTGCGCGATGACGATGTTGGTGTTGTCGCCGTTGGTCGAGGCGATGAAGGCGTCCGCCCGCTCGATTCCCGCGGCGAGCAGCGCGTCCGTCTCCAGCGCCGTGCCGACCGTGAACTGGCCGCCCAGGTCCTCCCAGCTCTTCTCCAGCCCGACCTCGAGCCGGCTGTGGGACTCGGGATCCTCGTCGAGGCAGGAGACCTCGTGGCCCTCGCGCAGCATCGTGCGGGCGAGGGACGAGCCGACCCTTCCGCAGCCAACGATCAGGATGAACACGTCTTCACCACTGTCCGGAGTCTAGTCCGCAACGCTCGGTTGAGGCTGCGGCTCCGGGGGCTCCTCGGGAGGGGACTCCGGCGGCGCGGTGAGGAGCACCTGGCAGGGCGCCTTCTTCAGCACGTACTGGGTCGCCGCGCCGATCTCGGCCGGCTTGGCCGCGCCGACCCCACCCATGGTGGCGCCGCCGCGGATCTTCGTCGGCGGCTCACCGCCGATCACGATCGCCTCGGCGGCGCTGCGCCGCGCCGCCTCGACGATCCCGGCGCCGACTTTGCGGGCGCGAACCGTCTCGGTGCTGACCGCGACGTCCTCGTACTCTTCCGCCACCTCCCTCGCCCGCTGAAGCGCGGCGCGCGCCGCCTCCTCGCGCTGCGGCGGCAGCGCCGCGTCCAGCGGCTCGGTCAGCGGCACTTCGACCACGTAGGCAAGCGCCAGCCTGGCCTCGTCCTCCTCCCCGTCCGCGCCGCGCCGCTCGGCCGCGGCCAGCCGCCCCGCGGTGGCGACGATGTCGTCGTCCAGCTCGGTGCCGAAGACCGGCACCAGGAGGCTGCGGTAGGCGATCTCCGGCACGCGCTTGGTCAGCGCCCGCTCGGTGACCGAGACGCGCCGGGTCAGCGAGGTCCCCTCGAAGCCCTTGCGGTAGACGACGTAGAAGAGCAGGCCGAACGCCATCCAGCCGCCGCCGACCCAGCGGGCGGTGTCGTGCAGGACGAGCACGCTGCCGAAGGCGAGCGCGCTGAGCAGCGCCGCGAAGACCGCCGGGACGGGCAGCTCGGCGCCGCGCCAGGAGACGCTCCAGGGAACGCGGAAGAGCCGCGGCCGGTCCGGCTCGCTGACCCGCAGCCGCAGGATCGAGAGATGGGCGATGGTTATCGCCAGGGTGGCGCCGAAGGCATAGATGCTCGCCAGCAGCTTGACGTCGGTGGGCGCGACCAGCCCGATTGCGATCAGGCCGGAGAGCGCGATCGCCACGTGCGGCGTCGCGTAACGGCTGTTGAGCTTGCCCAGCCAGCTGGGGATCTGGCGGTTGATCGCCAGCGTGTAGATGTGGCGGGAGACACCGAGCATCGCGGTGGCCGTCGCCCAGAAGAGGATCGGTGCGGCGACCACCGCCACCACCCAGCGCATCACTTCGGCCACCCAGGCCGGGTGGTAGGCGGAGACCACGCCGAGCACCGGCGCCCGCACGTACTCGCCGCCGAGCGCCGTCTCCGGCCCGTCGGGCCCGACGATCACGGGCACCGCCATCAGCGCGATCGCCGCCATCCCCGCGTAGACGAGCGGCACCGCCACCGCGCCGAGCGAGACGATCCGCTTCAGGTCCCGGGGCCGGACGTCGATGTCCGGGGCGAGGTCGGAGGCGGCCTCGATCCCGGCGTAGGCCAGCATCGCGATCACCGACGCATAGACGACGTCCTTGAGGCTCGGGTCGGTGAACAGGTGGACCTGGTCGGTGAGCCGCTCGGGGTGCAGCACGGCGAGCGCACCGACCGCGATCACCGCGAGCTGCAGGGCGACGTCGGCCAGCGCCAGCCCGCTGAGCAGCCGCTCCCGCCCCCGCCCGGTCACGTTGAGCACGTTGAGCGCGCAGGCGGCGACGATCACCAGGCCGGCGACGGCGATCTGCCGCCAGGCCTCGGTCAGGTCGGGGGTGACCGGTTCGAGGTAATGCGGGACCGAGATCGCCGCCAGCGCGGCGACGATCAGGTAGTCGATCAGAATCGCCCAGCCGGCGATGAAGGCGATCAGCTCGTTGAAGGCGTGGCGGGCGAAGCTGGAGGAGCCGCCGCGTTCGCGGATCATCGCGCCGCCCTCGACGTAGGTGAGCGTGGTCAGCACGAACATCAGCCCGGCGGCGAGGAAGATCAGCGGGGTCAGGCCGAGGCCGCGGTCGGCGACGACGCCGAGCGCGAAGTAGATCGAGAAGCCGACTGACGAGTAGACGGCGACGAACAGGCCGGGAACGCCCACCCCCCGCCGCAGCAGCGGCTCCAGCCGCGAGCGCGGCGGCTGGACCGGCGCGCCGCCGTCCGCCCCCTCTCCCCCCGCTCTCGCCGGGCGCGCTCACCGGCTCATCCGCGCCGCCAGCCAGAGCCGCGCCGCGCCGACCGCGAGGAAGGCGATCCCCATCAGGACGCCGACCGAGGCCGGGCTGCCGCCCCTGAGCAGGGTGGAGACGACGAGCACGGCGCCAAGTGCGAGGAAGACGGCCGAGAGGACCCGGACGGAGCGCTGGTACATCTGGCCGATTCTAGGCCAGCGACGCGGTCAGATCGGCGCCCTGCTGGGCGCCCTTCTCGGAGACGACGATCACCCGGCAGGGGCGCTCGCCGAGTACGGTCTGCAGCGTCTTGTCGTAAAGCGGCGTGCCGTTGCGGTAGCGCAGGCCGACCACGACAGCCGCCGCGCTGATCAGCTTCGCCTCCGCGGCGATCGAGTAGCCGGCCTGCCCGGGCCGCACCCGCTCGACGTGGCCGGTGACCCGCTGGCCGCCGATCAGCTTCGCCTGCTCGATCTTGCTCTGCGCCTCGGCCTCCCCCTCGCGCATCTCGGCGTCGAGCGGCAGGTGGGTGGGCACGGTCAGCATCGAGTGGACGTGGATGCCGCGGCGCCGCTTCGAAGCGAGCTTGACCGCGGTCGCGACCATTTCCTCCGAGAACGGCTCGCCGTCCTCGAAGGCGACGAGGACGCTTCGGTACTCGATCTCCTCCACCCCGAGCGGCTCGGGCAGCAGCACCTTGACCGTCTCGGTCAGCGGCAGCCGCTGGTGGCGCCGGTAGAGGACGTAGACGAGGATCCCGAAGGCCATCCAGCCGATGCCGACCGCGAGCGTGCGCGGGTTCAGCGCCATCACGACGATCCAGGCCGAGAAGGTGCCGAGCCCGCCCAGCACGGCGGTGATCGGCACCAGGAAGCCGAAGGCGCGGACGTTGAGGCGCGGTTTCCACGGTCGTTCCGCCTCCGAGCGGGCACGGCGCAGCTGGATCACCGAGACGTGGGCGATCGTGAAGGAGAGCATCGCCCCGAACGAGTACATCGTCGCCAGGAAGTCGGTCTGCCCGGGGATCAGCGTCACCATCGCCACCGCGGCGAAGATCATGATCGCGATATAGGGGGTGCGGTAGCGGGGGTGGACCTGCCGCAGGCCCTCGGGAAGCTGGCGGTGCTGGCCCATCGAGTAGGTGAGCCGGGAGACGCCGATCAGCCCGGCGTTGGTGGCGATCAGCAGGATCACCGCGGCAAGGATGCCGACGTAGAAGCGCAGCGCTTCGGTGAGGCCGGCGCCGAGGCCCAGGTTCTCGACGATGCCGAGGATCGGGTCGTTGGCGAACTCCTTGCCGAGTTCGGTCGTGTAGTGGCCGGTGGCGTCGGCGGTGACCGGCATCGCCGAGAGCGCGACGACCGGGATCAGCAGATAGAGGCCGAGCACGGCGATGACCGTGAAGCCGACGCTGCGCGGGATCGTCCGCACCGCGTCCCTCGCCTCCTCGGCCATGTTGGAGATCGTCTCGATCCCGGTGTAGGCGATCATTCCGACCGCGATCCCGAGCGCGAAGTCGCTCCAGGTCGGGGCGACCCCGAGGTGGACGTTGTCGACCAGCACCTCCGGGTTGAGCACCAGGACGATGCCGATGCAGACCAGCACCACCTGGGTGGCGAGGTCGGCGATCGCCAGCACCAGGTTGAGCTTCGCCGACTCCTGGGAGCCGCGGACGTTGAGCAGGGCCAGACCGGCGATCAGCGCGGCGCCTACGACGATATCGCCCGGGCCGTGGTGAAGCGGCCGCCAGAAGACGGCCAGGTAGTGGGGCACGAAGTAGGCCGAGATCGCGACCGTGATCACGTAGTTGAGCATCTGGCCCCAGGCGGCGACGAAGCTGACCAGCTCGTTGAAGGCGTGGCGGGCGAAGCTGGAGGAGCCGCCCGCCTCCGGGAACATCACCGTCGCCTCGGCGTAGGTGGCGGCGGTGAACATGAAGATCACGCCGGTGATCGCGAAGGCGACGGGGGTGAGGCCGAGGGCGAAGGCGGCGGTGACCCCGAGCGCGTAGTAGATAGAGGAGCCGACGTTGCCGTAGGCGGCCGAGAACAGCGCCCCGACGCCGTGGACGCGGCTCAGCGATTCGTCTCTGGGTATGCGCTGGGCCATCTAGACGATTCGGCTGGGCATCTAGCCCGAATATACGGAGGCGGTCGCAGCCCGCCTCACGTGGGAGCGACCCAGCTCCTCCGGCGAGGCGCAGCCGCAGAGCGCCAGGGTCAGCTCCAGCTCCTCGCGGAGCAGCTCCAGAACCCGGCGCGCCCCCTGCTCTCCGGCGACCGCCAGCCCCCAGAGCGCGGGCCGGCCGACCAGCACCGCGTCGGCGCCGAGCGCCAGGGCGATCGCCACGTCGACGCCACGCCGGATGCCGCCGTCGACCAGCACGGCGCCGCGCCCTTCGACCGCGTCGACCACCTCCGGCAGCGCCTCGGCGGTCGCCGGGGAGCGGTCGAGCTGGCGGCCACCGTGGTTGGAGACGACGACCCCGGCGGCACCGTGCTCGACCGCCAGCGCGGCGTCCTCGGCGGTGAGCACGCCCTTGACCAGGACCGGCACGGCGCAGTCAGCCGCCAGATCCTCGAGGTCCGACCAGCCGAGCGTCGGGTCCATCAGCCCGAAGGTCTCCTCGATCGTCACCGCCCGGCCGGAGCCCAGGGCGGCTTCCACGCTTGGCACGCCGATCTCCTCCGGGACTTCGAAGCCGGTCCGCAGATCGCGCTCGCGGTTGCCGCCACGCGGCGCGTCGACGGTGATGAGGATCGCCTCGAAGCCACACTCGATTGCCTCCTCGATCAGCGCCCGGGTGACGCCCTCGTCCTTGAAGCAGTAGAGCTGGAACCAACGCCGCGCCTCCGGCGCCCCGGCGGCAACCTCGCCCGGCCGCGTCGTCGCCAGGGTCGAGAGGCACATCACGGTGCCCGCGGCGGCTGCGGCTCGCGCCATCGCCGGCTCGGCGCCGGGCTCGACCAGCCCCTGGTAGGCGACCGGCGCGACGAGGATCGGCATCGAGGTCTCGGTGCCCAGCACCTCGGTGCGCGTCTGCCACTCGCCTACCCCCGCGAGGACCCGCGGGCGGAGCCGCCAGCGGCGCCAGGCGGCGACGTTCTCGGTCAGGGTCAGCTCGTCGCCCGCCCCACCGAAGAAATAGCCGGCGACGCCGGACTCCAGCTTCTCGCCTGCAGCGCGCTCGAAGTCGGCGACGTTGACCAGGCCCTCGATCACAGTGACGCGACCCTAGCCGAGATCGCGGCGGCGGACCCGGCGCGCGGTGACGACCGCAGGGGTTGAGAGGATCGCGACAGAATGCTCCAGTCCGTGAGCTCGTCCGAGCTCCCAACCACCTCGGGAGGCAGCAAGTGGAGAACGAAACACGCCAGTCCTGGATCCTGATCGGGCTCGCCGCGTTCGGCCTCGTGCTCGGCGTGATCGCCCTGATCGTCGCCTTCAACGCGAAGAGCGCGAGCGACGACGCCGCCAGCCAGCAGTCCGTCGACGAAGTCTCCACCGAGCTCTCCAACCTGATCGACCGGCTCGGCATCGCCGAGGCGGACCTGACCGGCGAACAGAAGGAACTTCAGGGCAAGGCGAAGCAGGTCGAAAAGGAATCGCGCAGCGCGGTCAGCAACCTCTCCAACCGGGTCGACAAGCTGGAGAGGGAAACGGCCGCCCTCGACAAGTCAGCCGAACAGACCGCCTCCCTGACCAAGCAGGTCGGCTCGCTGCAGAACCAGGTCAACGCGATCAACTCCCGCGTGACCGCCACGAACGAACGAGTGACCAAGCTCACCAAGCGGGTCAACTCGGGCGGCTGACCCGCCCGAGCGTGGCCGAGAGTGCGCTCAAGGCGTCCGCCGGCGGGGGCGGGGTGTCCCTCCCGCTTCGGGCTGAGCAGGGAGCGGTGGGGGTGCCCCTCCCGCTTGCTGGGTTTTTCGCCAGTAGCGCCAACTGGCCGTCACGCAAGCGTCGGTGGGGCGAAAAAGAGGACGCCGCTGCGCGGGAGGGACACCCCCACCGCTCCCTCACGCCTCGACGCACCACGACGACCACGCCGCCCGCCACGACCGCAAGATCGACCCAAGCTTTCCTCGCAGGGGGAGAGTCCAGGCCTGTGACGACTTGTTGTCGGTATGCGACAACAAGTCGTCACAGCCGACCGAGCCGTGGCTGACATCGCGCGCCAGCAGCACGGGGTCGCCACCTACAAGCAGCTCTGCGGTGCCGGCCTGGATGCGGCCGCAGTGGCGCGGCGCACCAAGGCAGGCCGCCTGCACAGGGTCCACCGCGGCGTCTACGCCGTCGGCCATACCGCTCTGAGTCGCGAGGGGCGGTGGATGGCGGCCGTGCTGGCCTGTGGGGAGGGCGCTGTCGTCAGTCATAGAAGCGCCGCCGTCCTCTGGGGCTTGCTTCCACCCAGGTCCGGACCTGTTCACATCTCGGTGCCGCGAATCGGCGGCAAGGCCACGCGCGGCGGGATCCGCCTTCATCGCTCCCGAACGCTGAACCCCGCGGCGACGACCCGTCGTCGCGGCATCCCGGTCACCAAGCCGGCGCGGACGATCGCCGACCTTCGTGGCGTCGTCTCGGAGAAGGAGCGGCGGCGCGCGATCCGGCAGGCGAACGTGCTCGGGCTTCCGCTCGGACCGGAAATTCGGCCCGAGCGAACCCGGAGCGATCTCGAGCTGGACTTCCTCGCCCTGTGCCGTCGCCACGGCATTCCGAAGCCGGAGGTGAACACCAAGGTCGACGGCATCGAGGCCGACTTCCTCTGGCGCGACCGCAACCTGATCGTCGAAACCGACAGCTACGTCTACCACCGCGGCGAGGTCGCCTTCCAGGACGACCACGACCGCAACCTGAAGCTGCGACTCCGCGGCTACGAGGTCCTCCGCCTCAGCGAAAACCAGATGACCGACGAACCGGCCGCAGTCGCCGAAGCGCTCCAGCAGCGGCTGCGCTCAAACCAGCTAGGCGACGAGGCGGCGTCCTGATCGACCTGTGCCGGTTCGAGGGACGGCGGATCCTGAAAGGAAGGAGCGAGAGTGCCCCTCCTGCACGCTATGGGAGGTGGAGGGTGTCCCTCCGGCGCAGCGGCGTCTTGGTTTTCGCACAGACCGCTCAGCGAGAGGCGACCGCCGCCGGGCGAAAACCCCAGCAAGCCGGAGGGGCACCCTGGCCCCTCCCCCACGTCCGAACTCTTAGAAATGCACGATCGGGATGATCAGGATCGCGACGATGTTCGCGACCTTGATCATCGGATTGATCGCCGGACCGGCGGTGTCCTTGTAGGGGTCGCCGACCGTGTCGCCGGTCACCGAGGCGGCGTGGGCGGGGGAGCCCTTGCCGCCGTGGGCGCCGTCCTCGATCAGCTTCTTGGCGTTGTCCCAAGCGCCGCCGCCGGCGGTCATCGAGATCGCCGCGAAGAGGCCGACGACGATCACGCCGATCAGCAGGCCGCCGAGCGCGTCGACGCTGAGCAGGCCGACGATCACCGGCACGACGATCGGGATCAGCGAGGGCAGGATCATCTCTTTCTGCGCCGCCGCGGTGACGATCGCAACCGTCTTCCCGTAAGCCGGTTTCTCCGTGCCCTCCATGATCCCCGGGTGCTCGCGGAACTGCTTGCGCACCTCCTCGACCACCTGGCCGCCGGCACGACCAACCGCCTCGATCGCCAGCGCCGCGAATAGGTAGACCATCATGCCGCCGATCAGCAGGCCGATCAGCACCGCGGGGGTGGTCAGGTTGAAGAGGGCGCCGAGGTCGAAGCCGGCCGGAGCCTCGTCGGCGAGTTCGCTCTTGAAAGCAGAGAAGAGGACCAGCGCCGCCAGTGCCGCGGAGCCGATCGCGTAGCCCTTGGTGACCGCCTTGGTCGTGTTGCCGACCGCGTCGAGCGGGTCGGTGACGTTGCGCACGTCCTCGGGCAGGTCGGCCATCTCGGCGATCCCGCCGGCGTTGTCGGTGATCGGGCCGAAGGCGTCGAGGGCGACGATCAGCCCGCAGAGCGAGAGCTGCGCCATTACGGCGACGCCGATCCCGTAGATCCCGGCCAGCTCGTTGGCGGCGAGGATCGCCAGGGCGATCACCAGCGCCGGTGCCGCGGTCGACTGGAAGCCCTGGGCGAGGCCCTGGATGATGTTGGTGGCATGGCCGGTCTCCGAGGCCTGGCTGATCGTCTGCACCGGCCGGAAGCGGGTCGAGGTGTAGTAGTCGGTGATCACGAAAAGCAGCGCCGTTACGGCGACGCCGATCACCGCGCAAAGCCAGAGGTCGGTGGTGCTGACCGCCTTGGCCGCAGTGCTGAGGCCGAGCCGCACCGGGTCGCTCATCATCCAGTCGGTGATCGGGTAGAAGGCGGCGATCGAGAGGACCCCGGAGACGATCATCCCCGTGTAGAGCGCCCCCTCGACCCGGTCGGACCTGGTCCGCACCGAGAGCGCCCCGACGATCGAGGCGAGGATCGCGACGGCGCCGATCACCAGCGGGAAGATCGCCACCTCGCGGGCGAAGTCCCCGCCGGAGCCGGTGAAGGTGAGTACGCCGAGCAGCATCACCGCGACCGAGGTAACCGCGTAGGTCTCGAACAGATCGGCCGCCATCCCGGCGCAGTCGCCGACGTTGTCGCCGACGTTGTCGGCGATCGTCGCCGGATTGCGGGGGTCGTCCTCGGGGATGCCGGCCTCGACCTTGCCGACCAGGTCGGCGCCGACGTCGGCGGCCTTGGTGAAGATGCCGCCGCCGAGCCGGGCGAAGACCGAGATCAGCGAGCCGCCGAAGCCGAGGCCGACGACCGCGTCGACCGCCTCCTTGTCGCTGCTACCGGTCAGCACGAGAAGGCCGTAGTAGCCGGCGACCCCGAACAGCGCCAGGCCGACCACCAGCAGGCCGGTCACCGACCCCCCCTTGAAGGCGACGTCCAGCGCCGGCGGGACTCCCCCGCGGGCCGCCTCGGCGACGCGGGAGTTCGCCCGCACCGAGAGGTTCATCCCGATGAAGCCGGCCGAGCCGGAGAGCGCGCCGCCGAGCACGAAGCCGAGCGCCGTCTTGTAGTCCTGGAGGATCCAGAGCAGGATCGCGATCGGGATTGCGACCGCGGCGATGATCGTGTACTGGCGGCGCAGGTAGGCGCGGGCGCCCTCCTGCACGGCCCCGGAGATCTCGCGCATCCGCTCGTTCCCGGCCGAGCGGGAGAGCAGGCGCTGGGTTATGACAAGTCCGTAGACAACCGCCGCCCCGGCGCAGACGAGCGCGACGACGACTCCGTATTCGGTCAAGAAGCTGGTCAACTTGGTTCCTCCGCTGGTTGGCGGTCCGGGACTCTATAAGGGGCCGCGGATTCCGCGTCCCCCGGCCCGGCTGCCTGCCTATGCGGCCTGCCTCGCCGCCGTGTAGGTGCGGCGCGTCTCGCGCGCCGCGTCGCGGTAGACGTCCTCGATCGCGACGCCGGCGTCGAACGCCTCGCGCGCCCGCTGGGCGCCGTTGCGCTCCGGCAGCCGCACCTCGATGCCGAGTTGCGCGCGGGCCGGCTCGGTCCAGCCGAGCAGCCCGTCCAGCACCGCCCGCGCCTCGACCTCCTCGCCGCGCCGGAAGTCGATCAGCCTGCCGTCCATCCCGTGGCGGATCGCCCGCCAGAGGTTCTCCTCGATGTCGCGGTCGAGCAGCGGCGAGCCGGCGCCGTCGTAGCCGTGCTCGTCGTAGTCGAGCGCCGTCTGGGCAATGCAGGCGGCGATCAACCCAGCCAGGCCGAACGACTCCTCGCCGCGGGTCTGCGCATCGCAGACCCGCACCTCGACCGTGCCGAACTCGTGGTGGGGTCGCACGCTCCACCAGAGCTGGGTCGACTCGACCACCGTGCCGGTCCGCCGCAACAGGCCGACGAAGTCGGCGTAGCTGTCCCAGTCGCCGAACGGGCTGGGCACCCCGCAGCGCGGGAAGGTGCGGGTGAAGATCTCGGTGCGCACGGTGTGCAGTCCCGTGTCGCGGCGGTCGAGGAAGGGCGAGTTGGCGGAGACCGCGAGCAGCAGCGGCAGCAGCTCGCGCATCCAATCGCAGACGGCGATCGCCCGGTCGGCGCCGCGCACCCCCATGTGGACGTGCAGGCTCCAGGTGTTATTGCGCTGCGCGACCCAGCCCAGTTCGTGGCGCAGCCGGTTGTAGTGGGGCGTGTCGATGATCCGCTGGTCCAGGTAGCTGGCCCAGGGGTGGACGCCCATCGCGGCCAGCGCCAGGCCCATCCCCTCGACCAGCTCGAAGAGCCGGGCGCGGCGCTCGCGCTGCGCGCCGACCGCCTCGGCGAAGCTGGTGGCGCGACCGGAGCGGATCTCGATCTCCGAGGCAATCAGCTCGCCGGCCGCGGAGCCGGCCAGCACGTCGTCTTTCAGGCAGGCCGCGAGGACGTCCTCGAAGCGCTGCTCCAGCTCCAGCGTCGCCGGGTCGAGGATCGCGAACTCCTCCTCGAGGCCGACCGTGAAGTCGACCGAGGACTCGAATCTCTCCCGAGCCAGGTCGAGGTCCAGGGGAGTCACAGGGGCTCCGGCAAGGGATCTAGGTCAGGTAGAAGTAGAGCGCGTAGAGGAGGTCGACGGCGGGGCTGGAGGTGTGCACCGTCACCTCCGGCGGCACTTGGAGCAGCTGCTCGGAGTAGTTGAAGATGATCTTCACGCCGGCCTCGACCAGGCGGTCGGCGACGGCCTGCGCCGAGGTGGCCGGGACGGCGAGCACGCCGACCACGATCTCCTGTTCGGCGACGACCGCGTCCAGCTCGGAGAAGTCGCGCACCGGCAGGCTGCCGACCTGAGTGCCGACGACCTCCGGGTCGACGTCGAACATCGCGACCACCTGGAAGCCGTGGTCGGCGAAGATGTCGGAGCTGGCGATCGCCTGGCCGAGGTGGCCGGCGCCGAACAGGGCGATGTTGTGCTGCCCGGAGGTGCGCAGGATCTTGCGGATCTCCGAGACCAGCGATTCGACGTTGTAGCCGACGCCGCGCTTGCCGAACTTGCCGAAGCCGGAGAGGTCGCGGCGGATCTGGGTCGGGTTGATGTGCGTGTAGTCCGACAGTTCCTGCGAGGAGATCGTCTCGCGGCCCATCTTGCGGGCCTGAGTCAGCACCTGCAGGTAGCGCGAGAGTCGCGCGGCGACGCCGAGCGAGAGTCGCTCGCCGTCGCCGATCAGCCCGTCCGGCACCTCGACCTCCTCCACCACCGACTCCATCATCGACAGCCATTCTCCCGCTTCGCGCTCATCGTGCCCCCACAGTATCGAGCCGCGCCCGCACGGAGTCGCGGTCGAGAACCAGCTCCGAGACGACCTCGCCGTCCACCTCGACCACGGGGATGCGCTCGAGCATCCGCCGCAGCAGCAGCTCCTCGCTCTCGATGTCGACCTCGTGCAGCGAGAAGCGGTAGCCGTCGGCGTGCAGGGCGACGATCGCCTCCAGCGCCTGCTCGCAGAGGTGGCAGCCGGGGCGGGAGTAGACGGTCACAACAGTCACGCGTCGCTCGCTGCGCGAAGAGCCGGAGATTCACGCTTTCCCGCTCCGCGCTCCACTGCGCCCTTGTCCGTCGGAGAGGCGTCGTAGGCGAGGTACTCCGGGAATCGCAGGCGCGGCACGAAGCGCGCCGCCGAGCCGATCATCGCCGCGTTGTCGGTGCAGAGGCGCAGCGGCACGAGCTTCAGCCGCACGCCGCGCCGCTCGCAGAGCTCCGCCACCGCCTCGCGCAGCGCCCGATTGGCGGCGACGCCGCCGCCCAGCGCCACCGCCTCCCAGTCGCCCCGCTTCAGCGCCCGCTTCAGTTTCGCGGTCAGCTGCCCGACCACCGCAGCCTGGAAGCCGGCCGCCAGGTCGGCGCGCCGCTCCTCGGTCCCCTCCGGGCCGAGGTCCCGACAGCGGTAGGCGAGCGCCGTCTTCAGCCCGCTGAAGCTGAAGTCGAGACCCGGGTCGCGCGCCATCGCCACCGGCAGCTCGAACGCCTCGGGGTCTCCCTCGGCGGCGAGCCGCTCCAGCGCCGGGCCGCCCGGGAAGCCGAGCCCGAGCATCCGGGCGACCTTGTCGAAGGCCTCCCCGGCGGCGTCGTCGAGCGTCTGCCCGAGCACCTCGTGGCCGGCGTGGTCGCGCGCCCCGGCGAGCAGCGTGTGGCCGCCGCTCGCCACCAGGCAGAGGAAGGGCGGGGCAAGCGGCTCGGGCTCGAGGAAGTTGGCGGCGACGTGCCCCTGCAGGTGGTCGACCGGGATCAGCGGCAGCCGCCGCGGCGCGGCGAGCGCCTTCGCGGTGCTCAGCCCGACCAGCAGCGCCCCGATCAGGCCCGGCCGGGTGGTGACGGCGACCGCCTCGACGTCCTCGAGCGAGGCGCCGGCCTCGACCAGCGCCGCCTCGACCACCGGGACGGTCAACTCGAGGTGGCGGCGGGAGGCGACCTCGGGGACGATCCCGCCGAAGCGCGCGTGGTCGGCATCCTGCGAGGAGATCACGTTGGAGAGGATCTCGTCGCCGTCGACGACAGCTGCACACGTATCGTCGCAGGAAGTCTCTATCGCGAGGATCACCGGATCCTCAGTCCAGCCACATGATCAGGGCGTCCTCGCCGTTGTCCTGGTAGTAGCGGGGGCGCACGCCGGCCGACCGAAACCCGAGCCGCTCGTACATCGCGATCGCCTCGCGGTTGGAGACCCGCACCTCGAGCGTGAACGGCAGCTCGCCGCCGCCCTCCTCGACCAACCGCTCGATCAGGCGGCTGGCCACTCCGCGCCGCCGTCGCTCCGGCGTCACCGCGACGTTCATCAGGTGCCAGACGCGGTCGTAGCGAGAGCAGACCAGGTAGCCGAGCAGGTCGTCGCCTTCGATGGCGGCGAGGCAGATCCCCGACGGCTTCGACAGCTCGAGCACGAACATCGCCAGCGACCAGGGCGCCGGGAAGGAGCGCCGCTCGATCGAGATCACCCCCGGCAGATCGCTGTAGCCGAGCGGCCGCACGGGCAGCTCGTCGCTCACCTCACTCGGCCTTTTCGAGAGTGCCTCGCTCACGCCAACGTTCCGCATCGGGAGCCCTCAAATAGATCGGGGCACCGGGACCGGGCCCGCCGTCCTCCGGCACGGCCGCCAGGGCGCAGACGTGCCGCGCGGCGATCCGGTGCACAGGGTCGGCGTCGTCCGGGATCTCGACGCCCCGACTCGCCAACTGCTGACGAAATCGTATCGCGCCCGACCCGCCGCACAGCGCGGCTCGGGGCAGGCCGGCGAGCCGTTCTGCAAGCCCCTCGGGCGAGCGGACCAGCGGGCCCCAGAGCCGCTCGCCATCGCGCGAGTAGAGCGCCGCGAACACCTCGCCGCGGCGCGCATCGGCGACCGCGACGCAATCCCTTCCGCCGGCCGCCTCGCCCAGCCCGCGGCCGAGCGCGTCGAGCGTGCAGGCGCCGCCCACCGGCAGGCCGCGGCTCAGCCCGAGGCCCCGCGCGGTGGCGATCCCGACCCGGACGCCGGTGAAGGAGCCCGGCCCGAGTCCGACCGCGATCCGCTCCACGGCGTCCCAGCCGCCCGCCGCGTCGGCGGCCCGCTCGACCTCGCCGAGCAAGCCCGTGGCATGTTGCGGCGCCCCCTCCTCCGAGGGGCGGAGCAGAGTCTCGAAGAGGACCTCGCCGTCGCGGGTCGCGGCGACGGCCAGGTCGCCGGTCGCGGTGTCGAAACCGACGACAGCCAAGGCCCGCTGCGGCTACTTTCCGCTGTGGCGCTTGCCGCTGCGTTCGGAGACGAAGAAGTTGAAGAGGCCCACCCGCTTGCCCTTGACGAACCAGGTCACCCGGTGCCTGCCGGGGATGTTCGAGGTGACCTTGTTGACGTAGAGCGTGCCCTTCTTCGCTCGCTGCTTCGGCGCACAAAGGTTCTTCTTGGTCGGGAACTTGACGCAGACCGTGTAGAAGACGTCGGCCCTGTTGCTGCGGAAGAAGGCGCCCTTCTTGCGCGACTTCGAGCAGACGTGCGACGGCTTCGCGTTCTTCGAGAGGCCGCAGGCGACGAAGTGCCTGTAGGCGGCGCCCTGCGCCGCGGCGGGCCCGGCGCCGGCCAGCAGCGCTATCCCCAGCCCCACCGCCGCCAGCGTCTTCAGTCCCTTCATCTCGGCGCTTCCTCCTTGGTTTCGAGTTCGGTCGGCGATGCTACACCGCGGGTCCTCTCACCGAAACACGCCTACCTGTGGCCCGATGCGCCCACCACCTCGATTCTCCGCCGGTCGCCGCCGGCGTGGCTGAGCCGCGCCTCCAGCGCCTCTCGGCCGGCGAGCTGCGGCTCGGCGACCGCCGGCCACTCGACGAAGGCAATCGAGGCGGCGTCGAGGTAATCGTCGAGCAGCGCCGGATCCTCCCGCTCCAGGTCGGTGAGCCGATAGAGGTCGAGATGGGAGACCGGCACCCGGCCGGAGTAGCGCTGGCCGATCGTGAAGGTCGGCGAGGTGACGGGACCCTCGACGCCGAGGGCGCGGCAGGCGCCGCGGATCAGCGTCGTCTTCCCCGCCCCGACGTCGCCGCTGACGACGACGACGTCGCCCGGCCGCAAACGCTGCGCGATCCGCGCCCCGACCGCTTCCGTCTCCGCGGCCGAAGCGGTCTCGCAGCTCTTTGCGGCTCCGCTCAACCGAACAGGTCGAGCTGGTCGGCGGGCGGCTGCGGCGGGCCCGGCGCCGGCCCCTCCTCGATCTCCTCCCCCTGCTGCGGCGCGCCCGGGGCCGGGCCGGCGAGCAGCTCCGGCAGCAGCTCGAAGTCGCCGCGCAGCGTCTCCTTGACCGCAGGGGTGCGCAGCGCCGCCGCCGGGTGGAAGAGCGGCAGCAGGAAGACCACGCGCCCGCCCAGCTCGTGCACCTGCGGCGTCCCCCGCACCCTGGTGATCCCCGCCGGGTTGCCGCTCAGCAGCTTGGTCGCGAAGTTGCCGAGAGTGCAGACGACCTTCGGCTCGATCAGCCGCACCTGCTCGAACAGGTAGGGCCGGCAGGCCTCGATCTCGAGCGGCTGCGGGTCGCGGTTGCCCGGCGGGCGGCTCTTCAGCACGTTGGCGATGAAGACGTCCCCGCGCGACATCCCGATCCCTTCCAGCATCTGGTTGAGCAGCTGCCCGGCGCGACCGACGAAGGGCAGCCCCTGGCGGTCCTCCTCGGCGCCGGGCGCCTCGCCGACGAAGATCACGTCCGCGTCGGCGTCGCCCGCCCCGAACACGGCGTTGGTCCGCTTCTCGTGCAGGGGACAGCTCGCTGCACACCCTGGACCTCCTCGTACAGCTCGACCAGGCTGGCGCGGCGTTCTTCGGCCGTTGGACTCATCCTCGGAGATCGTAGGCGCCGTCGGCGGTCGCCGAAAGCAGAGGTGCCCGCGGGGGCGTGGCTGGCCAAGCAGTGCGACGCACGCCGACGAGCGAATAGCAGCGCTATTCGCGAGGAGGCGGGTGGTGCAATGCGCCGGCCAGACGCGTCATCCGCGGGTGGCTCTGCGCAGCGGCGCCCGCCGACGGCGCTATGGCAGCGGCTCCCAGTCCCAGGTCTTCTTCGAGCCGAGGCTCTCCTGGTCGAGGTAGCGGTGGAACTCGACGAGCTCTTTCGGCTCTACGCTGTAGACGTGGTCGGGCTCCGGGAAGTGGCGCGAGCGAACCTCCTCGCCGTACTTCGCCACCGCCGCCACCATCGTCTCGTGCACGTCGGCGTAGCGCTTGACGAACTTCGCCGTGCGGCCGGTGGTTATGCCGAGCAGGTCGTGGAAGACGAGCACCTGGCCGGACGTCGCCGGCCCGGCGCCGATCCCGATCGTCGGCACGTCGAGCTTCGCGACGATCGCCTCGGTGATCGCCGCCGGCACCGCCTCGAAGACGATCGCAAAGCAGCCGACCGACTGCAGGGCGAGCGCGTCCTCGCAAAGCTTGATCGCGCTCTCCGCGGTCTTGCCCTGCGCCTTGTAGCCGCCCAGCGCGGTCGCCGTCTGGGGAGTGAGCCCGACGTGGCCCATCACCGGGATGCCGGAGCGTACGATCGCCCGCGCCCGCTCGACCGAGATCCCCCCCGCCTCCAGCTTCACCGTCTGGCAGCCGGTCTCCTTGACCAGCCGCTGGGCGCTGCGGACGGCGAGCTCGTTGCTCGCCTCGTAGCTGCCCATCGGCATGTCGCCGACCATCAGCGGCGTCTTCAGCCCGCGGCGCACGGCTTTGCCGAGCACCACCATCTCGTCCATCGAGACCGGCTCGGTGCCGGGATAGCCGAGCACCACCATCGCCGCCGAGTCGCCGACCAGGGCGATGTCGACGCCGGCCTGCTCGGCGACCGCCGCCGAGGGGTAGTCGTAGGCGGTGACCATCACGATTGGCTCCCCGGCCGCCTTCATCTCGGCCAGCCGCGGCAGCGTCATCGGCGTCCGGCCGGAAGGCGGCGGAGCGGTGTGGGAGCGACTGCCGGAGCTCATCGGAGCAGCACCTCGGGGCGGCTGTCGACGGCGGCGAGAGAGTTGTCCTCGCCGACGTGGACGACGACCGGCGAGTAGGACTCGAGGTCGCTCTCATCGTAGGCGCCGAAGGAGGCGACGATGACCTTGTCGCCGGGCCGGGTCAGGTGGGCGGCGGCGCCGTTGACCTGGATCGTGCCCGAGCCGGGCTCGCCGTCGATCACGTAGGTGACGAAGCGGGCGCCGTTGTCGATGTCCCAGACGTGCACCTGCTCGTTGGTGACCAGGTCGGCGGCAGCCATCAGCTCGGTGTCGATCGTGATGCTGCCGACGTACTCGACGTCGCAATCGGTCACCGTCGCCCGGTGGATCTTGGACTTCAGCATCTGCCTCTGCATCAGGCCTCCTTTTCTGGCCGACGGGCCGAAAAGTCGAGTCCGACTCGACTTTTCGGCCCGTCGGCGGGAAGTTCGATGTTGTCGATCAGCCGCGCCCCGCCGACCCGGGCGGCGACCGCGACGAGGACGGGGCGCTCGCCCAGCTCCGCGACGGGGGTGAGGTCGTCGGGGTCGCGGGCCTCCAGGTACTCGGGCTCGATCCCGGCGGCGGCCAGCTCGCGCCGGCCGGCCTCGATCCCGGCGGCGAGCGAGCCCGCCCGGGCGCCGCGCTCGGCGGCGGCCAGCGCCCGCGAGAGGGCGCCGGCTCGCCGGCGCTCGTCCGGGTCGAGGTAGTCATTGCGCGAGCTCATCGCCAGGCCGTCGGGCTCGCGGACGGTCGGCAGCCCCTCGATCCGCACCGGGAAGTCGAGGTCGCGGGCCATCCGCCGGATAACCGCCAGCTGCTGGGCGTCCTTGCGGCCGAAGTAGGCGACATCGGGCTGCACCGAGTTGAAAAGCTTGGCGACGACCGTGGTGACGCCGCGGAAGTGCTCGGGGCCGCGCCGCGCCGGATCGCCGCAGAGGACCTCGGTCAGGCCGCCGACCTCGACGGTCGTCGAGAAGCCCTCGGGGTAGACCCGCTCGACCGGCGGCGCGTAGACGAGGTCGACGCCGGCCTCGGCGGCCAGCTCGGCGTCGCGCTCCTCGTCGCGCGGGTAGCGCTCCAGGTCCTCGCCGGCGCCGAACTGGGTCGGGTTGACGAAGAGGCTCATCACCACGATGTCGCACTCGGCGCGGGCGGCGCGCAGCAGCGAGTGGTGCCCCTCGTGCAGGCAGCCCATCGTCGGCACCAGGCCGATCGTCCGCCCTTCGCGGCGCGGCGCGGCCAGCGCGTCGCGCAGGTGGTCCGGGGCGCGAACGAAATTCACGCCTGCTCTTGCACGAGAGGGGTCAGTCAGTGCGAGGCTCATTTCGGGTCCATGCCCTTGGGGTCACGGCCACGGCGAATTATAGGACGTCAGCCACGGAACTCGATGCGCTTGATCACACGAGCCGGGGCGCCGGCGGCGACCGTGGCGGCGGGCAGGTCGCCGGTGACGACCGAGTTGGCGCCGATCACGCAGCGCTCGCCGATCGTCACGCCGCTGGTCACGACGCAGTTCACCCCGAACCAGCAGTTGGCGCCGATCCGCACCGGGCCCTTGCTGGCGAAGCCCTGCCAGGTGACCGGCATCTCGGGGTCGTCGAAGCGGTGCTCGGCGTCGCCGACGAAGCAGCCGTTCGCGAACATCGTGTGGTCGCCGATCTCGATCAGTCGCTGGGCGGCGAGCATCGTGTTGCGGTTGAGGAAGCAGCCGGCGCCGATCTCGATCCGCGCCTCGGGGGCGAGGGTCAGCCAGCAGCCGGGCTCGAGCAGGGTCCCCTCGCCGATCGTTAGTCGCCCCTCGTCGAGCGCCTCCAGGGCCTCTCCCTCGACTGGATAGCGGACGAAGAAGCCGCCGCGGGCGGCGTGGCGGTCGATCCGCCAGCGGCGCAGGGAGCGGCGGTTGCGCTCGTACCAGCGCCGCTTCGCCCACCACGCTCGCCAGCCGCGTTGCCCCGACATGTCGCCAGCATCCCAGATCGCGCCGCATGCATAGACTGAGCGCGTGACCGACCTGCGCGGCGGCATAGACCTCGGCGGCACCAAGATCCAGACCGTGGTCGTCGACTCCGGCGGCAACCTGCACGGCAAAGCGCGGCAGCCGACCCCGACCTCCGGCGGACCCGCCGACGTCGCCGACGCGATGGAGGACGCTCTGCGCGAAGCGGCCTCGGCAGCCGGCGCCAAGCCCGAGCGGCTGGCCGGCATCGGCGTCGGCTCCCCCGGCGACGCCGACGGCAAGACCGGCGTCGTCTCCGGCGCCCGCAACCTGCCCGGCTGGGACGGCTCGTTCCCGCTCGGCGAGACGCTCTCCAAGGCGCTCGGGACCAAGGTGCGGATCGGCAACGATGTCCAGGTCGCGGTCGAAGGCGAGTACCGGCTGGGTGCCGGCAAGCCCTACGACTCGCTGCTCGGGGTCTGGTGGGGAACCGGAGTCGGCGGCGGGATCGTGCTCGGCGGCGAGCCGTGGCTGGGCCGCGGCGCCGCCGGCGAGATCGGCCACACCGTCGTGAAGCGCAACGGCGCCCGCTGCCCCTGCGGGCGGCGCGGCTGCCTCGAGGCCTACGCCGGCCGGGCGGCGATGGAGGCGCGGGCGCGGCGCGACCTCGCCAAGGGGGTCGCCACCGACCTCTTCGAGATCATGGAGAAGCGCGGCAAAGACCGCCTCACCAGCTCGGTCTGGGAGCACGCCATGCGCGAGGAAGACCCGCTGACCGAGAGCCTGCTGCGCCGCGCCCTCCGCTACCTGGGGACCGGGATCGCCTCGGCCGTCAACCTGCTCGACGTCGAGGCGGTGGTGATCGGCGGCGGCCTCGGATCGCGCTTCGGCGACCGCTTCATGGACCACCTGACCAAGGAGATGCACAAGCATCTCTTCGTCGACGACAACCCGCCCCGCATGCACGTCGCCGAGCTGGGCGACCTGGGCGGCGCGGTCGGCGCCTCGCTGCTGCTTGGCCCGGTTGAGGCCGAATGACACTGCGCGGATACGGCACCGCCACGCCTCCCACGTAGCACTCCTACGCGGGAGTCGTGTCGTCACCGTCCCGCTTGGTCATCGACCTCCCCGGACTCAAGCAGCAACGGGTTCTCGTCTTCTCTTCTTGGACCTCACCGGGATCACCAGCTCGGCCAGAAAGCGGCCGGTGTG
>CAVVHQ010000026.1:0-8138 GCA_963748075.1 uncultured Solirubrobacterales bacterium | reverse complement strand
GATCAGGGCCCGGGCCGAGGCCGGTGACCGCGTCCTCGTCACCACGCTGACCAAGAAGATGGCCGAGGACCTGACCGGCTACCTGCTCGAGTACGGGATCAAGGTCCGCTACCTGCACTCCGAGATCGACACCCTGGAGCGGATCCAGATCGTCCGCGACCTGCGGCTCGGCGAGTACGACGTGCTGGTCGGCGTCAACCTTCTGCGCGAGGGCCTCGACCTGCCCGAGGTCTCGCTGGTGGCGATCCTCGACGCCGACAAGGAGGGGTTCCTGCGCGGCGAGACCAGCCTCGTGCAGACGATCGGCCGCGCCGCCCGCAACGTCGACGGCCGGGTGCTGATGTACGCCGACCGGGAGACCGAGGCGATGCGGGCGGCGATCCGCGAGACCGACCGCCGCCGCGCGATCCAGCTCGCCTACAACGCCGAGCACGGGATCACCCCGGAGACGGTCCGCAAGGGGATCTCGGAGATGACCGAGTTCCTGGCGATGGAGGACCGGGCGCCGAAGCGCCGCCGCCGCAAGCGCGGCGAGGAGGTCGCCGACCCGGCCGAGCTGGAGCGGACGATCGTCGCCCTCGAGGAGGAGATGCTGGTCGCCGCCGACGACCTCCGCTTCGAGGAGGCGGCGCGGATCCGCGACGAGCTGAAGGAGCTGCGCCGCGACCTCGACGGGATGCGGGCCGGGGCGTAGCCCGCGGCGTGAGGGCATCTGCCGGATGACGATCTGCGGCGAGATCGCGGAGTGGGCGACCGGGTTGCGGCTCGCCGACATCCCCGGGGACGCGGTCGAGCGGGCCCGCCTGCAGGCGGCGAGCGTGCAGGCCGCGCGGGCGGCCGGCGAGGAAGCCGCCGCGCCGGTCGCCGCGGCGGCCCCGCACGGCCCGGTCGGCGAGGTCTACCGCTCGGCCGCCGCCTCGATCGCCCACGACTGGGACGACTACCTCTTCATGGGGCATACCGGGCACTCGGCGGTGCCGGCCGCGGCGGCCTTCTGCGAGGACCCGGAGCGCGCCCTGGTCGCGCAGATCGCCGCCAACGAGGCCGCCGGCCGGCTCGGGGCGGCGCTCTTCCTCGGTCCCCACAACGGCCAGTTCTGGGCCTCGATCCACTGCGCGTCGGCCGCGGTCGCCGCGGCGCTCGGCATCGGCCTCGACGCGGAGCGCACCGCGCACGCGCTTGCGGTCGCCCTGTACCAGCCGCCCTACGGGATGTGGCCGGGGTTCATGGGGCCGGAGAGCAAGCTGGTCACCGCGGCCGAGCCGGCGGCGGCGGGAGCGAGGGCGGCACAGCTCGCCTCGGCGGGGATGGCCGGCGCGCTCGACGTGATCGAGCATCCGCGGGGCGTCCTCGCCAACCTCTCCTTCGCACCGCGCCCCGCGATGTTCGGCGGCCTGGGGCGGGTCTGGCTGACGGAAACGCTCGCCTTCAAGCGACTGCCCGGCTGCGCCTACCTGCAGTCGATCGGCGAGGCGGCCTGTGAGGCCGGGGTCGAGGCGCGGAGGGTGGCGGGGGTGGAGATCGAGGCCGGCTGGCTGACCTGCGAGATGGAGGCGCTGGGCCGCGGCCCCGACCTGTCGGCGGTGCGGGTGAACTTCTCGGCCGCGCTGAGCACGGCGATCGGCCTGCTGGCGGGCCGGCTCACGCCGGCCGAGCTGAGCCCCGCCTGGCTGGCCGAGAACAAGCGCCGCATCGGCGCCCTGGCGGAGCGGGTGCGGCTCCGCCACGACCCGGCCCTGACCGCCGAGACGCTGCTGGGGACGCTCGAGGCGGGCGCCTCGCCGGATGATATCCGGGTGCGTGAGCTGCTGCGGGTCCGGCGCCGGCTCGCCGACGTCAATATGGGCGAGGCCAGCCCGGGCCCGGCGCTGCTGCGGGCTGCCGCGGCCGATCCCGATTTGCGGCGCGCGCTCGGCAGCTCCCTGCGGCGACGGCTGACGGGGCGCAAGCGAGTTGGGATCGAGAGCATCGACACGGGGGCGCTGCGGATGACCTTCCCGAGCCGGATGCGAATCCGCCTGCGCGACGGCTCCGAGCGCTTCATCGAGGGCGACGAGCCGGGCTCCTGCGGGCGACCCCTCGACGAGCAGCGCGCCGTCGTCGAGGAGAAGCTGGAGCTGGCCGGGCTGGACCCGGCGCCGGCTCAAGCGGGCTGATCGAGGAAGCGCTCCCCCGGAGCGCTACATTTCGACGACGATGGCGACCAGCCCGGCCGCGCCGGCCCACACCCCCTCGCTCTCCCAGCCCTACGGATCGCTGCAGGAGACGGTCGAGGCCTTCGCGCGCCACGTCAACCCCGGCAAGGTCGCCTTCTTCGAGCAGCAGGACCTCGAGCTGGTGATGGGGGCCCGCGAGGGGATCCGCTTCGAGGACGCGTTCAGCGGCCGCTCCTACGTCAACTGCCACTGCAACGGCGGCGTCTTCAACCTCGGCCATCGGCCGCAACGGGTGGTCGAGGCGGTCCGCGCCGCGCTCGACGAGCTCGACGTCGGCAACCACCACCTGATCTCCGGCTGGCGGGCGAAGCTGGCCGAACAGCTGGCGGAGACGACGGGGGGGAGGCTGAGCGGCACGGTCTTCGCGGTCGCCGGTGGCGAGGCGATCGAGCTGGCGCTGAAGCTGGCCCGCGGCCACACCGGCCGGCAGGGGATCGTCAGCGCCGAGGGCGGCTACCACGGCCACACCGGGCTCGCGCTGGCAGCCGGCGATCCCGCCTACCGCGACGCCTTCGGGCCCAACCTCCCCGGCTTCGCGCAGGTGCCGTTCAATGACTTCGAGGCGCTGCGCGGCGCGGTCGACGAAAGCACCGCGGCGGTGATCCTCGAGTCGATCCCGGCGACGCTCGGCTTCCCGATGCCCGAGCCCGGCTACCTGGCGGCGGTCGGCGAGCGCTGCCGCGAGGTCGGCGCGCTGCTGATTCTCGACGAGGTGCAGACCGGGCTGGGGCGCACCGGGACCGTCTGGTACTACCAGCAGGAGGACGTCGAGCCGGACATGGTGATCACCGGGAAGGGGCTCTCCGGCGGCGTCTACCCGATCGCGGCGACGCTGATGACCGCCGAGCTGCTCGAGTTCTTCCGCGAGCACCCGTTCATCCACGTCTCGACCTACGGCGGCGCCGAGCCGGGCTGCGTCGCGGCGCTCGAGGTGCTCGACACGATCGCCGAGCCGGGCTTCCTCGAGCGCGTGCGGGCGGTCGGCGAGCGGTTCGGGCAGGCCTTCGCCGAGCTGCCGTTCGAGCTGCGCCGCCGGGGGATGACGATGGGCTTCAAGTTCGACGACCCGGCCGGCGGGTTCGATGCGATGCGGCGGATGGTCGCCGAGAGGATCCTCGCGGTGGCCGCCAACAACGATCTCTCGGTGCTCCAGTTCAAGCCGCCGCTGATCGTCAGCGACGAGGAGGTCGAGGAGATCGTCGCGGTCGTCCGGAGGGTGTTCGGCTGATCGGCCACGCCGAGCTGGTGCAGCTCGACGCGACCGTCGAGCGGGCCCTCGCCCGCGGCGACGAGGAGGGGCTGACGGTGGTCGGCTACGGCGAGATCTCGCTCGGTGTCGGCTGGCCCCCGGACGAGCCGCGGCTCGTCGCCAAGCGGATGCCCCCGTTCGGGGACCGCGCCGGCTTCGCCGCCTACCGCGAGACCGTGCGCGACTACGTCGAGCGGCTCGAAAAGGTTGGGGTCCGGGTGCTCGAGACCGAGGTGCTGCCGGTCGAGGGGGCGGACGGCAAGGTGATCGCCTACGCGGTGCAGCCACTGCTGCCGGCCTCCTCGCTCGGCCCGGCGGTGCTGGCGGCGGCGGATGCCGGCGCGGGGCACCCGCTGGTCGAGCGGGTCGTCGGGGGGACGCTTGCCGTCGTCGGCCCCGACCTCGGGCTCGACCCGCAGCTCGCGAACTGGTCGTGGCGGGACGGGGAGGCGCTCTTCTTCGACATCACGACGCCGTTCCTGCGCGACGAGCAGGGGCGCGACCGGATGGACTTCGAGGTGCTGCTGGCCGCCTTCCCGCGGGCGGCGCGGGGCGCCCTGCGCCGCTTCGTCGCGCCGGGGATCGTCGCCCAGTACCACGATCCGCGCGTCGCCTTGATCGACGCCTGCGCCAACCTGATCAAGGAGCGCTTGGAGCCGTGGATCCCCCGCTTCCTGGCGTTCGCCAACCAGCGGCTCGAGCGGCCGATCGCCGCCGCGGAGGTGCGCCGCTACTACCGCTCCGACGCTCGCACCTGGGGGTGGATCCAGCGCGTTCGCAAGGCCGACCGCGCCTGGCACCGCCTGCGCGGCAGGACCTACCCGTTCCTGATTCCCGGCGAGATCGAGCGCTGACCCGACCGCCTAATCTCCAGGCATGGCTGTAGACGTCAGCGAAGCGAGCTTCGAGAGCGAGGTGGTCGAGCGCTCCCGCCGGGTCCCGGTGGTGGTCGACTTCTGGGCCGAGTGGTGCGGCCCGTGCCGCACGCTTAGCCCGGCGCTGGAGGCGGCCGAGGCGGCCCGCGACGGCAAGGTCGTGCTGGCCAAGGTCGACGTCGACGCCAACCAGGGGCTCGCCGCCCGCTACGGGGTGCAGGGCATCCCGGCGGTGAAGGCGTTCCGCGACGGGTCGGTGGTCGGCGAGTTCGTCGGCGCCGTGCCGAAGGCCAAGGTCGAGGAGCTGTTCGACTCGCTGACCCCCTCGCGGGCCGACGAGCTGCTGGCGGCCGGCGACGAGCTGTCGCTGCGCGAGGCCGCCGAGCTGGAGCCGCGGCGCGCCGAGATCGCCGTCGCCCTGGCTCGGGCGCGGCTGGAGCGGGGGGCGGAGGACGAGGCGCTGGAGGCGGTGGATGGGCACGAGGGCGACTTCGCGGCCGAGGGGATCGCGGCGCGGATCGGCCTCGCCAGGGAGGGCATCGGCAAGGAGGCGTTCGCCAGCCTCGATCGCGGCCACCGCAAGGCCGCCCTCGACGCGCTGCTCGCCGAGGTCCCGAACGCCGGCGAGGAGACCCGCGAGCAGATCCGCCGCGCCGTCGTCGGCATCCTCAGCGAGCTCGACCCGGCCGACCCGACCGCGCGCGAATACCGCAGGCGCCTCGCCACCGCGCTGTACTGACCGGCGCGCGGTCGACTTTTCACCCGCATAGCGGTTCAAACGTCGACCGCGCTCCGATCGCGACGACGGGAACGTCTGTTCGCCTGCGTAGAATCGCCGCGTAGTGGCTGCCTCCGAGCGAATTGTCATCTCCGGTGCGCGTGAGCACAACCTGAAGGGCATCGACGTCGAGCTGCCCCGCGACGCGCTGATCGTGATCACCGGGCTGTCGGGCTCGGGCAAGTCGAGCCTCGCCTTCGACACGATCTACGCCGAGGGGCAGCGCCGCTACGTCGAGTCGCTCTCCGCCTACGCGCGCCAGTTCCTTGGCGTGATGGAGAAGCCCGACGTCGACTCGATCGAGGGGCTCTCGCCGGCGATCTCGATCGACCAGAAGACGACCTCGCGCAACCCGCGCTCGACGGTCGGCACGGTGACCGAGATCTACGACTACCTGCGCCTGCTCTGGGCGCGGATCGGCGTTCCCCACTGCCCCAGCTGCGGCGAGGAGATCGCCGGCCAGTCGCAGGAGCAGATCGTCGACCGGCTGATGACCCTGGAGGAGGGGGTCAAATTCATGGTGATGGCGCCGGTCGTGCGGGGGCGCAAAGGCGAGTACGGCAAGCTGCTTGAGCAGCTGCGGCTGGAGGGCTACTCGCGGGTCGAGGTGAACGGCGAGCTGCGCCGCCTCGACGAGGAGATCGTCCTCGACAAGAAGTTCAAACACGACATCTCGGTGGTCGTCGACCGCCTGGTGATGAAGCCCGACCTGCGCCGCCGCCTCTCCGAGTCGGTCGAGGCCGCCGCGGGCCTCGCGGGAGGGCTGGTCGAAGTCGAGATCCTGGCCGAGAGTAAGGACAAGGACGACCGGGGTAGCGACCGAGCGTCACAGTCTGGCTCCTCGCGAGGGAGCGGTGGATCGCGAACAGGCCGATCTGGTGCGAAACCCGCCAATCGCGGACGAATCCGGCCAGAGGCCGGATCACCGGTCGCTGACGCTCCCTGGGAGCACATTGGCGGTGGCAAATTGCTCTTCTCAGAGCAATTTGCTTGTTTGAACTGCGGCACCTCGATCCCGGAGCTGGAGCCGCGGATCTTCTCCTTCAACTCGCCGCACGGCGCCTGCGAGCGCTGCCACGGCCTCGGCTTCCAGCGGGTGATCGACCCCGAGCTGGTCGTCCCCGACCCGACCCTGTCGCTGCGCGAGGGCGCCCTGCAACCCTGGAACCGCGGCATCACCGCTTACTGGAAGCGGCTGGTCGCGGCGGTCGCCGAGGAGTACGGGGTCGATCTCGACGAACCGTGGTCGAAGTTGAAAAAGTCGGAGAAGGAGATCTTCCTCTACGGCACCGGCGACGATCGCCACCACGTCTCCTACACCAACCGCTTCGGTCGCCGCCGCTCCTACAACGTGCGCTTCGAGGGGATCGTCAACAACCTCGAGCGGCGCTACGGGGAGACCGACTCGGAGACCAACCGCGAGCGGATCGAGGGCTACATGGCCGAGCAGCCCTGCCCGCAGTGCGAGGGGGCGCGGCTGCGTCCCGAGAGCCTCGCGGTCACGGTCGGCGGGCTGAGCATCGCCGAATTCACCGAGCGCTCGGCGCGGGGCGCCGGCGAGTGGATCGCGGCGCTGGAGCTGAGCGAGACCGAGCGGGCGATCGCGCGGCTGATCGTGCGCGAGATCTCCGAACGGCTTGCCTTCCTCGAGAACGTCGGCATCGGCTACCTCTCGATCGCCCGCTCGGCGCGGTCGCTGTCGGGCGGCGAGGCGCAGCGGATCCGCCTCGCGACCCAGATCGGCTCCAGCCTGGTCGGGGTGATGTACGTGCTCGACGAGCCCTCGATCGGCCTCCACCAGCGCGACAACGCGAAGCTGATCGGCACCCTCGACCGACTGCGCGACCTCGGCAACACGGTGATCGTGGTCGAGCACGACGAGGGCACGATCCGCGCCGCCGACCACGTCGTCGACCTCGGCCCCGGGGCCGGCGAGCACGGCGGCCACGTGATCGCCGCCGGTTCGCCCGCCGCGGTCGCCCGCGACCCGGCCTCGCTGACCGGCCAGTACCTGGCCGGCAAGCGGCGGATCGAGGTGCCGGCCGAGCGCCGCGAGCCGCGCGGCGCCCTGCTCGTCCGCGGCGCCCGCGAACACAACCTGAAGGGGATCGACGTGGCGCTGCCGCTCGGCGTCTTCTGCTGCGTCACCGGCGTCTCCGGCTCGGGCAAGTCGACCCTGGTCAACGAGACCCTGCACCACGCGGTCGCCAACCGCCTGCACCAGGCGAAGCTGCGACCGGGCGCCCACGACGGGATCGACGGTCTCAGCCAGATCGACAAGATCATCAACATCGACCAGTCGCCGATCGGGCGCACGCCGCGCTCCAACCCGGCCACCTACACCGGCGTCTTCGACCACATCCGCCAGCTCTTCGCGCAGACCCAGGAGGCGCGGGCGCGCGGCTACAAGCCGGGCCGCTTCAGCTTCAACGTCAAGGGCGGCCGCTGCGAGGTCTGCCGCGGCGACGGCCAGATCAAGATCGAGATGCACTTCCTGCCCGACGTCTACGTGCCCTGCGAGCAGTGCCACGGCAAGCGCTACAACCGCGAGACGCTCGAGGTCCGCTTCAAGGGCAAGAGCGTCGCCGACGTGCTCGAGATGTCGGTCGAGGAGGCGGTCTCCTTCTTCGAGAACGTGCCGAAGATCGCCCGCCGGCTGCGCACCCTGCACGACGTCGGCCTCGACTACATCCGGCTCGGCCAGCCGGCGACGACTCTGTCGGGCGGCGAGGCGCAGCGGATCAAGCTGGCGACCGAGTTGTCCAAGGTCGCCACCGGCGACACCCTCTACATCCTCGACGAGCCGACCACCGGCCTGCACTTCGCCGACGTGCAGCGGCTGCTCGACGTGCTGGGCCGCCTGGTCGACGCCGGCAACACCGTGGTGGTGATCGAGCACAACCTCGACGTGATCAAGACCGCCGACCGGATCATCGACCTCGGCCCGGAAGGCGGTGAGGAGGGCGGCGAGGTGGTCGCCACGGGCACCCCCGAGGAGGTCGCCGCCGTCGAGGGCTCCC
>CAVVHQ010000025.1:0-32135 GCA_963748075.1 uncultured Solirubrobacterales bacterium | reverse complement strand
GACGGGCCGCTTTCAGCAGGGCGATCTCGACCGCCATGCGGGCATCGTCGCCCTCGCGGACCGCGGTCAGCGCCGCGGCCAGCTCGTCGATCGTGCGAACCAGCGTGGCGGCGCCGATCGCGCTCGCCTGGGCGGTCAGCCGGCCGGCGTCGACGGCGGTGACGACGAAGGTATTGGGGACCTCGCCGATCGTCTGGGTGACCAGCAGGTGACGCAGGTGGGCGAGCAGGTCGCGGGCGAACTGGGCCGGGTCGCGCCCGGACCGGGCCATCTCCTCGACCCGCTCGAGCACCCCCTTCGGGTCTTCGGCGAGAACCGCGTCGACCGCGCCGAACAGCAGCTCCGCGTCAACCGCGCCGAGCAGCTCCAGCACGGCGTCGAGGCTGACCTGCGGTCCGCCGAAGGAGACGAGCTGGTCGAGCGTGCCGAGCGCGTCGCGGAAGCTGCCCGAGGCGGCGCGCGCGATCGTCGCCAGGGCGCCGTCGTCGACCTCGATCTCCTCCGCCGCGGCGACCCGCGCCAGCACCTCGGAGATCTGCTCGAGCGAGGGGCGCTGGAAATCGAAGCGCTGGCAGCGATCGGCGATCGTCGCCATCACCTTGTGCGACTCGGTGGTGGCGAGGACGAAGACGGTGTTCGGCGGCGGCTCCTCGAGCGTCTTCAGGAAGGCGTTCCACGCCTCCTTGGTCAGCATGTGCGCCTCGTCGAGAATGTAGACCTTCCAGCGGCCGCCGGCCGGCGCGTAGGCGACCCGCTCGCGCAGGTCGCGGACGTCGTCGACCGAGCGGTTGGAGGCGGCGTCCATCTCGATCACGTCGACCGAGCTGCCGGCGGCGATCGTCAGGCACGACTCGCATTCCCCGCACGGCGTCGTGGTCGGCCCGCCGCGCTCGCAGTTGAGCGAGCGGGCGAGGATCTTCGCCATCGAGGTCTTGCCGGTGCCGCGCGAGCCGACGAACAGGTAGGCGTGGTGGACCTTGCTCTGCTCGACCGCGTTGCGCAGGGTGCGCACCACGTGCTGCTGGCCGACCACCTCGTCGAACGAGCCGGGTCGGTGGCGGCGGTAGAGGGAGGTCGAGTCGCTGGGGGACGGCACTCCGGCCAGTGTAACTGCGGCTCGCCGGCCATCCGTGGCGCCTTTGTCGCGGTATGCGAGAGAAAAGCGCCACCCCGGCCGATACCGTGCCCCGGTGCCGACGGGGGTTCGCAAATGGTTGACGCCCACCGCATGGGTCGCTGCCGTCGCGGCGATCCTGCTGCTGGTCTTCCCGCTCGGCTTCCCCAACTACGACACGATCTACGCGCTGGTCTGGGGACGGGAACTGGCACACGGGATGAGTCCCGACTACGCCGCCGCCCTGCCCCCCACGCCGCACCCGCTCGCCGACCTGCTGGGACTGGTGACGACGCCGCTCGGCGACGGCGCGATCGGCGTGACGATGGCGATCGCCTACGCCTCGCTCGGCCTTATCGCCTACCTGGTCTACCGGCTCGGCTCGCGCTGGTTCGACCGGCCGATCGGCGCCGTCGCGGCGCTGATCGTCCTCACCCGCGCCCCCTACCTCTCGAACGGCCTGCGCGCCTACGTCGACCTCCCCTACATCGCCCTCGTCCTCGGCGCCCTGGCGATCGAGACGAAGCGCCCCCGCGCCGGCTGGCCCGTCCTCGCTCTCCTCGCGCTCGCCGGCCTGCTCCGCCCGGAGGCCTGGCTCTTCTCCCTCGCCTACCTCAGCTACCTGGCGCTGGAATTGCGGCCGATGGGCCGAAAAGAGGGCTCCGAGCCCTCTTTTCGGCCCATCGGCCTGCGGTTCGGGGCGCTTGCGGCGCTCGCCCTGGCCGGGCCGATCCTCTGGGCCCTATTCGACTGGATCACCGCCGGCAGCCCCACCTACTCGTTGACCGGCACGCAGGAAACGGTGGAGACGCTGGCTCGGAGGACCGGCCCGGTCGACCTCGTCCTCTACGGGCCGCGGGCGCTCGGCGAAGTGCTGCAGTGGCCCGGGATGATCGGCGCCGCCGGGGGCGTGATCCTCGGCTTCGCCTGCCTGCGCCGTCGCTCGACGCCCGGCATCGTCGCCTCGGTGCTGGCGCTCGCCGCCTTCGCGCTGCTCGCCTGCGCCGGCCTTGCGATCATCGCCCGCTACACGATGCTGGCGGCGGCCGTGCTGTCGATCTTCGCCGCCCTCAGCCTGCTCGGCTGGCGCCTGCTCGAGCCCGGCCACGCCTGGCGCCGCCCCTGGCAGGCCTTCGCCGCGATCGTCGCCCTGATGTTCGTCCTCTGGCTGCCCAACCAGTGGGACCTCGACTCGACGGTCCATCGCGACCTCTCCGACCAGGGAACGATCGAGCGCGACCTCAGCGACCTCGTCGACGCGGGAGCCTTCGATCCGCTCTGCGGCCCGATCACCGTTCCCAACCACCGCGCCATCCCCCGCCTCGCCTTCGGGCTCGACGTCAGGCCGACCCAGATCGTCAGCGCAACCGAGCAAGGGGGCGACACGCCCCGTCCCGGCTACTTCCTCGATCCCGCCAGCCCGTTCGTCATCCACAACTTCATCCTCGACCCCAACGACCCGACCCGCTTCTCGCTCCGCGTCCCGCCGGGTTTCCAGCTCGTCACCCGCAACCGCTCCTGGAAGGTCTACCGGGACTGCTGAGGCCACCGCCGTGCAAGCATCAGGGCATGGCGGCGATCGAACTTCGCAACGTGCTGAAGCGGTTCGGCTCGATCGTCGCGGTCGACGGGCTCGACCTCGACGTGCCGGAAGGCATCTGCCTCGGGCTGCTGGGGCCGAACGGCGCCGGCAAGTCGACGACGATGCGGCTGCTGACCGGCCAGGCGCTTCCCGACGCCGGCGAGCTGCGGGTGCTGGAGCACGAGCTGCCCGCCGACTCGAAGGCCGCCCGGGCCGAGATGGGCGTGGTGCCGCAGCTCGACAACCTCGACGTCGACGTCACCGTCGAAGACAACCTCGCGGTGTTCGCGCGCCTCTACCGGGTGCCGGACGTCGGTGCCGCGGTCGATCGGGCGCTCGACCTGGCCCACCTGCAGTCGCGGCGGCGCGACGCGGTCGACGAGCTCTCCGGCGGGATGCGCCGCCGCCTGCTGGTGGCCCGCGGCCTGATCCACGAGCCGCGCCTCGTCCTGCTCGACGAGCCGACCGTCGGCCTCGATCCGCAGATCCGCACGCAGATCTGGGCGCTGATCGATCAGCTGCGCTCGCACGGCACGACGATCCTGATGTCGACCCACTACATCGAGGAGGCCGAGCGGCTGGCCGACGAGGTGGCGGTGATGACGAGCGGCAAGATCATCAGCCGCGGCCGTCCGGCCGAGCTGATCGCCGAGCACGCCGGCCGCGAGACCGCCGAGGTCTACGCGCCGCCGCAGCGCCTCGCCGAGGTGCGGGTGCGCGCCGAGGCGGTCGGGCTGCGGGTGCGCCCCGCCGGCCCCGCGGTGGCGATCGTCGGCTCCGAGCGCGCCGCGGACGGCGCCGTGCCCGCGGACGCGGTGCGGCGCGCCGCCTCGCTCGAGGACGTCTTCGTCCTGCTCACCGGCGAGGAGGCGGAGTGACCGAGGTCACGACCCGCCTGCGCCGGCTCGAACCGGCGGCGATCGGGGGCGTGATGAGCCGCGAGGCCGCCAACTTCCGCACCTACTGGCGGGGAACGACCTTCTCCAGCCTGCTCGAACCGATCGTCTACCTGGTCGCCTTCGGGCTGGGCCTCAGCGCGACCCTGGTCGACGATGTGAACGGCGTCCCCTACGTCCAGTTCGTCGGCACCGGCATGGTGGCGACCGCGGTGATCTTCTCCAGCGCCCTGCCGGCGATGTTCGGCACCTTCGTCAAGCACCGCTTCCAGAACACCTACGACGCGATCCTCGCCGCACCGGTCGACGTCGAGGAGCTGGTCAGCGCCGAGATGCTGTGGATCGGGGCACGGGCCAGCGTCTACGGCTGCTTCCCCCTGCTCGTCACGATCGCCTTCGGCCTCGACCCGGCGCTCGGGATGCTGCTCGTGCCGCTGTTCGCCTTCTTCACCGCGCTCGGCTTCGCCGGCTTCGGCATAACGATGGCGGCGATCGTCGCCAAGATCGACCAGTTCAACTACGTGACCGCGCTCTTCGTCACGCCGCTCTTCCTCGTCTCCGGCGCCTTCTTCCCGATCTCGGGCCTGCCCGAGGGCTTTCAGGTAGTCGCCCAGCTCAACCCGCTCCACCAGCTGGTCGAGCTGGTGCGTGGCGGCGCCTTCGGCTTCGGCTGGGTCGACCTGATCCGCTTCGCCTCGCTCGTCGCCTTCGCCTTGGTGATGTGGCGCATCGCGATCAACCGGATGGCGGCGAGGTTGATCGACTAGCGACCGCCGAGTAGGCTGCCGCCGCGATGTCAGGCGGCTTCAAGCGCTCGGCGCTGTTCGGCCTAATCGGCGTCTTCGTCGTCGCCGCAATCGTCATCGCGATCGCCACGCAGACGGGTAGCGGCGAAGCAAGCCCGAAGACGACCTACGCCTTGATCTTCGGCGTCATCGCCGTCTTCCTGGCCATCCTCTTCGCCCTCCAGCGGGCCGACCTCAACCGCGTCTCAGGCGCCGACGCCCGCGGCAGCAGCCGCGGCGCCGCCGAAGGCGGGCGGCAGCAGATCGAGAACCCGACGACGATGGAGGAGCCGGCGCTCTGGGCGGCGATGGCAGTGGGGCCGATCGACGCGGACGCGGTCAAGGCCCGCACCGCGATGTGGGAGGCGGGGCGGCGCAGCCAGAGCCTGGCGATGGTGGTGACCCTGCTGATCATCCTTACCGTCCCCTCGATCTACCTGTTCGAAAGCTTCGTGCCGCTGCTGATCGGCGGGCCGCTGATCGCGATCGCCGCCGTCTGGGGGAGCATCCGCGCGCTGATGCCCGGCGGCGAGCTGGACCGCGGCTACGACAACGTCGGCAAGGCGATGGCGCCGCTGGGGCTCGAGGTGACCGAGCGGCCGAGCGTCGACATCGAGATGGTCGAACCGGCCTCGGGGCGGCACGGCCCCCGCGTGCGTGGCGCCCTGGTGCTGAGCGGTGAGCGCTATGGCCACCCGGTCACGGTCCGCCTCGGCGGCAGCGAGAAGACCGGGGCGAGCGAGGTGAGGGTCGCCTCGCCTGCTTCCGAGTTCGAGGCCAAGTCGCGCGACGGCCGGGTGCGACCGGGCGACGGCGCGCCCGCGGCGATCGTCGCGGCGCTGGCCGAGGTCCCGAACTCGACCCGTTGGAAACGGGTCGCGGTCGAGGGCGGCCCCGAGGGAATCGTCGTCGCCCGCAAGGCTGGGCAGCAGTCCGACTGGCTCTGCGACCTCTGGCTCGCCGAGCGCCTCGCGGCGTGCTGAGCCGGGCGACGCAGACAACGCTTGGCCGCCTCATCCTGCTGCTCTCGACGGTCGCGATCGTCGTCCTCGCCAGCGCCGCCCTTGCGCACGTCGTCTTCGACCTGTTCGACAGCTTCGGCGCGGCTCTCTGGTCGGCGGTCCTTCACCTTCTCGACCCCTCCAGCCTGCAGGACGACCACGGCGCGACGGAGCGAACCGTGGGCGTGGTCCAGGTGGTGACCGGGCTGGTGCTGCTGGTCGGCGTCTTATTCACCCTCGTCGCCGAGTCGGTCGGCAGCTCGATCGAACGGCTCGGCCGCCACGATCCGCCGGTCCGCGCCCGCGGTCACCTGCTGATCATCGGCGGCGGCGACTTCCTGGCCCCCGCCGCCGAGGCGCTGGCGCTTGCCTCCGAGGTCGGCGGGCAGCGCGAGCGCATCGTCTTCCTCGCCCCGGAGGACGCCCGCCAGAGTCGCCGCCGGCTGCTCGCGGGGTTGCGCAAGCAGGCCGGCCGGATGAAGGTCAACCTGGTGATCGGCGAAACCGGCGAAGAGTCGGGGTTCGAGCTGGGCGGAGCGGCGGAGGCGGAGGTGATCCTCGTGCTGCCCACCGGCAGCGGCCCGGTGATCGCCGAGGCCGCCGATGTCGAAGTGATGCAGACCGGCCTGGCGCTGAGCGAATACCTGGAGGAGCGCGGCGTGGACCCCGACGTGCGACTCCTCTTCCGGCGCGGGCGAAACGTCGACGCGGTTTGGGACATGATGCCCGCCGGCTGGGACGCGGTGGTCGGCGACCGAATCGTCGGCTCGACCATCCGCCACGCGATCACCGGGTTCGAGGGACTCCCGGACATGGAGGCGCTGGTCGACCCCTACGAGACCGGCGGCGAGGTCGGACGGCCGCACCGGGCGTGGGAGAAGGCCCGCTCTGAGGGGCGGCCGCTGCGCCTGACGATCGTCGGCTGCGGGATCAACTCGGCAGCCCTGCTGGACGACCTGGCGGAGGCCGGAGCCGAGCTGTTCGAAGTGACCATGCTGGCCGCGCGGCAGGCATTCGACACCTACCTGGGCCGGACCGATCGGGCCGGGGTCGCGCTGCGCTTCGAGGAAGTCTCGCCCGCCGACCCGGAACTGCTGCGGCGGGTTCTGGAGCGCGCTGAGCCGGAGGTCGTCGTGGTCTCGCCGAGCCCGTCGAGCTGGGATCTGCGCAACTCCGACGCCGAAGCGACTCTCGCCCTGCTGCACGTGCTGCGGGCGCTCGACCCCGACACGCCGGTCCTCGCCGAGCTCTTCCTCCCCAGCAGCGTCGAGCGACTGCCGGCGGCCGACCCGCGACTGCTGCCGGTTTCCAGCTTGCAGGCGGTCTCGGCGGCGATGGCGCTTACGGTCTTCAACCCGGAGCGAGCCCGGAGGTTGGAAGAGGCGCTGGAGGCCGAGGCGGGCGGGCGACAGTAGTCCAACGGCGGTGAAGAGAATGGACCGTGCACCCGTCTTCGAAGCGAGGCCCCCGGGCGTATCCGTCGCGTTTGGCTCGAGTCGGGCTTGCCTGCGGCACCCGCGGCTTCCGCTTAAGGCTGCTTCCTTCCGGACCTGACCTGATTCGCGTGCCCACGTCGCGCAGGACCCGACCGTCAACGCCGCCTGCGGCGAACCGACCCCGAAGGCCAGCCCCTCAGAACGGAATTCGGCCCCGCTAGAGCGGATTGCGGGTTACAGGGCACCGCTGATTCCCCGCCTAGCACGGTCCGCACACGATCCTACCTGCCCCGGCCATAGGATCACCTCTCCGTTGATCCACGTCGATACCGAGTCCTTCTTCGTGATCGTCCTCTCGGCGGCCGTCGCGGCGGCCACCGTCGCCTACGTTCCGGGCCGCTTCGTGCCCCCCGTGGTGGTGGTCGAGCTGGCGCTCGGCATCCTCGTCGGCCCGCAGGTCCTCGACATCGCCGCGGAGGACAGCTTCATCGAATTCTTCTCCAACCTCGGGCTGGGGATGCTCTTCTTCTTCGCCGGCTACGAGATCGACTTTGCGCGGATCCGCGGCAGGCCGTTGAGACTCGGCGTCTTGGGATGGGGGCTCTCGATCGTCATCGCCCACGTCTTCGGCGCGGTGCTCGGGGCGATCGGGCTCGTCCTCTCCGGCCGCTACACCGGCACGGCGATGGCGACGACGGCGATCGGCACGCTGATCCCGATCCTTCGCGACAGCGGTGAGCTGCGGACCCGCTTCGGCACCTACCTGCTGGCTGCCGGTGGGGTCGGCGAGTTCGGGCCGATCCTGCTGATCACCCTCTTCCTCTCGACCGAGAAACCGCTGCACGAGGCGAGCATCCTCCTCGCCTTCGTGGCCTTGGCGGTGGCACTGGCGCTGATCTCCATGCGGCTCGCCTGGCGCGGCTGGGAGGCGCTGGAGCGCACCTTCGAGGCGAGCAGCCAGCTCGCCGTCCGGGTCACCGTGGTGCTGATCTTCGGCCTCGTGCTGCTGGCCGGCAAGCTCGGGCTCGACGTGCTGCTCGGCGGCTTCGTCGCCGGGATGATCGTCCGGCTGTCGCTGAAGGGCCACGAGCTCCAGGTGTTCGAGTCGAAGCTGACCGCGGTCGGATTCGGCTTCTTCGTCCCCTTCTTCTTCATCACCAGCGGCATCACGCTCGACATCAAGGCGCTGGGCTCGGCCGAAGCGCTGCTCAAGCTGGCGCTGTTCCTCGGCCTCTTCCTGGCGATCCGCGGCGCCCCGGCGCTGCTGCTCTACCGCGGCGTCCTCCGCGCCCGGCAGCGGGCGGCGCTAGCCTTCTACTCGGCGACCGAGCTGCCGCTGGTCGTCGCGATCACGACGATCGCGGTCGACGCCGGCAAGATGAGCACCTCGACCGGCGCCGGCCTGGTCGGCGCCGCAATGCTCTCGACGATGATCTACCCGCTGGTCGGGCTCCTCCTGCAGGAACGGGCCGTACGAGAAGGCCAGACCGGGCCGCCCGGCGACACCGCCCTTCAGTCCACCGGGCAAGCGGCCGCCTAGCGTCCCCCCGCTGCGGCGGCCCGAGCCGTCGTATGATCGGAGGATCTTCCGGGCGCGTAGCTCAGTGGGAGAGCGCTCCCCTCACACGGGAGAGGTCGCTGGTTCGAGCCCAGCCGCGCCCATCGGATTTCCCTTCGTAGGGCCAAAAATCTGGGGGTGGTTCTAACCCAGTCCCGAGCTTGGCTCTACAGCTCGAACCGCCAGACCAAGCGACTCGCTAACAGGACAGAATCTATCTGGCGAGGCGGCGGCATCAATCCGATCGAAGTGGGTGTAACGTTTCGTCGTCGTCGCGACTGCGCTATCGCGTCGAGTCGATCCACTCAAGCATCGCATCGAGCTTGAAGGCCCAGAAAGAGTCAGGCCAGCAGATTGCGCGTCCTTGAGGTTATGCGCCTTGAAGACGCCAGAGATAACGGCTGCGGGGACGGTCTGAGCCGTCCCGAATTCCGCGGTCCAGACAGTCGCCTTGGCAGCGTCGTTATTTAGCCGCTTCACAGAGTTCGTCGACGAGTTGCTTACCTTGCACTCGATTGCCATCTTGCGGCCGTCCCAAAGGCCCACCACAAAATCCGCCTTTCGGCCCCTCTCTGCAAAACTCCCCATTCCCAGGAGCGTCGCCAAGGGTCGAGATTGTTCGCGTTGGAACTTCTTTGAAATCCACGGATCTGAGTGCATCGACGACGGCTTGCTCTTGTGTCTCCTTGCTTTCACTTCGCCGCGAAGTTGATAGCCGCTGAGACGCCATGAGTGCAGCCGAGGCAAGGGCGGCGGATTCGCGCTCTGCCTCCTCGAATTCTCGGCCCTCCGCCGCCCAAGGGAAGCGCCGCCGATCGAGTGCAAGAAGAATCGTCTCGATGACGCGCTGGGCCATTTCTGGATCAGCTTTAAGGCGACTCGGCGCCAGACTTGCGTCCGCCAGAACCTTCAAGTCGTCCTTCGAAATGGGTGGCCCAGCGAGGTAGCCGTTGCCTGAGCCTAACCGCGGGAGGCGACGAGTTCGGCGACCCCATCAGCTTGCCTGCATCTCGGCCCCCGCAGTGGCGAGCGCTTGTTCGAACCCAGCCGCGCCCATCGGAATTCTCTTCGTAGAGCGCCGGAGAGCTGTGATCGGAATGTGCCTCCAGGAATCGTGAGCCCCCAACCCATCGGCATTGGAGCACGCAGACGGCGCTCGTCAAGGGCGCTTGCGCCCGACCCCCACGAGGGTTGACGAGCGCCGTCTGCGCTGGTTTGCGGGTAGGTCGGGGTGGGGGAGGTGCGGCCGCGTCAGCTATGTGAGTAGCGCGCAGGCACGGACGGCGGCGGGCGTCGGCGCCACGATCCCGTCGTCCCGGGGGTGGAACAGGCCGAACTCCCGGAGGTTGCGGATCGCCTCGGCCGCTGTCTCGACCTCCCTGCTGTCGTCGGGGTCGCTGACGATCCGCAGCGCAAGGTCTGCTGCTGTCAGGTGCTGGGGGTGCAGTTCGGCGGCCACTTCGAGGATCACGGCTTCGACTATCGCAACGACGTATTTCGGCGCGTTATTGCTGTGGCTCATGGTCTTCACCTAAGGCTGGACGGGGGGCGCCGGGCCGGGCGCCTTGACCGGCACCGGCGCTTCCCTCCCGCGCCTCAGTGGCCGGGGCGCCGCCAACCATCCTCCCGTCGCTCGGCAAGCCCGGCCCGCTCCAAGACCCTCAGGTGGTAGGCGGCCGCCGCGCAGCTCGGCGAGTCGCCGGGCAGCGCGGCGCGCAGCTCGCCGCGCAGCTCGCCGAGGGACACGCCGGGGCCATCGCCGGGTAGCGCCTCCAGGATCGCGGCCCGCGCGCCGTGCTCGCGGGCGGCCCTCTCGTGGGCGTCGTCGGACATCCTCAACCATCTCCTCTCGCTTCAATCGCTCAGCTTCGTTCGCGCCACCGTGCCGGGACTGGCCCCACTCACTCCCCGCGGCCCTCGCCACGTCGGGTCCCGCCGGCCCGCCTACGCTTGTCCCTGAGGACCGACTCGGTCGGCGACTCGAAGGCCATCAGAACGAAGGTCGCGGGGAAAAGCGCCGTCGAATCGCCCTTCGCGTGGCGGTTGACCGCCTGGACCGACTGCTCCCTGAGCGCGCTGATCGCCAGCTCCACGATCCTGGCCGAGTTCGCCCAGCTGATCTCATCCGCCGCCATGCACTCCCAGAACAGGCAGCTGTCGTCGCGCGAGTCCAGGGTCCCGGCCTCGAGGCTCCGCGCGACCTGGCCGTTGAGGTCCTGGAGGACCGCGCCGCTCATCCCTTCCTGGATCTTCTCCCCGAACTGGCTCCAGTCGCCGTCCGTCACGAACGCCCGCTTCGTCGAGCGGTACATGTGCTGGCTGACCCCCCGGACCTTCACAATCTCGACCAGTTCGAGCAGCCCGGCTTTGACGAGCGCCTGGAACTGGTCGGAGACGTACTTCACGTCGAGGCCGTAGATCTCCGCGACTTCAACCGGACTGACCAGGTGCTGGTGACCCATCGCGACGATGCTCGTCCGGAGCGGCTCCCGCGCCATCACGGCGAACTCGGGGTTGACCAGGACGGCCGGCTTGGCGCTTCCTCCATGCGAATCCTTCTTCCGGCCTCCCCTCCCCGCCCGCTTGCCCCTCGCCCGGGGCTGGCCACCCTCCTCCTCCTCCGCCGCCTGCCCTTTGCCGCTTCCTTTGTGAACCACCAGTGCCCCCCTCCAGAACGTCTTAGGTATTCGGCGGGTAAGGAGTTAAGCAACTTTTCTGCGCGCTTTGCGAGCGTTAATCGGCGAAACGTCGTCTAGTCAAAACTTCCTGAGCAAAACTCTGCCTCGTTCCATTGGTCAGGCGCGGCCTCCGCCTCAGGCGCGAGCGCCGCGCGATCCCGAAGGCCCGGAAGGGAGGTGAGCGGCCATGTGCGCGACGACAACCGAACGCGTCATCCCGATGCTCGCGATCAGGAAGTCCAACTAGCGGGCAGGCGCGGGCCGGGGGCGCACTCCCGGCCCGCTGCCTCCCGCCCGGTCTTGGACCCGGCCCCTCCCGGCCGCGGCATGGGGGGGTCGCCGCGTCGCTCTGCCGGGGAGGCCGGGGGGCTGTCCAGTCCCCAGCCCGGCGGGCACCCTACAGGCGCTCCAGACGCATGCTCGGCCGCACGCCGAGCAAACGGGGCCGCTCCCAATCGCTCGCTTCCTGCCACGGCCTCGGCCGACCTTCGATGTGTCGCTGCACTTCGTCTTCTGCGCTGCTGCCAGCCGGTGACCTTGCTGGAGTAGCCACCATCCGGCGTCCTCCGACTTCGTCGACGCGTAGGGCTAGACGCTCGAAGAGGAATTCGGTGCCGAGGCGTCGGGCTTCGATCTCGACGAGGATCGCCGAGATTGCAGTCGCCGCCACCATCTCCTCATGACGGACGGACGGCGGATGATCTCCGGGCGCATGAGACCTGGGATAGGGGGAGGCGGAGGTGGCGGACCTTCGACGCTACCGCTCTCTGGTTTCGCTGCGTCGGCCATGTCAGGCTACCGGCGTCTCGGACTCCGACCCCGGCCCGGCTCAGCTCGACAGCTCAGGGATGAACCGCTCGACGTGGTCGGCGATCGTTTCCCGGACCCATTGCTGGGTCGCCTGGTCGGCCATGCGGTAGCGGCCCAGGAGCATCTTCTGGTCGGTCAGGGGGAGGCCGGCGATCTCCCAGCGGACGGCGAGGCGCTCGAAGAGCAGCTCGGAGCGACGGCGCCAGGCGTCGTCCCGGGAGGTGGCGGCGGTGGCCGGGCCCGCTTCGATATTGGCGATCGTGCCGGGGCTGAGCGATTGCCGCAGGGCGAGGGTGTTGCCCTCCGCGTCGGTGTAGCCGACGGTCGGGACCTTCTCCCTCGGCCGTCGCTTCTTTCGCTTCGCCATGGTCCGAGTCTGCCATGTGGAGCGGGCCGATCGGGACTCCCGCTGCAGGTCATTCCCCGTCCGTCGCCGGGGGGCGGCGCGCCCTCTTGCGCTGGCCGGCGCGCCGCTTCTGCTCGAGCCGGCGCTCCCGGGCGGCGCGGGTCGGCCTGGTCCGGCGGCGGCGCCGCGGCGTCCGCAGCCCCGCGGCGATCTTCTCCGCGAGGCGCTCGAGCGCCAACTCGCGGTTGCGCGCCTGGCCTCGCGCCTCCTGGGCGACCGCGGTCACAGTCGGCCCCACCCGCTCGGCCAGCCGCGCCCGCTGACCCTCGTCGAGGGTCGCCGACGCAGCGACGTCGAACACCGCTTCCACCCGCGACGCGGTCACGTTCGCGTGCTGCCCTCCCGGCCCGGAGGAGCGGCTGGCGCGCAGCTCCACCTCCCCGAGGGGAATCGAGAGCCGCTCGGCGATCCTCAGCTCCTCGGCCATCCGACCACGCTAGCCCGCGCAGAGGTCAGGCGAGCTTGTCGATCTTCGCCGCCAGCTCGAAGTCCGAGGCGGTGACGCCGCCCTCGGAGTGGGTGGAGAGCGACACCGTCACCTCGTCCCAGGAGATCGAGAGGTCGGGATGGTGGTTCATCTCCTCGGCCGGCCTGGCGACGCTGTTGACGAAGTTGACCGAGCCGACGAAGTCGCCGCGCTTGAAGCTCTTGACTATCGCGTCGCCGGCTCGCGACCAGCCGGGATGCTCGCTCAGCCTGGCGTCGATCTCGGGATCGCTCAACGGCGCCATCGCCCCATGCTGCCACAACTCGCTGACAATCCGCAACATCGTGATTGATCAATCAGCCCCCGATCGGCGCCCGCGGGTTGGGGCCCCAGAAGATCAGGCTGCCCAGCATGCCGATGATGTGGACGAGGATGATGTTGACGGCCATCGACTGCGCCGTTGCCGTGCCGACCCCGACCGGCCCGCCGCTCGCCGTATAGCCGTAGTAGCAACCGACCAGGACGATCGCCGTCGCCATGGTCATCGCCTTGATCGCGCTGAACGCCAGGTCCGTGGGGTCCTGGAACATCCAGAAGATCAGCAGGTAGCCGCCGGAGGAGACGTCGCCGACCTGATCGACCACGGCGAGGTAGCTGGCCAGGTAGGAGACGCCGATCGCGACGAGGTAGATGACCGGCAGCGCGATCCAGGCGGCGAGCAGCCGCGTGGCGGCGAGGAAGGTGAGCGGCTGGATGCCCATCACCTCGAGCGCGTCGATCTCGTCGGAGATCCGCATCGCGCCGATCTCGGCGACGATCCCGGTCCCGACCTTGGCGGAGAGGATGTAGCCGAAGGCGTACGGCAGCCCCTCGCGCAGGTTGCAGTAGGCCGAGAACAGGCCGGCCAGGGACGGCGCGCCGATCGAGCGGTTGAAGTAGGCGCCGATCACCCCGCACTGGAGGCCGAGGATGAAGACGAAGGCCCAGACGATCAGCGCCGACCCGAGGATCAGGATCCCGGCCTGGCGCACGCTCTCGCCGAAGAAGCGCAGAACGCGACCCGAGTAGACGAGACCGGCGACCCGGGTGCCGAAGCGGACGATCTCGCCGAAGGAGTCGAGCCAGCCGCGCGGGACGTCGAGCCAGCCGATCACGGTCGCTCCGCGCTCACCGGATCGCCTGCAGTTCGGGATTCGTCGCGAGCAGGACCGTGCTGAACACGTAGAGGAAGGCGAAGACTCCCATGAAGGAGATCACCACCGCCTGGTTGACAGCCCGTCCGACTCCCGCCGCGCCCCCTGACGCGGTCATCCCTTTGAAGCAGCAGACGACGGCGATGATCCCGCCGAACATCGAGCACATCAGCACCGAGCCCCAGATGTCGGTGATCGAGGCGTTGGCGAAGAGGGTCGCGAAGAACCCTCCCAGCGACTGACGGTAGATCAGCTCGGCGGCGATCCCCGCGGTCAGGCCGAAGACGATCGCGAAGACGTCAAGCAGCGCGGTGATCGCGATCAGCGCCAGGAAGCGCGGCACGACCAGGTTCTTGACCGGATCGACGCCGAGCACCTGGAGGGCGTCGAGCTCCTCGCGGATCTTGCGAGCGCCGAGGTCGGCGGTGATCGCGGTGCCGGCGACGCCGCCGACGACGACCGCGGTGACGACCGGGCCGATGAAGCGGACGGCGGTGACGACGAAGAAGCCGCCGAGCCGGTCGAGGCCGCCGACCAGGTTGAGGATGCCCGCCGCCTGCAGCCCCGGCGCGCCGAGGCAGAGGGCGAAGGTCGAGATCGAGGCCGGGAACCAGGAGAGCTTGAGGACGAAGAGGAACTGGCCGACCAGCTCCTCGCCGTAGGGATACGGCGGCCGCACCGCGGAGACGATCGTCCGCGCGGCGAGGATCACCATCTCCCCGGTCTGCTCGAAGGTAGACCGGAGGGGAAGGATGGCTCGCGCTAGGACTTGCGTCGCCACCAGCTCATCGCCCGCTCGAGCGGACTGGCCCCCCGCGCCCGCTCTCGCCCCTTCTCGCGGGCGCGCTGCTCGGCCGCCCGCTGTGCGCTGGAGAGCTGGGCGATCAGCGCGTCGCGGGTCTGCTCCAGCTCCTCGACCCCGGCGACGTGCGCGGTAGCGCGGCGCGGCGCGGTCGGTGGGGCGCTCGGCAGGTCGCGCGGGTACGTCGCCAACTCGGCCTCGAGCCGGGCGACCTGGCGGCGCAGCTCGTGGCGGACCTCGATCGCCTCGCTCTCCTCCGCCAGGTCGGGTGGCTGCTCGGTCCGCTCCTCCGCGAAGCCCTCGAGCGCCCCGGGCATGCTCGCGCAAGCGGAGGCGACGACCGCCAGGTCGCGCGGGCTGAGCCCCGCCTCGCTGGCCCGTCGCAGCGCCTCGGTGGCGATCTCCTCGAGCTGCGGCGCCGCTGCGATCCCCGCGGCGACGAAGGTGCCCTGGCCCTGACGACTGACCACCAGGCCCTCCTCCTCCAAACCCGCGTAGACGGAGCGGACCGTGTTGACGTTGACCCCAGCCCATTCGGAGAGGCGGCGAAAGCTCGGCAACCGCTCGCCGGCGCCGAGCCGGCCGCTGGCGATCAGCGCCCGCAGCCGCCAGGTCAGCTGCAGGCCGACCGGCAGCTCGTCACCGGGATCGGTGGCGAAGGGATTCGCTGCTTGGTCGCGCGGAGAGCTCTGTACCACTGTGTCAGCACAGTAGCTCGACTTATTGCGCTAGTCAACTAGCACAGTAAACCTTCACGGCGTCAAGACGACCTTCAGGGCTTCCCGATCGTCGTAGAGCCGGTAGGCCTCGGCGGCCTGCTCGAGCTTCATGTGATGGGTCACCAGCGGCGAGGGGTCGAGCCTGCCCGCCTCGATCAGCCCCAGCACCCGGTCGACGTGGGCGATCACGTTGGCCAATCCGAGCCGCAGGGTCAGCCCCTTCAGCCAGGCGAGGCCGATCGGCACCTCGCCCTGGCCGGCGTAGGCGCCGATCCCGGAGACCGTGCCCGCATCGCGGGCGAGGCTGATCGCCATCGCCAGCGGGCCCGGGTCGCCGACCGCATCGACCACCACGTCGACGCCACGGCCCCCGGTGGCTCCGCGCACCCCGCGCTTCGGGTCGTCCTCGGTCAGGTGGAGCGGCCTGGCGCCGAAGCGCTCCGCCATCGCCAGCCGCGCCTCGACCGAATCGACCGCGAAGACCCTCGTCGCTCCCGCCGCCACCGCCGCCTGCACCGCGCAGAGCCCAACCGGGCCGAGCCCCAGCACGGCGACCGTGTCGCCGGATCGCGTCCCCGCGTGGGCGACCGCGTGGTAGCCGGTCCCCATCACGTCGCCCGCGAACAGCGCCACCTCGTCGGCCATTCCCTGCGGGACGCGCCGCAGGGTGAGGTTGGCGCGCGGCACCAGGAGCCTCTCGGCCTGAGCGCCTTGCAGGTCGCCCAGCTTCGCGCCGTGACCGAAGGTGCGTCCCCGCTCGCAGCGGTGGTAGTCGCAACGCAGGCAGGCGGCGCAGGTCGCACAGGCGACGTGGAAGCAGCCGAGCACCCGATCGCCGACGGCGACCCGCTCGACGTCGGGCCCAGCGGCGAGCACCGTCCCGACGAACTCGTGGCCGACCGTGAAGCCCGGCTCGACCGGCACCCGCCCGTGGTAGATGTGCAGGTCGGAGCCGCAGATCCCGCTCGCCTCGACCCGCACCAGCGCGTCGTCGCCGGCCTCGACCTCGGGGTCGGGCTTCTCCTCGATCCGAACCTCGCCGGGCGCCTGGAAGGTGACCGCGCGCATCGCGCAACCGTAACCGACGCGCGTCGGCTGATGGCCGGCTGTGAATTTACGTGCCTGCGGGGGCGCGACTGGCCAAGCTGGGCGCCGCACGCCGACGAGCGAATAGCAGCGCTATTCGCGAGGAGGTGGGTGGCGACCCAGCGCCGCGCCAGGCGCGTCAGCCGCGGGTGCGCAAATTCGGAGCCCGGTCGTCAGCCGACGCTGACGCCGGGGACCTGGAAGCGGCCCGCGTTGACGCCGGGGCTGGCCGTCTCGGCGATCCGCGCCTCCAGCGCCAGCTCGCGCTCGAAGTCGGCCTCCTCGCCGTGCCGGAAGGAGAGGTCCTTGCCCTCGAGCAGCTCGACGAAGGTCTCGACGAAGCGCTCGTCCAGCTGCCCGCCGGCAACCTGCCGCAGCTCCTGGATCGCCTCGTAGTTGGAGACCGGCGCCCGATAGGAGTCTCGGGAGGTCATCACGTCGTAGGTGTCGGCGACCGAGATGATCCGCGCCAGCTCAGGGATCTCCTCGCCTTCCAGTCCACGCGGGTAACCCTTGCCGTCGACCCGCTCGTGGTGGGCGAGGATGATCTCCGCGACCGGCCCGTAGCCGTCCAGTGAGGAGACCACCCGGGCGCCCTGCTGCGGGTGGCGGCGGATCAGCATCCAGTCTTCGTCGGTCAGCGGCACGTTGGCCTTGAGGATCCGGTCGGGCAGGATGAACTTGCCGATGTCGTGCAGCAGCGCGGCGATGTGCACCAGCTCCTCCTCTTGGCGCGAGTAGCCGGCCCGCTGCGCGATCGCCCGCGAGTAGCGGGCCACGGCGGCGCTGTGGCGGGCGGTCATCTGGTCCCGCAGGTCGAGGGTGCGCAGCATCGCGCTCAGCATTCCGACCTGGAAGCTGGCCAGCTGCTTGGTGCGCCGCTCCAGTTCCTGGGCGCGCTCCTGGGAGAGCAGCAGGGCGCCGAGCAGGTACTGGAAGGTGATCAGCACGATCCCGAACAGGGCGACCCCGGCGATGCCGATCTGGTGGTAGATGAAGGCGACGCCGACCGCCATCAGCGCCGCCGCGAGCTCGGAGGGCAGCACCGGCACCAGGACGTTGCGGACCTTGGGGAGGAACGCGCTGCGCTCGAGGTAGCCCTTGTAGAGGCCGATCATCGTGAAGTTGATCGCCAGGGCCAGCAGGAAGGTCGCGAAGACGAGCGTGTAGTAGGAGGGATCTGCCGCGGTGATCCCGTATCGGCTGATCGTTTCGCGGAAGGCGAAGCCGCCGATCAGCGGGAAGGTGGCGTAGGTGAGGATGTTGTTGAGCAGGTAGTGGGGCGCGTCCCGCCAGCGCACCCAGCCGACCAGGATCGTCAGGACCCCGATCGCCGCGGCGGGCGGGCCGCCGAGCAGGACCATCGCCAGGACCAGGGCCAGGAAGCTGCCGGAGGTCTTCAGGCGCGAGGCCGTTTCGATCGCCGTCAGGTCACTGAAGACCGAGAAGCCGAGCAGGATGCCGAGCAGCGGCAGGTTCCAGTCGGCGCTGCCGCCCCGCGCCAACGCGCTGGCGACGACGCTGCAGAGCAGCGCCACCTGCAGAAGGATGATCAGCGGTGTCGGTCTCCTTGCCGGCATGGTCTCGCGCGATCTGTCGCGCCCGCGCAAGCGCCCGGAAGACTTCCTTGCGCGAGGGCTGTTCCCTCCGCTCGAAGACGACCGGGCCCTTGCGGGCATAGCGTTGCAAAACCACCGTAGATGGTTGACGCATCCGCAACAAGGCGTCTAATTCAATTGACTAGGAGCTTGCATGTTGCGGAGAGGCAACCGAAATCCGCCCAAAAAAGACAAAAAGCGCCCCCCAGGGGCGCCTTTCGTCCAGAACAGAATCGCAATAGCTTTTCTGCCTCTCGAAGTCTTAGTGGCGCCAGCCCATTGGTCTTTCCTTTCGTTTGAAGCCCAAGAACCTCTGCACTGCTGTTTCGAACTTGCCAATGTTCTAGCACAATGTGGCGGAAAGTTGTGCACCTGCAGGAAATCTTGTGCAGAAATCGCGTAGTAGGAACGGCCAGCAATGCTGAGGCCACGCCTCACCGACCCCCTGCGGCGGCCCCTCTTCCGACGGCTCGCGACGACCTACGCGGTCAACGAGCTGGGCGACTGGATGGGGATCGTCGCCCTCTCGGTGCTCGTCTTCGATCGCACCGACAGCGCCTTCGCCACCGCGGGGCTCTTCCTCGGCACCCGCTTCCTCCCCGCCGTCCTGGCCCCGGTCCTGGTCGCCCGCGTCGAGCAGCCGCCGCCCCGCTTCGCGTTGCCGGTCATCTACTGCGGCGAGGCTGCCGCATTCGGCGGCCTCGCCCTGCTCGCCGGCCACTTCTCGCTGGGCGCGGTGATCGCCCTCGCGGCGCTCGACGGCGCCCTCGCGCTCTCGGGACGAGCGCTCACCCGCGCCGTCGTCGCGCGTCTGCTCGAGCCGACCGGAGAACTGCGGTCCGGCAATGCCGTGCTCAACGTCGCCTTCACCGGCGGGGCGGCGGTCGGCCCGGCGATCGCCGGCTTGGTCGTCGCCGGCCTCGGCGTGCAGTCGGCGCTGCTGCTCGACGCCGCCTCCTTCTACGCGATCGCCTGCATCCTGCTCACCGCCGGTCCGATGCCCGAGGTCGAGCCCGACGCCTTGCGCCTGCGGGACCGGCTGCGGACCGGCCTCGCCTACATTCGCGACAGGCCGACGCTGCGGCGCCTGCTGAGCGCGCAGGGCGCCGCCTTCGTCTTCTTCGCCGCGGTCCTGCCGATCGAGGTGATCTACGCCAAGCAGACGCTCGGCGCCGGCGACTCGGGCTACGGCCTCCTGCTCGCCAGCTGGGGGGTGGGAATGGTCCTCGGCAGCCTCGTCTTCGCCGCGGCGCGGCGCGCACCCCTACCCCTGCTGCTCTTCTTCAGCACGCTCGCGGTCGGCGCCGGCTACCTCGGCCTCGCCGCCGCCCCGACGCTGGCCGTCGCCTGCGCCGTCTCGGTGCTGGGCGGCGGCGGCAACGGCGTCCAGTGGGTGGCCGCGATCAGCGCCGTGCAGGAGCTGACCGCCGAGTCGATGCAGGCGCGGGTGCTCAGCGTGCTCGAGTCGATCGGCGCGGCGATGCCCGGGGTCGGATTCCTGCTCGGCGGGCTGATCGCCGCCAACCTGAGCCCGCGGGCGACCTTCCTCGCCGCCGGCGCCGGGGTGATCGCGATCGTCGTGGTCTCGAGCCTGCTGCTGGGCAGGAGGTGGGCGGCCGACGGCGCAGAAGTACCTCCGGAGGGGGTTGACGCCGCCGAGGAGATTATGGTGGAGTTAATTCCCGCGGAGGTTCTGTCCAGTCCAGATCGGAGGCCCTGACGTGAAGAAACTCGGCGCACTGCTCGCGGTCGTCGCACTGGCGATGATCGCGTTGGGCCTCTCCTCGTGCGGCAGCTCAAGCGACAAGGAGGGCGGCACGCTGTCGGTCAGCTTCTCCTCCTACCCCGAAACGCTCGATCCGCAGCTCTGCTACACGGTCGAAGGCTGGTCGGCGCTGTACAACACCTACATTCCGCTGCTCACCTACGACCACGCAGAAGGGGAGGCGGGTAGCGAGGTGGTCCCAGGCCTGGCCGAGGACCTGCCGGAGATCAGCGACGGGGGCAAGACCTACGCGCTGACCCTCCGCCAGGGCCTCAAGTACTCCGACGGAACGCCCGTGAAGGCCTCCGACTTCAAGGCCGCGGTTGAACGCACGTTCAAGCTCAATTCCGGTGGCTCGTTCTTCTACAGCTCGATCGTCGGCGCCGAAGAGCTCGCCGCGGGCAAGGCCAAGCAGATCTCCGGGATCGAAACCGACGACGCGAGCGGCGCGATCACGATCCACCTGACCCAGCCGCGTGGCACGTTCACCGACGAGCTGGGGCTGCCGTTCGTCGCCCCGGTGCCGGCGGGCACCCCGGACCAGGACCAATCGGCCAACCCGCCGCCGGCGACCGGGCCCTACGCGATCACCGAGTCCGACCCGGGCCAGAGCTGGTCCTACGAACGCAACCCGCAATGGGAGAAGAACAACGCGAAGCTGATGCCCGACCTGCCCGGGGGCCACGTCGACAGGATCGACGCTACCGTCACTCACAACCAGGCGACCCAGGTCAACGACGTCGAACAGGGGAAGACGAACTGGATGTTCGACCCGGTGCCGCCGGACCGCGTCGGCTCGGTCAGGCAGCGCTACGAAGGGACCCAGTACCGGGAAGTGCCGTCGATCAGCGTCTACTTCTTCTGGATGAACACGACGCAGCCGCCCTTCGACGACCTCAAGGTGCGGCAGGCGGTCAACTACGCAGTCGACCCGGCCGCGCTGGAACGCATCTACGCGGGCCAGATGAAGGCCAGCCAGCAGATCCTGCCGCCGGGCATGCCCGGCTACGAGAAGTTCGAGCTCTACCCGCACGACATGGCCAAGGCGAAGAAGCTGATCGCCGAAGCCGACCCCTCCGACCGCAACGTGACCGCCTGGACCGACAGTCTCAGCCCCAACGACGAAGCGGGCGCCTACTACCAGAACGTGCTGGAGGAACTCGGCTTCAGCGTGAAGCTCAAAGCCCTCGGCGCCGACAACTACTTCACGGTGATCGGCAACACCTCGACCCCGGACCTCGACACCGGCTGGGCGAACTGGGGACAGGACTACCCGCATCCGAACGACTTCTTCGAACCGCTGCTTGCCGGGTCGAGCATCGCACCGACCAACAACGGCAACTTCGCGCAGATCGACATCCCGTCGCTGAACAAGAAGATCGAAGAGCTCGGCCGGGAGCAGCTCGGGCCTCAGCAGGAAGCGGAATACGCGGCCCTCGACCGCGAATACATGGAGCGGGCGCCGTGGGCTCCGTTCGGCAACCGCACCCTGTCGGTATTCGTCTCGAGCGACATCGACTTCGACAAGGTGATCTGGAACCCGACCTTCTCAGGCGACCTGACGAGCTTCCAGCTCAAGTAGCCGCCAAGCGCTGCTTCACAATACGGCGGTGGCCTCCCCGCCCAACGCCGAGTCCCGTCCCGCGGGGGGAGGTCCCTGGGGCCTGGCGCTGAGGCAACTGCGGCGCAACCGGGTCGCGGTCGGCTCGCTCGTGCTGTTCGTCCTGATCGTCGCCTTCGTGATCGCCGCGCCGCTTTGGGCGAACCAGGTCGCCCACACCGGGCCGAACGCGACGCACACGCTGGAGAAGATCGAAGTTGGTGGAAAGCAACGCGACGTCGTCAGCCCCGACGGCACGCCGATCGGGCCCCAGTGGCTGGGCGCCGACGGCAGGTTCTTCCTCGGCGCCGACGGCCGGCTCGGCCGCGACGAGATGGTGCGGCTGATGTACGGCGGGCGGACCTCGCTCTTCGTCAGCCTCGCCGCGGCGCTGATCACCACCGTGCTGGCGGTCGCGCTCGGCCTCCTTGCCGGCTACTTCCGGGGCTGGACCGACGCGGTCGTCTCGCGCCTGCTGGACATCGTCTGGGCCTTCCCCGTGCTGCTGCTGGGAATCGCGCTCGGCACGGCGCTGGCGGTGGGTGGCCTGCAGATCGGCCCGCTCTCGATCTCCAGCGGCTCGATCTGGATCCCGATCCTGATCATCGGCTTCGTCTACACCCCGTACATGGCGCGGCCGATCCGCGGCGAGGTGCTGGCGCTGCGCGAGAAGGAGTTCGTCGAGGCGGCGGTCGCCCAGGGGGCCGGCCCGCTGCGCGTCATGGCCGGCGAGCTGCTGCCCAACCTCTCCTCGACGATCATCGTCTTCTTCACCCTCAACATCGCCAACAACATGCTGCTCGAGTCGGCCCTCTCCTTTCTCGGCGCCGGCGTGCAGCCGCCCAACTCCTCCTGGGGGACGATGATCTCCTCGGGGATCGAACTGATCTACAGCGACCCGCTGCTGACGATCATCCCCGGCACGATGATCCTGCTCACGGTGCTCTCGCTGAACGTCTTCGGCGACGGGCTGCGCGACGCGCTCGACCCCAAATCGCGGGTCCGGCTCGAGGCGCACGCCGGCAGATTCGAGCCCGAGGAGGAGCCGGCCTGATGGGCCGCTTCGCGGTCCGGCGGCTGCTGGCGATGCTGCTCGTCCTCTTCGCGATCTCGATCGTCGTCTTCCTGATCTTCAACGTGATCCCGAACTCCGACCCCGCCCAGCGGCTGGCCGGAAAAAACGCGACGCCGCAACTGGTCGCCAGCATCAGCGAGGAATGGGGCTTCGAAGAACCGCTGCCGGTCCAGTACTGGACGATGATGAAGAAGGTCTTCAGCGGCGACCTGATCTCCTACAACAGCCGCCAGAACGTCGACGAGCAGATCGCCGAGGGCATCCCCGCAACCTTCTCGCTGTGCATCGGCGCGGCGCTGATCTGGCTGTCTTTCGGGATCCTCTTCGGCTATCTCTCGGCGGCCAAGGCGGGTCGGGCGACCGACCGGGTGCTGACCGTCCTCGCCCTGGTCGGGATCTCGATGCCGGTCTTCTGGCTCGCCGCGATCTTCCTCTACTACCTGACCTTCGAGGTGGAGCTGTTCCCCTCGGGGGGCTATGTGCCGCTGAGCGAAGACCCACTCGGGTGGGCCTATCACCTGGTCCTGCCCTGGCTGACCCTGGCGATCATCTTCGTCGGCTTCTACAGCCGCGTGCTGCGCTCCAACATGCTCGACGCGATGGACGAGGACTACGTGCGGACCGCCCGCGCCAAGGGACTGAGCGAGCGGCGGGTCAGGATCCGCCACGTTCTCCGCAACTCGCTGATCCCGATCGTCACCCTGTTCGGGCTCGACTTCGGCGCGGTCCTCGGCGGCGGCGCGATCCTCACCGAGGCGATCTTCAACCTTCAGGGGGTCGGCCAGTACGCGGCCGAATCGATCAAGAACCTCGACCTGCCGCCGATCATGGCCGTCACCCTGTTCGGCGCCTTCTTCATCGTCCTCTTCAACGCGCTCGTCGACATCGCCTACGCCTGGCTCGACCCGAGGATCCGGCTGGAGGAGTCGGCGAGATGAGCGAGCCGCTGCTCGCCGTGCGCGACCTGCGGGTCGGCTTCGTCACCGAAGGCGGCCTGCTGCAGGCGGTCGACGGCGTCTCCTTCGACCTGGTGCCGGGCGAGGTGCTGGCGATCGTCGGCGAGTCGGGCGCGGGCAAGAGCGTCACCGCGCAGACGATCCCCGGCCTGACCCGCTCGCCGAACGCGCGGATCGAAGGCTCCGCGAGGCTGCGCGGCGAGGAGCTGCTGGAGGCGAGCGAGGCCGAGCTGCGAAGGGTCCGGGGCGACCGGATCGCGATGGTCTTCCAGGACCCCATGACCTCGCTCAACCCGGTCTACCGGGTCGGCGACCAGATCGTCGAGGCGATCCGCGCCCACCGCGAGCGGGTCGGCGAGGAGGAGGCCCGGAGGCTGGCGGTGGAGATGCTGGACTCGGTCGGCATCCCGCAGCCCGAACGGCGGGCCGACGCCTACCCCCACGAGCTCTCGGGCGGGATGCGCCAACGGGCGATGATCGCGATGGCGCTGGCGCTCGACCCGGACGTGCTGATCGCCGACGAGCCGACCACGGCCCTCGACGTGACGATCCAGGCGCAGATCCTCGAGCTGCTGCGGCGCCTCAACCGCGAGCGCGACCTGGCGATCGTCCTGATCACCCACGACCTCGCCGTGGTTGCCGAGATCGCCGACCGGGTTCTGGTCATGTACGCGGGGCGGGTGGTCGAGGAGGGAACGCTCGACGAGATCTTCTACGACCCCCAGCACCCATACACCTGGGGCCTGCTCGGCTCGCTCACCCGCCTCGACCGCGAGCGGCCCGAGCGGCTGCCGCAGATCCGCGGCGCGCCGCCGTCGCTGCTCGACCTGCCGGCCGGCTGCAGCTTCGCTCCCCGCTGCCCGCACGCGTTCGGCCGCTGCACCGAGCTGCCCGGCCTGAAGGCGCGCCCCGGCGAAGCGTCCGGCCATCGCGATCGCTGCTGGCTGGGGCCCGAGGAGAAGCGAGGGCGGCGCGAGCTCGACGGGCGGATCGGCCTCGAGGAGCCAGCGTGACCACGGCAAGCGGGCCCCTGCTCGAGGTCACCGACCTCGTCAAGCACTTCCCCGTCAAGCGCGGGCTGCTGATCGACCGCGAGGTCGACCGGGTGCGGGCGGTCGACGGCGTCAGCTTCAGCGTCGCGCCGAGGGAGACGCTGGGCCTCGTCGGGGAGTCGGGCTGCGGCAAGTCGACGCTCTGCCGAACCGTCCTGCAACTGCTGAAGCCGACCGCCGGCTCGGTCCGCTTCGAGGGTCGCGAGATCGCCGGGCTCTCGCGACGACAGATGCGGCCACTGCGGCCGCAGATTCAGATGGTCTTCCAGGACCCCTACGCGTCGCTGAACCCGCGCAAGCGGGTCGGGCAGATCGTCGGCGAGCCCCTGCGGATCCAGCGCTCCACCTCGGGCGCCGCGCTGCGCCGCCGCGTGCAGGAGCTGCTCGAGCGGGTCGGCCTCTCGCCGGAGCACCACGACCGCTTCCCGCACGAGTTCTCGGGCGGCCAGCGACAGCGGATCGGGATCGCCCGCGCGCTGGCGCTCCAACCGAAGCTGATCGTCGCCGACGAGCCGGTCTCCGCCCTCGACGTCTCGATCCGCGCCCAGATCGTCAACCTGCTCGACGACCTCCAGGACGAGCTCGGCCTCACCTACGTCTTCGTCGCCCACGACATCGGCGTGGTTCGCCACGTCTCCGACCGGATCGCGGTCATGCACGAGGGCAGGATCGTCGAGGAGGGCCCCGCCGACCGGGTCTGCGAGCGTCCCTCCCACCCCTACACGAGGTCGCTGCTGGCGGCGGCGCCGATCCCCGACCCGCGCGAGAGCCGGGCGCGGCGGCGGGTGGACGCCGCGGGACCGTGAGCCTGCCGCTCTCGCCGCCGATCGCGCCGCAGCTGGCCCTGAGCCGCAAAGCGCTGCCGCGCGGCGAGGAGTGGGCCTACGAGCCGAAGCTCGACGGCTTCCGGGCAATCGTCTTCGTCGACGGCGACGACGTCTACATCCAGTCGCGGGGCGGCAAGGCCCTGGCCCGCTACTTCCCGGAGCTGCGCTTCGCGCCGGGACGCTACGTGCTGGACGGCGAGCTGGTGATCCGCGACGCCGAGGGCAACCTCGAGTTCGACGCGCTGCAGAGCCGCATCCACCCCGCCGAGTCGCGGATCGGGCTGCTGGCAAAGGAGATCCCGGCCGACTACGTCGCCTTCGACCTGCTCGCCGAGGAGGACGAGTCGCTGCTCGAGACACCGCTGGTCGAGCGGCGCGCCCGGCTGGAGGCGCTGGCCGGGCGGACCGGTGCCGAGCTGACCCCGCTGGTGCGCGACCCCGCGCAGGCCGAGCGCTGGCTGCGCACGACCGAGGGAGCAATGGCGAAGCAGCTCGACGCCCCCTACCTGCCGGGCAAGCGGCGCGGGATGGCGAAGGTGAAGCGGGAGCGAGAGATCGACTGCGTGGCGATCGGTTGGCGGCCCGGCAAGGAGGAGGGCACGGTCGGCTCGCTGATCCTCGGCCTCTACGACGGCGACGAGCTGCGCCCGGTCGGCCACATCTCCGGCTTCAGCGCCGAGACGAAACGGGGACTGCGCGGGCTGCTCGCGCCGCTGGAGACCGGCGAGAGCGGCACCGCGGAGCCGAGCCGCTGGACCGGCGGACGCGACCTCGAGTGGGTGGCCCTGCGGCCCGAGCTGGTGATCGAAGTCGGCTACGACCACGCCTCGGCGGGGCGGATCCGGCACGGCGCGCGGTTCCGTCGCTTTCGGGACGACAAAGCTCCCCGCGAGTGCACATTCGAGCTTCTGGACGAAGGGTAGGGCGGCGACGGGGAGCCCTCCCGCCGGACAAATGCCGGGCTGATTAGCCCGGCATTTTGAGTATCCGCCCGTCGAGAGGGCTCCCCGCCACCGCCCTCGGCCGCCAGCTGGCTCAGAACAGCGCGTCCTGAATGGGAGGAGCGGCGGTCCCCTCAGCCGACGGATACTCAAAGCAGCCCGAAGGGCTGCTTGTCGGAGGAGGGGACCGTCGCTCCTCCCTCCGGCTGCGGGTTCGGCCCCAACCCTTGACGGCGCGGGTCGCGCGCTGCCGAAGGGGAGCTGGGAGGTAGGCGCGGCCGTTGGCGTAGAGCTGCTCGTATTTCGGGACCAGGTCGGGGCGTTTGGATTCCAGCCAGGCGAAGAAGACGTCGCGGACCTCGCCTCGGAGGTGGAGCGCCACGCCGCCGAGGAAGCTGGCGCCGGCCTCTCGGGCGCGGTCGACGATCGGCTGGACCTGCTCGGGGTCGTCGTTGATGCCCGGCATCAGCGGGGCGATCAGGACGCCGGAGTCGATCCCGCGGCGGCGCAGCTCGGCCACGGCGTCGAGGCGCGCCGCGGGGCTGGGGGTGTGGGGCTCGGTGGCGCGCCAGGCCTCCTCGTCGAGTGTGGGGACGGAGAGGTTGACCGATACCGGGAGACGCTTCGCCATCCGCTCGAAGATCTCGATGTCGCGAAGCGCCAGCGGCGACTTGGTCAGCACCGAGACCGGCGTCTGCGCCTCCTCCAGCGCCGCGCAGATCTCGGGCATCATCCGGTAACGGCTCTCGGCCCACTGGTAGGGGTCGGTGTTCGTCCCCAGCGCGACCAGCTCCCGCTTCCAGCCGGGCCGCGCCAGCTCGGCCCGCAGCAGCTCCGGCACGTTCACCTTGACGACGATCTCCCGCTCGAAGTCCCGCCCCGCATCGAGGTCGAGAAAGGCATGAGTTCTTCGAGCGAAGCAGTAGGTGCAGGCATGCGTGCATCCTCGATATGGGTTGATCGTCCATTCGAAGCCGTAGCGGCCGCCCGGCACGCGGTTCAGCGCCGATCGCGCCCGGACCTCGTGGAAGTTGACGCCCATCGCCTCGGGCGCATCGAAGGTCCGCACGACGGTCCCGTCGCCGACGCCCGGCAACCGCAGGTCGTTCTCGATTCGCTGCTCGTCCCAGCGCATGCGAACAGACGTTCGCATGCAGGCCGGACGGCGCCTACGGCAGCCGGCCCGAGATCACGTAGCGGAGCACGTCGACGACCTGCCCGGCGGTCCGCGCCGTCGCCTGCGCAGCGCGGTCGACCTCCTTCAGCGCGTGGTCGATGTCGGTGTCGTGCAGGGTGACTATCGGCTTGCCGAGCGCGGCGGCGTAGCCGGCGTCGAAGGCGGCGTTCCACTGACGGTATTTGTCGCCGAAGCGGACGACGACGACGTCGGCGGCGCGGATCAGCGTCTGGGTGCGAATCGAGTTGACCCCGGCGCCCATGTGGTCGCGCCAGAATGGGGCAGGCTCGTCGCCCAGGGTGCCGACACCGGCGTCGTCGGAGGCGGCGTGGTCGGTCACCGGAGCCGAGAAGGAGACGGGCAGGCCCGCCTCGCGCGTTCCGGCCTCGATCCGCTCCCGCCAGTCGGAGTGGATCTCGCCGGAGAGGTAGACGTTCCAGGTTCGGTCGCTCACGAGCCGGTCTCCTCGAAGTGCTTGCTCAGCATGGTCACCTGGCCCTGGTAGCTCGAGCCCAGCTCCTCGCCGTAGAGGCGCTCGGCCGGGGCGCCGGTCCGCTCCAGGGCGAGCTTGCAGACCGGCTGGCGGTGCTCGACCATGAAGGAGACGTCGCGGGCCCGCACCTCGAGCGCCGCGCGGCTGCCATGCCGCCCGCCGCTTGGGTCGTAGCCGAAGCCGGGGTCGAAGAAGCCGGCGTAGTGGGTGCGGAGCTCGCCCGCGGTCGGATCGTAGGCCATCATCTCGGCGGCGATCTGCGGCGGAATGCAGACGCCCTCGGCCGAGAGCAGCAGGTAGAAGATCTCCGGCTCGAGCACGATCCGGCCGCCCGGCTCCGGGTACACCGGGTCCCAGTAGTCGGTCCAGCGGTAGGCGCGGACCCGCGAGAGGTCGATCGGCAGGCTGTTCTTCCTCGCCCGGTAGCCGACGATCCGGTCGCTGGGGCCGGAGAGATCGACGCTGAGGAAGAGGCCGTCGGCGAGCGCCAGCTCCGACGCGCGCAACGCGTGGGAATCGAGGAAGAGGAGCGGGAGCTCGGCCTGCAGATCGCGGATCTCGCCGTCGCTCAGCCGTACATCGCCACGGGCCAGCCGCAGCTGGTTGAGCGAGAGCCCGCTCTGCACCTGGATCGCGAAGGAGCGCGGCACGACCTCCAGGTAGAGCCTCCCCCGGTAGCCGGGGCGGACCTCGTCGAAGCGGTGGTGGCGATCCGTCAGCACCCGCGTGAAGACGTCGAGCCGCCCGGTCGAGCTCTTCGGGTTGGCCTTCGCCCGCACGTCCTCGGGCAGTGCCAGCTCCTCGATCAGCGGCACCAGGTAGGGGCGATCGCGCTCCAGCACAGCGCCGTCGCGCAGGTCCACCTTCTGGAAGGCGAGCCCCTCGATCTTCTCCTCGACGGTCGAATCGACGTCGGGCAGGAAGCTGCAGCGCAGCGCCCAGGCGAAATCGCCGAGCCGCAGGTCGATGCTCGCCGGCTGGATCGCCTCAGGCCGAATCCGGTAGTCGCCGGAGCTGACCCACTCGGCCTCGACCGCCTCGCGCAGCGCCTGCGAGGGCAGCACCCCCGCATCCACCACGGCCCCCGCCGCAGCCGCCTCCGGGCGCTCGGCCGTTCTCGCCGCGTCGCTCATCTATTCGAGATTATGCGGCGAGCCTCGGCGGCGCCGAGGTACGGGGTGAGCGCGAACTCCGCGAAGTCCGGGAAGAAGCGCTCGAGCTGCTCGGTCTCGCCCGCCAGGACGCGTCGCCCCAGCAGCGAGGCGACCCCGCCGACCACCGCCTCGGCGGTTGCCGCCGGCGCCCGGCCGCCGGCGCCTCCCTGCGGCGCGCCGTCGCGCAGATAGGGGACGAAGCCCTGCACGCACATCAGGAAGCGATCGTAGACCTGCGGTCCGGCGCGGAGCCCCTCGACCAGCATTAGGTTCGCGCAGCCAGGTTCCCGGGCCAGCCAGGCGAGCAGCGTGGCGATCCCGGCGCAGACGCCGTCCACCCAGTCGCCGCACCCCGAGCAAGCCGCGACGACTTCTTCGCGCAGCCGCTCGACCGCGTCGTCGTAGGCGGCGAGGAAGCACTCGTCCTTGCTGTCGAAGTGTCGGTAGAAATCGCTCTTGGAGACGTGGGCCCGGCTGCCGATCGAGGAGACCGTCGTCTTGTCGTAGCCGCGCTCGTCGAGGGTGTCGGAGATCGCCACCAACAGACGATCGCGCTGATTCTGCGCGACGAACTCGCGACTGAGGCCGTGACGGCCGCGGGGCAATCGTCTCACTGGCGCTGAAGTCTGCCAGTGCTAGGACTTACTTGTCCGCTCCCCCCACGCCGACCCCCAGGTACGGGGTCATCATGAACTCGGTCAACTCGGGCAGCAGCTCCTCGGCCGCCTCTGTCTCACCGCGACGGATCTGCCGGTAGACGATCCACGCGACGCCGCCGATCAGCGTCTCGTCGACCGTCTCCGGCAAGCGCTCGTCCCGGGGCGCGCTCGACTGCTCCATCTCGACGAACCCCTGGAGCGCGTCCTCGTAGCGCTTGGTGGTCGTCGGTGTCGCCGAGAGCGCCTCGATCATGCAGATCCGGGCCAACGCCGGCTCTTCGGCGACATACCCGAGGAAGGCGGCGAGGCCGGCTTCGACCTTCTCCTGCCAGCCTCCCTCGACCCCCGCGCAGCTCGTCTCGATCCGCTCGACGACCGCGTCGCGCGCGGTGTCGAAGGCGACGAGGAAGACCTCCTCCTTGCCCTCGAAGTTGTCGTAGAGGGTTTTCCGCGCAACGCCGGCCCGTTTGACGATGTCGGAGATCTTGGTCGCCTCGTAACCCTGTTCGGCGCTCAGCTCCGCAAGGGCGTCCATGATCCGCCGGCGCTTGTGCTCCGCGACGAACTCACGAGACAGGGCAGGACGAGTAGGCGGAGCCGGCCTCGCCCCGGTCCTCCCTTTTCCCCGTGGCGGCATCCGGGCAAGCATACCTTTGCGGGAGAGGGTCGGATGCAGGCCAACACCTCCTATGGTACCGTACGGCGTCTTTTGCAGTTTCCAGTACAAACGGGGAATTTCCTATGCCGCGGGAGAGGATCGTGCTGAGTCAAGAGGAGCTGGCGAGCGCCGTCGGGGGCCGCTGGTCGGACGAAGAGCTCAGCGAGGCGGCTGCCCTGCTGACCCGGGCCGACGGCCGTTTCCCGGCCGGCGTGAGGACCCTGCCGAGCGAGCTGGTCAGGGCGATCCAGCGGGAGCGCCTGCTCGCCGCGATGCTCAGTACGGTGACCGAGACCGGCTACCGGGCGCTCACCGTTCAGGACGTGCTCGGCCCGGCCGGCGTCTCGCGCCCCACCTTCTACGAGCAGTTCGACGACAAGGAGGACTGCTTCCTCGCCGCCTTCGACGCCTCGGCGGCGCGGCTGCGCGAGCGAGTCGGAGCGGCCGTCGCGGCGGCGGACCGGACTGGCGGGACCGTCTGCGCGGCGGAATCGAGGAGCTGGTGCGGTTCGTCGACGACGAGCCGGACGCGGCTCGCGCGGTGATCATCGAGGCCCGCGCCTCCAGCCCGGCGGGCCTGCGGCGCCGCGACGCGCTGCTCGACGGCTTCGCCTCCTGCATCGACGGCCTGGCCATGGAGGAGCTCGCCGAGCCGCCCGCGGCAGTCGCCGCAGCGGGCGTCGTCGGGGGGATCGACTCGGTGCTTTACGCGCGCCTGCAGAGTCGCGAAACCGGCGAGCTCCATTCGCTGGTCCCCTCGCTGATGTACTTCGCCGTCCTCCCCTATGCCGGCCGGGAGGCCGCGGCGGAGGAGCTGAACGGCGCCGCCCTCGCCTGAGCGGCTGCGGCGCGGCCTAGCGACGCCGGCGCCCGCCGGACTGCTTCCCGCGCCGCGCGGCGACCCGCAGCATCCGCTCGCTCTCGTTCTCGGTCGCCTCGCCCATCGCGATCTGGAAGGTCGCCAGCAGGGCGCCCGCGGCGAGTGGCCGCATCCGTTCCAGCGCCTCGCTCATCTTCGGCCAGTCCCCGTCCGGCCGCCCCGCCCGGTCGAACGGCTGCCAGACCTCCTTGACGAACAGCTCGACGAAGGCACGCGCGACGCCGTCGGCATGGCGGCGCAGCCGCTCCGCCGTGGCGATCGCTCCCTCCGGGCCGATCCCGAGCTCGGCCAGCTCCGCCGCCGCCCGCAGCAGGCGGGGGCTGATCACCTCGATCCGCCCGTCCGGCAGCGTGCGGAAGACACCCAGCTTTTCCGCCCGCCGCAGCAGCTTCGGGTCGGGGCTCTCGCCCCAGACCGCGGCCAGCTCGTCGGCCTCGAAGATCTCCGGCGCCTCGCCTTCGAACGGGACCCGCAGCGCGCGGGTGAAATCGAAGATCGCCGTGGCCGAGCCGCCGCCGCTGTCGAGCACGCGCCGAATCGCCTCCAGGTTGAGCCCGTCCGCCTGCATCTCGCGGGTCAGCTCGATCCGCGCCACGTGCTCCTCGTGTAATAGCCCGTGCGCCCGCGCACGACTGGCGGCGGCAGCAGCCCGCGGGTCTGGTGGGCGCGGATGTTGCGCACCGTCATCCCGGTGCGCTCCGCCAGCTCGCGGATCGTCATTCCCCCTTGGCGGGCTCGGACCCCATCTCAGCGGATGGCACGAACCTCGACCCGGCTACGGGCAAGGACACGAGCTTCGGGGTCACT
>CAVVHQ010000024.1:0-146407 GCA_963748075.1 uncultured Solirubrobacterales bacterium | reverse complement strand
GCTTCCAGACCATGATCACCAGCGCCGCGATCACGGCAGCCGCCGCCAGGTAGTTGGCGGCCCGCGAGATCCGATCGTCGAGCAGGTTGCCCAGCTCCTCCGACGGAGCGTCGCCCTCGCGCGCGAGACGCGAGGCGAGCAGCCTCGCGCGCTTCGGTCGCTGGCCGCCGAGCCCGCCGAGGACGAAGGCCGCCAAGAGCAGGGCGAACGACGCGCTGATCCAGCCGTCGCCCAGCGAGTAGGCCTCGGTGTTGCCGACCAGCCAGAAGCCGCCGGCGAGAACGCAGACGGCGCCGGCGGCGACGAAGATCACGCCGACCCGGGCCGGACCGAGCAGCGCGGCGATCTCGCTCGGACGCTCCCGGCGACGCGCCGTCTCGTCCGCGACCGCGGCGACGGTCATCCCCGAGAACAGCAGCACCACGCCGATCAGATGCAGAAGCAATGCCCAGTCCTGCTCCGACATGGGCGGAGCGTAACCGAGCGATCCCCTCTCAGCGGGCGCGGCGCTTGACGATCCGCCACTTGCGCCCCGCCGCCTTGCTGGGTTCGATGTCCTCGACGACCCGCACCCGGAAGGCCTTCACGCCGGGGCGCAGCCCGGCGTAGCGTTTGGGCGAGGCGCAGCGGCGCCAGAAGCGCAGCGGCCGCGGCACCCGTCTGCCCTGAAGCCGGCACTGGAAGCGCAGGCCGCGCTGCCTGGAGCGGAAGCGGAAGACGGCGGTGCGGCGAGTGGTCTTGCCCCCGAGGCGGCTGAACAGCTTCGGGCGGGCCGGACGGGGCAGCGCGGGGGCGCCCCGCCACTGGGTTACGAACTGGCCGTTCGGGGTGAATTTCTGGATGCGGGCGATGCCTGAGTCGAACCCCGCGCCGTGGGCAGCCTCCGCCGCGTCGACGACGTAGACGTAGCCGAGGGGATCGGTGGCGACGGAGGTCGGCAGGAGGAACTGCCCGGGGCGCCGCCCGATGCTCCCCCACGCGGTGATGAAGGCGCCGGCCGGGGTGAACTTCTGGATGCGGTCGTTGGCGGTGTCGGCGACGTAGACGTTGCCGGCCGGGTCGGTGGCGATCCCGTAGGGGAAGGAGAACTGCCCGAGGCCTTTGCCGGCGGTTCCCCATTCGCCGACGAAGCTCCCGCCGCTGGTGAACACCTCGATCCTGTTGCTGAAGGTGTCGGCGACGTAGACGTTGCCCGAGCCGGTGGCGATCCCCCAGGGTTCGCCGAACTGCCCGGGGCCGGTGCCGGCGCTCCCCCACCTGCCGACCAGGCTTCCGGCCGGGCTGAATTTGTCGAGGCGGAGGCTGTTGATCCCGTAGACGTAGCCGGCGGCATCGACCGCGACGTCCACGGCCGACGCGCGCCACTGCCTGACCAGGCCGCCGCCGGAGGTGAACACCCGGATCCGGCCGATGCTGCGCTCGGCGACGTAGACGAAGCCGGCTGCGTCGGCGGCGATGTCGCGGGACTCGCGGCCGCGAGCCGAAGTGCCCCCATCGGTTGAGCAGGGTCCCGTTCGGCCCGAACCTCTGGACCTGGCCGTTGGCCTGCGGGTTCGAGAGGTAGACGTAGCCGGCGCCGTCGACCGCGAGGGAGCGCGGCACCGGTTCGAAGCCGATCAGGGGGCGGACCTCGTCGTGCCCGGCTCCGGCTGGACGGACGTTTGAAGGCGGTCCTCCGTAGGCCGCGCTCGCCAGGGCGCCGAGCCCCAGCGCCGGCAGGCACAGGGCGAGCGCCACGACCGTCGCCACGCGCAGCCTGAAGCGCCTCCCCAGCCTCACGGCGCCCGCGGTGCGCGATCGATCCCGTACCACCACGCGACATCGTAGTTGCCGGGGGCCCGGGCCGCCAGCGGGATCTGCGGCGGGCTCCCGCAGCCTGCGATACTCGAATCTCGTCCAGTCAGGAAGGAGGTAGGCGATGCCGCAGGCCGATCTGGTGCTCGAGGGCGGCGGGATGAAGGGAATCGGCCTGCTCGGCGCGGCGTTGAAGCTACTGCGCGAGGGCTACACGGTCCCGCGCGTGGCGGGCACGTCGGCGGGGGCGATCGTCGCCGCCTTCCTCGCGGCGGGAGCCGACGAGGGGCGGCTGGCAAGCGCCATGGACCGGCTCGACTACACGGAGGTCCCCGACCGCGCGCCCCCCGGGATCCCCGGCCTGAGCGAGGGCGTCTCGCTGTTGCGCGACGCCGGCGCCTACGAGGGCGACTACATCCACGAGTTCATCGAGACAGAGCTGGCGACGCTCGGGGTCACGACCTTCGAGGACCTCCAAAGGGAGGACTCGGAGGCGGACCCACGGCAACGGCTCGACGACTACAGGGAATACAAGCTCGTCGTGATGGCGACCGACGTCACCCGCGGCCGCCTGCTGCGGCTGCCCTGGGACTACGCGCGACTCGGCCTCGACCCGGACAAGCAGCGGGTCGCCGACGCGGTTCGCGCCTCGATCTCCATCCCCCTCTACTTCGACCCGGTGACGATCCACAGCGGGGGCGGCGAGCCGATCACCCTGGTCGACGGCGGCGTCCTCTCCAACTTCCCGATCGAGGTCTTCGACCGCACCGACGGCGAGGAGCCGCGTTGGCCGACGCTCGGAGTCAAGGTCATCCCCCAACTTCCCGCGGGCAACGCGGAGCTCCTGCCGGGGATCCCAAGACTCGCCGTCTCGGCGCTGCCCCCGCTGCAGATGCTCGAACGGGTCGCCGCCACGGCGATCGTCGGCAACGACCAGACCTACCTCGAGCGCCCCTGCGTCAGCCGGCGGGCGATCCAGGTCGACACGAGCGCGGTCGGCATCGTCGAGTTCGACGCCCCGCAATCGGTGCGCGACGAGGTGCGCGCCAGCGGCGAAGAGGCCGTGGGCGATTTCCTCAGCGACTGGGACTGGGAGGCCTACAAGCGCGACTGCCGCGGGTCGGGACCGTGAGTGTCGTCTCGACCCGTCACGGCCGATCGGCCGAGCCGTAGATCATCCTCCCACCGAGCAGCTCGGTCACCGTCACAAAGCGAAAGCCGCGGGCGCGCAGGGCACGGATCACCCCCGGCAGGGCGCGGACCGTCTGCGGATGGTGGCCGCCGTCGTGCATGACGATGATCGAGCCGGGCCGCGCTCGACGGACCGCGGTGGCGCGGATCTCGGCGGCACCGGGATGGTGCTCGTCGTGGGAGTCGATGCTCCAGAGGACCGTCTCCAGCGCGGCCCGGCTCGCTGCCGCCGCGACCGCGGCGTCGATCAGCCCGTAGGGCGGGCGGAACAGGCATGGCTCGAAGCCGGTGGCGGCGCGGATGCGGCGGTCGGTTGCCACCAGCTCCCGATAGCCCGGGTAGTGCGGATGGTCGAAGGAGTGGTTGCCGATCTCGTCGCCGGCGGCGATCATCTGGCGCAGCAGCGCCTCGCGACCGTCGACGTGGCGACCCTCGACGAAGAAGGTCGCCGACGCGTGAAGGCGGGCGAGGATCGCGAGGATCTGCGGCGTCTGGCGGAGGCTCGGCCCGTCATCGAAGGTGAGCGCGACGAGGCGCCGAGAACCGGGGCCCTGCGCGATCGTCGCGCCGAGGCGCGAGGTGCAGCCGATCGGCAGGGCACCGGCGCCGACCGGCGTGCCGCCGTCGGCGGGCGGGGGGCCGACGGCCGGGCTGGCCTCGTCGACCCAGAGGAGAGCGCCGAGCAGGAGCGCGAGGATCGCCGCAACCGCTCGCGAGCTGCGAGGTGTCATATTCGCGGACGCGGCCTACTCCTGGATGACCGAGACGATGTTGCCGTCCGGATCCTCGAGCCAGGCGCTCTTCACGTCACCGATCTGGGCTATCCCCTTCTCGTCGGTCCTGATCGGGTCGGCGTCGTAGCGCTCGAAGCGGGCCCCTTTAGCCGCCAGCTCGTCGACCGTCGCCTCGATGTCGTCGACCTCGAAGCCCGCCAGCGTCGCGGTGGACTTGCCGGCGTTGTCCGGCGAGGGATAGACGTGGATCGAGGTGCCCCCGCCGCAGGGGTACCTGATGCCGCCGTCCGGTCGTTCCGCGCCGTTCGAGAGACCGAGCTTGCCCTCGTAGAACTCCCGAGCCCTGCCCATGTCGGATACGGCGATCGCCGAAACCACCCGACTGTCGCTCAGCCCCATGCCGATTCCCCCCTTTCCCAGCTTGCCAGCGCCAATCCTATTCGACCACAGCCGGCCGTTCTCCCGAATGCAGGCAGAACGACCGCGCCCGCTCCTATCCTGGCCGCCGCAAGCATCCCCGACCCGAAGGCGCTTTGACGATGATCGTCGCGGTGTTCGTCCGCAAGCTGAAGGCCGGCGTTACGTTCGAGGAGTTCGAGCGAGCCTGGGAGGCCGACCAGGGCTACGGCGTTCCGGCCCGCGTGTTCAACGCAGTCAGCCTCGAGGACCCGCGAGAGGTGCTCAGCATCGGCTTCGTCGGCGTTGCGGCCGAGGCGATGGAGGCGATGGCGCCGTCAGCCGCCGAGCACGACAAGGGCCGGCACGACCGGATCGACGAGGTGATCGAGTCGACCGAGCTGAAAGCGATGTACGAGCTGCGCAGCGAGCACGACTTCACCCAGACGCCCCGGGCGATCGAGATCGGCTCCGCCGAGAGCCTGCTCGACCCGGGGCGCTTCGGCGCCTAGCGCTCGCGTCCGTCAGATCCACTCCAGCAGCGGGCCGAAGACGAGCAGCGCGGCGGCGACCAGGGTCGCCATCGGGCCGACCACCCACAGCCGCCGCCGGTTGTCGGGGAGGTCGTACACGTAGGCGGCGATCAGGAAGAACCAGAGGTAGCCGAAGACGACGATCGGCAGGACGAAGGGGAAGTTCCACCACCAGTACTCCCAGTGGAAGTAGCCGGTGCCTTTCAGCAGCACCTCGACGAAGACGGCGAAGATCGAGAAGCCGAGCGCGATCGTCAGCCGGTTCGGCATCCCGAGCAGCTTCGCCCGGCGGTCCTCCGGCAGCGTCTTCGCGAAGACGACGCCGGAGATCGCGAACATCAGCGAGATCTCGATCGTCAACCCGATCAGGATCAGGTAGGCCGTGTCGCCGGTCGTGGTCCAGATCGCGGCGCGGTCGCTGAAATGCAGGACCAGCGAGTTGACGATCTCGTTGATCCAGTCGGCGAGCCAGAAGGCGAGCCCGGCGAGGATCACGTCCCAGCGCCGCCGCTCGACCTCGACCGCGTAGACGTAGAGGACGAGGACGAGCAGCGTGACTACGTACCATTTGAACTGGGTCTCGTCGCGCAGCAGCCGCTGCGCTTCCAGCGTGAAGTCGGTGACCGCGAGCACTGAGTCTCGACTCTAGCCGTAGTTCCCCGCACTGACCGGTTGCTAACTACCAGCGCTTCGCGCTCAACGTCCTCACCCTGCGCGGCGGCAAGGTCGCGGAGGTCGACGCCTTCCTCACCCGGACCACCGAGGATCCCGACCGCGAGGTCCTGGCGCGGCTGCCTGAGCAGCGCTTCGACCCCCGCCGCGCGGACCTCGCCTTCGAGCGCCTCGGCCTGCCGGAGAGCTTTCCGTGACCGCGGTCGGTCCCACGCCTGCCCGATCGCCTATCGTCGGCTGGGCGGATGACGCTGACGCTTGCCCTGGGGGGCGACACGATGCTCGGCCGCGGAGTCGCCGAGCGGCTCGAGGAGGATCCGGGCGCGCCGCTGCTCGATCCGGCGCTGGTCGAGCTGGCACGATCGGCCGACCTCTTCCTGGTCAACCTGGAGTGCTGCGTGTCGGAGCGCGGCGCGCCGGTCGCGGAGCCCGGCAAGCCGTTCTTCTTCCGCGCCCCGCCGCTGGCGGCAGAGCGCCTCGCCGAGCTGGGCGTCGGCGCGGTGACGCTCGCCAACAACCACGTGCTCGACTTCGGGCCCGATGCGTTCGCCGACACGCTCCTGCACCTCGACGCGGCCGGGGTCGCCACGGTCGGGGCCGGGCTGGACCGCGACGCCGCCCGCGCCGGCACGACCCTCTCGGCCGCCGGCCGCCGCCTCAGGCTCGTGGCCGTCGCCGATCACCCCGCCTCCTACGCGGCCGGCCGGGACCGGCCGGGAATCGCCTTCGCCGACCTCGCCGGCGGCGGCGTGCCGGACTGGCTGCGCGAGGCGGCTCGTCCCGCCGACGGCGAGCAGGTGCTGATCGCGGCCCACTGGGGGCCGAACATGACGCCAGCCCCTGTGCCGCACGTCCGTGAGGCGGCAGAGGCGCTGGAATCGGCCGGCGCCACCCTGATCAGCGGCCACTCGGCCCATGTGCCGCACGGGGTGCGAGGCCGAGCGCTGTTCGACCTCGGGGACTTCCTCGACGACTACGCGGTCGACCCCCGGTTGCGCAACGACCTCTCGCTGCTGTGGCTGGTGGAGCTCGACGCGGACGGACCACGCAGCGTCGAGGGCGTGCCGGTGCGGCTCGAGTACGCCTTCACCCGCCCCGCCGACGGCGCCGAGGCCGAGCTGCTGGCGCGGCTCCTGCGCGAGCGCTGCGCGGCCCTCGGCACGGCCGTCGAGCTGATCGACGGCCGGCTCGTCTTCGATCAGCCCCCGGACGGCGCGGCTCGCAGGTGACGCGAGAACCACGCGGCGGCCAGCTCGGCGACCCGCTCCAGCGCCCCGGGCTCTTCGAACAGGTGCGTGGCGCCGGGAACGACCGCGACCTCGTGCTCGCAGCGCAGCAGCTTCGCCGCCCCTTCGTTCAGCTCCAGCACCTGCCAGTCGGCGCCGCCGACGATCAGCAGGGTCGGCGAGGCGACCGCTTCGAGGCTCTCGGCGGCGAGGTCGGGGCGGCCCCCGCGGGAGACCACGGCACGGACCTCGTCGCCGAGGCGAGCCGCGGCCCGCAGCGCCGCGGCTGCTCCCGTCGAGGCACCGAAGTACCCAATCGGCAGGCCGCCTATATCCACCTCGGCCTGGACCCACCCGGTGACGGCGAGCAGGCGCTCGGCGAGCAGCCCGATGTCGAACACGTTGGCGCGGTCGAGTTCCTCCTCGCTGGTCAGGAGGTCGAAGAGCAGCGTCGCGAATCCGGACTCGTTGAGGGCTTCGGCGACCTGGCGGTTGCGTGGGCTCAGCCTGCTGGAGCCGCTGCCGTGGGCGAAGATCACCAGACCGGCGGCCGGCTCGGGCAAGCGCAGGTCGCCTGCGAGGCGCAGGCACGCGGCGAGCTCGATCTCGACCGGTCGCTCGGCAGGCGGCGGGTCCGCCCCCGCGGGAGGATCGGCGGGGGCGGGCTCCGGTGGCTCGCGGGCCGCCTTCAGCAGCTCGGTCACCTCTGCGTCCTCGAGCTGACCGAAGTCGACGTAGAACTGACCGATCCCGAAGAAGCCGTCGGGCTGCTCGAGGCAGACCACCTCGTCGAAGTCCGCGGCGAGGCGCTCCTCGGTGCCCGGCGGGGCGACGGGCACCGCGAGGACGACGCGCGCCGCGCCACGGGCTCTCAGCGCCTGCCCGGCGGCCACGGCGGTGCCGCCCGTGGCGATTCCGTCGTCGACCAGGATCGCCGTCCGACCCTCGACCGGGAGCGGCTCGCGCGCGCCCCGGTAGAGAAGCTGCCGCCGCTTCAGCTCCGCGGACTCCTCGGCGACAAGCGCCTCCAGCTCCTGCTCGCCGACGCCGATCAGCTCCGCGTCCCGCTCGCGGACGAAGCGAATTCCGCCCTCGGCGATCGCCCCGATCCCGTACTCGGGCCTGAACGGCGCGCCCAGCTTGCGGACGAGTAGGATGTCGAGCGGAGCCCCGAGCGCCTTCGCGACCTCGAAGCCAACCGGCACCCCGCCGCGCGGCAGGGCGATGACGAGCGGCTGCTCGTCGCGGAAGCGCTCCAGCGCCTCGGCGAGGCGGCGCCCCGCCTGCCTGCGATCCGTGAACATCGCCAGACGATTGGCCATTGCCGTCAATTTAGCCAGTGCCCGGGCATGCACCGCCGGCTCGACCAAACATCGGAGGCGGAGCTGTGGATCGAGGACGAGAGCCCCGAGGCTGTGCTCGGCGACGGTGGACCCCTCCTCAGTCGGGGTCGAGCTGCCTGGCGGGGCGGCAAAGGGCCTGCAGGGCCCTCAGTGCCGCAGGACGGCGGTCGCCGTCCAGGCGCGGCCGCCGGACCGCGGCGCCACGCGGACGCGCAGCGCGGTCCGTTTGTCGCGGTGCGAGAGCCTCCCCCAGCCGCGCCGGTCGAGCGGCACCGGGCGCCATCCGCCGCGGCCGCTCGCCAGCACCCGGATCGAGGCCGGGCGCACCCCCCGCACCCGCAGGTGGATGCGGTCGCCGCGCAACCGCACGCTCGCGCCGCTGTGGGGCTTGCGGCGGATCAGCAACGCGGCGCGGCGCGGTCCGCGGCCGCGCACCCGGAGATGGCGATGGCAGCCGAGCGGGTGGCCGATCCAGAGGCGGCGCTCGCCGAGCAGCGGCGCGGTCTTCACCGGGCGGCTGCCGCAGCTGAGGCGGGCGGCGCCGTGTGCGATCACAGCGTCCTCGCGGTGGGGGACCGGCAGCCGCCCGCGGCGGCTCGGCACGATCAGCCGGGTCAGCGGCAGGCGCTGCGGCGGCCGCGCGGCAGGCGACCTCGATGCGGACGCGGCAGGCGACCTCGATGCGGACGCGGAAGCCGACACGTCGACGTTGCAGGCCGGGCCCGCAGGGGACGCTTCGGAGACGACCTGGCTCACCTTGTCGGAGATTTCCTGCGTGTTGAGCAGCGTGTGCGTGCTCAGCTTGCTCATCGAGGAGCCGTGGACGACCGGGTAGGCGCCGCCGGCGCGGAAGTTGGGGATCGGCGCCGGCAGGATTTCGTGTAGTTCGATGTCGTAGGCGCTGCGGTTCAGCGCGCTCGCTTCGCCGACCAGGCCGTCGTCGGGCTCGTAGTAGGAGAAGTGCAGATACGGCACGCTGACGAAGGTGCCGGCGATGCCGGTCACCGGGCACGAGCCGATCGTCTGCCTCGGGTTCCAGGTCGCCAGGTAGTCGTTGGTCAGCTCTTCGGTCGCGGTCTGGCCGATGTCGTCGATGATCACTTCCACCGAGAAGCGGAAGATGCGGCAGAGCAACTGGAGCTTGCTGTTTTCGAAATCGCACTTGCCGCCTTCGGTCTCGATCGCCAGATCGGCCACGAAGGAGCCGGTGTGGGGCGTGCCGAGCGTGGTCAGCGAGAGGATCGTGACCCCGGCGTAGGGGGCGTCCTGGCTGATCGCCGAGCGCGACCAGAGGCCGCCGTCGGAGTGGGCGACCAGGTGCACCCGCCGGACGCCGTATTCGTCGCGCAGGAAGGCGAGGAAGCCGGCGAACGCGCTCCCGTTGGCGTCCAGCTCGCCGTTCGAATCGACGTAGTCGCCGAGCGGCGGGGCCGGCCCTTCCGGGTTGCAGGCCGGCAGCCCCATTTCGCCCGACTGGTGGACCGGGGCGGTGAAGACCTGCTTGCCGGCCGCCTTCAGCGCGGCGGCGACGCCGGTCGGCGCGTCCCACGCTTCGCCCTCTTTGCCGTTGCAGGCCGAGTTGGGCGTGGTGAACGGCGTCTTCGTGTCGAAGCCCGAGACGAGGACGACCGCTTCGGGGTAGGACGGTGCGGCGGCGGCGCTCGCCGCGAAGCCCAGGGCCGCGAGCGCGGCGGCCGCGAGCGCGGCGGCGGCACGTTGCCGGCGCCGTTTCCGCCGGGATCCGTCTCTGTCCCGCTTGCCCACCGGAAGCGAAGACTACAGGCCGTCTCCGCAGATCCGTGCGAGCTGATCGCCGGCCTAGCGCTCCGCGGGCTCGTAGGTGAGGATCGCGACGCCGTCGCCGACGACCTTCGAGCCGGTGAGGCGGAGCGGCTTCTTCCCGGCGGTCTCGCCGAACAGGCGCTTGCCCGAGCCGAGCACGACCGGGAAGACCATCAGCCGCAGCTCGTCGACCAGGTCGCGGTCGAGGAGGCTCTGCACGAGCTGGGCGCTGCCGGCGACCTGGATCGTCCCGTCGACTTCGTCCTTCAGCTTCGCCACCTCCTCGGCCAGGTCGCCGCGCAGCACGGTCGAGTTGCTCCACTGCGGCTCGCCGAGGGTCGCGGAGACGACGTACTTGGGCATCTGGTTGAACTTGTCGGCGAACTCGCCCTCCCGCGAGGGCCAAGCCGCGGCGAACCCCTCGAAGGTGACCCTCCCCAGCAGCAGCGCCTCCGTTTCGAGGGTCTCCTCGAGCTTGAAGCGGTCCCCCTCCTCACCGCGATCGATCTCGAAGGTCCAGCCCCCGTGCTCGAAGTCCTCGGCCCCGCCCGGGTCCTCCATCACCCCGTCGAGGGAGACGAACTCGGTTACGACGATCCTTCCCATGGTGATCTCCTTTGTCCGCGGCTCAGTCTGCACCACTACGACCGGGGCGAGCCCGAGAGATCATCGGCGCGGACAAGACGGAGGTCGTTCAGACGCGAAACGGGTTCTCGACCCGCACGCCGCCGTAGTCCTGGCCGTCGCTCAAATCCTCGGAGAGGACAGTGTCGCAACCGAGCGAGCGGGCCGCCTCGAGGATCGCGGCGTCCCAGTAGGAGATGAGGAATCGATGCCGGGTCGCGATCGCCGCGAGCATCACTTCCCGCGTGATGTCGGCCAACGGGAAGCGCAGGAAGGAGTCGACCAGCTTCGCCGCCTGCTCGTGGCTGAGCGGATCGGGGCGTCCCTCGCGGGTCGCCTGCACGTAGAACTCCTGTAGGACCTGGACCGAGAGCGCCAGGTCGCGCTCGGCGAGGATGCCGCGGGCGCGCTCGGCTTTGTGCCGCTCCTGCGGGTCGCGCGAGACCGCGTAGAGCAGGACGTCGGTGTCAGCGAACCACACGGCTGTGCAGCTCGTCGCGTCCCAGCCGGTCGCGGGCCCGGAAGCGTTCGACCTCGTCGAAGACCTCGCCCTGCTGCGCCTCGAGGCGCGCGAACTCGGCCTCTCGCTCGCCGAGCGAGCGCAGGTAGCCGGCGACCAGGGCGCTGACCGAGCTGCCCCCTTCGGCGGCGCGGACCCTGGCGAGCCGGTAGACGTCGTCGGGAATCGAGACGGTCACGTTCTTCATGTGATTCACAGTATCACTTTTTCACAGCTAACCCTTTGGAAGCGACGCCACGGCGACGAAGCGGCCAGTGCGGCCCTCGGCCCGGTGCGAGTAGAAGCGGTCGAGCGCCTCGGCGGTCGAGGTGCCCGCCACCTCGATCCGCCTGGGCTCGAGGCCGGCCTCTTCGAGGTCGAGAACGTTGGCCGCCCAGAGGTCGAAGCGCGCCCCGTTATCGGCGAGCGGCTCGAGGACGCGATCCGCCCGCTCGCCGAACGCCTCCCGGGCGCGATCGACGACCTCCTCGCCGACCTCATAGCCCTGCGGCCCGATCGACGGCCCGATCGCCGCCAGGAGGTCGGCCGGGTCGCTCCCGAAGCCGCTGCGCATCGCCTCCACGGCCCGCGAGGCGATCCGCGCGACGGTCCCCCGCCAGCCGGCGTGCGCAAGCCCGACCGCGGCTCGCCGCGGGTCGTAGAGGACGACCGGCGCGCAGTCCGCGAGCGTCACGCAGAGGGTCAACCCGGCGACGTCGGTCACCAGCGCGTCGGTCCGCGGGATGCGCGACCCCTGCTCGAGCGAGCCCCGGCCGGCGTCGGTTGCCGCCACCACCGCCACCGCGCCACCGTGCACCTGCTCGCCCCACACGGACCGCTCCAGGGGCAGGTCGAGGGTCGCGAACAGCCGGCGCCGGTTCTCGAGCACCGCCGCCGGCTCGTCCCCCACCCCGAGGCCGAGGTTCAGGGAGGCGTACGGGAACGCGCTGACCCCGCCGGCCCGCGTCGAGACGAAGGCGTCCACCCCTGGGCTGGGGAGCGAATCGAAGCGATACACGGCGATCCCGTCCCGTTCCTCGCGGTGCACGCCGGGACCTTATCCCCGGGCCCGGGAGGGCATCGGGAGGACCGTCTCTGCGCCGCGGAGCGGCGAGGGGTCAGTCGACGGCGACCGTCCTGGAGCGATCGCCCCGGCATACGTAGATCGTCCCCGCGGTCCCCTCGCGGCGCGGCAGCAGCTTCGCGTAGTAGGCGGCGGAGCCCAGCAGCTTGACGCGGATGATCCACCTGCCGCGGCGGTCGGTGCGCGTCGTGCCGAGAAACACGGCGGGGCCGGGCCCCAGTCGGTATAGCTTCACCTTGCGCGATTCCTCGCAGGCGCGGTTCGGCGACTTCACCCTGCCGTGGAAGGCGGGCGCCCGTTCGGAGATGGTCACGCTCGACCCGATCCTCACGATCCGGGTCGCGGACGCGGGAAGCGCTGCAATTGCGGCCACCGCAAGCACGGCGAGCACCGACGGGACGGCCTTGGGGCTACGCCTGCGATGCAGCGCGATCCTGCGCACGGGCATATAGGGTCTCGGGCGCGATGTCGGCGTCGTTCGGCCAGACGATCGTGCCGGCGTCGTCATCGGCGCGAAGCGTTCGGAAGTAGGCGGGATCGCGCAGCGGCTCGAAGACGCCCCCGTACTCGAGCAGGTAGGACAGATCGACGTCGGCCGCCAGCCCGTCCTCGAAACGCACGCGAACCACGCGGTCCTCAAGCGGCGTCGCCTCGATCAGGAGCGGGGTGCTGCGCATGATCCGATGGTAGACGATCACTTCAGAGGTTCGATCGGAATCAACGGCTGGTGCTCTCGTGCGCGCGCCCAGTTCTTCCGCAGCTCGAACTGATGCGCACGTCCCCACTCTGCAACCAAGCGTCGCGCCCTCGGCGGGAGCTCGCCTGCGATCACCTCGAGGCTCCCGATATCGAAGGATGCCTCAGCATCTCCATAGCGCGCATGAAAGTGCGGACGGCCACGATGGTGGGTCTCGTCGTGATACATCCAGATCGTGATCCCGTAGAAGTTGCTGATCTGGGGCATGGCCAGGATCTTCGGGCTGAGGCAGTAAGGGAACAAGACGCGGGAGTGCCGGAGGTGCAATTTCTTCCTCGCACGACAGCGCGCCGGTAGCGGAGCCGGCGTCGGTTGGGCTCAGGCGCCCGCCGCCGCCTGCGCCAGCTCGTCCACGTACTTCGGGCGCTCGACGCCCGGCATCAGCCGCTCGTCGGGACGGGGCTCGTCCGCCACCTGGCGCAGGCCGATGACGCCCGCCCAGACCGGCAGCTCGTAGTCGGTCTCCTCGTCGACCGGCCCGCCCCTCCGGACCTTCGCCGAGGCCTCGTCCAGCGGAAGGCGCAGAACCGAGGTGCCGCGAAGCTCCTGCTCGCTGGGCGGCCGCACGTCCGCCCAGCGCCCCGGCACGAGCTTTTCGGTGAAGGTCTCGAGCGCACGCCGCTTGTCCTCCGCCGCCTCGATCCGCTCCGCTTGGCCGAACAGCACGACCGAGCGGTAGTTGACCGAATGATGGAAGGCGGAGCGGGCGAGGACCAGGCCGTCGAGCAGAGTCGCGGTGAGGCAGACCTCGGCGCGCTCCGCCTCGCGCAGGGTTCGACTGGCGGCCGAGCCGTGCAGGTAGACGTGCCGACCGATCCGAGCATGGAGGGTCGGGATCACGACCGGGAAGCCCGCCTCGTCGACCGTGCCGACGTGGCAGACGATCGCCTCGTCGAGGATCGCCTCGATCGTCTCGCGGCCGTAGACGGCGCGCCGCGGCATCCGCCTCACCTTCGTCCGTGCTCGCTTGGGCATCTGTTACAGTACAGTTTGGTTGACTGAACTGACACAATATCGCATCAGCGGGCAGAGCGCTGCGGAGATCGCCGCCAGCGTCGAGCGCGGGGTCGAGGAGGGCGCGCTCGGCCCCGGCGACCCGCTGCCGGCGGTCCGCCCACTCGCCACCGAGCTGGGGGTCAGCCCGGCGACCGTCGCAGCGGCCTTCTCCGAGCTGCGCTCGCGCGGTCTCGTCGTCACCCGGGCGCGCAGCGGCGCCTACGTCAGCTGGCGCCCGCCGGTCGCCGGACACTGGTTCGCGCCGTCCGTCCCGCCGGGCGCCCGCGATCTGGCCAGCGGCAACCCCGACCCCGAGCTGCTGCCTGACTTGACCCCCTTCCTGCGACGACTGGAGCCGCCGCGCCAGCTCTACGGCGACGAGCCGGTCCTCCCCGAGCTGGGCGAGCTGGCCGCGGCGGAGTTGACAGCAACCGGGATCGACGCCGGGGAGATCGCCGTGGTCAGCGGCGCGCTCGACGGGATCGAGCGGGCCGTTCAGGCGCAGCTGCGACCGGGCGACGTGGTCGCGGTGGAGGACCCCGGCTACGCCGGCCTGTTCGACCTGTTTCGGGCGCTCGGCCTGGCGCTGCGGCCGGTGCCCGTGGACCGGAGGGGGATGGTCCCGGCGGCGCTCGGCGTGGCGCTCGGCGAGGGCGTCGCCGCCGTGGTCGTCAACCCGCGCGGCCAGAACCCCACCGGGGCCTCGCTCGACGATGAGCGGGCCGCAGCGCTGCGCAAGGTCCTCGCCCGGAAGCCCGAGGTGGTCGTCCTCGAGGACGACCACCTCGGACCGATTGCCGGGGCGCCGCGCCTCACCCTGACCGACGGCCGGCGCCGCTGGGCGGCGGCCCGCTCAGTGGCGAAGTCGCTCGGCCCGGACCTCCGGCTCGCCCTGCTCGCCGGCGACGCGCAGACGATCAGCCGGGTACGCGGCCGCCAGGCGGTCGGGCCGCAGTGGGTAAGCCACCTGCTGCAGCGGCTGGTCGCGGACCTCTGGTCGGACTCCGGGGTAGTCGCAACGCTGCGCTGCGCCGCCGACGCCTACGGCGAGCGCCGCGAGGGCCTGCTCGTCGCCCTGGCGAAGCGGGGGGTCGAGGTGGAGGCGCCGGCCGGCATCACGGTCTGGATCCCGGTCCCCGAGGAAACCGCGGTCGTGCAGGCTCTGCTGGAGGCCGGCTGGGCCGTCTCCCCCGGAGCGCCCTACCGCCTGCAGAGCGGCCGCGCGATTCGCATCACCACCAGCGGCCTGCGGGAGGGCGAGGCGGAGCGGCTCGCGGCAGCGATCGACGATTCGATGCGCCCCGCCCGGCGCACCCGAACGGCCTGATCGGGCCCTTTGCCTGCTACCGTGGTCGGGTCGGGCTGGCGCCTTTGCCGCCCGAGAGGTTCCGTTTCCTCCGTGTGCTCTTTGCGCTTAGGGGTCGCTGGATCTCCCTAATTCGCTCGAAAAGGAGCCCACACCATCGAATCGTTTGCCGATCTCGGCATCTCCAGCCCTGTCGTGCGCGCACTCTCGCAGCGCGGCATCTCACAGCCCTTCCCCATCCAGCAGACGGTCATCCGCGACGCGCTCGCCGGCCTTGACCTGCTCGTCCAGGCGCCCACCGGGTCCGGCAAGACGTTCGCCTTCGGCCTGCCGCTGGTCGACCTGATCGAGCCGGGGGCGAAGCGCACCTCCGCCCTCGTCCTCGCTCCCACCCGCGAGCTGGCGAGCCAGATCGTCGACGAGCTGCGCTCCGTCGCCGGCGCCCGCCGGCTGCGCATCGCCGCCGTCTACGGCGGCGTCGGCTTCGGCCCCCAGATCGACGCGGCTCGGCGCGCCGACGTCCTCGTCGCCACCCCGGGCCGGCTCGAGGACCTGATCGACCGCGGCGTCGTCTCGTTGAAGCGGGTCCGCATCCTCGTCCTCGACGAGGCCGACCGGATGCTCGACATGGGGTTCAAGCCCGCCGTCGACCGGATCGTCCGCCAGACGCCGAGCGAGCGTCAGACCCTGTTCTTCTCGGCGACCCTGGAGGGCGCCACCGGCAAGCTCGCCGCGGGCTACACGCGCAAGCCGCGCCGCCACACTCAGGCGGCGAGCGAGCGCGAGGAACTCGACATCGAGCACCGCTTCCTGCACGTCGACTCGCCGGGCGCCAAGCTCGAGCGGCTGGTCGAGCAGCTTCGCGACGACGAGGGCGACCGCACGCTGGTCTTCGTCCGCACCAAGCGGGGCGCCGACCGGCTGGTCAAGCGGCTGCGCAAGCACGACCTGGAGGCCGTCGCGATGCACGGCAACAAAAGCCAGGGCCAGCGCGAACGCGCTCTCGCCCGCTTCGAGGACGGCGCCGTCGACGTGCTGGTCGCGACCGACGTCGCGGCCCGCGGAATCGACGTCACCGGCATCACCCACGTGGTCAACTTCGACGCCCCCGGCAACCGCGACGCCTACGTGCACCGGGTCGGCCGCACCGGCCGAGCCGGACGCAGCGGCACGGGGATCAGCTTCGTCCTCGGCGACCAGGCGCCCGAGATGCGCCGCATCGCCCACGACCTCGGCCTGGCCGGCGAGTTCGACCGCGCCGGGGGCTCCCCCGCGCCCGCCGACGTGGCGTCGCCGGCCCCGCGGCGTCGGCCCCGCAAGCGACGCCGCCGCTCCAGGTCCAAGGTGCCGGCGTGAACGGCGGGCGGTAGGCGGGGGGGCGGCATGGAGGTCGGCATCGCCCTTGCGCTGGTCGCCGGTCTGATGACCAACCTCGCCGCGCTGCTCAAGCACCGCGGCTGCCACCGCGTCGCGCCGGTCCGCATCCAGCAGCCGCTGCGCAGCGCCCGCACACTCGCGGCGTCGCCCTGGTTCGCCGCGGGCTGGGGGCTGGCCGCGATCGCCTGGCTGGTCCACGTCGCCGCTCTCTCGCTGGCGCCGATCTCCCTCGTGCAGGCGGTGCTCGCCGGGGGCGCGGTCACCCTGGCGGTGATGTCGCAGCGGATCTTCGGCGACCCGGTCGAGCGCCGCCAGTGGCTGGCTCTGCTGCTCGGCGCCTCCGGCCTCGTCCTCCTGGCCCTCACCGTGCCCCACTTCCACGGCAGCCGCTCCGGCTTCTCCACAGCCGGCATCCTCGGCTTCGAGGGAGGGCTGGTCCTGCTCGCCAGCGGCTTCGCGCTCGGCCACCGCGCCGAGCGACTCGCGGCCCGCCGCGGCGTCCTGCTCGCCGTGCTCGCCGGGATCCTCTTCGCCTTCGCGGGGATCGCGATCAAGGGGCTGACCGCGGTCGGCGGAGTCTCGATCGCGGTCGTCGCCCCCTGGATCGCGCTCACCGTGGTCTGCGGCGCGCTCGCCCAGTACGCGGCGGTGGCGGCGCTGCAGCGCGGCGGCGCGATCGAGACGATCGGCTTGATGGGCCTGGTCGCCAACGCAACTCAGATCGCCGGCGGCGTGCTCGTCTTCGGCGACCCGCTCTCGCCGACCCCGCTGGGCGTAGCTCTGCAGGCGACCGCCTTCGCGATGGTCTGCCTCTCAGCCCTGCTGATGCCGGCCCGCAGTGCCGCCGCAGCGCTCCCCGCCTGACCGGCGTCACGACGAAACGCATGAACCTTTGATTTACTCGACTATTCTTGTGCGTGTGACGAGCCGAGCAGATGGAGAGGGAATCACGCTGATCACGCTCGGGCCGGAGGGCACCTGCCACGAGCGGGCGACGAGGGAATACCTGCGCTTCCAGGGGGTCGAGGACTACGAGATCGTCCTGACCACCGACCTCTTCGCCGGTCTGGAGATGGTTCGCGAGACGCCCGGCGCCTTCCTCGTCCAGTGCAGCGCCCACCCGAAGGTGCACGAGATCACCGAGAAGCACTGGACCGAAGTCTTCGTCGTCGACACCTTCATCTACCCGACCAAGGCGCTGGCGGTGCTCAGCCGCCGGGACGTGGAGCGGCCGCGCTCGCTGGGGATCGTCCCCGCCACGATGGGCTACCTCGATTTGGACGAGTGGGAGGAGGTGATCCCGCAGATCTCCAAGCCGATCGTCGCCGAGGCGCTGCTGCGCGGCGACTACGACGCCGGTCTGACCCACCTCGAGCACCTCGACAAGCACCCCGACGAGCTGCGGCTGGACCTGGAGATCGGCGAAATCGACACCACCTGGGTCGTCTACGGGCGCCAGAAGCGCTTCCAGGGCGAGGTGATCGGCATCCCCTCCGCCGATCTGTTCCGTCGACCGGCGCTCGTCTAGCCGCCTGTTCCCGCACTTTGCGGGATCGGGCGGCCGCTACCCCTAGCGCGCGCCGGACGCGGCCGCTAGGTTCGTTCCTGCGACTGGCAGAGAGAGGAACCGCGGAAGCCCACCGGGGCCGATCTCGAAGGTGACGCAACGAGCTTCTAAGCGCGAAGGCTACGCGCGAGGCAGGCTACGCGCGTCGCCACCGGTCGCTTTCTCGTGCCCCGGTTCGTGTCCGGCACAGCCCCTAGCGTTGCCGGTGGCCTGGAAGCGCCTGCCCGTCCAGGCCCGCGACCGGGCGCTTGCCGGGAGCGGGGCGTCGTTGGCGGACCCCGGTGAGCAGACGCCACGGCCTAGCCCGCCCGCTCCCTCTCATGGGTCGGTCCTCGCATGGTTTGGCGAGAATGCGCGGCATGGCCGGCTTCTCGACCGCCGACGCGATCTCGCGATGGAACGAGCTGCTGGCGGCGGAACCCGACCTGGACGACGCCGTCGCCGGCTGGGGCGCCCACTTCGCCGAGCGGGACCTGGAGCTGGACGGGCGGCCCCTCTGCACGGTGCTGCGACCCCACTTCGTCGCGGAGGAGCGACTGGCACAGCAGGCGAGGGTCGCGGCGCTGCTCCTGGGCGCAGTGCGCAAGGTGCGCGGCGCGCTCGCCTCCGACCGGCGGCTCTACCAGCTCCACCTCGGCAACCTCCACGACTGGATCGGCGATCTGCTGCGGCTCGAGCCCCGAGTGGCCGGCGAGGGCGCCCTGGTCCGCCTCGACGCGTCGTTGGCGCGCACCCGCCTGCACTTCATCGAGACCAACGCCGACACCCCGCAGGGGGCGGGCCACAACGACGCGATCCTCGACTTCTTCGAGGGGATGGACGTCTACCGACGCTTCGGCGAGGAGTACGCGCTGCGGCCGCTGCGCCTCCAGCAGCGCCAGCTCGGCGCGCTGCTGGACACCTGGGAGGAGTGGGGCGGGAAGGGCAAGCCGAGGATCGGGATCCTCACCAGGACGGGCGATCCGGTGCGGCTCACCGGCGTCGAGCTGGACCGCGACTTCTACGCCACGCGCGGCGTCGAGGCGGTGGTGGCCGACCCGACGGAGTTCAGCTTCGCGGGCGGGCGGCTGCGCGTCGGGGAGACCGGGATCGACCTGGTCCACCGGGTGATGCTGAGCGGCGAGTTCCTCGCCGGCGGCGACGAGATGCAGCCGATCCTCGACGCGGTTCGCGCCGAGGCGGTGTGCCTGGTCAACCCGTTCAGCAGCGAGCTGCTGGGGCACAAGGCGATCTTCGCCCTGCTCACCGACCCGGAGCAGGACTTCGGCTTCAGCGCTGCCGAGCGCGAGGCGATCCGCGGCCACGTCCCCTGGGCGCGGCTGGTGGTCGACGGCCCCGCCACGGACCCCGCGGGGAGGCGGGTGGATCTGGTCGAGCACCTCCGCGCGCAGCGCGAGCACCTGGTGCTGAAGCCGGCCCACGAGTTCGGCGGGCACGGGGTGACGCTCGGCTGGCGCCAGGACGCCTCGAGCTGGGAGCGGGCGATCCAGGTCGCGCTGGAGGCCGACTTCATCGCCCAGCGCCGGGTCGAGCTGCAGCGCGAGGAGTACCCGTCGATGGAGCCCGGCGTGCCCGCCCGCAGGCTCTACGAGGACACCGACCCGTTCATGTTCCGGGGCGAGTTCGGCGGCCTGCTGACCCGGCTCGGCGCCGGCGAGATCACCAACGTCCACGCCGACGGCAGCGTCTGCGCCAGCGTCGCCCTCGCGGCCCGCTGAGCGGCGGCGCTCAGGCGTCCGGGCAGGGGGTCGCGCTGGGATTCCCCAGCGAGCCGTCCGGCATGGTCGTGTTGCAGAAGGCCGCGCCGGACAGCTCGGCGCCGCCCAGCTTTGCGCCCACCAGGCTGGATTCGCTGAGGTTCGCGCCGCTGAGATCGGCGCCCCGCAGGTCGGTCCCGACCAGGGTCGAGGTCGCCAGGTTGGCGCCGCCCAGCTTCGCGCCGCGCAGGTCGGCGCCGTCGAAGGTGGCGGAGCGCCCGTCCGCGCCGCGCAGGTCGGCCTTCCTCAGCTTCGTCCCGGCGAACACCGAAAGCCCCAGCGTCGTGGTCCGCATCGACGCCCCGCTGAGGTCGGCGTCGGCAAACGAGGTGCCGCCGAGCTGGGCTCCGTCGAGCCGCGCGGCGACCGCGCGGCCGAAGGCCAGCGAGCCGAGCTGGAAGTTGACCCCGCGGAGGTCGGCCCTGCCGAGGTCGGCGTAGGCGAGGAAACCGCCCTGCAGGCTGACCCCGCGCAGCTTCGCCCGCCGGCAGCGGGTGAACGCCTCGATCCGGCAGCCCCGCAGGCGGGCGCCGCTCTGCACCTGGGTGCCGGTCTGAAGCGCGTAGACCGCCGGGAACAGCGGGCTGTCGGCCGCGACGGCGATCGGCCGGGCGCGCTTCGGCCCACGCCTGATCTGGCCGGGGCAGAGCCCCTTGCGCGGGGCCCGAACGCTCCCGTTCGGCATCAGGGTGTTGCAGAGGCGGGCGCGGCGCAGGTCGGCGCCGCGCAGCCGGGAGCCCGTCAGGTCGGCGTTCGTGAGGTCGGCGCCGCGCAAATCGGCGCCGCGCAGGTCGCTGCCGTTGACGTCGCTGTTCGAGAAGACCATCCCGCGCATGTTCGCGCCGCGAAGGTCGGAGCCGACGATCGCGCCGAAGTAGCCGTCCGAGCGAGCCAGGCGGGCACCGCGCAGGTCGGCGTCGGCGATGCCCGAGAAGGTGAGCTTCGCGCCGCCCAGGTCGGCCCTCTGCAAGCGAGCGAAGCTCAGCGAGGAGCCGATCATTTCAACGCCCCTCAGGTCGGCCCGCTGGAGGCGCGCGTAGGAGAGCAGCGCAAGGGCGAGCGAGCCGCCGCGCAGGCGCAGCCCCGTGAGGTCGGCGCGGGCGAGCTGCCCACCCGCCAGGCTCCGGCCGGCCAGCCGCGCTCCCGGACACGAAGCGTCCGGCACGATCGTGCAGCCGCCCACCGATTGTCCGTAGCCCACCTGCGGGCTCTGCTCCGCGCGCAGCAGCAGGTAGTAGGGGTTGCCGGGCGGGACCTCGACCTGCTGCGGCGCGGCGGAAGCCGTCGCCGCGGTCGCCGTCGTCGCTACGGCGAGCAGGATCGCTCCGATTCGGCTCTCGAAGAGCATCGGCGAGCCAGCCTAACCGGCTGCGCCGCAGCCCTACGCCATGCGTCCTTCGCCGGTCAGGCGACCGCGCCGGCCGAGAGCGGGGTCGAGGCGACGCTGTAGATCTCCCACTCGTCGGGGACGCCCTTCAGCTCGTGGCGGCCGAACGGCTCGAAGTCGACGCCGGAGCCGGCGGCGAGGTCGCGGACGGTGCGCGAGGTCAGCACCTCGCCTGGGCCGGCCAGGGCCGAGATCCGGGCGGCGACGTGGACGGCGATGCCGCCGATGTCCTCGCCGATCAGCTCGACCTCGCCGGTGTGCAGGCCGGCCCGCACCTCGATCCCCAGCGCGGGCATGTCGTCGGCGATCGCGCGCGCGCACTCCGCCGCCCGGGTCGGCCCGTCGAAGATCGCCAGGAAGCCATCGCCGGTCGTCTTGATCTCGCGCCCCTCGAACCGTGCCAGCCGCTCGCGGACCAGCTGCTGGTGCTCCTCGAGCAGGTCGCGCCAGCGGCGGTCGCCCATCTCCGTCGCCCGTCGGGTGGAATCGACGATGTCGGTGAACAGCACCGTCGCCAGCACCCGCTCCGGCGCCGGGCCCGGCCGCACCCCGGTGAGGAACTCCTCGATCGCCTCCAGCGCCGCGTCGCTGTTCCCCACCCAGGGGAAGTGGTCTTCGCCCTCCAGCTCGACGAAGCGGCTGTCCTCGATCTGCTCGGCCAGCCAGCGCGCGGCGCGCACGTTGACGGCGCGGTCGTTGCGGCGGTGCAGGATCAGGGTCGGCGACTGGATCAGCGGCAGGGCGTCGCGCACGTCGGTGTCGAGGAACATCTCGAAAAGCTGTTGCACCCGCATCGGGCTGGCAGCCTGGCGCTCGAAACGGGCCTGGAACTCGCGGGCGCGGGCGTTGTCGGCGAGGCTCGGCGAGAAGATGTCGATCGTCGCCCCCTTCCCCCAGAGCGGTCCCACCAGCTCCTCCTGCGCTTCCTCGACCGCCTCCCTCTCGGGCGCCCACGGGTAGTCGTCGGCCCTGGTCGAGCGGGCCATCGCCCCCCAGAGCACCAGCGCCGCGGTGCGCTCCGGGTAGGTCGCGGCGAACAGCATGCACATCGTCGACCCCTCCGACATGCCCAGCAGGGCGGCGCGCTCGGAGCCGGCAGCGTCCATCACCGCGCGGACGTCGTCCATCCGCTCCTCCAGCGTCGCCGGCTTGCCTACGGGATCCGAGAGGCCGACCCCGCGCCGGTCGAAGAGGATCACCCGGGCGAACGACCCGAGCCTCCGCATGAAGTGGGCCTGCGCGGGGTTCTCCCAGAGCAGGTCGAGGTGGGAGATGAAGGGGAAGGCGACGACCAGGTCCATCTCCCCCTCGCCGACCACCTGATAGGCGATCCCCACGTCGCCGCTGCGCGCGTATCGGGTCTCCGGCGGCATCCCACGGCCCACACTACGCCCCGCCGGCGCGCCGTCAAGCTCCCGCCTCTCGGCGCCGAGCGGCCGGGCGCCCGCGGGCGCCCGGCTCGATCGCCTCTCTTTTCCGGGTCAGCTCCAGGCCACCCCGGCTCCGCCTCGGAGATCGCCTCCGGCCAAGGCAGAGGCGGGGGACTGAGGCCTCGATTCAGTCGATTGGGACTTTGACCCCCGTTTTTGGGGGGTCAAAGTCCCAATCGAGCCCACAGCGATCGAGTTGAAACTGACCCGGTACGCACGATGGGGATGGGTTCTTAGGCAGGCGCGCCCTCGGAGCGCTTCGCCCGCACGTCCTCCGCGGTCAGCGGCTTACCGCCGATCGCCCACTCGCCGCTCGGGGTCTCGGTGATCACCGTGTGGGTCACCGGGCGCAGCGACTCGCCCTCGACCCCGATCACGGCCTCCGAGACCCGCTCACCATCTCGCGCCTCTCCGCGGGCAGGAGCGCGATGAGCTGCCGGCCGGGGAGCAGGCGAGCCAGCTCGCCTTCGAGCTGAACGCGATGCTGGTCGCCGCCAACACCGCCTTCCTCCTGCAGGGCGACCGCGCCGCCCTCGGCCGGGCGCGGAGCGCGATCGCCCGACGGCTGGGTCTCGGCGCTAGCGCCCCGCTCGCCTGAGCAGGTCGCGCAAGGTGCGCTGGTCCTTGGCGGAGAGGCTCAAGAGCCAGGATGGGGGCTTCTCGACCGAACGGACCAGGCGGCCGCGGACGCGGCGGCCCTCGGCGGTCAGGGCGATCAGCTTGACGCGGCGGTCCTCCTCGGAGCTCGTGCGAGTTGCCAGGCCACGCTCTTCGAGACCGTCGACGATGCCGGTGACGTTCGAGTTGTCACAGTGGAGGAGCTCGGCGATCTCGCTCATCGCCCGCGGCCGATCGAGCGCCCGCAGCGCGCCGAACGAAGCCGGGCTGAGGCCGAGCCGGCGGGCGATCGCCAGGAACGGCGGCGGGTAGACGAGCTGCCTCAGCAGGCTCCAGGCTTCCCCCGCCATGGGACTGGCGGGGGGCGCCCGGCGGTCCTTCCTTGCCTTCGCTTCGTCCATCGGGATGCATCATAGTCTCAATATTTTGTAACCTCAACTATTGACATCGACCGGCAACCTGAAGAATCCACTGGAGCGACGATGACGGCTGATGGCAGAGAGCGAGCGGGGATCGAAGTAGAAGGGTTGGTGCGCGAGTTCAAGAACGGGCCGCGGGCAGTCGACGGGATCGACCTGCGGGTCGCGCCGGGGGAGATCTACGGCTTCCTCGGGCCGAACGGAGCGGGCAAGTCGACCACGGTGCTGATGCTGACGACGCTGCTTCCCCCCACCGCGGGCACGGCGCGGGTCGGCGGGCACGACATCGCCACGGAAGGGCCGCGGGTGCGGGCCTCGATCGGCGCGGCGCTCCAGGAGGCGGCGCTCGACCCGCTGCTCAGCGGCCGCGAGCACATGCGCCTGCAGACCGCGTTGCACGGGCTGCCGAAGGCCGAGCGCGCCGAGCGCGGCCGCGAGCTGCTCGCCCGGGTCGGCCTCTCGCAGGCGGCCGACCGCAAGGTCGGCGGCTACTCGGGCGGGATGAAACGGCGGCTCGACCTGGCGCTGGCCCTGGTCCACGGCCCGCGCATCCTCTTCCTCGACGAGCCGACCACCGGGCTCGACATCCAGAGCCGCACCGCGCTCTGGGACGAGGTGGCGCGGCTCGCCGCCGAGGACGGCGTCACCGTCTTCCTCACCACCCAGTACTTGGAGGAGGCCGACGCGCTCGCCGACCGGGTCGGGATCATCGATCGCGGTCGGATCGTCGCCGAGGGAACGCCGGCCGCGTTGAAGGCGGAGATCGGCCGTCCGACCGTCGAGGCGGTCCCGCGCGAGGCGGAGGACCGCCGGCGGGTCGCCGCGGTGCTGTCGCGCTTCGGCGAGGCAGCCGAGGGCTCGCGCCGCGAGGGCGCCTCGGTCCTGCTCGAGGGCGGCGAGCGCCAGCTCGCCGAGGTGGTGCGGGCGCTCGACGCCGAGGGGATCGCGATCGAGCGGCTCCAGCTCCACGCCCCCTCGCTCGACGACGTATTCCTCGCCAAGACCGGGCGCTCGCTGGAGGGGGCCGAGGAGGCGGCCGCGCCCGAGGCGGCGAGCGAGGAGACGGAGGCGGTCGGCGCGTGAACGCCGCCCTGCCCACCCAGGTCGGCCAGCTCGCCCGCCGCTCGGTGCTGCGCACCCTGCGCCAGCCGGCGCAGATCGTCCCGGCGCTGATCTTCCCGCTGTTCCTGCTGGCGGTCAACTCGGGCGGGCTGAAAGAGGCCACCGACCTGCCCGGCTTCCCGACCGACTCCTACCTCACCTTCGCGCTCGCGGTGCCCTTCATGCAGGGCGCCCTGTTCTCGGTGATGAACGCCGGCACGGACCTGGCGCGGGACATCGAGACCGGCTTCCTCAACCGGCTGGCGCTGACCCCGCTGCGCGGCGTGGCGCTGCTCAGCGGACTGCTCGCCGGTGCGGTCGTGCTCGGGCTGGTGCAGGCGACGACCTACCTCGCGGTAGGCCTGATCGCCGGCGCCGAGCTGGCCGCCGGGGTGGGCGGCGCGCTGACGATCGTCGCACTCGCGGTGTCGATCACCGTCGGCTTCGGCTCGATCGGCCTGTTCGCGGCGCTGCGCACCGGTTCGGGAGAGGCGGTGCAGAGCCTCTTCCCCGTCTTCTTCGTCTTCCTCTTCATCTCCTCGATGGCGCTGCCGCTCGACGTGATCCAGACTCAGTGGTTCCACGACGTCGCCAGCGCCAACCCGGTCTCCTACCTGCTCCAGGCCTTCCGCTCGCTGCTGATCGAAGGCTGGAACGTCGGCGACCTGGCGCTCGGCTTCGGGATCGCCGCGGCGATCCTCGCGGTCGGCATGTTCGCCGCCGCGACCGCGCTGAAGTCGAGGCTGGTGCGGACGTGAGCCGCAGGATCGCGCTCGCCGTCGCCTGGCGCAGCGTCCACAACTACCTCACCAACCCCGCCTTCCTGCTGCCCTCGCTCGTCTTCCCGCTGTTCTTCTTCACCGCCTTCGCCGGCGGCCTCTCGGCGATCGGCAATGTCCCCGGCTTCGACTTTCCCAGCGGCTACACCGCCTTTCAGTTCGTCTTCGTCCTGCTCCAGTCGGCGGCCTTCGGCGGCGTCTTCACCGGCTTCGGCATCGCCCGCGACTTCGAGAGCGGCTTCGCCCGCCGCTACCTGCTGGCGGCGACCGACCGGCGGGCGATCGTCGCCGGCTACGCGCTGGCGGCGCTGGTCCGGGCGGGGGTGACCTGGGCGGTGCTGACAACCGTCGCGCTGGTCGCCGGCATGCAGGTCGCCGGCAGCGGCGTCGACCTGTTCGGCCTCTGCGGGCTTGCCGTCCTCGTCAACGTCGCGGCGACCCTCTGGGCGGCGGGCGTGGCGATGCGGGTCCGCTCGATCCAGGGCGGGCCGCTGATGCAGTTCCCGGCCTTCCTCATCCTCTTCCTCGCCCCGGTCTACGTGCCGCTCGAGCTGCTCAGCGGCTGGATCCACGCGGTCGCCTCGGTCAACCCGGTCACCGCCCTGCTCGAGGCCGGCCGCGGCTTCATCTCCGGGGAGCCGACCGTCGTCGGCCTCGCCTTCGCAATCGCCGTCGCCCTGCCGCTTCTCTTCGCCCTCTGGGCGCGCGGCGGCCTGCGCCGCGCCGAAGCGGCGGGCTGAGGGACCGGCCGCCGCACGCAGCTAGCATCGCCTCCGTGGAGATCCTGGTGGTCGAGGACGAAACGGCGATCGCCGACTTTCTGGCACGCGGCCTCGAAGGCGAGGGCCACGCGGTGCTCACCGCTGCCGACGGGGTCGAGGGCGAGCGGCTGGCGCTGAGCGAGGGCGTCGACCTGCTGATCCTCGACCGGATGCTGCCGGGCCGGGACGGGATGGAGGTGCTCGCGGCGGTGCGGCGCGCGAAGCCGGCCCTGCCGGTGATCCTGCTGACCGCGAAGGGCGAGGTCGCCGACCGGGTCGAGGGCCTCGACGCAGGCGCCACCGACTACCTCGCCAAGCCCTTCTCCTTCGACGAGCTGGCGGCGCGGGTGAGGGCGCACCTGCGCCAGCCGCAGGGCGAGGCGGGGGTCGCGACGCTGGAGGCGGCGGGCATGCGACTCGACCTCCTCTCGCGGCGGGTCGAGCGCGACGGCCGCTTGGTGCGCCTCCCCGAGCGCGAGCTCGAGCTGCTCGCCCACCTGATGCGCCGCCCCGGCCAGGTCTGCACCCACTCCGAGCTGCTCTCCTCCGTCTGGGGCTACGACCACGACCCCGGCACGAACGTCGTCCAGGTCTACGTCGGCTACCTGCGCCGTCGCCTGGAGCTGCCCGACTCGCCCGCCCCGATCGAGACGGTGCGCTCCGTCGGCTACCGCCTCGCCGAGCGATGAGGGGCGCCTGGTCGCGCCTCGGCCGCCGCGGGCGGCGGGCCGTGGTCGTCGTCGCCACCGTCCTCGCCGCCCTCGCCGTGCTCTTCCTCGCCGTGCTCGACCAGGTCGCCGACGATTCCGGGCGGGTCGGGCGCGGCGAGGCCCAGCTCGAGGTGATCGTCGCCTTCCTCCTCGCCGCAGGTCTGATCCTCGCCGCGGCGCTGCTCGCCGGCTACTGGGTCGACGAGGCCTTCGCGCGGCAGCGGCGCTTCGTCTCCGACGCCTCGCACGAGCTGCGCACGCCGCTGACCGCGATCCGCGGTCAGCTCGAGGTGCTGGGCCGGCAGCGCAGCCCGGACAGCGCCGACGTGCGGCGGGTGGAGGGCCTGGTCGGGGCGGAGCTGGCGCGGATCGAGCGGCTGGTCGAAGAGCTGCTCGCCCTGGCCAGGCTCGACGAGGGAGCGCCGCTGCGACCGCGGCGCCTCGAGCTGACCCCCTTCCTGCGCGGCTTCGCCGAGCACGACGGCGACGCCGCCGTCGTGCTCGGCCCCTCGCCGGCGGGGACGCTCGTCGCCGACCCCGACCGGCTGACCCAGGTGCTGCGCAACCTGGCCGCCAACGCGCGTCGCCACGCCGGCCCGGCTGGGCGGGTCGAGGTCTCGGCCGAGGCGCGGGGCGGGCGGCTGACGATCCGCGTCGACGACGACGGCCCGGGAATCCCGCCGGCCGAGCGCGACCGCGTCTTCGACCGCTTCCACCGCAGCGGGGCGGCCCGCGACCGCGACACGGGGGGCAGCGGCCTCGGCCTGGCGATCGCCCGCTCGATCGTCGAGCTGCACGGCGGCCGCATCCGGGTCGAGGACTCGCCGCTCGGCGGCGCCCGCCTCTGCGTCGAGCTGGGTGGCTTCGTCGCTGAGAAACCTCTCACCTGAGCGTTAGGCGGCAGTAAGCGGGCACGGGCAGGATCGCCCCGGTGTACAGCGAGGCCAGAGCCGCGAGCGGCGACGGCGTCGCCGCCAACGCCCGGCTGACCGGCGGCGCCGCGGCGATCCTGCTGCTGCTGCTGGCGCTGGAGGGGGCGACCATCCCCTTCATCGGCAGCCTGGTCGGGCCCCACGTCTTCATCGGCATGCTGCTGGTCCCACCGGTCGCGCTGAAGCTGGGCAGCACCGGCTGGCGCTTTGCCCGCTACTACCTGCGCACCCCCTCCTACCGCCGCAAGGGACCGCCGCCGCTCCTCCTGCGCCTGCTGGCCCCCGGGGTCGTCCTCACCACCCTGGCACTGCTGGCGACCGGCGTCGCCCTGGCGATCGCCGGGCCCGCCCACCCGACGCTGAAGCTCCTGCACAAGGCGAGCTTCTTCGCCTGGTTCGCGCTGATGAGCGCCCACGTGCTCGGCCACCTGCTCGAGATCCCCAGGCTGGCCACCCCCGACTGGCGCCGCGCCGGCGGCCGCGACGCCCACCTCGCCGGCTCCGGCCTGCGGCTGGTGACCCTGGCCGGCTCCCTCCTCGCCGGCCTCGCCCTCGCCCTGGCGACGATCTCGCTGATCGGCCCCTGGCTGTCGGCCCCGCTCGGCTGAGCCGGGAGTCTGCTGGTCAGCAGAAGGACTCAGCCTTCGTTGGCGATCTTCGCCGCCTCGTCAGAGCCGAGGTAGGGCGTCAGGGTGAACTCGACCAGGTCGGGGAGCAGCTCTTCCAGCTCCTCGGTGCGACCGGCGATGATGCGGCGTGAGATCAGCGAGACCATGCCGCCGACCAGCGCTTCCTCGGTCGTCGCCGAGAGGCGTGAGAGGACCTCCGGCGAGCGCCCCTCGCGGCCCTTCTGGAAGTAGGGGACGAAGCTCTGGATTGCGGCGTCGTAGCGTTCGACCACGGCCGGCCCCGCGACCAGCGCCTCGACCATGCAGAGGCGGGCCAGGCTCGGGTTGGCGGCGAGGAACTGCAGCATCGCGGCGATCCCCGCCTTCACCGCCTGCGCCCAGTCGTCGGCCTCCTCGAACGCCTCCGAGACCCGCTCGCGCAGTTCGCCCATCACCGCGTCGTAGCCGGCGACGAAGCACTCGTCTTTGCCGGCGAAGTGCTCGTAGAAGGTGCGGCGGGAGACCGCGGCGGAGCGGGTGATGTGAGCGATCGTCGCGCCCGAGTAGCCGTGCTCGGCGACCGCCTCGGCGAGGCCGGCGATCAGCCGCTCGCGCTGGTTGTGGGTGACGAACTCGCGCGGTAGGCCGTGACGGCCCGGCGGCAGGCGCGCCAGCTCGGGCGGGTAGTCCTCCGCCTCGGGAGCGGGCCTGGTGGTTTTCCTTGTGGGTTTTCCGGAACGCTTCCGTGCCACGTCCCCGCGACCATATCGCTCCGGCACCCGGGAATCGCGGCTCAGCGTCTCCGCCGCCGCTCTCAGCCCGCCCGCCTCCCCTGGCTAACCCTCGACCGAGGGCTCCGCCACCGCCGCCGCCCGCTTCGCCGCCTCGGCGCCCAGGTACGGGGTGAGCGAGAACTCGACCAGCTCCGGCAGGAGCTCCTCGATCTCCTCCACCTGTCCCATCACGATCCTCTGGTAGAGGATCCAGAAGATCCCGCCGACGATCGTCTCCTCGAGCGTCTCGGGCAGCTGCTCCCCGTTCGGCGAGACCTTGCGGCCCAACCGCAGGAGCGGCACGAACGCCTGGATCGAGCTTTCGTAACGCTCCACCGCGGCGGGGCCGGCGGAGAGCACCTCGACGATGCAGGCGCGGGCCAGGGCCGGCTCGGTGGCGGCGTAGTGGAGGAGGGCGGCGAGGCCGACGTTGACCCGGGCGGGCCAGCTGTCGACCTTGCCGGCGGCGTCGGTGACGCGCCGCAGCGCCTCGTCGAGGGCGAACTCCGAGGCGGCGAGGAAGCAGTCCTCCTTGGAGGAGAAGTTCTCGTAGAAGGTGTTGCGGGCGATCCCGGCGCGGCGCACGATGTCGGCCACGGTGACCGAGCGGTAGCCCTTCTCCACCGTCACCTCGGCGAGCGCCGCGATGATCCTGGCGCGCTGGTGCCGGGCGATGAACTCGCGCGGCAGCGGGTGCCTTCCGGGGGGCATTCGGATCGCCTGGGGGGCGCGCTCGGCCACGAATTTCAGGCTACCCGGCGGCCGACCAGATTCAAGCTGGACGAGCGAGCGATATACCGGTACAGTACCGGAGTCCAGACAACCTGTTCCCTCGATCAGGAAGGAAGAGGAAGCAGTGGGGAGGCAAGCCGAAACCGAAGTCCAGGCAGGGGCTGAGGGAGCCGGCTCGATCCGGGAAGTCGAGATCGCCACGTATGCGTCCAGGCCCGAGCTCGTGAACTCGCCGAAGCGGGAAAAGATCCTCACCGGGATCCTGGAGGAGGTCGGCTCCGCCGGCTACGACGCCACCTCCGTGCGCACGGTTCTCGGCCGCACGGGCCTCTACCGGCAGGCCTTCTACGACAACTTCGCCGACAAGGACGACTGCTACCGCTGCGCCTTCGACGTCGGGGTGGCGCGGATCGAAGCGCTGGCCGCGGCCGCGGCGGCGGGCGAGGAGGGCTGGCAGGCGAAGCTGCGGGCGGGGCTGGGCGCAGTCCTCGACTTCCTCGACTCCGAGCCGGACGCGGGGCGAGCGTTGTTCGTCGAGGTCCACGGGGCGGGCGCGGAGGCGTTGGAAAGACGGGCCGAAGCGATGAAAAGGGCAGCGGATTTCATCGATCTGGCCAGGCTGGAGGCGGACGAGTCGGAAGCGCCGCCGCGCATTGCCTCCGAGGGGATCGCCGCCGGCATCCATGCGGTGGTCCATTCGCGGCTCTCCACCGGGGCCGACCACGGGTTCCGGGAGCTGCTGCCCGAGTTCATGTACTTCGCGGTGCTGCCCTATTTCGGCGCCGATGCCGCAACCGCCGAGATGCAGGCCGCCCGGGCGTAGGCGGCCGGTACGAGGGGAGGGGGCAGGGGCGCCGCTTAACTTTTCCCGAACGCAGTTGCCGGCGGTCCGCGGGCGCTGGCGCGGGAAAAGTACAAGACGCTCTGCCCCTACCCCCTCCCCTCGTACTGACTACAAGCGGACGAGGTTGGCTGCGTCCATGTCCTTGGTGACGCCGCGGAAGTCGATGACCAGGGCGGATCTTGCCACCACCTCTTCGTAGTCGAGCTGGGGGTGGGCCGTGACGATCGCGGCGATGTCGGCGTCGGCTAAACCTCGCTCCAGGTCCACGGAGGTCAGGTTCAGGTCGGGGAGATCGGGGACGTGGGGGTCGTGGTATCCGACCTCACCGCCCCGCTCCTCGAGGAGGCTGATGATCTCGAGGGCCGGGGACTCGCGGGTGTCCCCCACGCCGGGCTTGTAGCTGACGCCGAGAACGAGGATCTTCGAGCCGTGGACGGGCTTGCCCGCGTCGTTGAGGGCTCGGGCGACGCGCTCCACGCAGTAGGCGGGCTGGGCCCGGTTGACCTTGCCGGCCAACTCTATGAACTCGGGGTAGAAGTCGTGCTCACGCGCCTTGAAGGCGAGGTAGAAGGGGTCGACCGGGAGGCAGTGGCCGCCCATCCCCGGGCCTGGGTCGAAGCGCATGAAGCCGAACGGCTTGGTGGTGGCGGCGTCGACCACCTCCCAGACGTCGACCCCCAGCCGGTCGCAGAGCTGCGAAAGCTCGTTGACGAGCGCGATGTTGACCGAGCGGAAGATGTTCTCCAGCAGCTTCGCCAGCTCCGCCGCCTCCGGAGTGGAGAGGACGACGACCTCGTCGCAGACCAGCGCGTACAGCTCGCGGGCCCGCTCGGCGCAGGCCGCGGTCAGGCCGCCGAGCAGCTTCGGCGTGGTGCGGACCGTGTAGTCGCTGCGGCCGGGGTCGATCCGCTCCGGCGAGAAGGCGAGGTGGAAGTCCTCGCCGCCGGTGAGGCCGGAGCCCCGCTCGAGGGCCGGCAGGAGCTGCTCGCGGGTCGTGCCCGGGTAGGTGGTCGACTCCAGCACCACCAGCTGCCCGGGCCGCAGCACCGGGGCGAGCCCCTCGGCCGCCGCCTCGAGGTAGGTGAGGTCGGGCTCGCGCGTCCCGGTGAGCGGGGTCGGGACGCAGATCACGACCGCGTCGCATGGCTCCAGGTCGGCGTAGTCGACGCTGGCGCGCAGGCGGTCGAGCAGCGGCGTCAGCGTCGCGTCGGAGATGTCCTCGACGTAGCTGCTACCGGCGTTCAGCGCCACCACCTTGGTCGGGGCGGAGTCGACGCCGACCACCTCGTGCCCCGCCTCGGCGAAGGACACGGCGAGCGGCAGCCCGACATAACCGAGGCCGACGATCCCGATCTTCGACATCAGGGTTCCCGCTTCGCTCGAGGAACCGGATACGGACGCTCGGTCGCTGCCGCGCTCACAGGGCGGCAGTCTAGGTACCCGGGAGGTTGGACAGGCCGCTGCTCCTGCCCTAGATTGGACGCGATGGACTCGCCGTCGACCTCGGATCCTCAAAACCCCCAGACCGAACGGCGCGGCTTGCCGCAGGCGTACGCGGTGCGTTCGCAGCGTGAGCGCCTGCTCGAGGCGATGGTCCGGGTCACGGCGACGAAAGGCTATGAGGCGACAACGGTGACCGACGTGATCGAGTTCGCCGGCGTCTCGCGGACGACCTTCGACGAGATGTTCGACGGCAAGACCGCCTGCTTCCTCGCGGCCTACGACGCGGTGTTCGACGTGCTGATCGCCCACATAACGACCGCCTTCGAGGCCGCCGAGGGGCCCTGGCCGGAGCAGATCGTCGCCGCCCTCGCCGCGCTGGTCGAGCTGCTCACGGTCGAGACGGACATCGCGCGGCTGGTGATGGTCGAGGTGACCGTGGCGGGCGACGACGCCCGCGAGCGCTACCGAGCGGCGTTGAGCCGCTTCATGCCGATGCTCGAGCAGGGTCGCGCCCACTCGGGCCAGCGCGAGGCATTGCCCACCGACACGGCGCGCTTCGCGGCCGGCGGCGCCACCTCGATGATCTTCGACGAGGTCCGCTCCGGCCGCGGCCCCGAGCTGAGGCGGATCCTCCCCGACCTCGTCTTCGCGGTGCTCATGCCCTACCTCGGGCCGGAAGCGGCCGAAGAGGAAATGCGGCGGGTGACACGGGAGGGCGGCTGAGGAAGGTGAGAGAGGGAGACAGGGTTTGGGGGAGGGTCTCCGCTTAACTTTTTCTGAACACCGGCTTTGGCCGTCCGAGATTCGCCGCCCAGAAAAAGTACAAGACGCTCTGACCCTCCCCCAAACCCTGTCTGCACGCCCTTCCCGTGGCCTAAACGCCCTCGCCGTGACGACCCTCGCCTGATGCGAAGCGGGCTGCTCCTTCTACGGCGATCTGCAATACCTCTCGTCCCAGCTCTTGCTCCAGGGCGAGGCCGTCGGCTAGGGGTTGGCCGAAGCCCTCCAGGGCGGCGCGGCGGTCGGCGAGCATCGTCTCCTGTGGGAAGGAGGCGATCCGCTCGGAGAGCTCCAGGGCCCGCTCCAAGTGGCCTCCCGGCGCGACGACCTCGTTGACCAGCCCGATCCGCAGCGCCTCCTCCGCCTCGACCGGGCGGCCGGTGAGGATCAGCTCCAGGGCGCGGCCCATCCCGATCGCCCGCGGCAGTCGCTGGGTGCCCCCGTCGAGGAGCGGCACTCCCCAGCGCCGCTCGAAGAGACCGAAGGTCGAACCAGGGGTGGCGATCCGCAGGTCGCACCAGAGCGCCAGCTCAACCCCGCCGGCGAGGCACCAGCCGTCGACCGCGGCGATCGCCGGCTTGGCGGGGGTGAGGCGGGTCGGCCCCATCGGGCCCTCGGGATGGTCGGGTTCGAGGTCGAGCGCTTTCAGGTCGGCGCCTGCGCAGAAGGCCTCGCCGCCGGCGCCGGTGAGGACGAGCACGCGGGCGTCCTCGTCGGCCTCGAAGTCCCGCAGGCCCTGCCGGAAGCGCCGCGCGGTCGCGTCGTCGACCGCGTTGCGGCGCTGCGGTCGGTCGATCGTCAGCACCGCGGCGGCGCCGATCCGCTCGTAGCGAAGCTCCTCGCCCATGGCTGCGGCGCATCCTCGCACAGGCGCGGCGAGCGAAGGCCGGCCGCGCACTGGCTACGCTGCCCGGATGCGCATCGACGACATACTCGCGGCGAAGCGGCCGGTCTTCTCGGTCGAGTTCTTCCCGCCGAAGACGGAGGAGGCGATGCAACAGCTGTTCGCGACGGCGCGCTCGCTGCGCGAGCTGGGCCCCGACTTCGTCTCGGTGACCTACGGGGCGGGAGGATCGACCCGCGAGGGGACGGTGGAGATCACGCGGGCGCTGAAGGACGAGCTGGGGCTCGAGACGATGGCCCACCTGAGCTGCGTCGGCGAGACGGCCGAGGGGCTCTCGGCCACCCTCGACCGGATCGCCGCGGCCGGGATCGAGAACGTCTTCGCGCTGCGCGGCGACCCACCGCGCGGGCAGCGCGACTTCGTCCAGCCCAAGAATGGCCTGGGCAGCGCCGCCGAGCTGGCCGCCTTCATCGAGGCGGGCTGGGACTTCACGATCGGCGGCGCCTGCTTCCCCGAGGTGCACCCGGAGGCGCCCGACCTCGACACCGACCTCGCCTACCTGAAGACCAAGGTGGAGGCCGGCGCGTCCTTCCTGATCACCCAGCTCTTCTTCGACAACCGGGTCTACTTCGACTTCGTCGCGGCGGCGCGCGAGAAGGGGATCGAGGCGCCGATCCTCGCCGGGGTGATCCCGGTGGCCGGCTTCGCACAGACGAAGCGAATCTGCGAGCTGTGCGACGCCTCGATCCCGCCGCGACTGGAGGAGGCGTTCCGGGCGGTCGAAGGCGACGAGCGGGCCGAGTTCGAGCTGGGAGTCGCTTACGCGGCGCAGCAGTGCGCCGAGCTGCTGGTCGCCGGAGCGCCGGGGATCCACTTCTACGCGCTCAACCGGGCGCCGGCGACGCGGGCGGTGCTCGGAGCGCTGCAGGCCGCGCGGCCCTGGGAGCGGACGCGCGGCCCGAAGCTGGGCGCGCGCTTCACCCCGGTCGGCGAGGCAAGCAACTAGACTGCTTGGGCGCTATGGGAGAGTTGAGCTACCAGGGGCACGCGATCCACTTCGACGAGTACGGCGAGGGCGAGTGGCCGATCGTGCTCGTCCACGGCCTGCTGATGAACAGCCGCATGTTCGAGCGGCTCGGCCCGGCGCTGGCGGAGCGCGGCAACCGGGTGATCTGCGTCGACCTGCTCGGCCACGGCCGCTCCGACCAGCCGGACGACCTGCGGCTCTACTCGATGCCGCTGTTCGGAGAGCAGCTGGTGGCGCTGCTCGACCACCTGGGCCTGGAGACGGCGGTGGTCGGCGGCACTTCGCTGGGCGCCAACGTGGCGCTCGAGCTGGCAGTCAGCCATCCCGACCGTGCCGAGGGCCTGTTCATCGAGATGCCGGTGCTGGACAACGCGCTGGCCGCGGTCGCGGCGATCTTCGCCCCGGTGCTGCTCGGCCTGCGGGTCGGCCGGCCGGTCGTCGAGGTCACCTCGCGGCTCGCCTCGCTCCTCCCCCGCACCCACTTCCTGCTCGACATCGGGCTCGACTGGCTGCGCCGCCGGCCCGGTCCCACGGTCGCCGTGCTGGAGGGCCTGCTGCTGGGCGAGACGGCGCCCGGGCGAGAGAAGCGCCGCCGGATCGCCCAGCCGACCCTCGTCGTCGGCCACCCGCGCGACCCCCTGCATCCGTTCAGCGACTCGGGAATGCTGGTCGAGGAGATGCAGGGGGCGCGGCTGGTCGAGGCTGACTCGATCCTCGAGTGGAGAATTGCGCCGGAGCGGCTGACCGACGAGCTGGTGCTGTTCCTCGAAGAGATCTGGGCTCCGCTGAGGTCTCTGGAGGCGGTCGACTCCGCCGCCAACGGCGACGGGCGGGCGGGCGCGCCGCTCGGCAGCTAGGCAGAGATGGCGAACCGCCGGGAGGAAGAGAGGGAACGACTCCGCCAGGCGCGCGAAGAACGCGAGTCGACGCAGACGAAGGCGGGCAAACGGCGGCTGCTCGCCGTCTACGCGGTCGCCGGAGTGGTCGGCCTCGCGGTGGTGGGCGGGATCATCGCGGTGATCGCCTCCTCGAGCGGCGGCGGTGGCGGCGAATCGCACATCAACCAGGCTTCCGGCTCGACCAACGGGGTGAAGCCGGACGAACGGCAGGGCACCGCGCCGGCCGCGGTCGAAGTCGCGAACCTGAAGAAGGCGGCGAAGCAGGCCGGCTGCACGCTGCGCCTCAAGCTCAAGGACGAGGGGCACGAACACATCGCGGCGACCGCGGCGACCCCGGACTACAAGACCAGCCCGCCCACCTCGGGCCCGCACGCCGAACCGCCCTACCAGGAGGCGGACGGCGCCTACAGCGAAATGCCGGGGGAAATCTTCCTCGTCCACTCGCTCGAGCACGGCCGCCTGCAGATCCAGTACAGCCCGGAGCTGCCCGAGGAAGACCAGCTGGCGTTGAAGGGGCTCTACGACACGATGTACGGGGGAGCGCTTTTCTTCCCCAACGAAAACATGGGCTACGAGGTCGCGGCGACCGCCTGGACCAACCTGCTGGGCTGCCCGGAATACAAGGGGGCGATCACCCTCGACGCGATCCGCGACTTCGGCCGGCAGGTCTGGGGCAAATACGGCGGCGAGCCGGTCAGCGGCTTCAAGATCGAAGGCCCCACCCCGCTCGAACCGTCGGCCTGAGAGTCTGTCTCAAACCCCCCGCGCACGCTCTGGCGGCGGCTGACGCTGCGCGGTGCGGCGTCCTCGGTCGGCCAAATAGCGCTGCTATTCGGCCTCCCTGCGTCCTTGCCCCGCTTGGTCCGGCGCTCGCCAGTCGCACACGCGGGTTTCGAAACAGACTCTAAGCCCGCCTACCGGGCGCCCGGTAGGCGGGGAAGAAGCCGACCGCCTCTCGGCCGGCCGAGAGGCGGTCGTAGGCGGCGCGATCGCAGACGGTCTCCGAGACGCGCCAGAGCTGCTCGCGGTTGGCGAAGCCGCGCTTGAACTCCTCCAGCGCGTCGCCGTGGCGCAGGCCGCCGCCGAGGTTGAGCGGCAGGCCCAGCTCGGCGGCGAAGTCGACCAGCGCCGCGACGAGGTTCTTCATCGGCGAGTCGCGCAGCGTCGCGTCGGCGCTGCCGCTCAGGTAGTAGTGGAGGAAGCCGTCGCTGCGGGCGGCGATCGAGGCGGCGGCGATCTCGCCGCCCGGGGCGCGGGCGAGGGCGAGCCAGGCGAGCGGCGATTCGAGGATCCGCTCGAAGTACGGCGCGTCGAAGAAGTAGCGCTCGGCGGCGCCGGCGCGGCGCATCGTCTGCTCGTAGGCGGCGAGAAAGCCGGCTCGCTCCTCTGCGCCCGCCTCCGGCCCGGGCACGATGCCCACCTCGTAGCCGGCGCGCCGGTTCTTGTTGATCCGGTTGCGGTCACTGGAACGCCGCTTCGGCGGCAGTTCCGGATCGGCGATCTGGACGACGTTGCGCTCGGCGGCGCCGGCCAGCGGCGGCTCGCCGAGCGCGTGGCGGATGAAGATCGAGACCAGGCCGGTGGCGGAGAAGTCGGTCGCCGCCGGGTCGACGCCGAACCCGGACAGCGTGGTCGAGCTCTGGTTCGCTATGGGGTCCAAACCTCGACTGCGAGCGGCAGACTGGGTCAGGCCCGGATAGCCGTAGGGGGAGATCGCGTCACGCTCCGGCGTGCCCGGGATCTCGCGGACGATCAGCGGCGCCAGCAGCTCGCCCCCGGGAGCATCGATGCGCAGCGTGTGGGTCGCCTGCTCGGCGTCGAGGAAGGGGCGCGAGCGGAAGAACTCCCCGGCCTCCGCCGCGACGCCGCGGTCGGCGATCAGCTCAGCCCGGGCGGTGGAGCCGGGTGGGCCCGCCCGCTGTGTCGAGTTTATGTCGCTATGCGACAGGAAGTCGCCAGAGCCACTCATCCGGGACCGAGCAGGTCGGCGGCAGCCGCGTGGAACTCGTCGGGCAGGACGCCCCAGACCTCGCAGTCGTCGACGCCGTCGGGGCGGCGCAGGTGGGCGCGCATCGTCCCCTCGTGCTTCCAGCCGAGCCCCGCCACGGTCTTCTTCGCCACCTCGTTGCGTGCCGGGATGCGGCCGTAGACGCGGTGGGCGCCGAACTCGTCGAAGGCCTTGGCGATCGTCAGCGCCTCGGCGCGGCGTCCCACCCCCTTGCCGCGCACCTCGTCGCCGATCAGCGCCCCCAGCTCGGGGGCGGTCTGGCGGAAGAGCCCGTAGAGGGCAGTGAAGCCGACCGGCTCCCCGTGTCCCTCGACGAGGATCGCGTACTTGCGGTCCTCGCCTGAGTCGTCCATCGCCCGCCGCACCCAGGCCTCGGCGTCGGCGAGCGAGAACCCCTCGCGCTGCTCCATCAGCGTCTTGGTCGCCTCCGGGTTGTTGAACCAGCGGTGCGCCGCCGCGGCATCGCCGGGCTCGAACGCACGCAGGGAAACGCCCGGTTGGTCGGCCACAGCCGGGAACCCTGCCACACGGGCGCCCGGCCAGGTGGCCGGCTCGCAATTGACGTGCCCGCGGGGGCGCGAGTGGCCAAGCTGGGCGCCGCTCGCCGACGAGCGAATAGCAGCGCTATTCGCGAGGAGGTGGGTGGCGATCCAGCGCCGCGCCAGGCGCGTCATCCGCGGGTGCGGAAATCAGAGTCGTCCGCCTGACCGGGCGAGAGGCCGCGGCCGGTGAGGAGGAGGCGCGCGGTCCTGGCGAGGATCCGCAGGTCGAGCAGCGCGCTGCGCTGCTCGACGTACTCGACGTCGAGCTCGATCCGCTCCGCCCAGGGGATGCCGGCGCGGCCCTGGACCTGGGCGAGACCGGTGAGGCCGGGCCGCACCTCGTGGCGGCGGTGCTGGCGCGGCGTGTAGTCCTTCACCTGGGCGGGGATGGTCGGGCGAGGGCCGACGATCGCCATCTCGCCGCGCAGCACGTTGACCAGGTTGGGCAGCTCGTCGAGCGAGCTGCGGCGCAGGAAGCGGCCGGCGCGGGTGACGCGCGGGTCGTCGCGGGTGACCACGGTGCCGACGCCGACCGGGTCGGAGCCCTCGACCATCGTCCGCAGCTTCAGCAGCTCGAACTCGCGGCCGTGCAGGCCGATGCGGCGCTGCCGATAGATCACCGGCCCGCGACTGCCGAGCTCGATCGCGATCGCAGCGATCAGCAGAAGGGGGGATAGGACCACCAACGCAATCGCAGCCACGACGATGTCGAAGATTCTCGGCATTTCTCTACCAGGTGAGGATGTGACCAAGCAGATCGAGGATCTCGCGCTTCGCGCTCGCCCGCGCCTTCGGCGCTGGAGCGTGGCGTGCTCTGCGCGCGAGCGACCGAGGACGCAGAGACGCGCCGGTCACATGGGCCATCGGCGTGCTCTGCGCGCCAGTGGCCGAAAGACGCCGATCTGCGCCGGTCACATCCTCACCTGGTCCCTGCCGCCTTCTCCCAGGCGCCCGGCGGGTCGTGGCGGAAACGGTCCCAAAGGCCGGCGGCGATCGAGGCGGTGGTCATCGCGTAGTAGCGGGCGAAGCGCAACGGAGCGAGCGGCAACCAGCGGCCAAGTAGCGCGGCGGCGAGGAAGGCGAGCTGGAAGGCGAGCGTCGCGGCGTAGACCCAGCCCTGGCCGAGCAGGGCGAGGTTGGCCGCGAGGGCGACCGCGTGAAGGAACGGCGTCGCGTAGCGCAGCAGCCGGTGGGAGGCGATCTCGAACGCGTAGAGCGGCGGGTAGCGGCGGGGCGCGTACATGCCTTCGCCGGCGACGATGTCCCAGAGGCCGACCATCATCCGCCGCTTGCGAGCGAACTCGCCCTCCAGGGTCGGCGCCATCTTCTCCTCGGCCCGCGCCCAGGGTACGTAGAGCGAGCGCCGGCCGCGCTTCGCCAGCAGGAAGGGAAAGGAGAGGTCGTGGCTGCCCGAGGGCGGCAGCGGCACGTAGGCGTCGCGGCGCACCGCGTAGATCGCCCCGTTGCCGGCGGTCACCCCGGCAAGGCCCGACTCCATCTCCCGCACCGCCATCTCGTAGCGCCAGTAGGACCCCTCGAGGTTGTCGCCGCCGGGGTCGAGGAAGCGGACCTGCCCGCAGGCGTAGCCGATCACCGGGTCAGCGAAGGGCTCGACCAGATGGCCCAGGGCGTCGGGCGCCCAGAGGCTGTTGGCGTCGGAGAAAGCGAGGATCTCGCCCGAGGCGCGCTCGACAGCGGCGTTCTGCGCGGCGACCTTGCCGCGGCGCGGCAGCTCGAGGACGAGGTCGGCGCCAGCGGCGCGGGCCCGCTCGGCGGTGACGTCGGCGGAGCCGTCGGAGGCGACGATCAGCTCTAGTCGCTCCTGCGGGTAGTCGAGGGCGCGCACGTTGGCGACCTTGGCCGCGATCACCTCCTCCTCATCGTAAGCGGCGACGATCAGCGAGACCCGTGGCGGCTTCTCCCAGGTGCGCGGCCGCAGGGTCGGGCGGCGGCGCAGGGCGAGCAGGACACGGAGCACAACGGGGTAGCCAAGGTGCGTATAGACGATCAGGCCGACGAGAGCCAGAAGACGAGCGCGACGGCGAGCATCCGGGGATTATCTGCGGTCGCCTGGGTGGAGGGGGTAGGGGGTGTCCCTCCCGGCGCTGGGTTTTTCGCCTGGCGCGCGGTGTCTCTCGCCGAGTGGTCTGTGCGAAAAACAGGACGCCGCGCTCGGGAGGAACACCCCCTACCCCCTCCTCTCGATGAGTTCGCGGTAGAGCGCAAGGGTTTGACGCGCGGCCTCGTCCCAAGAATAGGAGCCGGCGGCGGCTCGGGCTGCACCCTCACCTAGCTGCTTCCGTGCAGCCTCGTCCTCGAGCAGTTCGGCTAGAGCACCCGCCAGCGCCTGCGGGTCCTCGGGCGGGACGAGACGGGCGGCGCCCCGCTCGGCCAGCTCGGGGAAGCCGCCGACGGCACTCAGCACCAGCGGCTTGCCGAAGGCGAGGGCGGCGTAGAGGACGCCGGAGTGCTCGGCGTCGCGGTAGGGCAGGACGACCAGGTCGGCGCGGCGGAGGATCGCCGGGACCTCGGCGTCCGCGACGAAGCGGGTGAGAAGGCGGACGCGGCCGGGCGCCTTCGCCGCGAGGCGGCGCAGCGGCTCGACGTCCATGCGCGGGTTGCCGACGATCCACAGCTCGGCGCCCTCGACCCGGCGGAACGCTTCGAGCAGGGTGTCGACGCCCTTGTAGGGGCGGAGCAGGCCGAAGAAGAGGATCACCGGGCCCTCGGCGCCTTGCAGCTCGGCCGGCAGCGGCTTCTCCTCCGGCAGGCGGGTCAGGTAGTCGAAGGCCCCGTGCTGGATCACCCGGACCCGCTCGGGGTCGAGGCCGACCTCCTCGCGCAGCCGCCGCGCGCCGTGCTCCGAGTGGGCGATCACCGCGTCCATGCGGCCGAAGGCGCGGCGGGCGCTCGCCACCCGGCGGCGGCTCGGCCGCGGCGGCAGCACGTAGTGGGCGGTCATCACGCGGGGGCGCAACGGCGGCAGCAGCATCGCGTCAAGACCGGGCGCGGTGAGCCATTGGTAATGGACGACGTCGGCCTCGGCGTCGCGGCGGAAGCGCAGCATGTCGGGCAGGTGCTCGGCCGCCTTGAAGGCCCGGCGGAACGGCGCCTCGAGGCCGCGCGCGGCGCTGCGGCGGTAGAAGCGCTCCGCGACCCCGTAGCCCTGCGGCTCGGGCACCGGCCCGTAGAGGAAGCGGCTGGTCAGCAGCTCGACCTCGGCGCCCGCGCGAGCCAGCGCCGCGGCGAGGGCGCGGTCGTAGGGCGGAGTGAAGGCCGAGGGATCGACCAGCTGCACCTTCATCGCCGCGATTATCGTGGCGGGCGTGGCGCCCGCGCTCTCCTACTGCATCGTGAACACGAACGGCCGCGAGCTGCTGCTCGCCTGCCTCGATGCGGTCGAGCGCACCCACCCTGCCGGAGTCGAGGGTGAGGTCCTCGTGCTCGACAACGCCTCCCGCGACGGCTCCGCCGCGGCGGTGCGGGCGCGCGGTGGCGACCTCCGGCTGATCGCCCTCGAGCGGAGGGCCGGCAAGGCCGAGAACGACTCGACCCTGCTGCGCGAGGCCCAAGGGCGCTACTGCCTGCTGCTCAACGAGGACTCTGAGCTGCGCCCCGGCGCCGCCGCGGCGCTGGTCGCGGCGCTCGACGCCGATCCCGGCGCCGCCGCGGCCGGCGCTCGGCTGCTCGACTCGACCGGCAAGTCGGTCCCCTGCGCCTGGCGCTTCCCGGGAGTCCGCGCGGCGCTGGCCGGCGCGCTCTTCCTGCACCGCCTGCTGACCGTGCAGAGCCGGGGCGACCGCAGCCGGCCGGTCGACTGGGCGCAGTCGAGCGCCCTGCTGGTCCGCCGCGCGGCGGCGGCCGAGGTCGGCTACCTCGACCCCGACTTCTTCGTCTACTACGACGAGTGCGACTTCTGCAAGCGGCTCGCCGACGCCGGCTGGCGCACCCTCTTCGTCCCCGCCGCCGAGGCTGTCCACCACGACCAGCTCTCCACCGACCTCGCCGCCGGCCTGCCCCGGATCGTCGAATTCCACCGCAACCGCGACCTCTACATGCGCAAGCACCACTCCCGCCTGGCGGCCCTCGCGGTCCGCCTCCTCACCGCCTGGTCCTACGCCGTGCGTGCCCTCGCCGCCACCGTTCTGCCCGAGCAACCGGCGAGGATCTACCGGGCCCACGCCCGCCAGGCTCTCTGCCCAGGCGGAGGCGAAAGCCTGCGGGATCGCGCGGCACCGGCCAGTGCCGAGAGCCCATCCCGGTAGGGGTCGGAACGTCTTGTACTTTTTCTGGGCGGCGAATCTCGGACGGCCCAACCCCGATGTTCAGAAAAAGTTAAGTGGAGGCCCCTGCCGGGATGGGCTTCCTACAGGCGGGCGTCCTCGTCCAACATCTCCGCCTCGAACGCCTCGGGGACTGCGGCGTCGACCCCGGCCGGTTCGCGGCTGATCGCGCGGAGGCGGAGGACCAGCTCGCCGGGGTGGCGCAGGCGGGCCAGCCAGCCGCGCTCCTCGTCGCTGAAGAAGCCGCCGGCGAAGAGGGCGAGCGGGTAGACGAGCCAGAGCGCGACCCTGGCGGCGAGGCCGCCGAAGCCGCTCGTGGGCAGCAGCAGTTCGCCCAGGCCGGCGATCGCCGCCGTGACGAGCACGACCCGAGCCAGGCGCCCCCATTCGTAGGGAACGGGGAAGAGGCGCTGGGTGAAGAGGTACATCAGCGCCGTCACGACCAGGTAGGAGGCGACCAGGGCGAGGCCGGCGCCGACGATGCCGAGCGGCGGCACGAGGGCGATGTTGAGGGCGAGGTTGACGACCAGCGCCGCCGCCGTCGCCGGAAAGTTCAGCTCGGTGCGGCCCGTCCTGCCGAGGATCACCAGCAGCACCATGTAGAGGGCGTAGAGCGTGACCCCGGTGGCGATCAGGCCGATCGCTTCGTAGGAGCCGAAGAACTCGGGCGCCGCCAGCGCCCGGACGATCCAGCGCGAGAACAGCCACATCCCGGCGACGACGAAGCCGCAGCCGGCGACGAACCAGGTGACGATCGCGGCGTAGGCTCGCCGCGCCTCGCCGTCGTCACGGATCGAGTAGGCGAGCGGCGGCCAGGCGAGCTGGAAGCCGCGGACCAGCACGTTGACGGCCTGCGCGAACTTGACCGCCAGCGAGTAGAGCCCGGCCTCGGCCAAGCCGGCGGCGCGGACGATGACGATCCGGTCGACGAAGTTGAGCAGGTAGAGCGAAAGCTCAGCCGGCATCGTCGGCAGCCCGAAGCGCATCATCCGCCGCAGCAGGGGCAGGTCGACGCGCAGCGAGAGGCGCCGCCAGTGGACGACCACCAGGGCCAGCACCACGGCGCCGCCGCTCGCGTAGCTGCCGAGCAGCAGGCCGCGCGCGCCCTCCCCCTCGCCGACCACCAGCACGACGGTCAGCCCGATCGCCGCCAGCACGTTGAGCAGCGTCGTGACGAAGAAGGCGCGGGCGCGCTCCTCGAGCCGGAACAGGGTGAGCAGGTACTCGACCATGGTCAGCACCCAGAGGCCGCCGATCGAGATCCGCGCCAGGTCCGGCGCGGGGCGGTCGAGCAGCGCTTCGGAGATCGGCCCGGCGAAGGGGAGCGCGATCAGCGCCGCCGCGGTGGAGACCCAGAAGAGCGCGGCGAAGGAGGCGGCGACAACCCGGGCCGGGTCCTCGCCCTCCTTGTAGTAGAAGCGCAGCAGCGCCTCGATCGTGCCGAGGCGGACGACGATGCTGGCCGAGACGACTGCGGCGAACATCACCTCGGCGGCGCCGTAGTCGGCAGGGGTCAGGTAGCGCGTGTAGAGCGGCAGCAGCGCCACCGCGATCAGCTTCGAGAGGATGCTCGCCGCGGTGTAGGCGGCGCCGGTCGTCGCGAGGCGGCGGAGGTAGCCCGACACGCGCTGAGACTACGGAGAGGTGCGGACCGGGGCCGCCGCGAGGGAGGCTGCGGCCGCCAGCAGGACCCAGGTGATCGGGTCCTCGTAGAAGCCGGCGTAGGCCATCGTGTGGACGAGGAGGGCGACGAAGGTGGCGAGGACGGCGACGCGGCCGACCAGCCGGCGCGCGCGAGGAGCGAATAGGCCGGACGACATCGTCCACAGGGCAACTACGAGGAGAGCGAGATAGGCGGCGAGGCCGATCAGGCCTTGCTCGGCTGCCACGGTGACCGGCTCGGTGTGCGAGACGGAGACGGGGGTCTTCTTGGTGGCGATGTGCTCGCGGTAGGCCGCTGGGAAGCCGCCCGCGCCGTAGCCCCAGAGGGGGCGCTGTGCGAACAGTTCCCCGCCGCCGGAGACGAGGTTGGCGCGGCCGCCGGTGTCGACGTTGAGCCGATCGGGGCTGAGCTTCGAGACGCCGCCGGCGAAGAGGACCACGAGAACGCCGAACACGACCACAACCCCCACCGCCCCGGCCGTCCAGCGCCAGCGCCAGCGCAGCGCGGCCAGCACGGCCAACCCCGCCAGCAGGGCGATGAAGCTGGATTGCGAGAAGGTCGGTACGAGGCCCAGCCAAAGGATCGCCACCAGGGCCGTGAGCAGCGCAAGGGTGCGTCGTTCCTTCGCCCAAAGCAGAGCCGCCATCGCAATCACGACCACGAGAGCCAGATAACGACCGTAGATGTTCGGGTCCCAGAAGATCGAGTTGACCCGGAAGTAGGTGTGGAAGGCGTTGGAGCGGATCACCTGGTCGTTCCAGAACAGCTCGCGGCTCAGGTACTCGACCGAGCCCACCACGACGAACGCCACGGCCTCGATCCCGACCACCCACAACACGAGCACCAGCAGCTTTCGAGTCCAGGCGACGTCCCGCACCAACCCGTAAGCGAGCGAGAACGGCACGAAGAAGAAGCAGACGTTCTGCAGGCTCTTCGAGAAGTCCGGGGAGTAGAGCGTCTGAAGCGCGTAGAGAACAACTACGGCGGCGAGGGCGAGAGGCAGCAGGCCCGCCGCGGGAGAGGCGTCTTTCCAGTCAGCTTCTCGCGCGGAAGGTGGGTGTGGGGGGGTCTCCAGAGGGAGCGGCGTCCTGTTTTTCGCACAGACCACTTGGCGAGAGGAGCGGCGCGCGAGGCGAAAAACCCAGCGACCGGCGGAGGCCCCCCCACCCCCGCCCGGACCCGCGCGCCGGGCGCCGAAGTCCCTAAGCGCAATCGAGAGCACGCCGCCCGCGATCACCAGGTAGAGCGGGACGAGGAGGTTGGCGGTGTCACCGCCGGCATGGAGGGGGATGCGGAACGGCAGGGCGGCGACGATCGCCAGCGGCAGGACGATCGGCCAGCGTCGGAAGGTCGCCGCCAGCCCGATGGCCAGCGCAAGCCCCGCGGCGCCGAGGCCGATCAGGCGGGCGGGCGAGTCGCGCAGGTCGACGATCTGCGGCGAGTTCCACTGGTCGCCGAGGATCAGGACCGGGAAGAGGGCCAGCGCGACGAGCATCGCCACCGCGCGGGCGCGGCCGGGCGGCAAGAGGATCGCCGCGGCGGCGCTCCCAGCCGCGGCCAGGACTCCCGCCCCGGCCAGGACGCCGCTCACGGAGTACCGCCCCCTCCCTGTGGCGACTTGTTGTCGCATAGCGACAAGAAAACGCCACAGCGGCTCATCTCGAGCTCCTCAACCGGCCGCACTCCCGGGTCGCCCTGCGCGGTGCCCGGTGCAGGCGCATGACGCCGCCGGGGACCAGGGTGCGGTCCTGCCCGAGCAGCTTGACGCGCAGCTTGTAGCGGCCCGGGGGCGCCCTGCCCGGTCCCCGGGAGCGGCCGTCCCAGTAGAACGTGAAGAATCTGTAGCGCTTCAGGTAGACGTCGCGGGCGAGGGTGACGACCAGCTTGCCGCCGGGCTTCACCACCTGCACGTCGGCGCGATCGGAGCGGGTGACACGGAAGCGGATGCGAATGCGGTCGAAGCGGCAGTCGCGGTTCGGCGTGAAGGCACGGCTCGCCGGGGTGCCGAAGGTGACGCGGTCGAGGACGAGCGGATCCCGCTTCAGCCGCTGCGACCAGGCGAAGGCCGCGACCGTGGCGAGGACGAGCAGCGCGAAGACGACTGCGGCGATCTCAGCCGGTCGACGAGGCATTGTCCTCGCCGATCACGACCGCGACCGGGGCGCCGGCCGACACCGAGGAGATCTCCGAGGTCATCGGCCGCACCCGCGGGATCTCCAGCGCCGCGGCCACCCGGTGCGCCTCGCGGCCGTCGCCCCGTCGGAACATGACGACGCTTTCGGCAAAGCTCGAGCTGCTGTTGGTGACCGCGCCGAGCTGGAAGCCGTGGCGCTCGACCCTGTCCCCGAAGGTGGCCGCCAGGCCGGGTACGGCCGTCCCGTTGAGGACCGAGACCTCGATTTCGCCCGGCTTGACCGCGCGGGCGGCCTGCTTGCCGCCCCCGCCCCCACTTTGGCCGTCGCCACCGGACCCGTGCAGCGTCGCGTAAGCGACCCCGCCGACGGCCAGGACCAGGACGACGAAGACCGCCGCCAGGAAGCGCGGCTGACCGAGCCGTCTGCCGATCCCGCCCCCTGCGCCCCCGCCGCGGGCGCCGGCGAAGCGCTCGCGCAGGCGCTCGCCGCGAGTCAGTTCGGGCAGCCCGGATTCGCGCCGCTCGCGGCGACTCTCGCGCAGATCCGCGGCGCGGCGCTCAGCTTCGCGCGCCTCCTCGAGCTTGCGCATCTCCTCGGCCCTCTCCTGAGCGGTGGCCGAGGTCGACTCCTTGCGCTCGGCGTCGCGCTCCGGCGCCGAGCCCGCCCACTCGCGCAGGCGGCGGATGTCGCGCCCCTGCGCGAACGACAGCAGCGCAAGCAGGGCGAGGCCGAGGAACGCGACCAAGCCCGCGAAGGCCCCGATTTCCTTGATCAGCTCCACGGGCGGAGCAGGATATTGGGCGGAGCGGGTCCGACGAGCGTTTCGGTGTCTGAGGCCAACAGTTCACACGTAAACCCGCGTCTGCGGCTGGCGCCCGCCGGACCAAGCGGAGCAAGGACGCAGGGAGGTCGAATAGCAGCGCTATTCGACCGACTGAGGACGCCGCGCCGCGCAGCGTCCGTCGCCGCCAGACGTGCGCGGGGGCTTACGGATGGACTCTGAGCCAGGGAGTGACGGGCGAACGTCCAGGTAGTAGCGCTACCTGGACGGAGGACGGTGCTCCATGACGCCGGCATCAGGCGCAGAAACGCCGTCGGTGATCAATTCGACGACCCGCGCCGCGAGATTGGCCTCGTCGCCGGCCATCACCAGGTGCTCGAGCGAGTTCAGCGTCGCCTCTACCCACTCCGGGTCGAGCGGCGTCGCCCGCAGCGCCCGCTCGATCCGCTTGGCGGCGGTCGGCTGGGACTCCTCGCCGACCCCGAACAGCTCCTCGTGCAGCTTCTCGCCCGGTCGCGGTTGCGTGAGCTCGATCGCGATCTCGGCCCCCGGCTCGTAGCCCGCGAGGCGAATCATGTTGCGGGCCAGGTCGACGATCTTCACCGGCTCGCCCATGTCGAGGACGAAGACCTCGCCCCGGCCGGCGCCGATGTCGCCGGCCCGGATCACCAGCTGGACCGCCTCGGGGATCGTCATGAAGTAGCGGGTCATCTCCGGGTGGGTGACCGTGACCGGCCCGCCGCGCTCGATCTGGCCGCGGAAGATCGGCACGACGCTGCCCGAGGACGCGAGCACGTTGCCGAAGCGCACGCTGACGAAGCGGGTGCCAGGGTGCTTGTGCCCGGCCGCCTCGACGATCCACTCGGCCATCGCCTTGGAGGCGCCCATCACCGTCTTCGGGTTGACCGCCTTGTCGGTCGAGACCAGCACGAAGCGCTCGACCTGCGAGGCGGCCGCCGTCTCGGCCGTGATCCGGGTGCCGATCGCGTTGTTGCGCACCGCCTCCAGCGGGTTGGCCTCCATCAGCGGCACGTGCTTGTAGGCGGCGGCGTGGAAGACCACGCCCGGCTTGAAGCGCTGCATCGTCTCCAGCATCCGGTGCGGCTCCTTGCAGTCGGCGAGCACCGCCTCGACGTTGCTGAAGTGGCGCTCCTCGACCATCTCGCGATCGATCTCGAACAGGTTGTCCTCGGCGTGGTCGAGCATGACCAGCAGACGCGGACCGACCCGGGCGATCTGGCGGCACAGCTCGGAGCCGATCGAGCCGCCGGCGCCGGTGACCAGGACGATCCGGTCGCGCAGGTAGGCGCCGACCCGGTCGAGCTCGACGACGATCGGGTCGCGTCCGAGCACGTCCTCGACCTGCACGTCGCGCAACTGCCTGCTGAGCTGGACTCCGCCGCGCAGCAGCTCGAACACGGTCGGCAGGGTGCGGACGCGGATCTCGCGCTCGCGGCAGGCGACGACGACCTTGGCGCGCAGCGTCCCCGGCGCCGAGGGGATCGCGATCACCACCTCGTCGGGCTCGGTCTCGTCGAGGATCGTCTCGATCTGCTCGGTTGTCCCCAGCACCTTGAGCCCGAGCATCCGCATGCCCCGTTTGCGCGCGTCGTCGTCGACGAAGCCGATCGCGGTGGCGCCGAGCTTGGGGTTGAGCTGCATCTCGCGGACCACCATCTGGCCGCCCGAGCCGGCGCCGATCACCAGCACCTCGTGCTTCGGCAGGCGGTGGCCGTGGCTGGGGCGCTCGACGATCAGCCGCACCGCCAGCCGGGCGCCGGCGACGAACAGCAGGGTGAGGATGAAGTCCATCACCTCGACCGAGCGCGGGACCGTGTGGTGGAACGGCTGGAAGACGGCGAGGACGACGATCAGGATCCCGCTGGCGACTGCGACGGCGCGGACGATCGCGAAGAAGTCGCGGCCGCTGACGTAGCGCCACCACTTCTGGTAGAGACCGAAGGCGGCGAAGACGGCGACCTTGCCGACGGCCACGAAGGCGACCGCCTGGGCGAAGAGGACCTCGTAGCGATGGGGCAGGCCTTCGTCGAGGAAGCGCAGCCGGAACGCCAGGTAGAAGGCCAGCGAGACGAGCAGCGCGTCGGCGACGACCTGGAGGACCCGGTTGCGGTAGACGGGGTGGTTCAACCGGTGCATGAGGCTGTCCGAGTTTAGATGCTGTTGGCCGCCCCGCCTACAATCCCCGCTTCGCGCATGCTGATCGTCTTCGCCAGCCTCAGCGACAAGATCGCCGACCCGATCGTCAACGTGGCCACCGACTTCATCGGCTCGGCCGGGGTGGCCGGCGTCTTCGTGCTGATGCTGCTGGAGTCGGCCTGCATCCCGGTGCCAAGCGAGGCGATCATGCTGTTCGCCGGCTTCAGCGTCTCCGAAGGCGACATGACGCTGCTCGGGGCGGTCACCGCCGGCGTGCTCGGCAACCTCGCCGGGTCGTGGATCGCCTACGGGGTCGGCTACTTCGCCCGCCTCGACCTGCTCGAACGCAACCGCCTGATCCACGTCAGCCCCAAACACCTGAAATGGGCCGACGACTGGTTCAAGCGCTACGGCGACGCGACCGTCTTCTTCACCCGGATGCTGCCGATCATCCGCACCTTCATCTCGCTGCCGGCGGGGGTGGCGAAGATGCCGTTCTGGCGCTTCACCGCCTTCACCCTGGCCGGCTGCGTCCCCTGGGTGCTGATGCTGGCGCTGATCGGGCGCGGCGTCGGCGACAACTGGGAGCAGTGGCGGCACAACCTCGGCTACCTCGACTACGCGGTCCTGGCGGCGATCGTCGCCGGCGTCGTCTACCTGCTGATCCGCAGGCGGCGCGGCGGCGAGGCCGGGCCGGGCCCGGCGGGCGAGGAGCCGGGCGCCAAGGCCGAGGCAACCCGCTGAGCGGCGCGCCCGACGGCGGGATCCCGGACCGGCGGGCGCTGGCGCTGGGGATCGTCCAGGGGCCGGCGGAGCTGCTGCCGGTCTCCAGCTCGGCCCACATCGTGCTGCTGCCCTGGCTCGCCGGTTGGGATTGGGAGCGGCTCGACCCGGAGATGCGCAAGAGCTTCGAGGTGGCGCTGCACAGCGGCGCCGCGGCGGCGCTGCTGATCGGCCAGCGGGGGGCGATCGCCGCGGAGCTGCGTTCCTTCGACGGACGACGGGCGCTCGTCCTCGGCCTCTCCTTCCTGCCCGCCGCGGCGGTCGGCTACACGCTCGAGCGGCCGATCGAGCAGCGGCTTGGCGGCCCGCGGGCGACCGCGATCGGCCTGCTGGCAGGCGCCATGGCGATGCTCGTCGCCGACACCAGGCCGCAGCGGCGGGGGCGCGGCGACGCTACCGCGGCCGACGGCCTGGCGCTGGGGATCGCCCAGGCGGCGGCGCTGGCACCCGGCGTCTCGCGCAACGGCGTCACCCTGGCGGCGGCCCGCTGGCGGCGCTTCTCCCGCGACCAGGCGAACCTGCTCTCGCGCACGATGGCCCTGCCGATCATCGTCGGCGCGACGGTGCTCAAGGGCGTCCGCCTGCGGCGCCGCGGCGCCCCTCCCTCGCTGCGCCGCTCGATGGCGATCGGCGTGGCAGCGTCCTTCGCCTCCACCCTGGCCTCCCAGCGGCTGATCGACCTGGTCGAGCGGGACCGCGCGCTGTGGCCCTACGCGGTCTACCGGGCCGGGTTGGCAGCCGCAGTGCTCGTCAAGCTGCGGCGTTAGAACACCCAACTCCAAATTTTGGAGAAACTTGGAGTTGATTTGGAGTTCCTGCAGATGACCAAGAAAGAACGGTGAGCAAAGACGCCTACGCGAAGGCCGGGGTCGACCAGGGCGTGGCGGACTCCGCGGTCGCCGGGCTGGTGGGGGCGCTGGCGGCGATCGACCTGGGGCGGCCCTCGCGGCAGGTTCCGCTGCCCGGGCACTACGCGAGCGTGATCAAGCTCGACCAGCGGACCGGGATCGCGCTGTCCACCGACGGGGTCGGCACCAAGCTGCTGGTCGCCGAGCAGCTCGGCCGCTTCGACACCGTGGGGATCGACTGCGTGGCGATGAACGTCAACGACGTGATCTGCGTCGGCGCCGAGCCGCTGGCGATGCTCGACTACATCGCGATCGAGCGCGCCGACCCGCGGGTCTGCCGGGAAGTGGGGGGCGGCCTGGCGCGCGGCGCCGAGCTGGCCGGGGTCGAGATCCCCGGCGGCGAGCTCGCCCAGCTCGGCGAGATGGTCCGCGGCGTCGACGTCTCCGGCGCCTGCTTCGGCGCCGTCGCGCTGGAGGAGATCGTCGACGGCTCCGCCGTGCAGCCCGGCGACGTGGTGATCGGCCTACCCTCCTCCGGCCTCCACTCCAACGGCTACACGCTCGCTCGCTCGGCGCTCGAGGGGCTGCCGCTCGGCGAGGATCCCGAAGGTCGGCTTGGCCGCCCGCTCGGCGACGTCCTGCTGGAGCCGACCGAGATCTACGCCAAGCCGGTGCTGGAGCTGCTGCGCTCCGAGGTCGAGGTGCGCGGCCTCGCCCACATCACCTCCGGCGGGCTCGGCAACCTGCTTCGCCTCGCCGCCGAGACCGGCTACGAGATCGACGACCCGCTCCCGGTGCCGCCGATCTTCGAGTTGATCGCCGAGCGCGCCCGGGTCCCCGACGCCGAGATGCACGACGTCTTCAACATGGGCTGCGGCTTCTGCGCGATCGTCGCCGCCGGCGCCGAGGACACGGCGCTGAGCCTGCTCCGCGGCCACTACCCCGAGGCGAAGCGAATCGGCCGGGCGACCGAGGCCGGCGGAGTCGTCCGGGCGCGCTCCTAGCCCTGGTCGGAGCAGAGCTTGCGGCCGTCGTTGCCCGCCTGGTAGAGCGGGCTTTCCGGGCCCGCTACCCGCAGCTCCCTCACCGGGTCCTGCGGCACCTCGCCGAAGTGCCCGGGCCAGCACGCCCAGGGAACGCTGCGCAGGTCGACCAGCGGGGTATTGGCCGGTAGCGTGAACACCCTGTCCGCGCCGCAGAGTGCCCAGTCGAGCAGCCAGACGAAGCGCTTCGGATGCCGCAGCTTGCGCCCGCAGCCTTCGTAGCTGGCGTGGCCGCCGAGGCCGGCGTAGACGACCGGGTGGCTGCCGTGCAGCTTCAGTTCGGGCGAGCTCCAACGCAGCGTCCGGTTCTCGTGCGCGTGCCGCGCCATCTCCACCGCCACGGGGCGCAGCTCGCCGTCTGGGTCGGCGCGCCGCAGGCGCACGGTGACGTGCTCGAAGTCGCCCTCGTGGAAGTCGGCCGCAGCCAGCGTCGCACCGATCGGGTCGCGCATGACCAGCGGGTTGAAGGTGACGAGCGGGAGGTAGTTGTAGGGGTAGAAGAACCAGTACTGGAGATCCTCCCCACCGCCCGCGCGGCGCCGGGCCAGGAGGTAGAACTGGGCGCTGCGGGCGGGGTGGAGCAGGTCGGGGAACGAGGCCCAGCGGGCGAGGTCGGGACCGGCGATGCCGAGCGCCCGGCCGACCGAGCAGAACTCGTCCTGGACGTGTTCGATCGCCGCCGGGTGGTCCACGAAGTCGGCCTTGCCGCCGTCGAGCCGCAGATCGGAGAGAAGCGCGTCGTGCGGCGCATCGCCGCCGCCGACGAACTGGGTGCGGCGGTCCTCCCCCATGCTCAACCCCAGCACGACCGGGACGGGGACCGGCCAGAACCGGTCGGCCTTGGCCACCTTGAGCACCGGCTCGTAAGCGAGCGCGTTCCGCACCAGATCCGCTTCGCCGGCGCCGGCGGTGCCCTGCAGCGGCGGCTCGAACGGGATGCCGGGCGGCGGGGGCGGCGGGGCGGGCGTCGCTTCGCCCGGCTCGGTCGGCGGCAGGTCGACCAGGGCGGGGCTGGGGGGGCTTTCGACGCAGGCGCCGCGCAGCTTTGCCGCCTCGTCGCCGAGGAAGTCGAAGACGAGGACGCACAGGACGATCACCAGGACGATCGAAAACGGCACTTGTCAATAAACAATAACTTCGCGCAGCGGCGATGGCAACGGCCCCGCCGCGGGCGGTCGGGCCTTCCCAGGAGAAGGCGGCGGGAGAGCCGGCACGAAACGTAAGCCGACGCGTGCTCGACAATATGCGCTGCAGATGACCGCCCGCCCAACCAGCTCGATGATCGGCACCGTTCTCTCCGGCCGCTACCGATTGGAGGCGAAGCTGGGCAGCGGCGGGATGTCGACCGTCTACCTGGCCCGCGACGAGACGCTCGACCGGCCGGTCGCGGTCAAGATCCTGCACCGCGAGATGTCCGAGCAGGAAGACCAGCTGCAGCGCTTCCGCCACGAGGCGCGGGCGGTCGCCAAGCTCTCCCACCCCAACGTCGTCTCCGTGATCGACGCCGGCGAGGACGGCGGCCATCCCTACATCGTCTTCGAGTACGTCAAGGGCGAGACGCTGAAGCAGCGGATCGCGCGGGTCGGCGCGCTCGACACCCAGGACGCGATCGCCTACGCGATCGAGGTGGCGCGCGGGCTCAGCGTCGCCCACTCGCGCAACATGGTGCACCGCGACATCAAGCCGCAGAACGTCCTGATCGACGAGGAGGGCCGCGCCAAGCTGACCGACTTCGGCATCTCCCGCCAGCTCGAACAGGACGGGGTGACCGCCACCGGCCGCGTGCTCGGCACCACCGATTACGTCGCCCCCGAGCAGGCGATGGGCCGCGACGTCGACCCGCGCTCCGACGTGTACTCGCTGGGCGTCGTCCTCTACGAGATGCTGGTCGGCCAGGTCCCCTTCCACGCCGACAGTCAGGTCGGAGTGGCGATGAAACACGTCAACGAGGAGCTGCCGGACGTGCAGCGACGCCGGTCCGAGGTCTCCGCCGCGGTGGCGCTGGTGGTCGAGCGGGCGACGGCCAAGAACCCCGCCGAGCGCTACCAGACGGTCGGCGAGATGATCGGTGACCTGGAGACGGCGCTCGAGGTGGAGGCGGCGCGGGCCGGCTCGACCACCGGCGAGGCGACCAGCGTGCTGGAGACGGTGCCGCCGCCGCGGCGCAAGCTCTCCGGCCGGGCGCGCTGGTCCTGGGCGGCGATCATCGCGTTGCTGCTGGTCGCCGGCGGGGCGCTGCTCGCCGTGCAGCTGATCTCCAGCGGGATCGGCGGCGGCGGCGCGAACAAGGGCAAGGGAGCGGCGGTGACGATCTCCTCGGCGACCGACTACGACCCGCAGGGCGACGGCGAAGAGGTCGGCAGCAAGGTCGGCCTCGCGGCCGACGGCGATCCGACCGGGACCGCCTGGGAAACCGAGCACTACGACTCCGACAGCTTCGAAGGGACGAAGACCGGCCCCGACCCCGGGGTCGGCATCTACGTCACCACCACCTCGCCGACGACCCCGTCGAAGATGATCGTCCGCACCCCGACGCCGGGCTGGGACGCCCAGGTCTTCGCCGCGCCGGCCGGTCCGCCCTCCGACCTCTCCGGCTGGGACGAACCGGTCGGCGACGTGACCGACGCCTCCGCCGTGCAGGAGATCGACCTCCGCGTCCCCCAGCCCTCGACCTACTTCCTCCTCTGGTTCACCAGGGCCTCGGAAGCCCGGGACCAGGCCGGCCGCTACCAGATCGAGGTCAGCGACATCAAGCTGCTGGGCTGACGGGTCTCAAAACTCGTGGGAGCGGGACTTCTCGTGACGCTCGGCCGCCAGCTTGACAAGGCGGTCGCATAGCTCGGGGTAGGGAATGCCGCTCGCCTCCCAGAGCTTCGCGTAGACGCTGGTCTCGGTGAAGCCGGGCATCGTGTTGACCTCGTTGACGAGGACCTCGCCGCCCGGCTCGACGAAGAAGTCGCAGCGGGCCAGGCCGGAGCAACCGCCGACCCGAAAGGCCTCGACCGCCAGCTCCCGGACGCGGGCGGTCTGCTGGTCGGGAATCGGGGCCGGGACGCGCAGCTCCATGCCGCCGTCCGTGTACTTGGTCTCGTAGTCGTACCAGTCGCCGTGGGCGATCACCTCGCCGGGCAGCGACGGCTCGACCCGCTCGTTGCCGAGCAGCGAGCACTCGACCTCGCGGCCGCGGGCGGAGGCCTCGACGATCACCCGCGGGTCGTGGCGGAGCGCCAGCTCGACCGCCGCGTCCAATTCGCCCAGCGCCTCGACCTTGCTGATCCCGACGCTGGAGCCGAGCCGCGAGGGCTTCACCCAGAGCGGCAGGCCCATCGCCCCGCAGCGCTCCCGCCAACTCCGCTCGCCGACTGCGGCGAAGTCGACCTGCGGCAGGCCGCGCTGGGCGAAGAGCCGCTTCAGGGTGAGCTTGTCCATGCAGACGGCCGAGGCGAGCACGTCGGAGCCGACGTACGGGAGGTCGAGCCACTCGAGCACCCCCTGCACGCTGCCGTCCTCGCCGAACGGGCCGTGCAGGGCCGGGAAGGCCACCTCGGCGCCGGCCAAGCCGGCGGCCGGGACCAGCTCGACCGGGGCGCCGTGGAAGCTCCAGGCCCCGTCGCGGGCGATCGTGATCCGCAGCGCCTCGTGACCGGCCTGCTCGAGGCCGCCGGCGACCGCCTCCCCGGAGCGCAGCGAGACCTCGTGCTCGGAGGAGCGCCCGCCGCTCAGCACCGCGACCCTCATTCCACCCCCGCTTCCGTGCCGGGCGCCGCCTTGCCGACCACCACGGTCACCGCGGTGCCCTGTTCGACTTCGGAGCCCGGCGGCGGGAACTGGTCGGTGACCCGACCGACCTGCGACGGCACTTCGGTCGCTTCTTCCCGCACGCTCGGGTCGAGCCCCGCTTCGCGCAGCGCTTCCACCGCTTCGCGGCGTTCGGAGCCGATCACGTTCGGCACCTTCGCCTTCGCCTCGCCTCCGGAGACGACGATCGAGACGGTCGAGCCGCGTGACAGTTCCGTGCCGGCGCTGGGCGACTGGCGGATCACCTCGCCCGCCGGCTTGCCGCTTTCTTCTTCTTCGACGCTCGGCGAGAGGCCGCGGCCGCGGATCTGCTGCACGGCCACCCCCCGTTGCGTCCCGACCAGAACCGGCACCTTGGCCAGCTTCTGGCCCTTCGAGACGACCAGAACGACGGCCGAGCCGCGCGTCGCGGTCGCCCCTCCCGGCGGTTCGGAGTGGACCACCAGACCCGCTTCGACCTTTCCCGAGTTGACCTCTTCGACCCGCGTTTCGAAGCCCGCTTCTTCGAGCTTCGCGACCGCTTCCTCCTCCGTCAGCCCGGCGGTGCCGGGAACCTTGGCGCTGCCGGGGCCGGCGCTGACCGTCAGCATCACCTTCGGCTTCGAGCAGAAGAAGCTGAGGAAGGCGCAGTCGAGGCTCGCTTCGCCGGCCGGCGGCGAGGCGGCCGGGTCCTGCTCGAGCACGGTGTTGGCGGCGACTTCCCGCCGCACCCGGGTGACGTCGCCGACCTTGAAGCCGTTCTGTTCGAGCAGCGAGATCGCCACGCCAAGCTGGTTGCTCGTCACCCTCGGCACTTCGGTCGTCGTCTCGCGGGTCAGCGCGAAGCCGATCAGCAGGCCGACCAGCGCCGCGGCGCCGACCAGCGCCCAGATGCGGCGGCGGCGCTTGCGGCGGGCCTCCTCCTCGGCGCCCGGCTCGGCCGCGGCGGCCTCCTCGGGGCCGACCACCGGCGGCGGCAGCGGCGCGAAGGCGGCGGTGCCACCGCCGCCGCCGGGCTCGCGCAGCGCCGCGTCGAGCGCCGCGATGAACGCGTCGGCGCTCTGGAAGCGCTGCCCCGGGTCCTTCTCCAGCGCCCGCATCACGACTGCGTCGAGCGCCGGCGAGACGGCCGGGTTGATCGAGCTGGGCCGCTGCGGAGTGTGGGAGACCTGCTTCATCGCGATCGCCACCGCCGAGTCGGCCTCGAACGGCACCCGTCCGGCGAGCGCCTCGTAGAGCATCACCCCGACCGAGTAGAGGTCGGAGACCGCGGTCACGTCATGGCCCTGCGCCTGCTCCGGCGAGAGATAGTGCGGCGTCCCCATCACCGAGCCGGCCTGGGTGATCTCCGAGGCGCCGGCCCGGGCGATGCCGAAATCGGTCACGGTGACCTTGCCCTCCTCGTCGACGATCACGTTCTGCGGCTTCAGATCGCGGTGGACGACGCCGTGCCGATGGGCGAAGCCGGCTCCCTCGAGCACCTGGCGGATCAGCGCCACCGCCTGCTCGGGGGTGAGGCGCTGGTCGATCAGCTGCTTCAGCGAGCGGCCTTCGAGCAGCTGCATCGCGATGTAGTAGGTGCCGTCGGCGTCGCCGCGGTCGAAGACGGCGACGACGTGCGGGTGCTGCAAGCCCGCCGCCGCCTCGGCCTCGCGACGGAAGCGTTCGACGAACTCGTGGTCCTGGGCGAAGCGCCGGTGGAGGATCTTCAGCGCGACGCGGCGCTGCAGGTGCTCGTCCTCGGCCAGCCAGACGTCCGCCATCCCGCCCGAGCCGATCCGCCGCAGCAGCCGGTAGCGCCCGTCGACCGTGCTTCCCTCGCCGACTTCAGCCACGCGCCCTCCCGCTTCCGCCGCCGATGGGCCGAAAAGTGGAGTCGGAGTGGACATTTCGGCCCATCGGCGGGCTCTTGTATCTCATCCGCCCGCCAGGATCGCTTCCGCGACGTCGCGGAAGATCGGCGCGGCGACGTCGTTGCCGAACGCGGTCGTGCACTCGACCGTCGCCGCGATTGCGATCTTCGGTTCGTTGGCCGGCGCAAAGCCGATGAACCATGCCTGGTTCTCCGCGCTGCCGCCGCCGCAGCTCTCGTTGAAGGGCGTTTCCGCGGTGCCGGTCTTGCCGGCGACCGGAACGCCGGGAATCGCCGCGTTGGTGCCGGTGCCGGCGCTGACCACGCCCTCCATCGCCGTGGTCAGCTCGGCCGCCGTCCGCTCGTCGATCGGGCGACTGTACTGGCTGGGGTCGAGGCGCCTCACGACCCGCCCGTCGGGGTCGACCACCCGGCTCCAGATCTGCGGCTTCATCTGGCGCCCATCGTTGGCCACCGCGGCCGCCACCTCGGCCATCTGCAGCGGCGTCACCGCGAGGCGCTCCTGGCCGATCGCGATGCGCGCCACGTCGACCGGGTCACCGGAGCCGAGCAGCTCGCCTTCGCTGAAGACGCCGCTCTTGTAGACCTGATCGGCGGGCAGGTCGATCGCCGGGGTCGAGTTGAAGCCGAAGGCGTCCATATATTCGAACATGGTGTCCTCGCCCAGTCTCTGGCCGAGCTGCGCAAACCAGGTGTTGACCGAAGAAGTCAGCGCCTCGTCGAGGGCGATCGGCCCGAAGCTCTGGGTGAAGTCGTTCTGCAGCGTCTGGCCCTGGACTTCCAGTTCGCCCGGCGCGTCGATCGTGGTCTCGGGGGTGATCGTGCCGCTGTCGAGACCGGCGGCGGCGGTCACCACCTTGAACGTCGAGCCGGGTGGGTACTGGCCCTGGGTGGCGCGGTCGAGCAGCGGCGCGCTCGCGTCGCGGTTGAGCGCCGCGAGGTGTTCGGGGACGCGGTTCGGGTCGTACGGCGGGTTGGAGGCGAGCACCCGCACCCGGCCGCTGCTCGGCTCGATCGCCACCACCGCGCCGAAGCCAGTCCCTTCGAGGTCGGCGAGCGCGGTCCGCTGCGCCGCCGGGTCGATGTTGGTGACGACGTCGTTGCCTTCCTGGCCGCGACCGGTCAGCTGGTCGACGATCGAGCCGAATTCGGATTCGTCGCCGACCAGCTCGTCGTTGTGGGACTTCTCGAACTCGCTGTCGCCCTGGCGGACGAAGCTGTAGCCGATCGGGTGCCCGTACAGCGCTCCCTCCGGGTAGCGGCGCACGTAGCGGCGGCTGGCGCCGCGTCCCTTGGCTATCGAGCGGGCGAGCACCGTGCCGTCGTCGGCGAGGATCCTCCCCCGCCGGATCTGCTGCTGCTCGAGCAGGGGGCGCTTGTTCGCGGCTTTTTCCTTCAGCGCCTCTGCGTCGAACACCGACCAGTACGAGGTGAAGCCGACCAGGACCGCGAAGAGGACGACGAACAGCCCGAACAGCTTGACGATCTGCCGGTTCACGCCCTCGCCTCCCGGCGGGCCCGGTCGGAGACCAGCAGCAGCAGGGCGAGCAGGACGAAGTTGGCGACGATCGAGCTGCCCCCGTAGCTGATGAACGGCAGGGTGACGCCGGTCAGCGGGATCACCCGGGTGACCCCGCCGATGATCACGAAGGCCTGGATCGCGAAGACCGCGGTCAGCCCGGTCGCCAGCAGCTTCGAGAAGCCGTCGTCGGCGAGCAGCGCGACCTTGAAGCCGCGCGCCGCGATCAGCAGGTAGATGAGGATCACCGCGCAGGCGCCGAACAGGCCCAGCTCGCTGACGATCAGCGAGTAGATCGTGTCGGTCTGCGCCGCCGGCAGCAACGGCGCGTCGGTGCCGGGGATCGTGATCAGCGCCTGCCCGAAGCCCTTCCCGAACAGGCCGCCGTCGGCCTGGGCGAAGATCGACTGGAGGACCTGGTAGCCGGTCCCGCTGGGGTCGTGGTAGGGGTTGAGCCAGATCTCGACCCGGTCGTGGACATGGGGAACGGTCGAGGCGAAGAACCAGGCGCCGAGCAGGAACAGCGCCATCCCGATCACGACGAAGGAGAAGCGGCCGGTCGCCACGTAGAGCAGGGCCAGGAAGGCCGCGAAGAACATCAGCGAGCTGCCCAGGTCGCGGATGAAGACGAGCATGAACATCGACGCTCCCCAGACGACCAGCAGCGGGCCGAGGTGCTTGAGCGGCGGCAGGGTGACGCCGAGCACCCGCCGCGCGCCGACGATCAGCACCTCGCGGTGCTCACGCAGGTAGCTGGCGAGGAAGACGACGATGCAGATCTTCGAGAACTCGGCCGGCTGGAAGGCGAGCGGGCCGAGCTTCACGCCGAGGTAGGCGCCGTTGACCTGCTGGCCGATCCCCGGCAGGCGCGGCGCCAGCAGCAGCAGCAGGCCGACCGCCGCGATCGTGTAGCGGTAACGCTCGAGCACGTCGTAATCGCGCAGGAAGTGGACCGTCACGGCGAAGAGGACGAGGCCGAGCACGAACCAGTTGGCCTGGTCGCGGGCCAGGCCGGGGTCGATCCGGTAGACCATCACCAGCCCGAAGGCGGTCAGCAGGGCGACCAGCGGGAAGAGGTACGGGTCGGCATCGGGCAGCCGCAGCCGCAGGTAGACGTGGGTGGCGAGGCAGACGCCGAGGAAGTAGGCGCCGTAGACGAGGCTGAGGTTGTCGAGCCGCGCGCTCTCCTGGGCGAACACCGCGGCGAAGCCGGCGCTGAGCAACAGCGCGACCGGGACCAGGGCGACCAGCTCCCGATTCCTGGCGCTTCTCAAGGAACCCCCCGGCTGCGTTCGATGTCTTCGATCAGCGAGACCGCATCGGAGTGCGAGCGGACGTCATGGCCGGTAACCGATTCGCGGCGGCGGGGGGGCAGCGAGTCGGTCTGGATCGGGCTCGCGTAGCGCTCGGAGTAGAGCTCGACGCCGAAGGGCAGCTCGTAGGGCAGGCCTCGGTAGAGGGCGACCCGGCCGGCGTCGTCGGTTCCGAGGAACCACGCCTGGCGGTTGCCGTACCAGGCGCCGAAGGCGACCGCGGCGAGGATCACGACGACGGCGAGGAGCTTGGCGGCGGTGCGCAGGCGGTGGCGCTGCCGCCTCGCGGTGAGCTGCTCGCGGCGCTCGCGGGCGGCGGCCGCGGCGGCGCGGCGGCGGACCTCGGTCGCGCTGAGCCCCTCCTCCCTGGCCGTCGCGCCGACCAGCGTGGCGTCCCCGGCGGCGTCGCGCAGCGGCGCCGCCGCGTCCTCGAGCTGGAAGGCGAGCGCCGTGATGTTGTCGCGCCCCCCCGCCCGGTTGGCCTCCTCGACCAGCTGCCGCACCGCCTCGCGCAGCGAGGCGGTGCCGGAGAGGACGGCGGCTATCCGCTCCTCGCCGATCATCGTGGTGAGGCCGTCGGAGCAGAGCAGGAAGACGTCGCCGGGGGCGGCGGGCACCGTCTGCACGTCGACCTCGACATCGGCCTCGGGGCCGAGGGCGCGGGTGATGATCGAGCGTTGCGGGTGGTCCTCGGCCTGCGCGTCGGTGATCTGGCCCTTGCGCCGCATCTCCTCGACCAGCGAGTGGTCGCGGGTCAGCTGTTCCAGCCGGCCGCCGCGCAGCCGATAGGCGCGGCTGTCGCCGACGTGACCGATCCCGACCTCTTCGCTCCGGGCATCGACGATCGCGGCGGTGATCGTCGTGCCCATCCCCGCCCGCGAGGGGTCGGCGTGGGCGAGCTGGTGGATCCTGCGGTTCGCCGCCTCGATCGTCTCGCGCAGCACCGGCCCCGGCGGCCCGTCGGGCAGGTCGCGGTCGAAGGCCTCGGCGGCGGCCTTCGAGGCGACCTCTCCCGCCTGGGCGCCGCCCATTCCGTCGGCGACGACGAAGATCGGCGCGCGCACGAACAGCGAGTCCTCGTTCTCGCTCCGCTGCCGGCCGGTGTCGGTGCGGAACGCCTGGTCGGAGATCCGCAGCATCAGGTGTCACCTGCCTCGAACCTGAATTCGGTGTCGCCGATCCGCACCACGTCGCCGTCGATCAACTCGGCCTCGCCCCGCAGGTCGGCGTCGTTCAGCAGGGTGCCGTTGGTCGAGTTCATGTCTTCGACGTAGCTGCGCCCTTCACGGGAGAAGATCCTGGCGTGCAGCCCGGAGGCATAGCGGTCCTCGATCCGCAGGTCGGCCTCCTGGGAGCGGCCGATCGAGAGCCCGCCGATCAGGTCGAAGCGCTCTCCTTCGCGCAGGCCGCCGCCGCGCAGCGCGACCAGCCAGGCGTCGCCGCCAACCGCCGGCTCGCCGAGAGCGGGCGCCGGGTGGAAGCCGGTCGCATCCGGGGCCGGCGCCACGGCCCCGCGCAGGTCCTTCAGCGCGCTGCGCGCGATCCAGAGCAGGAACAGATAGAGGACGGCGAGAAAGCCGAACTTGAGGGCAACGGAAATCGGGTCGTAGGCCACGTCGTCAGCACACTACGGCTACTGCTCGATGTCGAACTTGAAGGTCGTCGTTCCCAGCGTCACCTGGTCGCCCGCGCCGAGCCGCGTCGAGCCGACCCGGCGCCCGTTCACCTTGACCCCGTTGGTCGAGCCGAGGTCGGCGATCGTCCAGTCGCCCTGCGGCGAGCGGCGCAGCTCGGCGTGGTGGCGGGAGACGTTCGGGTCGCGCAGCACGCACTCGGCGTCCTTGGAGCGACCGATCGTCGCCCGGGGCCCCTCCAGCACGTAGCGACGGTCATCGACCACGACCACCGCCCGGGTCGCCACCTCGGCGCGGTGGGCGGGCCTCTCCGGCGCCGCCTCGCGGACCGTCGAGTAGACCATCGTGTGGCCCCCCTCGCCCTGGCTCGGGGCGGCGCCTTCGTGCGCCGGCGGCTTCACCAGCCGCGCCTGGATGCCGAACTCGCCCAGTCGCAGTCGCTCATCGGTCTCGAAGGAGACCGTCGGCCGGGTCAACAGATCGTAGTCGCGGCGCCGCGCGTGCTCCAGCAGGTACCCCGCCAGCTCCTGCTCGAGCCCTCTCTCGTAGCCCTCCAGCCGGCTGCGGTCCTTGCCTGAGAGGTAGACCGTGTACTCGTTGGGGACGTAGACCCGCGCCACGCCGGCCGTCTTGTGCGAATCCATCTCCTTGGCCAGCTTCCGGGCCAGCTCGACCGGCTGCACCTCGGAGCTGAAGGCGCGGCTGAAGACGCCCTCGACAAGGCCTTCGATCCGACTCTCGAGGTTGCGTAGGACGCTGATCGGAAAATCCTACGGGAGGAGGACGCCGTGGCCCAACACCAGCCAGGCCCCCAGCAGGGCGGCCGCGACCAGCGCGCCGGCCCGCAGCCCGAGCGGGGCCGAGAAGCCGGGCGGCCGATCGGCGAGGAGCTCGAGCGAGTCCTCGAGCGCGGTGCCCAGCTCCTCGAGCGCGGGCCGGCGGTTCGGGCGTCGCGAGAGGGCGGCGTCGATCGCCTCGCTCAGCTCCCGTGGCAGGTCCCGGCGCAGGCGGCGCAGGCGGCGCGGCCGGTCGCCGATCGCCCGCGCGGTGGCCGCCGGGGTGGCACGCCGGTTCGGGTTATCGCCGCTCCAGCACTCATAGAGGGTGAGGGCCAGCGCGTAGACATCGGCCGCGGGCCCGGCAGCGCGCCCCTCGGCCTGCTCCGGGGACATGTAGGCGAGGGTGCCGACCACGTCGCCCGGCGCGGTCAGCGCCGTGGCGTCGGAGAGCCGAGCGACGCCGAAGTCCATCAGCTTGGCGCGTGGCTCGCCGTCGGCGCCGACCAGGACGTTCTGCGGCTTGACGTCGCGGTGGACGACGCCGCGGGTATGGGCGTGATCGAGCGCCTCGCAGAGGTCAGCCCCGATCTCGCCGATCTCGCGGTCGCTGAGCGTGCCCCGCGCGCTCAACTCGGCCAGGGTCGGGCCGTCAACCAGCTCGGTGACGAGCAGCGCGTTGCCGTCCTCCTCCCCCATCTCGTAGAGGGTGACGATGCCGGGATGGTTGAGCCGCGCCGCCGCCTGCGCCTCGCGCAGCACCCGGCGACCTGCCTCGCCATGGGACTCGATCGCCTTGACCGCGACGGTGCGCTCCAGGCGCCCGTCCCACGCCTCGTAGACGACGCCGAACCCGCCGCTGCCGATGCGGCGCTCGATCAGGAAGCGGTTGAGGACCAGGGAGCCGACCAAAGCCCCTTCGATTTCGCCGCGGGACGCCTTCCTCCTGCGCCCAGCGGGCTGCAAAAACCGCATCGTTGCTGCGGGTCTTGACGCAGCGACCCGGTCAGCGTGCATACTCTCCGGCCAGCCAACCAGCTTTGGAGAGCAGCTCCTTGGAGGATTCCGCCGCATCCCGACCGGGGCGCCGAGCGCGCCCGCCACGCCGCCCCCAACGCCAGCAGATCCTGCTGCGGCGTGCCCTCGCCCTCGGCGTCGGACTGCTGATCCTGATCCTGATCGTGCTCGGGGTGCGGGGCTGCCTCAACGCACGCAAGCACCGGGCGCTGAGCGACTACGCCCGCAACGTCAGCCAGATCGTCGACGAGACGCAGCAGACCGGCAAGAGCTTCTTCGGCAAGCTCTCGAATCCCGGCAAGCTCTCGGTCACCGAGTTCGTCGCCGAGGTCAACGCGGAGCGCAGCGCGATGGACAACTACGTCGCCCGGGTCGACGCGCTCGACACCCCGGGCGACATGGGGGGCGCCCAGGACACGCTGAAGCTGGTCTACGAGCTGCGCGGCGCGGCGATGACGACGATCGCCAACAGGATGAGCACCGCGCTGGGCGACGTCGGCTCGAAGAAGGCCACCGAAGCGATCGCCGGGCAGATGCAGGTGCTGCTGGCGAGCGACGTCCTCTACAGCACCCTGACGCGGCCCGAGATCAACGGCGTGCTGGCCGACAACGGGATCGAGGGCGACGACGTGCCGAAGAGCGAATTCCTCCCCGAAGGGACCAAGTGGCTGGACGAAAGCGCGGTCAGCGCGGCGTTGGGCTCGGTCAGCGGGGCCACCGGCGCCGCGACGCCGGGCGTGCATGGGCTCGGCCTGATCTCGACCAGCATCAACGGCACCGAACTGAGCCCCGAAGGCACGGCCACGGTCGCTGCCGAAGAAACGCCGGAAGTCGAAGTGCAGGTCCAGAACCAGGGCGAATCGACCGAGAACGGAGTCACCGTCTCGGTAACCGTCGACGGCGGCAACACCTTGCAGCAGGACATCAGCAGCATCGAAGCCGGCGAAACGGCGAGCGCGACGATCCCGCTGACCCCGGCGCCGCAGGGCGAAGCGACTCTGGAAGTCGAAGCGGAACCGGTGCCGGGGGAGCAGGTCTCCGAAAACAACGAAGCCACTTACACGGTCCAGTTCGAATAGCGCGATGCGGATCGCCTACCTCGGGCCGGCCGGGACCTTCACCGAAGACGCGCTGCGCGAGGCGGCGTCGCAGGCCGACTTCGAGCCGCTGCGGACACCGACCGTCCACGACGCGATCCTCGCCGTCGAGCAAGGTGCCGCCGACCGGGCGCTGGTCCCGTTCGAGAACTCGATCGAGGGCTCGGTGCGCAGCACGCTCGACACGCTCGCCTTCGAGACCGAGGCGGCGACGATCGTCGGCGAGCACGACTTCCGTGTACACGCCCACCTGATCGCCCGCGAGCCGGTCGAGCTGGAGGAGATCGCGGCGGTGCTCTCCCACCCCCAGCCGCTCGCCCAGTGCGCGGGCTTCCTGCGCGAGCGGCTGCCCGGGGTCGAACGGCGCAGCGTCAGCAGCACCGCCGAGGCGGTCCGCATGGTCGGCGAGTCGGTGCGGCCCTGGGCAGCGATCGGGACCCGCTCGGCGGCCGACCTCTACGACTGCACGGTGCTGCACGAGGGAATCGAGGACCAGGCCGACAACGTCACCCGCTTCGTCTGGATCGCGCGCGACGGCGAGCCGCCGGCCGCCGGGACGTCGGCCCGCACCTCGCTGGTCTTCTCCGAGCTGGGCGAGGACCACCCCGGCGCTTTGGTCGACGCGCTGCGCGAGTTCTCCGACCGCGCCGTCAACCTCTCGCGGATCGAGTCGCGGCCCCTGCGCCAGGGCCTCGGCCGCTACATGTTCTTTGTCGACGCCGAAGGGTCGCTGAACGACGCGGCCGTCGCCGAGGCGATCGTGGCGCTGCGGGACAAGGCCGAATCGGTGCGGATCCTCGGCTCTTACCCGATCGGGTAGGGGGAGGGGAGGGGGTGTCCCTCGCCCGGACAAGTGCCGCGCTAATGAGCGCGGCACTTTGAGTATCCGCCCGTTCGAGGGACACCCCCTCCCCTCCTCGCCAGCCGTGCGGCGGGAACCGTCTGCGGTGCCGGCCCGGCCCTCCCTCGCAGGACACCGGGCCGCGAGCCGGCCAGCAGCGGCCGGCTCGCGAGCTATATGGGCCGGCCTGCGTAGAATTCGCCAGCAACATGGCACGGGTCTTGGTGCTGAACGCCACTTACGAGCCGATCAACGTCTGCACGTTGAGGCGAGCTGCTGTCCTCCTGCTCAAGGAGAAAGCCGAACTGCTGGAGCGGCGCGAGGGGGCGATCCACTCCGAGCACATGGCGTTGCAGCGGCCCGACGTGATCCGCCTGGTCAGCTACGTGCGGGTGCCGCGCGAGGCGCACCGCCGCAAGATCACCAGGCGGGCGGTGCTCGCCCGCGACGCCTGGACCTGCCAGTACTGCGGCTCGACCAAGTCGGGCCTCACGGTCGACCACGTGATCCCGCGCAGCCGCGGCGGCAAGTCGGTCTGGGAGAACATCGTCGCCGCCTGCGCGAGCTGCAACCGCCGCAAGGGCAACCGCCTCCCCCGCGAAATCCAGATGCACCCGCAGAAACGCCCGAAGGCGCCGGGCCCCAGCATCTTCATCCAGGTGGCCAGCCCCAGCATCCCTGCTGCTTGGCAGCAGTACCTGCCAGCGGCTGCCTGACCGCCCAGCGGGGAACGGATCGTCAGGAGGCTGCGTCGGCGGAGAGCCCGCAGCTCTCCAGCGACCCGCAACAGCCAGGATGACCTCGGGAATCCCGATCGCCGACGAGCTGGCGGCGGCGTTCGCAAGAGCCTCGAGCTGAGCGCCTTGCACCGGCCTTGCCGGTGCAAGGCGAACCGGCGGCTACTCCCCCGCCCCGTCTGAGGCGGCGGCGAGCTTGGATTGCTCCTCGACCGGCGCCTTCTCCGCGTCCTCGGACTCGACCACCAGCGCGACCGCGCTGACCCGGTCGTCGTCCTTGAGGTTCATCACCCGCACGCCCTGGGTCGGGCGCCCCATCCGCGAGATGCCGCTGGCTGAGGTGCGCTGCACCATCCCCTGCTGGGAGATGAACAGCAGCTCCTGGTGCTCGCGGACGATCAGGGCGCCCGCCAGGCCACCCTTCTTCTCGGTCAGCTTCGCGGTCAGGACGCCTTTGGTGCCGCGCCCCTTGACCGGATACTCGGCGATCGAGGTGCGCTTGCCGTAGCCGTTCTCGGTGACCACGAACAGCTCGGCGTCGTCGCGGGCGACGTCCATCGCCAGCACGCGGTTCTCCTCGCCGTTCACCTTCGCGCCGACGTTCATCCCTTTGACGCCGGAGGTGTCGCGGCCCATCGGCCGCGCCGCGTCCTCGGTGAAGCGCACCGCGTGGCCCGACTTGGAGACCATCAGCAGGTCGTCTTCGCCTGAGGTGAGGCGGACCTGGACCAGCTCATCGCCCTCGCGCACCTTGATCGCGATGATCCCGTCGGCGCGGATCGGCGTGTTGTAGGAGAGGAACTCGGTCTTCTTGATCTGCCCCTTGGCGGTGGCGAAGGCGAGGTACTCGTTCTCCTTGAAGTCGCGGGTCGGGATCACCGCCATCACCCGCTCGGCCTCGCGCAGCGGCAGCAGGTTGACCAGGGCGCTGCCTTTCGAGGTGCGCGAGCCCTCCGGCAGCTCGTAGACCTTGAGCCGGTAGACCTTGCCCTTGTTGGTGAAGAAGAGCAGGTAGTCGTGGGTCGAGCAGATGTGGAGGTGGGCGATGTAGTCGTCCTCCTTCAGGTTCATCCCCATCACCCCGACCCCGCCGCGGTGCTGCTGGCGGTAGGTGGCGAGCGGCAGCCGCTTGACGTAGCCGGAGGCGGTCAGCGAGACCACCATCTGCTGATCGGCGATCATGTCCTCGATCCCGACGTCGCCCTCGAAGTGGGCGAGCTCGGTGCGACGCTCGTCGCCGTAGGAGCCGACGATCTCCGCCAGCTCCTCCTTGACCAGTCCGAGCACCCTCGCCTCGTCGCCGAGGATGGCGCGCAGCTCGCCGATCCGCTCGAGCAGGTCGGCGTGCTCGGCCCGCACCTTGTCGGCTTCCAGCGCGGTGAGGCGCTGCAGACGCATGTCGAGGATCGCCTGCGCCTGCTCGCGCGACAGCTCGAACTTCGAGATCAGGCCCTCGCGCGCCTGGTCGGGGTCGGCCGAGCCGCGGATCAGCTTGATCACCGCATCGAGGTTGTCGAGCGCGATCAGCAGCCCCTCGAGGATGTGGGCGCGGGCCTCGGCGCGGCGCAGTTCGTACTGGGTGCGGCGGGTGACGACCTCGCGCTGGTGGTCGACGTAGTGATGGACCATCTCGAGCAGGCTGAGGGTGCGCGGCACCCCGTCGACCAGCGCCACCATGTTGATGCCGAAGCTGGTCTGCATCGCGGTTTTCTTGTAGAGGTTGTTGAGCACGACCTTGGCCGGCTGGCCGCCGCGCTTCAGCTCGATCACCAGGCGCATCCCGGAGCGGTCGGACTCGTCGCGCAGGTCGGAGATCCCCTCCAGCTTCTTGTCGCGGACGAGGTCGGCGATCTTCGCGATCAGGCCGCTGTCGCCGCCCTTCTTGACCATGAACGGCAGCTCGGTGACGACGATCGCGTCCTTGCCGCCCTTCAGCGGCTCGACGTGCGCCCGGGCGCGCACCTTGACCGTGCCGCGGCCGGAGGCGTAGGCGTCGCGGATCCCCTCCATGCTCATGATCCCGCCGCCTGGGAAGTCGGGGCCCTTGACGTGCGCCATCAACCCCGCCAGGTCGATGCCGGGGTCGTCGACGTAGGCATTGACCGCGCCCGCCACCTCGCGCAGGTTGTGGGGCGGGATGTTGGTCGCCATCCCGACCGCGATCCCGGCGGCGCCGTTGACCAGCAGGTTGGGGAAGCGGGCCGGCAGGATCAGCGGCTCCTGGGTCGATTCGTCGTAGTTCGGCCCGAAGTCGACGGTGTCGGCGTCGATGTCGCGCAGCAGCTCGGTGGCGAGCCGGCCGAGGCGAGCCTCGGTGTTGTGACTGACGAAGCCGTTCGTCAGGAACGAGTGATCGTCGGTGTCGACGCGCAGCGAGTAGACCGCCCGGGTGCCGGCCGGATCCACCGAATCGACCTCGGCGTAGAGGTAGTCGCCGCTGACCAGCGGCTCGACGACGGTGCGAACCTCCTCCGATCCGATCCGCTCCATGATCGCCGCCCCGCCTTGCTCCCAGCGCTCGATCCGATCGACGTTATGGCGGCGCAGCCAGTCGCGGTCGGCCCGGTGAGACGCGCAATCGGCGCGGATGTAGTCGGCGACGAAGGGGACGTGGTCGTGGCTGAGCGCTCTGCTGGTCTCGGGGAGCGTCGCGAGGTCCGCTGCGAGCTTCTCCTGCTTGGCGCCGTGGAAGCCGACGTTACGGGCGAACAGTCGTGCGTCGCGGCGATTTCCGATCACCACCTTGTACTCGCCCTTGTCGTTACGGCAGATGCGCGACACGACACCGGCCTCGAGCAGCAGCAGCTGCACGTCGCGGGCGAGCTGCTCGCTGTAGGTCGAGTAGGAGATCTGGATCGTGTTCCTCGGAAGGCGCGACGACGAGCCGTCGCCAGTGAACAGCGCCCGCAGGAAGGCCGCCTTGAAGGCGCCGCCGGAGCGCCAGACGAACTCCGGGACTCGCTTCTCCCTCGCCTTCCCCTTCAGCTCTTCCAGCGGACTCTCGCGAAGTCGCTCGAGGTTCTGGATGTCCAGCTCATGTAGAAGGCTCCCGGAGGCGATCCGCCTCTCGTACACATAGCGAGGGCCGCCGACGACCGAGTCGTAAGCGGCGAGCACTCGGCTGAAGAAATCCTTGTCAACGTTGTTGAAGCCTGCCCTGGCCGGCCCGATCCACCCCTCGGAGACAAAGGCGCCGGCAAGCAGCGCCAGATGCCGATCGCGCTCCGTGAGTCGCTCGGCAGCATCTCGCGGGGTGCGCGAGACCAGCACTCGGTCCCCCGGCTCGATCTCCTCCAGCAGCTTCCACAGGAGCAACGGCACGCCCGCCATGTCGACGAGGCAGAGGACGGGATGGTTGTGAGTGCCGGTCAACTCATGGCCGTGCGCGGTGCGAAGGCGGAGCGTCGGATGCTCGCCCGAGTGGAAGAGCTTCGAGGCGTGAGCCGGTCGGCCGAGCCGGTCGAGTACCTCGACATCGATGTCGTTGTCGGAACCCGGTTCGGCGTCGGCGACGAGCGAGTCGATGCGCAAAGTGCCGCGCGGAGTCGAGACCCGCGTATCGCCCGTGACGCAGTACCGCATCGCCGCAGCCGGGTCGTCGTCGATCGAGCCGAAGTTGCCCTGGCCGTCGACCAGGGTGTAGCGCAGCGAGAACTCCTGCGCCATCCGCACCAGCGTGTCGTAGATCGCCGTGTCGCCGTGCGGGTGGTACTTGCCCATCACCTCGCCGACGATGAAGGCGCACTTGCGGTATGCGCGGGTCGGCTGCAGGCCGATGTCGTGCATCGCGTAGAGCACCCGGCGATGGACCGGCTTGAGGCCGTCGCGGACGTCCGGCAGCGCCCGCCCGACGATCACGCTCATCGCGTAGTCGAGGTAGGAGGAGCGCATCTCCTTCTCCAGCTCGCGCTCCTCGATCCGCCCCGTCAGGGCCTCCAGCGCCATCAGCCACTCACCGCGTCGATCGAACGGGCGCGAAAACCAAGCAGTCCGGTGGACGCAGGGAGCGAGGTGAGGGGAGCGCACTGTTCAGTGCGTGACCCGATCCGAGCGACTGAGGACGCCGAAATGCGCTGGTTTGCAGCCTCCGCGCCTATCGCGACTTCATACATCAAGGAACCGAACGTCCTTGGCGTTGCGCTCAATGAAGTCGCGCCTGGGACTCACCTGGTCTCCCATCAGCATGCTGAAGATCTGGTCGGCGGCGGTGGCGTCGTCGAGGGTGACCCGGGCGAGGGTGCGGGTCCCCGGGTCCATCGTCGTCTCGCGAAGCTGATCGGCGTTCATCTCGCCCAGCCCCTTGAAGCGAGTCAGCTGCACGCCGTGCCGCGCCAGCTCGAGGACGGCGCCGCGCAGCGCCTGGAAGGAGAGCGCCTCGGCGCTGCGGCCGCCGAGGCGCACCTCGAAGGGAGGCCGGCCGACTTGCTTCAACAGCGCCGCGTGCACCTCGGCGAACTTGCGGTAGTCGTGGTGCTCGAACAGCTCGCGCGGCAGCTGATGGGTGCGAGCCAGCCCGCTCTTGCGCTCGATCGCCTTGACGGCGATCGACTCCTTGGAGTCCTCGACGACCTCGGTCTCGAACGGCTCCTCCGGCGCCGCCCTGCGGCCGAGCAGCTTGCGCGCTCCGGCGAGCGTCGCGACCTCCTCGTCGAGCAGGCTCGACTCCTCGAGGAAGCGGACCGTGTCATGGCCGAACTCGGCCTGCAGCGAGGAGCCCCACCCCTCGTACTCTTTGGCGCGGCGGATGTAGCTCTGCCAGCGGCCCCTGGTCAGCTTGCGCGGCTTGCCGCTTGCGTCGACGAGCTCGAAGTCCTCGAGCTTGTCGCGCAGCAGCAGCTCTTCCAATTCGGCCTCGCGCTCCAGGTAGGTCTCCTGGTTGCCCTGCTTGACCCGGTAGAGCGGCGGTTTGGCGATGTAGACGTAGCCGGCGTCGATCAGCTCCGGCATCTGCCGGTAGAGGAAGGTCAGCACCAGCGTCCGTATGTGCGCCCCGTCGACGTCGGCATCGGTTGCTAAAACTATTTTGTGGTAACGGGCGTCAGCGATGTCGAACTCGTCGTAGACGCCGGTGCCGATCGCCGTGATCAGCGCCTGCACCTCGTTGTTGGCCAGCACTTTGTCGATCCGGCTCTTCTCGACGTTGATGATCTTGCCGCGCAGCGGCAGCACCGCCTGAGTCGAGCGGTCGCGCGCCTGCTTGGCGGAGCCGCCGGCGGAGTCGCCCTCGACCACGAACAGCTCCGCGTCGCGCGGGTCCTTGACCGAGCAGTCGGCCAGCTTGCCCGGCAGGGTCGAGTTCTCCAGCGCCGACTTGCGGCGGGTCAGGTCGCGCGCTTTGCGCGCCGCGTCGCGGGCGCGCGAGGCGTCGATCGCCTTGGTGATGATCCGCCGCGCGTCGCCCGGGTTCTCCTCGAGGAACTCGGCCAGCTTGCGATTGACCGTCTCCTCGACCAGGCCGCGGACCGGCGGGTTGCCGAGTTTGGTCTTGGTCTGGCCCTCGAACTGCGGGTCGTGCAACTTCACCGAGATCACCGCGGTCAGCCCCTCGCGCACGTCCTCGCCGCCGAGGTTGTCGTCCTTCTCCTTGAGCAGCCCTTTGCCGCGCGCGTAGGCGTTCAGGGTGCGGGTCAGCGCGGCACGGAAGCCGGAGAGATGGGAGCCGCCCTCATGGGTGTTGATGTTGTTGGCGAAGCTGAAGATCGACTCCTGGTAGGAGGCGTTCCACTGCATCGCCACCTCGACCTGGCCCTCCTCCTCCTCCTCGCCCTCGAAGAAGATCGTCTTGCGGTGCAGGGTGTCCTTGTTCTCGTTCAGGTGGCGGACGAAGTCCTCGATCCCCCCCTCGTAGCGAAAGGTGACGCCGTTGGTCTGGCCGCGCTCGTCGATCAACTCGATCTTCAGGCCGCGGGTCAGGAAGGCCGTCTCGCGCAGCCGCTCGGCCAGCGTCTGGAAGTCGAACCCGAGCTCCTCGAAGACCTCCGGGTCGGGCTGGAAGGTCAGCGTCGTGCCGCTCTGCTTCGTCGCCTTCCCCTTGGCCAGCGGGCCCTGCGGCTTGCCGCGCTCGTAGTCCTGCGTCCAGAGGTGGCCGTCGCGGCCGATCTCCAGGTGCAGCCGCTCGGAAAGCGCGTTGACCACCGAGACGCCGACCCCGTGCAGGCCGCCCGAGACTTTGTAGCCGCCGCCGTCCCCGAACTTGCCGCCGGCGTGCAGCGTGGTCAGCACGACCTCGGCCGCCGGTCGCCTCTCCTTCTTCAGCTCTTCGACCGGGATGCCGCGGCCGTCGTCGGTCACCGTGCAGCTGTCGTCGGGATGGAGGGCGATGCGGACCTCGCTGCAGTGCCCGGCGAGCGCCTCGTCGACCGAGTTGTCGACGACCTCGTAGACGAGATGGTGGAGGCCGCGCGGCCCGGTCGACCCGATGTACATGCCGGGTCGCTTGCGGACGGCTTCGAGGCCCTCGAGGACCGTGATGTCCTTGGCGCCGTAGGACTCCGGGGATCCTTTCCCGGAGTCGGCGGTCTTCTTCGTCTTAGGCAATTGTCCGTTCCGGATCTCAGAAAAAACCCCGACCCCTTGACGGCTTCGCCGTGCTGGGTCGGGGTGCAAACAGAGGTTGACATAAGGATACCAGTTCGGGCCCCTGGAAGACGCTGGCACCAAGATAAAAATCCCTGCAAAATACGCACTAAATGCAGCGAGATCAGGCGTCTTTCACACGGAAGCGCAAACTCTGCGGCGCCTGCTCTCCGAGTCGCTCCCGAAGGCGCCCCAGGAGCTGTTCCTGCATCAGGTCCAGCTCCTCGGCCCAGACCGGGTCCGAGCACTCGACGATGACCGCTCCCTCCCGTTCGGAGACCGGTTGCGCGGCCGCCGCGAGGCGCTCGCCCACTGCCTCCGCCCAGGCCGCCTGCACCGCGGCGAGGCGCGTCTTCGGCGCCGCCCGGTCCAGCGCGGCGCGCAGCGCACCCGAGGCCGGTCGAGGGGCGCGGCGGCGGCTCACGCCGCGGCGGCCTGGATCTCGGCGGGCGGCACCCGCAGTAGGCACTCGAGCGCTCGCGACGGCACCGACTCCTCGGCGGCGGCGGTGATCACCGCCTGGCCGCCGAGGGCGAGCCGCTCGACCAGGCGTTCGCGCCGCTCGGCGTCAAGCTCGCTCATCACATCGTCGAGCAGCAGCAGCGGGGCGACGCCCCGGGCGGCGAGCAGCGTCTGGCGCTCGGCGAAGAGCAGGGCGAGCAGCGCCGCTCGCTGCTCGCCCTGCGAGCCGTAGCGCCGCAGGGCGCGGCCGGTAAGGGTGATCTTCAGCTCGTCGAGGTGCGGCCCCCACGAGCTGCGGCCGAGCCTCAGGTCAGCCTCGCGGCGCTCGGCGAGCCCGGCCCGGATCTCCTCGACCGGGCCGGCGGCACGGGGCGCATACTCGATCTCCCCGCCGCCCTCCAGCCCCAACTCAGCCGCGGCGGCGGCAAACGGCGGTGCCAGTTCCTCGACGGCCTCGGCGCGCGCCGCGACCAGCGCGGCCGCGCTCTCCGCCAGGGCCGCGTCCCACGCATCGAGGTCACCGCCGCCCCGCCCCGCAGCGAGGCGGCCGACCAGCGCGTTGCGCTGCGCCAGCACCTGCCCATAGCGCTGCCGCAGGCCGGCGCGGGTCGGCCACCGAGCGGCGACGTAACGGTCGAGGTGGGCACGCCGCTCGGCGGGCGGACCCTTGACCAGGGCGAGGCGATCGGGTGAGAAGACGGCAACCGGGGGACGGCGTCGAGCCACGGTGGCGGGGTCGGCGGGGCTGCCGTCGAGCAGATGGCGGCGCCCCTCGCTGCGGCTGACCGAGGCGAGCAGCCGGTGCTCGACTCCGTCCTCGTCGCGGACGGTCGCCGCCGCCCGGGCAAACGGCGCGCCGAACGGGATCAGCTCGCGCCGGTCCGAGGTACGAAACGAGCGCCCGGTGAGCGCGAAGTAGAGCGCCTCCAGGAGATTGGTCTTGCCGGCCCCGTTGGGGCCGATCAGGCTGACGATGCCCGGCCCCAGCTCGACCCGCAGGTCGGCCAAGCTGCGCAGCGGCCTCGCTTCGACGGCGGTGACCAGCACCGGGTCGCCCCTCAGACGTTGAGGCGGATCGGCATCACGAGGTAGCGGAAGTCTTCATTGTCGACCGGCTGCAGCAGCCCCGGGCGCAGTGGCGAGATCAGCCGCAGCATCACCTCATCGCCCTCGACGCTTTCGATCCCATCGCGGAGGAACTCCGGATTGAAGCCGATCTCCAGCGGCTCGCCCTCGAACGCCGCAGGCATCGCCTCCTCCGCGTCACCGATGTCCGGCGTCGAGGCAGAGACCTTCAACTCACCCGGCGCGAAGGAGAGCCGCAGCGGCGCGTTGCGCTGCGCCAGCTGGCTGACCCGCCGCACCACCTCGAGCAGCTCGGGGCGCGGCAGGCGGACGTCGTGCTCGAAGGACTCCGGCAGGAGCTGTCGAAAGTTCGGGAACTGCCCGTCGATCAGCCTCGTGTTGAGGAGGACCGTCCCTGCGCGAAACACGGCCTGGTTCGGCAGCAGGGTGACAGCGACCTGCTCGACGCCGCCCGAGGCGACGATCCGCCCCAGCTCGCGCAACGCTCGAGCCGGGATGTTCGCCTCCAACTCACCGCCGATCCCGCTTTCCAATCCGGTCCGCTTCACCGCCAGCCGGTAGGAATCGGTGGCGACCATCGTCATCTCCTCGCCGGCGGCGCTCACCAGCACTCCGGTGAGAACCGGCCGCATGTCGTCGCGCGAGGCGGCCGGGGCAACCAGGTCGACCGTCTCGGCCAGGGCGGCCGCGGGGATCTGCAACGGCCCCTCACCCTCCTCCGGCAACCGTGGGAAGTCCTCGCTGGGCAACACCCGAAGGTGGAACCTCGAGCCACCGCTGCGAATCTCGACGTCGCGCTCCGCCTCGCGCAGCTCGATCTCCACCTCCATCTCAGCCAGGGACCGGACCAGCTCAGAGAGCAGTCGGCCGGGCAGAAGCATCGTCCCGCTGCTCTTCACCTCGGCATCAAGGGTCGTTTGCAGTCCCATCTCACCGTCCGTGGCTGCCAAGCCGACGCGACCCTCGTCTGCAGCCAACAGGATTCCCGAAAGCGCCTGGGTTGCAGCGCGGGTTGAAACCGCACGGGAGACGATCGCGAGCTTGGAGACGAGCTCCTCGCGTTTCGTGGTCAGCTTCAAGTGACTGTCTCTCTGTTTAGTTGGATCAAGCTCTGTGGAAGCTGCCGAGATCATCGGGATTCGGCCTGAGGATGGGAATCGCGGCTTGTGGATGATGCTGTGGGAAGAGGTCGATTCTTACAGTCGCGTCGGCTGTCAGGCATGGTCGGGGGAAGGGTTGTGGATTGCAGAGCGCAATCTGGAGACACGGCTGGCGAGCTGTGCGTCGGTAGCGAGATGGGCTTCGATGCGCTTCAGTGAGTTGAGCACGGTGGAATGGTCGCGGCCGCCGTAGAGGCGGCCAATCTGGGGGAGCGAGAGGTCGGTTGACTCGCGGGTGAGGAGGATTGCGACCTGCCTGGCGCGCAGGGGCGTGGCCGCCCGGCTGGCGCCGGTCAGCTCGCCGCGGGAGATGCCGAAAGCCGTCGCGACGCGTTCCTGGATGTCCTCGATCGCGCTCGGCCGGTTGCGGCTCGGTGGGCAGGGGATCAATTCGGCGATCAGCTCAGGGCTGAGCGGCTTTGCGGTGAGCGAGGCGTGGGCGATCACCTTGGTCAGCGCGCCGTGCAGGCGGCGCATGTTGGCGTCGGTTCGCGTCGCCAGCTCGGAGAGCGTGTCGCGGTCGGCTGTGTCGAGGCCGGCCTCGTGGGCGAGGCGCTGTAGGGCGGTGAGTCGGGTGGAGACGTCCGGGGGGTCGACGGGGGTCGTCAGGCCCCACTCGAAGCGGTCGCGCAGTCGTGAGGCGAGAGTCAAGAGCTCGCTGGGCAGGCGATCGGCGGAGAGGACGAGCTGGCTGCCGCCCTCGTAGAGGGCGTTGAAGGTGTGGAAGAACTCCTCCTCGGTGTGCTGTTTGCCCTGCAGGAAGTGGACGTCGTCGACCAGGAGCACGTCGAGGTCTCGGTAGCGGGCCTTGAAGTGCTCGGCCCCGCTCGAGCGTAACGAGGCGACGAACTCGTTGGTGAAGTGCTCGGCGGTCGTGTAGCGGACGCTGAGTCGGGGGGCGTTGCCGCGAAGGTAGTTGGCGATCGCTCCCAGCAGGTGCGTCTTGCCGAGCCCGGGTGGGCCGTGCAGGAAGAGGGGGTTGTAGGCCTCGGAGGGGGTCTCTGCAACGGCCAGGGCAGCGGCGTGGGCGACCCGGTTGCCTTCGCCGATCACGAAGCGCTCGAAGGTGTAGTTGGGATTCAGCTTGATCGCGCCGTCGTCCGGTTGACAGGTGGGTTCCTTGTCGGCTGCGGTGAAATCGATCTCGCATGAAGGGCCGGCCAGGTCGGCGAGCGTCTGGCGGAGCAGCGAGGAGTACCGCCGCTCGACCCAGGTGCGGATGCCGTCGGGCGCGGCCAGGTAGAGCGTCGTTCCCTGCGCTCCGACCGCCTGCAGCGGCTCCAGCCAGATCCTGAAGGTCGAGTCGGGGACAGCGGCGCGCAACCGCCCCTGCACGTCCTCCCAGAGAGCGTCGAGGTTCTGTTCGGAAAGGTCGTCGGCCACCGGCGAGCGACGATAGCGGCCGCCGTGAGGCCTGAGCTGGGCCCGGTCGCAAATCCCGAAGGAAAGATTCGAGCTGCGCGGTCCACCGTCGGAGCGGGCGTCCGTATACTGCGACGGCCAATGAAGCGGACTTACCAGCCGAAGAGGCGAAAGCGGGCCAAGACTCACGGCTTTCGGGCGAGAATGCGGACGCGCAGCGGCCGGGCGATCCTGAAGCGGCGGCGACGCAAAGGCCGCACGCGGCTGACCCCGTAGAGATGTCGAAGCGACGCCGCCTTTCGCGCAGCGGCGAGTTCGACCGCGTCTATCGCGACGGCTCCTCCCACGCCACTCGTTACCTGGTGCTCTACAGCTTCCCCCGCGGGGACGAGGATCGGGGGGATGTGAGGATGGGCGTCTCAGTGAGCCGCAAGGTCGGCGGAGCTGCGGAGCGAAATCGGGTGAAGCGGGCGCTACGGGAGGCTTTCTGGGCGCTCGCGGACCGCCTTCCGGCGCGCTACGACTTCGTCCTCGTGGCGCGCCCGGAGATCGGCCCCCTGATCGAGCGGAAGGGCACGGACGGAGTGCGGTCGAGCATCGAAGAGGCGTTGAGCCAGACCACGGCTGGGGAGCGTTCCACGTGAAACGCGTGCTGCTCGCCCCGATCGCCGCCTATCAGCGCTGGGTGTCGCCCTCGCTGCCCCGCCGCTGTCGCTACGAGCCGACCTGCTCCGCCTACGCCGCCCAATCGATTCGCCGCTTCGGCGTCATGCGCGGCCTGTTGCTCGCCGCGTGGCGCCTGCTGCGCTGCAACCCGCTCAGCCACGGTGGCTTCGACCCGGTCCCCGATCGCTTCACCCTGCGGGTCGGCCCCGTCGACCCGGCCGAGTACCACCGCCGGCGGGAGGCACGCACGTGATCCCGGTGGCCAACATCCTGCAGCCGCTGATCGACATCGCCAACGAAGTCCTGCAGTTCTTCCACGACAACGCCGGGCTGAGCTGGGGGATGTCGATCATCGCGCTGACGATCGCCACCCGGGCGCTGCTGATCCCGCTCACCTACAAATCGCTGAAAGGGATGCGGGCGCTGCAGGCGCTGCAGCCGCGGATCAAAGAGATCCAGGCCAAGTACAAAAACGACAAACAGCGCATGCAGCAGGAGATGATGGCGTTCTACAAAGAGAACAAAGTCAACCCGTTCGCCTCCTGCATCCCGCTGCTGGCCCAGCTGCCGATCTTCATCACCCTGTTCTACGTCCTCCGCCACGAGCTGCCCGCCGACATCGGCTGCAAGGCGGGCGAATGCGGCAGCGAAGCGTCCTTCCTCTTCATCAACGACCTGACCGCGAAGGCGACCGGAGGCGAACTGATCGCGCTGCTCATCCTCTACGTCGGCACCCAGCTGGTCTCCGGCCTGGTGATGTCGGTGACCGCCGACAAAAACCAGCGCATGTTGATGTTCGCGCTGCCGTTCATCTTCGTTCCCTTCATCATCAGCTTCCCGGCCGGCCTCGTCCTCTACTGGATCACCACCAACATCTGGACGATCGGCCAGCAGTACACGATCCAGCGGCTGATCCCGGCGCCGCACGTTGCCACTCCCGAGGAGGTGGCCGCCGCCAAGCCTCCTCCCAAACCGCCGAAAAAAAAGAAGAAGCGGCGGCGGTAGGGCGGGGCGGGGATCGGTGCCCCTCGCCCGGACAAGTGCCTCGCTAATTAGCTCGGCACTTTGAGTATCCGCCCGTTCGAGGGGCACCGATCCCCGCTCAACCCGATCCCCACAGCTTTGTTTGGAGGTAGGGTGGCGCACATGAGTGGAAACGGGGATTGGCCGGAAGAGCCCGCGGAGCGGGTGAGGGAGGTCGTCGAGGCGGTCCTGGACGGGCTCGACCTCGACGGGGAGGTCGAGGTTCGCGAGGACGACGAGCGAATCGACGCCGCCGTGGTCGGGGGCGACGACTACGGGTTGCTGATCGGCAAGCGCGGGCAGACGATCGACGCCGTGCAGCTCCTCTGCTATCAGGCTGCATTTCGGGGGCTGCGCGAGCGCAAACGGGTCGTGCTCGACGCGTCCGGCTACCGGGAGCGCCGTCGCGAGGTGCTCACGGCGCGGGCCGATCGAGCCGCAGACCAGACGCTGGAGCACAACGCGAGTGTCGAGATGGACCCGATGAGCGCCCAGGAACGGCGCGTCGTCCACGAGCACCTCAAGGAGCGGCCCGGGATCGAGACGTTCAGCGAAGGGGACGAGCCGCGCCGGTGCGTGATCGTCGCTCCTTTGGTTGGTGAGTGAGGCCGGGCGGGGGCAGGGGTTTCACTTAACTTTTCTTGAAGACAGGGTGAGGCCGTCCGAGATGCGCCCCGCAAAAAAAGTACAAGACGTTCCACCCCTACCCCCGCCCGGCCTCAGCGCAGAACAGAGGGCGAAGCTCACGACCGTGCTTGAGCTGCTTAGGGAAGAGAGGGCGTCGGTCAGTTCGGTGAGAGATCCCCAGCGGGCTTGGCGGGTCCACGTCGAGGATAGCCTCACCGGGCTGGAGGTCGAGGACCTTCGCAAGGCCCGCCGCATAGCCGACATCGGCTCTGGAGCAGGGTTTCCGGGCCTCGTCCTCGCCGTGGCTCTACCTCGAGCGGAGGTTGAGCTGATGGAGTCCGTGGCCCGCAAGTGCGAGTTCATGCGGCGAGCCATCGCAGCCTCCGGAATCTCCAATGCCCGCGTGGTCAACGCCCGCTCGGAGGAGGTCGCCGCCGGCGAGGCTCGCGAGTCCTACGACGCTGTGACCGCTCGCGCGGTGGGCCGCCTCTCGACGCTGGCCGAGCTGGCCTCCCCGCTCCTGCGCGAGGGAGGCGTCCTCGTCGCCTGGAAGGGCAAACGCGACCGCGAAGAGGAGCAGCAGCTGGCTCGCGCGTCGGAGCAGCTCGCGATGCGCCCCGAGCGTGTCCTCGATGTGGGCGACCGGGCGGGCAGCAAGCACCGCCATCTGCACCTGATCCGCAAGGTCGGTCCCGCCCCCGCCGATCTCCCCCGCCGCCCGGGCATGGCGAAGAAGCGGCCGCGCGGCTGAGGTGGTGTCGGGTGTCCCTCGGACGGGCGGATACTCAAATCGCCGGCCTGATCAGGGCGGCGATTGTCCGGGCGAGGTACACCCGACACCACCCTCACTAGGCTGCGCCTCCATGGGCCTCGTCTACGCGGTAGCGAACCAAAAGGGCGGCGTCGGCAAGACGACCACGGCGGTCAATTTGGCCGCGTGCACCGCGGCGAGCGGCTCTCAAACGCTGCTCGTCGACCTGGATCCCCAGTGCAACGCCACCGTGGGCCTTGCGGGTGACCGCGATTCCCATCCGTCCTCCTACGACTGCCTCGTCGGGGATATCTCTGTTGCCGAGGCCGCCCGGCCCGGCGGACCTGACAACCTCTGGCTGGTTCCCGCTAGTCGCGATCTCGCCGGTGCCGCCGTGGAGTTGCCACGCATCGATGGCGCAGAGACGCGGTTGCGCGAGCGGCTGGGACCCGTCCGCGAGCGATTCTCCCTCACCGTGCTCGACTGCCCCCCCTCCTTGAGCCCGGTTACGGTCAATGCCCTGGTCGCAGCCGATCGGGTGATCGTGCCGGTCCAAGCAGAGTATTTGGCGCTGGAGGGCCTGGTCCAGTTCCTCGACACCCTCGGCATGATCCGCCGCGAGCTGAACCCCTCGCTGATGGTGTCGGGCCTGTTGATCACTATGCACGATGAGCGCACGCGACTTGCGCGAGACGTAGAGCGAGAGTTGCGCGAGCATTTCCCCGAGATGGTGTTCGAGACCGTCATACCGCGAAGCGTCCGCCTTGCCGAGGCTCCGAGCTTTGGCGTGCCGGTGACGGAGCACGCCCCCTCGTCGCCGGGGGCCAGCGCCTATCAGGCCTTGGCGGAGGAGCTGGTGAGACGTGGCTAGCGGCACGAGGCGCGGTATGGGCCGCGGGCTGGCGGCCATCCTGCCGGAAGCCGCCGCGGCGGAGCAGGTGGGCGAGCTGCGGGAGCTGCCGGTCGAGACGATCGTGCCGAACCCGAGCCAGCCGCGCACCAAGTTCGATCCCGAGGCGCTGGCCGGTCTCGCCTCCTCGATCGAGCAGAGCGGCGTCGTGCAGCCGCTCCTGGTCCGCCCCCTTCCCGACGGCGGCTACGAGCTGATCGCCGGCGAGCGCCGCTGGCGAGCGGCGAGGCAAGCCGGCCTGGAGAAGGTGCCGGCGGTCGTCCGCGACTCCGAGCAGGCCGAGCGCCTCGAGGTGGCGCTGATCGAGAACGTGGTCCGCGAGGACCTCAACCCGGTCGACGAGGCGCGCGCCTGCGCGGCCCTGGTCGACGACCTCGGCCTCTCCAAAGAGGCCCTGGGACGCCGCATCGGCCGCAGCCGCCCCGCCGTCTCCAACCTGATCCGCCTGCTCGACCTGCCCGACGAGGCGCTCGACCTGCTCGAGTCGGGCGAGCTGAGCGAGGGCCACGGGCGGGCGCTGCTCGGCGCTTCCGGCAACGACGTCCGTCGCCGCCTCGCCCGCACCGCGGCGAAGGGCGGCTGGTCGGTGCGGGAGACCGAGAACAGGGTTAAGCTGGCCAGCCAGCCAAAGAGGCGCGGGGAGTCGAGGAGGCGCATCGGCGCCGAGGAGGCGGAAGCGCTGCGCGACGCCGCCGACCGGCTGGAGTCGGCGCTCGGCCACGAGGTGAAGGTGCGGCCGAGGGGGGAGGAGGTCGCCGTGGAGATTCGCTTCGCCGAGCTCGACGAAGCCCTCGCCCTGGCCCGCCGGCTGGCCGGCCGCCGCGGCTGAGCACGCCGTGCGGAGGCCGGCGGCCTGCCGCTATCATCGCCACGTCTCGGGCGATTAGCTCAGCTGGTTAGAGCGCGTCTCTGATAAGGACGAGGTCCCTGGTTCGAATCCAGGATCGCCCACTAAGAAGCCCATGCAGCGCAAACTGCTAGCTAGAGCGGTTTTATCGCCAGCACAGCAGTCGAAATGCGGAACGCCGTCTGCCTCAGTATGGCGAGGTGGGAACATAGGTGGGAACAAAATCGGCTAAACTGGTTCCCACCTATGGCTCTGAAGCTCAGAGAAATCGGCGTCGATCACCGGGGCAACGAGCTGCCTGACGCCGTTTTCGGCCTATCGACGGAGGCCGATGAGCTGGTCGGCTACAAGGTGCGCTGGCGCGAGGCGGACGAGAACGGCGTCAAGAGGCAGCGCTCGAAATCGTTCAGCGCCCGCAAGCTGGGCTCGCTCGACCGCGCGCTTGACGGCGCTCGCAGCTTCTCCGCCGAGGTGCAAGAGATCGTTGGGGCCGATGGCGCGGTGCAGAAGGTGGACGCCGCTTCGGCAATGACGGTTCACGAGGTGTTCAACGAATGGGTGGTCAAGCATCTCTCAACCCTTTCGCCGGGATATGGCGAAAAGGCTACGCGCATGTGGGACCGCGAGATCGCGTGCCGCCCGATTGCCCAGGTGCGCCTCGACCGCCTCTCGCAGGACCAGTCGATCATCGCCCGCTTTCAGGATTCACTCGTCACCGAAGGCGTTCCCGCCTCGAACCGAGCGGAGATTTTGAAGCTGCTGCGGGCCGTTCTGCGCTGGGGCCGGGCGCGGTATCCGAACGGGCTGACGGTCGAGGTCTCCGGCCTGTTCCAGATTCCAGCGCAGAAGAAGAAGCGCCTCACCTACGCAGCGGACGCCTACGGCTTGGAGCGGATCATCGAGGCGGTGCTGAACCGGCCAGCGCGGGACGACCTGCTGCCGCTGCGCGACGCCGCCCTGGTCGCGGCGATGGGCTTTACCGTTGCCGCCCGTCCTTCGGAGTGGCTCTACTCGGCCTCCTGGGAAGGCCTTCACTCCAACACCGTCGAGCTACAGCGGGGGCGCGAGGACGACGACAACATCGCCGGTCTGAAGACCGGCGCTCGCGCGGCCCTGCTTCTGAGCAATGCTCGCGACCGGCTGCTCAACTACCGGGAGGCGTTGGAGGACCGCTGGGGCACGCAACCCGACCAAGCTTTGGTCTTTCCCGTCCTCCGTGAGGATGGACCCGCGTGGACCCAGCCCGAGGACGAGGACGAGCCGGTTCCGCTGGCATGGAGCAAGAACGACTATGACCGTTGGGCGGCGAGGGTGTGGCGACCAGCCAGGGAGATCGCGGCCAAGGCGAAAGGCGCGCCGAAGGGACTGGCGACGATGACCATCTACGACTGTCGGCATACGGCGATATCGATGGCGCTTCACTCGACCCTTGTCATGACGACTCACGGGATGAACCTGCACAACCTCGCAGCGTGGGCCGGGCATGATGTGCAGACGCTTCAGAAGTACTACTCGCACATCATCGCCCGCTATACCGGGACCGACCCCATCGACTTGGAGCAGGAGTGCAAGCAGGCGAGGGAGTCAGTGGAAGGCGAACCGTTCAAGCCCGCCGAGAGGGCGTCGAGCCCGCAGCACGCCGCCCGGAAGCGGAACCGCGCCCGCCGCCGCGCCGACGCCGCGCAGCTTTGAGCAGCGCGAGGCTATCGCTGGTGACGCCCCCTGCATTCCTTCCGCTGACGTTGACCTGCCTCACCGGCCGGGCGGTTGCTGCCGCGAGGTCCTCGCTTTCCGCGACGGGCCCGACGGCCTGCGCGGTCATCCACCGCAGCAGGTCGCTGTAGCGAATACGAACACCATGCCCGTTGCCGTCCCGGTAGGCGAGCAGCTTCCCGGCACGGTACGCGCGACGGATCGTGCGAATGCTGCGCCCGGCGATGGACGCTGCATCGGCGGCGCTGATCAGATCGTTGGGGCGAAGGTCGTCGCCCGCGCGAAGCGCGCGCCGGTCAGTCATTGCAACCACCGCCGTCATGCCCCCAAGACGACATACGAGGGGGTTTGGAGCCACCCACTTCTACCTCCCTGTCAAGGCGCGAAGCGACTTGACAGGGAGGTAGAAGTACCCGTAATCTTTCTCGTTCCGCCCACGGGTGGCGCGGAATCGCAGGGGAATCGGGGAGCAGGACAGCGAGCAGCGCCGACGCATGCGCGCCGCGATGCAGCTGCGCCCAGGCGAGGCTTCTGTCGAGCATGACGGTCATCGCCCTTGGGTGTGACCGGCACGCGCAGGCAGGAGCCGTCAGGGTGCATCGTGCATGGTGTCAGGCGGAGGCTGTCCGCCCACGCGCTACTCGAAAGTGGACAGGCCGCCTTCCCGTCCGAAGGCCCGCGCCGCTTCTGCCGCCACACGGTCGATCTCGCCATCCTGGGTCGGCAAGGTGATCTCGCCCTCGAAAGGAACCTGCCCCGGCTGGCGCAACATCTTGCTCTCGTCCTCGATTCGCAGCAGGTTGCCCATCCCGTAAAACCACAGGTGGCAGGTGACGCGCCCGAGGATCGCGCCGTCTTCTAAGACGCTCGCAGGAGCGGCGAGAAGCGGCGCGACATAAAGCTCTGCGAATCCGTTGACCGTGAGCGGCGGGCACCAATCATCGCCGTTTTGTTGGCGGAACGAAGTCGAAGCGCCCGTTAGCCCAATCGCATCGACCGCCAGACGGGCAATACCAGCCAGGCTCACCCCGCGCTCAGTTCTCGGAGCCTTGTCGCCGCTCATTCCCTCCTGCAGATAAAAGCCTTGCGAGTGCGGGTTGACCTCGCACAGGTCGGAGCCAGTGAGCTTGCTGATGGCGGCTTTGCCGAGTGCGAGTGCGGCAGCGCTGCGCGCCCATCCTTGGAACCTACCCGTGAGCGTGTGAGGGGCGAGACGCGCGCACATGATCGGGCCGGGCGCGTGGGGTACCAGGCCCTCGCCGGTTCTGTCGAAGATAATGCCGAGACCGCTATTGGCGAGCGGCAGATCGCGACGCGGCTTGAGTAGGTCGGCGATTCGGGCTCGGCTTCGCTCGCCCCGTTCAACTAGCGCTCGGAGAGCTTGCTGATTCTCGATTGGCACAGGGCGGTAAATCGGGTCAGGGCGCTTGTCCTGTGCGACTCCCCGGATATAGATCGCCCCGTCACTCAGGATGTGCGGCGTGTCGGCCGACTCGTACACTCGGACGAGCAGCACAGCTTGGTCGTTGCCGAGGTCGAAGGCTCGGGCCTCGAACGGCGGCATCGGATCGACGTGGGGGTTCAGCCGGTCGCGCACAGCGTCCACCGGCGAAGCGGCCTTAGCGACCCACTCGGGCAGCGGCCCTAGTGGCTTGCCGTCCTTCGTGTTGAGGACGACCCAGCCGCCTAGCTGGTTGGCGAACGAAGCGATGGCCTTGGCGAGCGGATATTCGGGTTCTGCGCCCTTGTGCTCAACGAACAGGGTCTCATCCAAGGCGAGCATCCTTTCTACGTCCCCGACTTCAACATCGGCTCCTGCCAGGTCTCGAAAGCTCGCACCGCGCATGGAGTCAAACCTACTGCGGTCTGCCTACCCCTCCAACTTCTCCGCCGCCTTCGCCAGCGCTGAGACCGGCACGCCGAGCCCCGCCGCGATCCCCTTGACGGTCTCCCAGGTCGGGTTGGCTTCGCCTCGCTCGATCAGCGACAGGGTGTTGAACGTCACCCCAGCTTTCGGCGCGAAGGTCCGCAGGCTGAGCCCCCGCTTTTCGCGAAGCTCGCGGATCGCCTTGCCGAGCGCCGGTTGTGGATGGGGAGTCTCGCGCGTCACGATATGTATCGACGGAACTGCTAGCCTTCGGACTCAAACATAAGTGGGGCCGCGTGCTGTGAACACCGGCCCCGTGGCGGTCGGCCAAGTCTCCAAGGTCCGACCGCAGCGGGAACGGTAGCTGGCTACTGGCTCCAAGAAGCGGCGACCCGCCGCGTTGTGGCGCGAACGGGCCGCCTGAGACACAGGAGGTCAAGCTCCCATGCCCTGCGACAACCCTACGGGCGGCGGTTCCCTCGCTGCCCTCAACCTGCCCGAAAGGCACGTCCCGATCCTGCGCTCCTGTCTGAACGACTGGCTGCACGGCGCGCGGGAAGACCTGAAGGCCCCCGAGCGCTTGCAGCACCCCGACAGAGCACGCCAGGAAGCCCAGGCGTTCGAGCGCCTGCTGGTGGCGCTGACGACGCGCCAGATCGTGCTTCCCGACGAGGCCGCCCGTGCCGCCGTTGAGGCCGCGACCGCCGACCACGACGAGGAGAGCAACTACCGGGAGGTCGCCGCCAACCACGACGCCCTGCACGCCCTGCTCGACGCGCTGGGAGGGTCGCGCAATTGAGCGGCGAGCTGCTGATGCAGCGCATCGTTCTGGCGCTCGTCCTGCGCGAGCATCCGGCCCTGCTGACGCTTCCGGCGTTGGCGGGCCGGGTGCTGGCGAACCCCCGCACCCTGACCGGAGGGCTCGCGCTCGCCCATGCCCTGCGCGACCTCGACAACGAGGGCTTGGTGTTCAGCGATGGATTCCTGGTCCAGCCGAGCCGAGCGGCGGTCCACGTCAAGCGACTGCTGGGGGGCTGCTGATGCTGGTCCCTGGGCGGTTCAGCAGCGCCGCAATCGGCATCGGCGACGGCGAGGTGGAGCTGCGCCTGAGCGACTGCGGCAACTGGCAGGTCAAGGTGAGGCTGGCCGAGGGCGAGGACTGGCGGCTGCTCTGCCGGGGCCACATCGACGGCACGATCTTCGAGACTGCCACCCCGGATGCCGAGGAGCCGGTCACGCTTGGCCCGCTGACGGTCGATCCTGCCGCTCGCCGAGTCTTGGTTCGCGGTGAGGAGGTCCGCCTTGCCGCGCATGAGTTCGAACTGATCGCGCTGCTCGCCACCGAACCCGACCGCGTTTTCACCAAGCCGGAGTTGCTGCGGGAAATCTGGGGACGCAGGGGCGGCGCTGTCCGCACCCTCGATTCTCACGCCAGCCGCGCCCGCTGCAAGCTGCGCGAAGCCGGGGCCGAGGGCTTCATCGTCAACTGCCACACGGTCGGCTACCGGCTGTGGGAGGGGGACGTGGCCAGCGACGAAGGACCGTGATGAGTTCGCACCACCCCTCGTCCCGCCCTCAACGCCTCGCGCCTCTCCCAGAAAGGCCCCAAGACCACCAGCGCCATCCTGTCCCACCACACCCAGCCGGGGTGGGCAGGGGGCGCGCTCAAGATCGACGGAGGGCACCTGGCCTTCCCGCTCGGATTGTGGCACCGGCGTCGAGCCCTGCAAGCCCCGGCTTCGCCGGGGCTCCCTTCGGGCCGCCAGCCTGCGGCTCGGGGTTCCGGTCTCGCCGTCCGGCGCGGTTTGGCGGTCAGGTCGGCCAGGCAGCACAGCGGTCAGCGGTGCGAGAACGGCTGCTCGGCTTCGAGGCGTAGCCGCAAATTGGGGCGTCAGAACGCGGCGATCCACCGATAAGGGGGGCGAAAAACCCCTGCTGAGCGCTTATTTATGCATGGGCCGAAACGAAGCAGACAATCAACCACGTCGCTCCCTCAACGGGGGACGACTCGAAATGAAAGACTCGGCGCTGTGCCTCGGATAAGCAGCTTTTTCGGGATCGCGATCAGGATGTTCCACAACGATCACGGGTACCCGCATTTCCACGCTCAGCATGCCGATGGCCACGCCAAAGTCAGGATCGACACCTTGGAGCCGATTGAGAGCAGTCTCCCGCGCCGCCAACTCCGCTTTGTTCTGGCTTGGGCCGAGCTTCATCAGGCAGAACTCGAAGAGAACTGGCGCCTTGCCCGTGAAGGTGGCACAATCAAGTCCATCGAGCCGTTGCAATGAACGTTCCCGACTACGACATCACCGCTGTGGAGGTCGCCGGTCACGGCGTGCTCAAGTTGACGTTCGCTAATGGCCTGAGAGGCGAGGTTGACGTGCTCGACCGTATGCGCGGGCCGGTCTTCGAGCGCGCGCGGACTCCAGAGGGTTTCCGCGAGGTCCACGTCGCGGAGGGCACCGTGGCTTGGCCGGGCGGCGCAGACCTCGCCCCCGACACGCTCTACGAGCGCGTGCGATCTGGCACCTGGCCAGCCGATGTCGTGGCAGCCTGAGTCGGCTTCCTACTGAGCAGCGGGGCTGCGAACGAAGCTGCGAGCGAGGCGGGCGCAGCACTTCCGCCTTGGAGAGCGGCAGAGCCCGTCCCTCCGATCTGACCACATACCTTCACGATGTTCACGCATGTGGTCAGATCGGAGGGACGGGCGAGGGACCGGGACGGCGGAAGTACTGCGCTGAGGGACCGGAGCGGTGGCGGTTGTCGGGAGGGCATGGCAGTTGAGGCGGAGGTTGCAGAGGAAAGGCGAGGAGACGAGCGAGAGCGGGGCGAGGGAAGGCTCCGAGAGATTTGAGGTTTGGGTCGGAGGGCTGGGTGAGGTGAGACAGGATGGCGCTGGTGGGCTGGGCGGAAGCCGAGCGAGGCGCGAGGCTGGGGGCGAAGCCGTGTAAAGTCGGGGGTGCGCCGAGGCTCCGAGAGGCGGTTGTGGAGCAGCCTTTCAGGCGCTTGGCGGCTCGTCTTTGGCCCGCTTGGGTGGGAACAGAGGTGGGAACAGAATCGACCGCCGATGTCCCCTCTTGTCCCCTGGCGACTTTCGCAAAAATCGCCGTTTTGCAGGAACCCTAGCTACCAAGCCATTTCCGGCGGGACCTCGACAGTCTCTGATAAGGACGAGGTCCCTGGTTCGAATCCAGGATCGCCCACTCGAGGTCAGGGCGGCCCGGCCCCGGTCGGTCGCGATCGCGTCGCGGCCGCCTGCATCGAAGGCGCTGAACAGCGGGACGCCGTTCTTCATCACGCCGATCGTGCCTCCCACGCAGCTTGGCTTGCTGTTCCGCTTCGGATTGGCGGAGAGCGCGCCCTGCAGCCCGTATTCGGAGATCGAGTTGGGATTGCGGTCGTATTCATAGGCCGGGTCGGACGGTTCCCGCTTCGGCGCATTGGTCGTGTACATGTCGTCGCCCAGCGGCAGCTTGTGGACGTCGACGGGGGTCGCCACGAGGTTCGGTTCGCTCGCATCGCCGCTCGCAGCGGCGTCGAGACGATTCTCATGCGACCCACCATCGACCTCCGTCCGCGAGGCTAGAGAGCCCTGCGGACGACTGGACAGAAGGGTCACTTGGCCAGCGTGCCGAGGAGTCGATCGGGCGCCTCGAATAGACCGCAGGCCCGACCTATAATGGGCGGTCCACCTCGGCGCGGAGCGAATTTTGCAGCAGATGCAGATCTACGGGGTCAGCTTCGACATGGTCGGCAAGCAGCCGATCGTCTTGCTGAAGACGGTTGACGGCAACCGGTTCCTGCCGATCTGGATCGGGCACCCCGAGGCGGCGGCGATCCTGATGAAGCTGCAGGGCGCCTCGACGCCGCGGCCGATGACCCACGATCTGCTCTCCGACGTGCTCGAGCAGCTCGACGCCAAGTGCGAGCGGGTCTCCGTCACCGAGCTGCGCGACAACACCTTCTACGCCTCGATCACCGTCTCGATAAACGGCTCGGAGATGGAGATCGACTCGCGCCCCTCCGACGCCCTCGCGCTGGCGGTGCGCGTCTCGGCGCCGATCTTCGCTGCCGAGGAGGTGATCGAGGAGTCGGCGATCGAGTTCGAGCACGAGGTCGAGGACACCGAGGAGGTCGTCGACAAGTTCAAAGAGTTCCTCGACGAGGTCACCCCCGAAGATTTTGCGCAAGGGGACTCCTGACTAGACGAGCCCAGGCCAAGCAGGTCGGGGGACGCAGGGAGCGGGGCGTAGCGAGCGCACTCAGGTGCGTGAGCGAGACCCGCGACTGAGGACCCCGAGATGCGCCGGCATGGGCTCGTCTAGCGCCAGGTCGAGGATGCGCTCGACCAGCTCCTCGAAGGACATCCCCGCTGCCTCCGCGGCCTGGGGGAGGAGGCTGGTGTCGGTGAGGCCGGGGATCGCGTTGACCTCGAGCACCTGCGGCCCGTCGGCGGCGAGGATCAGGTCGACCCGGGAGAAGCCCGCGCAGCCGAGCGCCTCGTAGGCGGCGAGCGCCGCCGCGGTCACCGCCGCCGCCTCGGCTTCGCCGAGCTCGGCCGGGCAGACGAACTCGGTGCGACCGATCTCGTAGCGTGCCTCGAAGTCGTAGCGGTCGCCCCCGGTCGGGATCGCCTCGACCACCGGCAAGGGCTCGGAGCCGAGCACGCTGACCGCCAGCTCGCGCCCCTCGACGAAGCGCTCCAGCAGCACCCGGTCGTCGTAGCTGAAGGCGGAGACCAGCGCCTCGGGCACCTCGGGCGAGCTCGCGGCGAACTTCACTCCGAGCGCCGAGCCGCCGCGGCTCGGCTTGACGACGAGGGGGAAGCCGAGCCGCTCCTCGAGGTCGCCGAGCGCGTCGCCGGCGCCCAGCTCGCGGAAGGCGGTCTCGTTGAAGGCGAACCAGTCGGGGGTTGGGACGCCGGCCTCGCGCAGCTCGTGCTTGGCCAGCACCTTGTCCATGCAACGGGCGCAGGCGGCGACGCCGGGCCCGGTGAAGGGGACGCCGAGGATCTCCAGCAGCTCCTGCGCGGTGCCGTCCTCGCCGCCCGGCCCGTGCATCGCGACGAAGGCGACGTCGGGCCGCTCGGCAAGCAGCCGCTTGACCAAGTCGCCACCGGCGTCGATCGGCAGCGGCTCGTGCCCGAGCCGCTTTAGCGCATCCTCGACCCGCGCGCCCGAGCGCAGCGAGACGCCGCGCTCCAGCGACCGCCCCCCCTTCAGCACCGCGACCTTCAAGCCGACCCCTCGCCGGACCTGCGGAAGGGGAGCACGTCGTCGCACGCGCGGATCGACTGTGACGGCGGCGGACTCGATCCTGAAGCAATCCGCCGTGTCCTCGGCTTCGCCTGCGGGCACCTGCGGTGCTCCCCGGTCAGGGTGCTGTAGAGGTCGACCTGCTCGGCCACCGCCTTGCCGATCCGGCGCACGCCCTCGCGGATCTCCTCCTCGCCGACCCCGGAGAAGTTGAGCCGCATCGAGCTGCGGCCGCGGCTCTCGTCGACGTAGGCGGCCTGGCCGGGGACGAAGGCGACGTCCTCGCGCAGCGCCTTGGCCAGCAGGTCGCCGGTGTCGATGTAGTCGGGCAGGGTCGCCCAGATGAACAGGCCGCCCTGCGGCTCGGTCCAGCTCGCCTGGGCGGGGAAGTGCTCGCGCAGCGACTCGACCATCGTGTCGCGCCGCCGGCGGTAGATCTCGACCAGGCTGTCGACGTACTCGCGCCAGCGGCCTTCGGCGAAGTACTCGCGGACGAAGTGCTGGGTGAGGGTCGAGGTGCAGAGGTCGGCCGCCTGCTTGCCGAGCACGATCTTCTCCATGATCGGCGGCGGCGCCACCGCCCAGCCCAGTCGGATCCCGGGCGAGAGGATCTTCGACAGGGTGCCGACGTAGATCACGAAGTCGCCGCCGTCGAGCTGGTAGAGGGGCGGCAGCGGCTCGCCGGCGAAGCGCAGCAGGCCGTAGGGGTTGTCCTCGACGACCAGCAGCTCGCGCTGCCGTGCCAGCTCGACCAGCCGCTGCCGGCGCTCCAGCGAGAGTGTGACCCCGGCCGGGTTCTGGAAGGTCGGCACCGAGTAGACGAATTTGGGCCGCCGGTCTTCGCCGTCGAGGCGCTCCAGCACTCCTTCCAGGTCCTCGATCCTCATCCCGTCGTCGTCGCACTCGATCTGCACGACGTCGGCCTGGTAGCTGCAGAAGACCGGCACCGCGCCGGGGTAGGTGGGGGCCTCGCAGACGACCACGTCGCCTGGGTCGACCAGCGTCTTGCAGATCAGGTCGATCGCCTGCTGGCCGCCGGTGGTGACGATCACGTCGTCCGGATCGGGCAGCATTCCCTCGGCGCCCATCACCTCGAGGATGCAGTCGACCGTCTCGGCGAAGCCCTCGGTCGGCCCGTACTGCAGCGCTTCGGCGGTGGACTCCTGCGCGATCCGGGTCATCTGGGCGGCGAAGGTGCCCGCCGGGAAGGTCGAGGTGTCGGGCAGGCCGCCGGCCAGCGAGATCACCTCCGGCCGCGCGGTGATCGCCATCAGGTCGCGCATCGCCGAGGATCGCATCACTCCGGTCCGCTCGGCGAAGAGACCCGCGTAGCGCTCCAGATCGCGGGTCCGGATATGGGCGCGGCGGCGGTGGGGCGTCTCGGGCATCCATGGAGTGTAGGTTTTCCGTCGTGAGCTTCCTCGAAGGAGCCGGACTCGAGCTCGGCATCGGCATCGCGATCGGGATGCTTGCGGGCACTACCGGGACGCGCGGATCGGCGCGCGGCCGGATGACCCTGCTCGCCGCGGTGATCGGGCTCGTGGTCGGATTCCTGCTCTCCGGCGCCGCGGACATCAACAACCTGCTCGGAGCGCTGTTCTGCCTGGTTGGAGCGGTCGTCGCCTGCCTGGTGATCAGCGACGTGGTCAGCGGCGCCGGTCGCCGCCAGGAGGGCGGCGGAGGCAGCGGGGCGCTCGGCTTCCTGGTCTCGCTCGTCGCGCTGGTCGTGGTTGCGGCGGCGCTGTTGCTCCCCGTCGTCACCTTGCTGGTCGTGCTCGCGCTCGTCTGGCTGGCCGCCGCCCGCCACCGTCGCGCGCAGCGCAAACACGCCGGCCTGCGCGTGCTGCGCTAGCAGCGGCGCGGGCTTCATCATTCGGGCCGATGCCCGCGAAGGCAGGCGCCGAGATGGGTTCTAAGAAGCTGGTCCTCACCTACGTCGACTCGCTGCGCACCGACATGCTCGAACGCGCCGTCGAGCAGGGGCGGGCTCCGACCTTGGGGGCGCTGCTGGAGCGCGGCCTGCTCGTCCCGGACTGCGTCTCCAGCTTCCCCTCGGTGACGCCCGTCGCCTGCGCCGAGATGGTCACCGGCGTCGCTGCCGACCGCCACTGGATCAGCGGCATGAACTGGTACCACCGGTTGGAGCAACGCTACGTCGAGTACGGCTCCTCGCTCGACGCGACCCGCACGGTCGGCGTCTTCCGGGCCCTCTACGACCTCGTCTACAACATGAACCTGGCCCACCTCAGCCCCGAGGTCGAGACGCTGTTCGAGCGGCTCGACGACGCCGGGGTGCGGACCGCCAGCACGCCGTTCCTGATCTACCGCGGCCGTCATCGACATCAGGTCTCGCTCGAGGGCCTGCTGAGGCGCGCCGTCGAGACGACCCGGCTGAAGTTCCGCCACCACACCTGGGGGCCGGCCGAGCTGTTCTACGGCGACCTCTACGCGAGCCGCGAGGTGCCCTGCAAGTCGACCTCGATTCCCGGCAACCGCGACGGCTACTCGGCCTGCTGCGCGGCGGAGCTGGAGCGCGCCGACGGCTACGACTTCCTCGTCTTCTCGCTCCCCGACAACGACAACTTCTCGCACCGCTACGGCCCTGGGGCCAGCGTCGAGTCGATCGCCAGGGTCGACCACCACTTCGCGACGCTGGTCGAGGTGAGCGGCGGGCTTGAGGAGTTCCTCGAGGATCACGCGCTGATCCTGCTCGCCGATCACGCCCAGACGCCGGTCAGCCGCGGCCTGCCGCTGGCCGAGCTGCTGGCCCGTGACTGGGAGGTGCTGGAGCCCTCCGAGGACCGTCCCGAGCGGGCGCAGCTGGCGGTCAGCCCGACGGGCCGCGCCGCCCACGTCTACCTGCTGCCCGGGGAGGGTGAGCGGGCCCAGGCCGGCGAGGTCGGGCAGCGGCTGGCCGAGACGGAAGGGATCGATCTGGTGTGCTGGCTCGAGGACCGCGACCGCGAGCCCCTGGTCCGCGGCGCCACCGGCGCGCCACCGGGCGGGGAGGCGACCGCCGTGGTCCAGCGGCGAGGGCGGCGGCTGCGCTTCGCCCCCGGTCGCGAAGTCGCCGACCTGCGCGGCCGCGGCTGGGACCTCGACGGCGACCTCGAGGCGCTGCAGGCCGCAGTCGAGGACGGCCGCCTGGTCAGCGACGAGTACCCCGACCCGCTCGCCCGGGTCCACGCGGCGCTGAGCGCACCCAACGCCGGGGATTTCATCGTCTCCCTGACGCCGGGCTACGAGGCGGTCGACTGGGGTGGCGTCAGCCACGCCGGCGGCGGCAGCCACGGCGCCCTGCACCGCGGCGACTCGCTCGGCCCGCTGCTCTTCGTCGGCTGCGGACCCGATGATCGGAGCGAGCACGCGCAATGGGCGCTGCGCGACGTGGCGCCGGTGGTGCTCGAGCACTTCGGGGTTGCGTGAGGAGGCGGGGGTTGCTCCGGCTGCTCATCTCCCTCATCGTTCTTGCCCTCCCGTTGCTGAGCCCACCCCCCGCGTCGGCCGGCGTGAACGCGCAGCAGGCGACCAGGATCGCCAACCGCGACGCGAAGGTGGTCGACGAGCGGCGGGAGAACGGCGGGCTCACCCACAGCGCGAGCATGGTCGAAGGCCACTGGGAGGTGGCCTACTTCGCCGGGGACAGGGAGGTTGCGCTGGTCCTGGTCGACCCGGATTCGGGCCGAGTGACCGAGTCGTGGACCGGCTACCAGGTGGCGTGGAAGATGGCACGGGGGTACTCGGGGGCGTTCGGGCACAAGCTGAACGCGCCCTACGTCTTCCTGCCGCTCTGCGCGCTGTTCCTGCTCGGGTTGATCGACTGGCGCCGGCCGTTGCGCGTCGCCAGCCTCGACCTGCTGGTCCTGCTCGGGTTCGGCGTCTCCAACTGGTTCTTCAACCGGGCGGAGATCGGCGTCTCGGTTCCCTTGCAGTACCCGGTCCTGCTCTACCTGCTGGCCAGGGCGCTGTGGATCGGCTTGCGGGGGAGGGGGGAGGGGATCCGGCCCGTCTGGCCGGCCGCCTGGCTGCTGGTCGCCGCCCTTTTCCTGGTCGGCTTCCGGACCGGCCTCGACGTCGCCGACTCCGGCGTGATCGACGTCGGCTACGCAGACGTGGTCGGTGCCGACCGAATCGCCCACGGCGAGCCGCTCTACGGCAACTTCCCCGAGGACGTCTCGCAGGGCGACACCTACGGCCCGGTCAGCTACCTCGCCTACGTTCCCTTCGAGGCGATCTGGCCCTGGTCGGGAAGCTGGGACGACCTCCCGGCCGCCCACGCCGCGGCGGTCGTCTTCGACCTGGCGACCTTCGCCCTGCTGATCTGGCTCGGCCTCCGCATCCGACCGGGACCGGAGGGCCGCAAGCTCGCCGCAACCCTCGCCTTCGGCTGGGCCGCCTACCCCTACACCGCCTACGCCCTCGAGTCCAACTCCAACGACACGCTGGTGGCGATGCTCCTCGTAGCCACCCTGCTGGCTCTCACCCGCCCGGTCTTGCGGGGCGTCTTCGCAGCCCTGGCGACGCTCACCAAGTTCGCGCCGGTGGTTCTGGTACCGATGCTGGCGACGTATCGACCGCGGGTGGTGTCACGGAGGGGGGTTTCCCTGACGACAGGACCCGCGGTCGGAAGGTTCGTCCTCGCATTCGGGATTATCATCGTCCTGCTGATGCTCTGGCCGGCGATCGACCCGGGCCTCCACACCTTCTGGGACCGCACCGTCGCCTACCAGTCGGGCCGCGACTCTCCGTTCAGCATCTGGGGGCAGGTGCCGAGCCTGGAGCCGCTGCGCATAGCGATCCTCGTCGTCACCGGGCTGCTTGCGGTCGCGCTTGCCGTCTGGCCCAAACGGAAGTCCCTCGTCCAGGTGGTCGCTCTATCGGCAGCTCTGTTGATCGCGGTCCAGCTAACGGCCCAGCACTGGTTCTATCTCTACATCGTCTGGTTCTATCCGGCACTACTGATCGGTATTTCGCTGGTAGGTTTCGACCGAACGGTTCGCACAGATCCCAAGTATGATGTAAGACATGCTGCTCGCATACGTCGATGAGTCAGGGGACGATGGCCTAGGAAAGGGTTCATACAGCTATTCACTCGGCTGCGTGATGATCGACGCCTCGGTGTGGACTTCTACTTTCGATCAACTAATCGCCTACAGGCGCTGGGTCCGAGACAGATTCGGAATTCCGGTAAGGGCAGAGATAAAGGCGAACTACCTGCTTCGCAACGGCGGTCCTCTTCGTGAGAAGCCGCTCAGTGAGAGGGCACGGTTCGCGCTCTACCGGTCATTTCTGCGCCTTCAGCCAAAGCTTGGACTTGACGTGTTCGCGGTGGTAATCGATAAGGGCAAGGCGACAAAGAAGTTCGAAGGTGCGCGTGCCGTTTCCGATATCGCGTGGGAGTATCTGCTTCAGCGCCTTGAGCGTCGAGCTACGAAGTCCAATCCGAAGGCTGAGATAATGCTTATTCACGATGAGGGTGACGAGGTCACCGTCCGCAAGCGAGCGCGAAAGGCAAGACGTGCGGGTACCGCCGGCAGCGCGTTTGGGACCGGACTGCTAAAGCGCCCGTTCACTCGGCTGATTGACGATCCAGTTCCACGATCCTCACAACAGTCATACTTTTTGCAGCTTGCCGATCTTGACGCGTATGCAGCATTCCGGCGACTCTACGCCCCACCGGCCCGACCCGTCCAAATAGTTCCCCAAACTATGTGGGATGAGTTGGGCTCTGCGCGCTTCCGGGCGGTTCGGTCGCTTTATCGGGGTGGGCCAGCCGGAATCGTTCCGGGGCCGTGAAGAAACCGCCGGCCAGTGGCCGGCGGTGAGGGAAGGCCGGTGGTCCACCATGTTGGGTGGGTCGGTCTTCACAAGCCACGGTAGCAGCGCAACCGGACAGAAACCATGTGCGTATCATCACTTACCGGACTATGGTTCGGCAGGAGCAGGCACCATCACCTGCTCGATCGAGTCGGCCAAGCCCCTGTCGTTGACCTCGACGGCGGCTCCCATGACCCACACGTCCTCCGCCGCCGTCTCGAACTTGACCGGCATCTGGGTGATCATCGCCTCCAGCACCTGCTCCGGCTTGACCCCGAGCACGCTGGTCCGCGAGCCGGTCATGCCGACGTCGGAGATGTAGGCGGTCCCGTGCGGTAGGACGCGGGCGTCGGCGGTCGGGACGTGGGTATGGGTGCCGAAGACGGCGGCGACGCGGCCGTCGAGGTGCCAGCCCATCGCCACCTTCTCACTGGTCACCTCGGCGTGGAAGTCGACGACGACGCAGTCCGCCTCGATCCGCTCGAGGATGCTGTCGACCTCGTGAAAGGGCGAGCGGGCCACGTTCAGCCCGACAGCGCCGCTGAGGTTGACGACCCCGACCCGCATCCCGCCCGCCTCGACAACCAGGTGGCCGCGGCCTGGGTTGGCATGCGGATAGTTGGCCGGGCGCACCACCCGCTCGTCGCGGTCGAGGAAGTCGTACGCCTCGCGGTGGCGGTAGACGTGGTTGCCGGTGGTGATCACGTCGACCCCGGCGTCGAACAGCGCCTTCGCCGTCTTCTCGGTGATCCCGATCCCGCCCGCCGAGTTCTCGCCGTTGACGATTGTCAGGTCGGGGACGTGCCGCTCGCGCAACTCCGGCATCGCGGCCTTCAGCCCGCGGCGCCCCGGCCCACCCACCACGTCTCCGATGAACAGAACCTTCATCAAGACGGGACCCTATCCGCGATACTGACGGGAGATCGCATGGATGAGCGGAGCGAGGTCGTGCGGCGCGCGCTGGATTACCCTTACGCGATCCCCAAGCGCTCCTTCGTCCAGGTCGGCGAGCGGTCGGTTGCCCTCGACGAGGTCGAGGTCGACCTGGCGCAGCGGACCGCGCTGCGTCCCGACCGCGACTTCGAAACATTCGTCGCCGAGTGCGCCGCCGGCGCCGTCTCGCTGCGCGATTTCGCCTAGACGCTGGCGAAGCGACGCAGAGCGAAGCGGGCGAGCAGCCCGTAGGCGACGATCAGGATCGCCAGGTGGAGCAGCGGGCCGCCGATGCTCGGGCCGTTCGAGTCGAGCGCCGCGGTGATCGCCTGCAGCGCCGGCTTGAACGGGAAGAGGGCGGTGAGGACGCGGATGCCGTCGTAGACAGTCGAGCCGACCGCGCCGGAGGGTACGAGGGAGAGCAGGGCGATCGGCAGCGAGACCATGAAGGCGAGAAGCGAGACCGCGCGCACGTCGCGCGCCGCCGCGCCCAGCGCCGCCCCTGCGGCCGCCAGCCCCGCTCCGCCGGCGAGGATCGCCGCCAGCCAGAGGCCGAAGCGCCGCCAGTCGAGTGAGACGAAGATCTGCACCCCGGCCAGCATCAGCAGCGTCACCGCCAGCCCGACCGCGATCCCCAACCCGACCTTCTCACCGAGCAGCGCCGAGCGCGAGACGAGCCCGCGGGTGAGCCGGGGAAAGGTGTTCTCCTCGCGCTCCAAGGCGAGCGAGCCGGCGACCAGCAGCAAGGTGACGAAGGTCAGCGTCAAGGTCGCGGCGACGGCGATCGCGAAGACTTCGAGCGGCGGCGTCGGGGCGCTGACCGCCTGCTTGTCGACGACGATCGGCTGGGTGAGCCGGTCGATCAGCGGTGATGCGACGTCGAGGTTGTCGCGGGCCAGCGTGGCGAAGCGGATCACCCGGTCGAGGGCCGGGCGCCGGGGCGGCGGCACCGCCGTCCGCAGCGTCCGGAGGATCTTCGCCGCGCTCCGCAGGCCGAGGATCTCGACCGGGGTCCCGAGCACGTCGAAGTTGCCCCCGTTGACGACCAGGTCGAGGTAACGGCCGCCTTCGGCCGCGATTTGCTTGGCGATCAACAGGTTGGCCTGGCCGAGCAGCGATTCGATCCGGTCGTCGACCACCTGCGCCTTCAGCGGGTCCTCCTCGTTGACGATCACCTCGACTTGCGGCGTTTCCGGGTTGAGGGTCGAGAGCGAGTTGAGCCGGTCGACCAGGTCAGCGGGCAGGATCAGCGCGGCGAGCACCTCGCCGGAGCGGACCTTGTCTTCCGCGGCCCTGCGGCTGCCGACCCGGACGCAGTCGATGCGGCCGCAGATCCGCCGGTCGATTCCCACCTGCTGCAGCCTCGATCCAGCCGCGGCGACGCGTGCGCCGGCTGGGATTTCGTTGAGGTAGGCGACCTTCGGCTCGCCGGGCCCGCGCGAGATCGCGAAGCCGACCAGCAGGGCGATCAGCACCGGGTAGGCGACCAGCAGCACCGCCTGCAGGGGGGAGCGGCGGAGGATCTGCAGGTCCTTGAGCAGCAGCCAGCGCATGCTCAGTGACCGCGGTGGTGGAGGAAGGCGACGAAGGCAGTCTCGAAGTCGCTGCCGGCGGCCGCGGGCGCCTCGGCCCGCACCGCCTCGCGCAGCTGCCCGGGCGTCCCGTCGAAGAGCCCCTCGCCGTCGGCGAGCACCAGCAACCGCTGCCCGTAGCGCTCCGCCTCCTGGATGTCGTGGGTCGAGAAGATCACCGTGGTGCCGCGCTCCGCCAGGGCCGAGACGAAGCTCCACAGCCGCGCCCGCTGGCGCGGGTCGAGCCCGACGCTCGGCTCGTCGAGCAGCAGCGCCGCCGGCTGGGCCAGCAGCCCGATCGCGATGTTGATCCGCTGCTGGTTCCCCCCCGAGAGGCGGGCGACGACCTCGCGGCGCCGCTCTCCCAGGTCGGTCAGCTCGAGCATCTCCTCGACCGATTCCCGCGGGTCCCCGTGCCGCTCCAGCCGCGCGAACAGCAGCAGGTTCTCCTCCACGGTCAGCCGCCGGTAGAGCGCCGCCTGCTGCGGCACCCACCCGACCTCGCCGTTCGGCGACCGCACCTCCCCCTCGTCCGGCTTCACGATCCCCGCCAGGATCGAGAGCAGCGTCGTCTTCCCCGCCCCGTTCGGCCCGATCACAGCCATCAGCTCCCCCGACCGAACGGCCAGATCGACTCCCCGCAGCGCCTCGCGCGCCCCATAGCGCTTCACAAGCCCTTGAGCCTCAAGCGCGGCCGTAGCAGCTCCCGCCATGCGCGCGAACGCTACTGACCGACCGAGCAGCGAGTGTTGGCTGTCGCTTGAGCGGACAAGCTGGCGCTTGAGTGCGGAGGGGCGGGGACACCCTCGAACGGGCGGATACCCCGAGCGGTAAGCCATCGGCGGCTCGAGAGGAAATCCCTCCTCACCCGCTCTGATCAGATCGGCGGTTGTCCGGGCGAGGGTGCCCCCATCCCTCCCCTAGAATCGCCTCGATGCCCTTCCCGAGCACCCGCCTGCGACGCCTGCGCCGCACCGAGGCCCTGCGCGGCCTGGTCCGCGAGACCGACCTCTCCGTCTCGCACCTGATCCAGCCGGCCTTCGTGGTCGCCGGCGAGAGCGTTCGCGAGGAGGTCCCCTCGATGCCCGAAGTCGAGCGCTTCTCGATCTCCGAGCTGGTCGCCGAGGCGACCGAGATCGGCACGGCGGGGATCGGCGCGATCCTCCTCTTCGGCATCCCCGCCAGCAAGGACGAGTCCGGCTCGGGCGCCTACGACGACGAGGGAGTCGTGCAGATGGCGGTCCGAGCGTTGAAGGAGGCCCACCCCGACCTCACGGTGATCACCGATGTCTGCCTCTGCGAGTACACCTCGCATGGCCACTGCGGCTTCGTCCGCGACGGCGAGGTGGACAACGACCTGACGGTCGAGCTGCTGGCGAAAACGGCGATCTCCCACGCCGAGGCCGGCGCCGACGCGGTGGCGCCGAGCGACATGATGGATGGCCGAGTCGGCACGATCCGCCACCAGCTCGACGAGGAGGGCCATGCCGGTGTGCCGATCGTCGCCTACAGCGCCAAGTACGCCTCGGCCTTCTACGGCCCCTTCCGCGACGCCGCCGAGTCGACCCCCGCGTTCGGCGACCGGCGCGGCTACCAGCTCGACCCGGCCAATGCCGCCGAGGCCGTGCGCGAGGCGCAGCTCGACCTCGAGGAGGGGGCCGACATGCTGATGGTCAAGCCGGCGCTCCCCTACCTGGACGTCGTTCGCCGCGTCAAGCAGGAGACCGGGGCGCCGCTCGCCGCCTACCACGTCTCGGGCGAGTACTCGATGCTGAAGGCGGCCGCCGCCAACGGCTGGATCGACGAGCGGGCCGCGGTGCTGGAGACGCTGACCGCGATCCGCCGGGCCGGCGCCGACGCGATCGTCACCTACTACGCGAAGGAGGCCGCCGCATGGCTTCGGTGAAAGCGCCGCAGTCGAAGGCGCGCACCCGCAAGGACGGGGCGGCGATCCCGCTGGACGAGGCCGACAAGCGGCTGATGAACCTCCTGCAGTCGAGCTTCCCGCTCGACCCCGAGCCGTTCGCGGCGCTCGCCGCCGAGGCCGAGCTGGAGCTGGACGACGCTCTCGGCCGCACGCAGCGGCTGCTCGACGAGCGGATCATCCGCGAGATCACCCCGATCTTCGACACCCGGGCGCTCGGCTACGAGTCGATGCTGGTCGCCGCCAAGGTCGACCCCGACCACCCGCAGCGCGCCGCGGCGGCGGTAAACGCCCACCCCGGCGTCTCGCACAACTACCTGCGCACCCACGACTTCAACCTCTGGTTCACGATCGCCGTGCCGCCCGACTCCGAGCTGGGGATGGAGGGGACGCTGGCGGCGCTGAGCGAGGAGACCGGCGCCGAGTCGGTGCGCGAGCTTCCCACCCTGACCCTGTTCAAGATCAACATGAACCTGGAGATGGAGAAGGGCACCGAGGCGCTTGCCGCCGCGGTTGAGGCGGCGCCGCCGCGCGAGTTGGAGCGCCAGCCCTACGATGAGCATGACGTGGCGACGATCCGCGCCGTGCAGGGGCCGATGGCAGCGGTCGAGCGCCCCTACGACAAGGCGGCCGGCGAGCTGGGGATCCCGACCGAGGCGCTGCTCGAGCGCCTGCGCGACATGGTCGACCGCAAGCTGCTGCGCCGCGTCGCGGCGATCCTCTACCACCGGCGCGCCGGCTTCTCGGCCAACGGGATGGGAGTCTGGAAGGTGCCCGAGGGGGAGGTCCTGGAGACCGGCCGGCGGATGGCCTCCTTCCGCGGCATCTCCCACTGCTACCAGCGTCCCACCTACGAGGACTGGCCCTACAGCGTCTTCACGATGGCCCACGGCCGCTCGAAGGAGGAGTGCGATGCGATCCTCGACTCGATCGCCGCCGAGTGCGGGATCGCCGCCGACGACCGCGCCACCCTCTACTCCTCGACCGAGTACAAGAAGGTCCGCCTGCATTACTTCACCGAGGACTACCGACACTGGGAGGAAGGGCATTCCTAGCCACGGGCGCTCGGCGGATCTCTACCGCCGGGCGCTGAAGGTCCTGCCGGGGGGCGTCAACTCGCCGGTGCGGGCGATGCGGCAGATCGGGCGCGAGCCGGTCTTCGTCGAGCGCGGCGAGGGCTGCGAGCTGGTCGACGTCGACGGCAACCGCTACCTCGACTGGGTCTGCTCCTGGGGTCCGCTGGTCCTCGGCCACGCCCACCCGGAGGTGGTCGAGGCGGTCGCCGCCGCCGCCGCGCGGGGCACCAGCTACGGGGCGGCGACGGAGGCCGAGGTCGAGCTGGCCGAGCAGGTCGCCGCCCGCGTCCCCTCGGTCGAGATGCTGCGGATGACCAGCTCGGGCACCGAGGCGGCGATGGCCGCCGTCCGCCTCGCCCGCGCGGTCAGCGGCCGCGAGGTGGTGGTCAAGTTCGCCGGCGCCTACCACGGCCACTCCGACGGCCTCCTCGCCGACGCCGGCTCCGGCCTGGCGACGCTGGCGATCCCCGCCAGCCCCGGGGTCACCGCCGCCCAGGCGGCGGGCACCGTGGTGGTGCCCTGGAACGACCGCGCGGCGGTCTCCCGCGCCCTCGAGGAGCATCCGGTCGCCGCCCTGCTGGCCGAGCCGATCGCCGCCAACATGGGGGTCGTCCCGCCCGCGGACGGCTTCCTCGAGTTCCTTCGCAGCGCCACCCGGGGAGCGGGCGCGCTGCTCGTCTTCGACGAGGTGATCACCGGCTTTCGCGTCGCGCCCGGCGGCGCCCAGCAGCACTACGGGATCGAGCCCGACCTGACCGTGTTCGGCAAGGTGATCGGCGGCGGCCTGCCAGCGGCCGGCTTCGGCGGCCCGGCGGAGACGATGGAGCGAGTCGCCCCGGCCGGCGACGTCTACCAGGCCGGCACCCTCTCCGGCAACCCGCTGGCGATCGCCGCCGGCCTGGCGACGCTGCGCCGGCTCGACGGTGCCGCCTACGAGCGGCTGGCGGCGCTGACCGACCGCCTCGCAGCCGGCTTCGCCGAGCTGACCGCCGGCCGCTCGCTGCGAGTCGCCTCCGCCCCCGGTCTCCTCACCCTCTTCTTCTCCGCCGACCCGGTCGAGGACTTCGCCGGCGCCGCGGCTTGCGACCTCGACGCCCACGCTCGCTTCTGCCGCGCCATGCTGGAGCGCGGCGTCTACCCGCCGCCCTCGCAGTTCGAGGCCTGGTTCGTCTCGCTAGCCCACGACGAGGCGGCGATCGACCGCACCCTGGAGGCGGCGGCCGACGCGCTGGAGGAGGTCCTGCAGTGAGAGCTGTGGCGTTTTACTGTCGGTATGCGACAAGAAGTCGCCACAGGCAGCGGTGAGGACCAGTGAGCGGGGATCCGGATAACGCCCTCAGCCTGCTTGCCGCCCAGCTGCGCGAAGAGGGCGCGCCGATCTCCCCGCACGTGGTCGAGCCCCGCGAGGAGCCGGTCCTCGGCCCCCGCGCAGCCGCCGGCCTCCGCGCCGCCTCCGCGCCAGCCGAGTACGCGCTGGTGATCGAGTCGGTCCGCGAGGGATACCTGCTGCACTACGGCGAGCCGCGGCTGCTGGCCGGCCACGATGCAGAGTTGGCGCTGCTCGCCGGCGACTATCTCTACGCGCTCGGCATCGAGCGGCTCGCCGCCCTCGGCGACAGCGAGGCGGTCCGCGTCCTCGCCGACCTGATCAGCCAGTGCGCGCAGTTCCACAGCGAGGGTCGCGAGGACGAGGTCCCGGATCTCTGGGAGCGGGCTGTACGCGCGATTCGCGGAGACTGAGAGGCCGTGACTGGCCAAGCAGTTCGGTGGACGCAGGGAGGCCGGCAAGGGAGCGCACTTGTTGTGCGCGACCCGCAGCGGGCCGACCGAGGATGCCGAAATGCGCAGCGCCAGACGGCCTCTCAGCGGACCTTGCAGTCGCGGATCAGCGTAGAGCTGACCCGCCGCCCTTCCGCGAACTCGAAGTTGGCGCGGGCGAACGGGTAGACGGCGCCGGGGAAGCCGGCCGGTGCGGAGCAGGTGGCGCTGACGTAGCTGCGGCGGTGGCCCCGGTAGGTGTAGGTGCGGCGCAGTCGCATGGCGAAGTAGGTGACATAGGCCCACTTCCAGGCTGACTTCGGCAGCGTCGTCCTGATCACGGTGCCGAACGCGCCGCTTTGCTTCAGGACTTTGAAGACGAGGACGAAGGCCGACGGCGGACGGCGGCCGTAGATCTGCGCGAGGAGCCGGCGGTGCCCGCCGGAGCGTTTCGCGTTGAAGACGAGCAGCCGGCTCTTGACGGTAAACGGCTGCTGGTTGGGGAGGTTCACGCGGACCCGCACGCGGCCGTCGCCGACCCTCGCTCCGCCGCAGATCCTGCGGGCCGCGGCGATCGTCGCCGGCTGGATCCTGCGGATCCGACAGGTCGGCAGGCCCCGGTCGAACAGCTTCCCGTCGCGGTTGATCGCGATCGAGATCCGTCGCAGCTGGGGCGGCGGGTCGGCGCCGTCGGAGGTCCGAAAGGAGGTGTCGACGCTCACGGCCACCGGCGCCGGCCTGTTGCGAGGCAGCGAATGCGGGGATATCCCACCGTCGAAGGCGACGATCAGGTTTCCCTCCCGCTGCACCTCAGCCGGCGCGGCGGCAGCCACGCCGAGCGTGACCAGGAGCGCCGCGGCGATCGGCCCGGCGGGCCTCAAGCTAGAGGAACCTCGAGGAATCGATCCGGCACTGGTGGAAACCGAAGCCGACCACGGTGTTGTTGGCGCGGCTGTTGTTTCGGTTCAGGCTCACCGCTTCGTGCTGGGCCCTTCCCTTCTTCCCCGCCTTGAGGAACTTGCCGATCTTCCGAAGGTAGGCCTGCTCCTGCTTCAGGTAGCCGATCCACTTCGTCAGCTTCGCCTCGTCGGCCGGCGGTTGGGGCACCCTGGCGATCTGGCCGGCAGTCTTGCCGAGCGCCGCGGCGGCGCGGATGAAGCGCCCTCCGGCGGGCACGAGCTTGCCGCTCTTCACCTGGCCCTTGACGCCCTTGAGGATGCGCGAGTTGTCGTCTGCGTTGGCCTTGCAGATCGGCTCGACCGCGGCGGAGTATTCGCTGCGGGTCGGTTCGGCGTGGATCGCCAACGCGACGGGGGCCGAGGCGAGCAGTGCCACCGCCACGGCAAGGCCCGGCAGGGACTGCGACGATTTCCTCAACGAGCTTCTCACCTGGGTCGATTCTCCTCTCGGCCGGCAGGCCGGCGCTTCGCGGTGCGCGTCGGCAACCCTCCCCGTCTTACCCTCAGACGAAAAATACACGGGCTTCGATGAATTCTCATTTAGCTAACCCGCGCGGGAACCGTGAAGATCGATCTGCGGCAGGATCTTCCGCAACGGCCGCGGCAACCACCAAACGCGATCGCCGAGCAGCAGCATCAGCGCCGGCAGCAGCACGATCCTCACCACCGTGGCGTCGAGCGCCACGGCGACGGTCAGGCCGACCCCGAGCTGGCTGACGGTGGCGATCTTGGCGCCGGCGAAGGCGGCGAAGACCACCGCCATGATCGCCGCGGCGCCGGTGATCACCCGCGCGGTCCGCTCCAGGCCGAAGACGATCGCCTCCTTGTTGGGCGCGCCGCTCTCGTAGTGCTCGCGCATCCGCATCAGCAGGAAGACGGCGTAGTCGATCGAGAGGCCGAAGATGATCCCGAAGATCCCCGCGGCGCCGATCGCGTCGACGTAGGTGCGCCCCCCCAGCGGCCAACCCTGCGGCACCTGGAAGAGCAGGGTGAGCACGCCGAAGGCGACGGCGACCGTGACGAGGTTGAGCCCCACGGCGATCGCCGCAAGCGGCAGCGCCCGCAGGATGACGACGAGGATCACGAAGGTGGCGAGCGTTATCACCGCGATCATGATCGGGATCCGTTCCGAGATGACGTCGGTGTAGTCGATCAGCTCGGCGGCGCCGCCGGTCACCCCGGTGGTCGTCCCGGTGGCCGCTGCGAGCCCGTCGGCGTCCTGCTTCAGTCGCTCGTTCAGGGCCGTGGAGCCCGGCGTGTTGAAGGTGGAGCGGGGGATCACGACGATCTGGGCGGCCTGGCCGCCGTCTTCGAGGTCGACGATTTGCCCAGCCCGCTTCCGTGCGTCGCGTGGCGCCCCCTGCAGGGCCGAGAGGACGAAGTAGCCGGAATCGAAGATCCCCGGCGAGGAGCGGCGCAGGCGGTCGACCTTGCGCTCGAAGTCATCGGCGCTGACCGTGACCCTGACGCGGGCGCGGCGCAGTCCACTCTGCAGCGGCCGCGAGCGCTTGAATCCTTCGGCCAGCCTTTCTTCCAGCGAGTCGGCGCCCCCTTCGAGCTGGACGAGGCCGTCGACCAGCTGCGACGCTCCGCCTTCCAGCCGTTGCAGCCCTCCCGGCAGGGACTTCGCGGCGTCGGCCAGGCGCTTTGCCCCCCTGTGGAGCTCGGCGCCGCCCTTGGCCAGCTTCACCTGGCCTTCGTAGAGGCGATTCGATCGGCTGCCGAGTCGCTGCGCTTCGTCGCGGGCGATCGACAGCGCTTCGACCAGCCGTTCGGCTTCGCGGGCCTCGCCGGCCAGCGAGGGGTCGGTCGCCCGCCAGCCGTTTCAGGTCGGTGCGCAGCTTGCGCGCCCGCGCCAGCCCGTTGCCGCGCAGGCTGCTCAGCAGGTCGGCCGAGCTGCCCTTGACCGAGAAGGCGCCAAGCTGGGCTTCCCGTTGCCCTTCGGCCAGCCTGCCCGAGCCGTCGGCGAGGCGTTCGGTGGCGCCGACCGCCTGTTCGGCGCCGGTGGCGGCGCGGGAGAGGCCGCCTTCGATCTGCCTGGCGCCTTCCCCGGCCCGGCCCGAGCCGGTGGCGAGCAGGCCGGCGCCGTAGGCCGCCTTGAAGAGCCCGGAGCGCAGCCGGCCGACCCCGTTGGCGGCGCCCCCGAGGTTCCTGCTCAGCTTCCTCAGCCTCTGCGGGTTCGCTTCGCCCCGGCCGGCGAGCAGATCGTCGCCGCTGCGCTTCAGCGGTTCGACCCGACGCCTCAGCTGGGCGGGTCCGATCACCGCCTGCACCCCGGGGTCCCGGGCGATCCGCCTCTGCCAGCGGGTCAGCGCTGCGAGCCTGCCGGGGTCGGTGATCGTCCCCCTGCCGGTGACGGCGACGAGCACGAACGGCGCTTCGAAGCCCGGACCGACGGCGTCGGAGATCAGCTCGGCTTCCTGGCGCGCGGGGTCGGAGGGGGGGAGCTGCTCGATGCTCGGCGGCCCCGTCTTCAGGCCGAGCACCGGCACGGCCAGCACCAGCACGAGCAAGCCGATCAGCACGACCGCGAGACGCGGCCGGCTCAGCGCTCCGGCGACCAGCGCCATCACGCCGGCCCCGTCCCGGGCGCCGCCGATCCGCCAGCGGTTGACGTTGGACCCGATCAGGACGAGCAGCGCCGGGCCGACCAGGGCGGCGACGAGGACGCTGATCGCGGTGACGACGATCGCCGTCCCGGCCAGCGAGACGAGCAGCGTCCCGGGCATCACGAACAGCGTCACCAGCATCGCCAGGAAGAGGGTCGAGCCGGCGAAGGCGGTGGTCCGCCCGGCCGTGCGGCGGGTCATCCGCGCGGCCTCCAAGGGCGTCGCGCCGTCCAGCAGCTCCTCGCGGAAGCGCGAGACCATCAGCAGGGCGTAGTCGACCCCCAGCGCCAGCCCCATCATCGAGGCGACGGTCAGCGCGAAGCCGTCGATCGCGACCCAGTCGGAGGCGATCGCCAGCACGCCCCGCGAGGAGATCACCGTCACCGCTCCGAAGGCGAGCGGGATCGCCGCGGCAACCGGGGAGCGGAAGACGAGCAGCAGGACGAGCAGCAGGAACGGGATCGCGATCAGCTCGGCGACTTCGGTCGAGTGAACGGACTCGTCCTGGATCGCCCGCGAGAGGCTGGCGAAGCCGGTCTCGGCCGCGCTGACCGGCGGCGAGATCCGCTCTTGCAAGGTTTGGTCCAGATAGGGGACGGTGTCCTTGACCGCCGTCTCCGCGTCGACGTGGAAGTCGACCAGGATCAGCGCCTTTCGCGGGCCGGGGCGCAGGCGGGCGACGCTGCCTTTGTCCCAGGGCGAGATCGTCGAGACGGAGGGATCGGAGCGCAGCGCCCGGATCAGCGCCGGGCCCTGCCTGTCGAGCTGGCCCGGCGGCCCCTGGAGGAGGATCGCGAAGGGTGCGGTATCGCCAAAGTAGCGGTGCAGCAGCGAGGCGGCCCGCCCCGATTCGGTCCCCGGCACGCTGAGCGAGGTCGGCCGCAGCTTCCCCTCGACCCCGCGGCCCAGCACGCCGAGCACCGCGATCCCGGCGATCGCGACGATCAGCAGCCTCCCCGGATGACGCAGCGTCACCTGAGCAAAGCTAACGGACGCCCAAGGCAATAAACTCCGCCGCCCGTTGCACCTGGCGACCATTGGCTGATCCAGCGGACAAACGAGACGAGGCCGAGCTGAGCCACGCCGAGCGGGCGCAGCCCGACCCCCCCGGCTACTTCGAGGGCGAGTCGATGACCCGCCGCCGCGCCTTCACGATCGCCGTCCAGGGCCTCGGCGGCGTGGCCGGCGCGGCGATCGTCCTGCCTGCCGTCGGCTTCGCCGTGGCGCCGATCTTCCACCGCGGCAAGGAGCGCTGGGAGGTGGTGGGGGCGCTCGACGACTTCGTCGAGGACACCTACCGCCAGGTCGTCTTCACCGAGACCGAGGGGATCGGCGACGCCGGCAAGACGACGGCCTACGTGCGCAAGGGCTCCAGGCAGCTGGGCGAGAGCCCGAAGGAATTCGTCGCCGTCTCGAACCGCTGCGCCCACCTCGGCTGCCCGGTGCGCTTCGTCGAGGCGGCCGGCAACTTCATCTGCCCTTGCCACGGCGGGGTCTACGACTTCCAGGGCAAGCGGATCGGCGGCCCGCCGGTGCGCCCGCTCGATCATTTCCAGACGCGGATCCGCAACGGCCGGGTCGAAGTCGGCCCCCGCTACAGCGTCACCAACCAGCTCGATCCGGTCCGAGCGCGCGACCCCGGCGAGTTCACCGGCGGTGTCTGGGAATATCTCTACCCGCCCCGTCCCGACACCTTCCCACCGCCGAGCGGCTGAGACCCGGCTGAGCGATGAAACTCGACTCCCTCATCCCCGCCCCGCTCCGCAGGCCGGCCAAGCCGGGCCAGGGCAACGGCGCCAAGGGCCAGGCTCCGGCCGACCTGAAGACGGCGCCGCCGCAGCGCCCCTCCGACGCGCAGCGAGTTGGCGAGCGGGCCAAGGGCGCCCCGGCCGACGTCCTCGCCTGGGTCGACCAGCGAACCGCCGCCTCCGGCTTCCTCACCGGGATGCTCTACCGCAAGGTGCCGAAGGGAACCAACTGGTTCTACACGCTCGGCTCGGCGACGCTCTTCGCCTTCATCGTGCAGGCGGTCACCGGCGTTTTCCTGGCGATGTTCTACACCCCCTCGACCACCCAGGCCTACGCCTCGATCGCCCACATCAACAACGACGTCTTCCTCGGCCAGTTCGTGCACGGGATGCACAAATGGGGATCCAGCGTCATGGTCATCCTCGTCTTCCTGCACATGGGGCGCACCTTCTTCTTCGGCGCCTACAAGTACCCGCGTGAGCTGAACTGGGTGATCGGCGTCGTGCTGCTGATCCTGACGATGACGATGGCCTTCACCGGCTACCTGCTGCCCTTCGACCAGCGCTCCTTCTGGGCCTCGGTGGTCGGCATCAACATCAACGGCACCGGCCCGATCCTCGGCCCGTACCTGAGCGACTTCCTGCGCGCCGGGCCGGAGCTGGGCGCCACCACCCTGGCGCGCTTCTACTCGATCCACATGCTGCTGGTCCCCGGCGCGCTCATCGCCCTGGTCGGCGCCCACCTCTACCTGGTCGTCAAGCTCGGCACCACGGCGCCGCCGTGGCTGCACGCCGCGAAGCCCAAGGGCGCCACCCCGGCCTCCCAGCTCGAGGCCGGTGGCGGCGGCGACGGGAGGGGCTAGGTCGATGAAGCCCGCCGACAAGCAGGCATACCTTGAGGAGTACGAGCTGCTGAAGAAGAAGGGCAAGCCCTTCTTCCCCTACGCGGTTCTGAAGGACACGGCGATGGCGCTGATCGTCGTCGGGGTGATCATCGCGATGTCGATCATCTTCGGCGCCGAGCAGGGCCCCAAGGCCGACCCGACCTCGACCACCTACGTGCCGCGGCCCGAGTGGTACTTCTTCTTCCTCTTCGAGCTGCTGCGGGTGATCAAACCGCCGGAGCTGGTTCCGATCGCGACGATCGGCATCCCGACGATCTGCATGGTGCTGCTCCTGCTGCTGCCGTTCTACGACCGCGGTCCGGAGCGCAACCCGGCGCGCCGGCCGATCGCCACGACCGCCGGCGCGCTGACGATCGCCGCGATCGCCTACCTGACCTATCTCGGCGCCACGGCCGCGTCCCCGACCGAGATCGACCTGGAAGTCGCGCCCCGATACGAGGCGGGCAAGGAGGTGGTCGCCGGCTCCGGCTGCCTCGCCTGCCACAAGCTGGGCGAGAACGGCAACGACGGCCCCGGTGTGGAATTGACCCACATCGGCAGCCAGGTACCGCGGGCGGCGATCCTGCGCTCGGTCGAGATCGGCCCGGGCATCATGCCGTCTTTCCGCGACCTGCCGCCGAGGAAGCTCAACGAGCTGGCCGACTTCCTCTCCTCGCTCGACTGAGGCGTGTGTCAGGATCCGTGCACGCGTCTGGTCGCGTGACATATGGACCCTGACATCCGGCCCAAGCCTTCGCGGGAATCGGCTCGATTCCCCGAGCAGGTCAACCGCATGTTCGACCGGATAGCCGGCCGCTACGACCTGCTCAACTCGTTGATGACCGCCGGCCTCCACCACGGTTGGCGGCGGCGTGCTGCCGATCGGGCCGAGCTGGGCCCCGGGGCTGCCGCCCTCGATGTCTGCTGTGGGACCGGCGACCTGGCTCTCGAGCTGGCCGGGCGCGTATTGCCCGGGGGTCGGGTGATCGGCTGCGATTTCTCCGAGGCGATGCTCGATCTGGCGCGCGAGAAGGCGGCGCGGCGCGGCGCGGAGTCGGTCCGCTTCGAGTGGGCGGATGCGCTGCGGCTCCCCTACGACGACGGCCGCTTCGACGCGGTCAGCGTCGGCTTCGGCCTGCGCAACCTCTCCGACCTGGATGCCGGGTTGCGTGAGATGCGCCGGGTCCTGCGCCCCGGCGGTCGCCTGGTCATCCTCGAGATCACCCAGCCGAGCCGGCCGCCGCTCTCGACCTTCTACCGGCTCTGGTTCGACCGGGCGGTACCGGTGCTCGGTGCACTGGCCGGAGACCCCGACGCCTACAGCTACCTGCCCGAATCCGTACGCAGCTTCCCGCCCCCGCCCGGTCTGGCCGAGAAGCTGGACGCGGCGGGGCTTGAGCGGATTCGCTGGACGATCCTCGCCGGGGGGATCATCGCGATCCACAGCGGCGTCGCCCCCCCGTGACCAGGCACTCGGCAGTCCCACCTCCGGTCACGGCGGTGCTCGACGCCTCGAGCCGCTGGCTGCCGGCGCAGCTCGGCCGGGTCGAGGAGATGCTGCGCGAGCAGAGTCGCGACTACGGCGAGGCGCTCGCCGCCGACGTTGCGATGACGCGCGAGGCGGGCGGCAAGCGCCTGCGGCCGATGCTGGTCCTGCTCTGCGCGGGCCAGGAGGGCGGCGAGGCCGCGGTGCGGGCGGCCACGGCGATCGAGCTGGTTCACATGGCGACCCTCGTGCACGACGACGTCCTCGACGCCGCGCCGCTGCGCCGCGGCCGGCCGACGGTCGCCGCCACCTCCGGCCGCGACCGCGCCACCGCGACCGGCGATTTGCTCTTCTCACGCGCCTTCGCACTGCTCGCCCGGCCGCGCGAGCTGCGGGCGATCGAGCTGCTCTCGGCCGCCTCGGCGGCGCTCGCCCGGGGCGAGCTGGCGCAGCGCCGGGACGCCTACGACACCGCGGTCTTCGAGCAGCGCTACCTCGAGCGCTGCCGCCTGAAGACGGCGACCCTGTTCGAATGCGCCTGTCTGCTGGGGCGCGACGAGCGGGCGCTGGGCGAATTCGGCGCCGCGATCGGGCTCGCCTTCCAGCTGCTCGACGACGTCCTCGACGTCGCCGGACCGCCGGAGCGGACCGGGAAGGCGCGCGGCACCGACCTGCTCGACGGCACCGTCACCCTGCCGCTGATCCTCGCCGCCGAGTCGGACCCGGGGATCCTCGCGACCGACCTCAGCAGTATCGACGCCGCAGACGCCGAGGCGCTCTGCGACCGGATCGCCGCAACCGGAGCGCTGGAGCGGGTCCGGGCGCGAGCCCTGGAGATCGTCGCCGAGGCGAAGCGGCAGGTCGGCACGGCCGGGATCGAGCCGGAACGTCGCCGGCTCCTCGATCTGGTGGCGGACGGAGTCGTTCAGAGGTACAGCTGAACATCAATTCCGCCGATCTGCTCCGGCCGAATCGGCCCTGGAGAATCAGATATGGACAGGGCCGATTCGGCCGTCCGCCATATGCGGGGTCAGGTGAAGTCTTCGGCCGTTATCAGGTCCGCCGCGAGGGCGGTCGAGAACGCCTCGCTGAGCTGCCGCATGCTCTCCCGTTCCAGCTCTTCGAGCTTGCTGGTCAGGACCTCGGTGCCGTCGTCCAGGCGCTCGTCGTAGGCGTCTATCTCGCGCTCGCCGTGGACGCCGTCGGCGCGCCACTCGCACTCCGGGCAGCGCCGCCAGAGGCGCCAATGCCCGCGGCTGGCGGTCTGCTCCCAGCGGGTCGGCTGGACCAGGGTCGAGCCGCATGCCGGGCAGACGTGGAGCCCGGTGCCTGCCTTCGTCCCTGTACGGCTCGCATTGCTCATGTGCTAACCATCGAACACATCAAGCGGCGCTTTAGCCCGTGCCTTTCAGCGAGATTTCGAGAAAACCCCATTACCGGGTAAGGCGCGCCCTCGATTCGAGTCGGCTCGGAGGTGCGCGGCGCCCGTTACCATGGTGCGATGCTCGGAAACATCGGCCCCCTCGAGATAGTCGTCGTGCTGATCATCGCCCTGATCGTCTTCGGCCCGAAGCGGTTGCCGGAGCTGGGCCGCTCGCTGGGCAAGGGCATCCGCGAGTTCCGCGGCTCGGTGAGCGGCGAGAGCGACGACGACGACGAGCGATCCGAGCAGCCGGCGGAGATCGAAGCCGGGAAGCACGAGCAGTCCGCGGCAGCCGAGGAGACGGCCGCCCATAAGCGGCCTTGAGGCCGCGCCAGCGATGTCGCGCCGCGTCAGGCCGGTCTCCCACGAGGATCGCCTCACCCTGGTGGAGCACCTCGATGAGCTGCGCAACCGGCTGATTGTCTGCGCGGCCGCCTTCGGTGTCGCCCTGGCCCTCTGCTTCTGGCAGAACCATCTGCTCTTGGAGGTCGCCTCCGGGCCGCTGCCCGGCGACCACAAGCAGCTGCTCACCTTCGCCGTCACCGAGCCGTTCATAACGACGCTGACCGTCGCCGCCTACGGCGCGATCGTCCTCTCCCTGCCGATCGTCCTCTACCAGCTCTACGCCTACGTGCTGCCGGCCTTCAGCGATGCCGAGCGGCGGGTCGCCCTGCCGATCATGCTGCTCGCCCCGCTGCTGTTCGGAGCCGGCGTCGCCTTCGCCTACTTCGTGGTGATGCCGGCCGCGGTCAAGTTCCTGCTCAACTTCAACGACAATCAGTTCAACGTCCAGATCCGTGCCCGCGACTACTACAGCTTCTTCTCGACCACGATGCTCGCCGGGGGGATCGTCTTCCAGCTGCCGCTGGCGATCCTCGCCGTCACCAGGCTCGGGATCGTCAGCGTCGAGCGGCTCCGCGCCAACCGGCGCTACGCGTACCTGGCGATCGCGATCGTCGCCGCGGCGCTGCCCGGAGTCGACCCGATCTCGATGCTGATAGAGATGGTTCCGCTGCTTGCTCTGTACGAGTTGAGTATCTTGCTTGCACGCGCCTTCGGCAGGCCGGGGGCGGCGGGAGGCCTGACTAGACCCTCGACGCAGGAGTGATGACGGACTGATGGCATCTGGCGGCGAGCGACGAATGCTCTTCGACACGCGGGGGCGGCGCAAACATGTGATCCGCGTCGTCTACGCGATCCTCGCGATCCTGATGGGCGCCAGCCTCTTCCTCGTCGTCGGCCCGGTCAACATCGGCGCCCTGCTCGGCGGCCAGAGCGCCAGCAGCAACGCCGCCCAGGTGTTCGACGAACAGGCGGAACGGATCGAACGCAGGCTGGCCAAGGACCCGACGGACGAGGCGCAGCTGCTCGCGCTGACCCGCGCCCGGATCAACGCCGGCAACGCGCAGATCGAAGTCAACGAAGGGACCGAAACGCCGACCGTGCCAGCTTCCGCCCGCGACGACTACGAAGCCGCTCTACAGGCCTGGAACCGCTACCTGAAGCAGGCCGGCGACGAACCGAGCCCCGCCGGCGCCCAGCTCGTCGCCTCCAGCTTCATCAGGCTGGCGGAAAGCAGCACCAGCCTGCGCGAATCCGAAGCCGACGTCGCCACCGCCGCCGCGGCGCAGAAGCTCGCCGCCGAGCAGCGGCCCAGCCTGGGCTCGCTCAGCACGCTGGCGATCTACCAGTACTTCAACGGTGAATTCGCCACCGGCGACAAGACGGCCAAGCGGGCGGCGGCGAAGGCCCCCTCCAAGGCGGAAGCCAAGGGCGTCGAAAGCCAGCTCGCCGAATTCCGCAAACGCGGCAAGCAGTTCGAGAAGCAGAAGAAGCAGCTGGCCAAGGTCGAAAAGGAAGCCAGCAAAGAACAGCTCACCAACCCGTTCGGCGGCTTCGGCGGCAGCGCCGAATCGGCCGGCGGATAGGCGCTAGCCGATCGGCCGGTCCGCGGCTACTTCGATTCGGCCGGGACCTGGACCCTTTCGACCCATTCGGGCGGAGGGGGAGCATCGTCGCTGTTCAGCCAGTCGTAGAACTCGTTGTTCTGGTCCCCACGCTGGGTGTAGAAGTAGCTGCCCCTGACCCGCAGGGCGCTTCCCGGAGCCGCGGACTGGACCACGTCGCAGACGTCTCCGACCGTCTTCACGGGCGTTCCGTTGATCTTCCTGACCAGGTCCCCGAAGTGGATGTGCGCCTTGCTGACCGGCGATCCCGGGGTCACGGCCCTGACGAACAGCTCTTCGTCGAGGCCGGAGAACTCCAGCAGCTGCTGTATTTCCCCCTGGTTGAACTTCCTGCTGTACTCGTTCACGTTGACGTATGACACCGGCGCGAGCTCCCAGCCGAGGTCCGCGTAGCTGCGCCCGGCCCGGAGGTCCGGCAACAGGTCGTTGACGTGGTCGATCGAGATCGCGTAGCTCTGGTCCTGGACTTCGCCGCCCGCCCCGCTGTAGCCGAGCGTGTTGACCCCGACCAGTTCGCCGTATTCGTTGACCAGCGGGCCGCCGGAGTTGCCGGGGTTGATCGTCGCCTGGTGCTGGATCAGCGACGGGTACTTCGGAAGCGTCGGATCGATCGACGTCGAGACGTCCACGGAGGAGACGCTGCCGGTGGTGGAGACGAGCGACTGTTCGCTCGCCGACTCGAGGCTCTCCGGATAGCCGAGGGCGGTGACCGTTTCGCCCGACTTCATCGTGGCGCTTTCGCCGATCGGCATCGCGGTGACGTCTTCGGGCACCGAGCTGAGTTCGACCACCGCTAGATCGTCGCAGGGCGCCGTGGCGATGACTCGGGCGGGGACTTCGGTGCCGCCGTAGACCCTCGCCTTCAGCGAGCTGGCCCCGGTGACCAGGTGGGCGTTGGTCAGCACGAGACCCTCTTCGGCGTCGAAGACGACGCCCGTCCCGATCACTTCCCCGCCCCCCTGCTTGCCCTGCAGATGGACCACCGAGGATTCCGACTGTTCGGTGATCTCCTGCGGGTCGAGCGCCTCCTGGCCACCGCCGCAGGCGGACAGCAACCCGGCGAGCGCCAAGAGTGCGAGCACGGCGATGAAGCGGAGGAGTCCCATCAGGCCAGCCGCATCGTATTCACGGCGGCCATCGAGGCACAACCTCAATTCTTAGTACCTCGGCTGCGGACCGCGGTTCTCAGATCGTCGACCGCCGACCCAGGGCCCGCCGGATCGCTCCCGGACGTCGGGCGACTTTGGGCCCGAGGATGCCGGCGAAGAGCGTCAGCGCAAGCCATGGACGCAGGTGGGGGCTGATCCGTCGGATGCGCCGTCGGGCGCCAGCTCGAAGACCATCGCGTCGGTCATCCTGATCGCCCCCACGCGCGCCTCGCCCAAGACCACACGGCGCGCGGGCCGCAGCGCCGATCGTCTCGCTCCAGCGGAGGTCCTTCAGGCTTCCGTACACCGCGCCGAGCAGCATTCGGATGTCCTCGTGGCCGCGGAAGACCATACGCCCGGAGATCGGCGAGACGAGCTCCACCTCGGGCGCCAGCGTCTCCATCAGCGCGTCGAGATCCCCCGCTTCGGAGGCCGATCTGTAGCGCGCGACAGCGTCAGCCATCAGTTGCGGATCGCCTCGGCCGCTGTCTCGACCTCCCCGCTGTCGTCGGGGTCGCTGACGATCCTCAGCGAGAGGTCCTTGGCTGTCAGGTGCCGGGGATGCAGTTCGGCGGCCACTTCGAGGATCACGGCTTCGACCGTCGCGACGTCGTACTTGGGCGGGACTCTCTCGTCGGTCACGTCTGCTCCTCGCGGGAGATGCGGGCGAGGGGGGAGCGCAGGGCCCTCCTGGACGACCCTGCGCTCCGCCGGCGCGCATTTAGCGCCTCTTCGTTCCTGCCCTGCGCTTGCCCTTCTTTCTCCCGCCGCCCTTGCGAGCGCCGCCGTTCGGGCGGTCCGCTGAGGTGGTTTCGGCGTCTGCCCCCTGCGCTGCGCTCGTGCGCAGCTCGGCCGGCTGCCACGCGGCCTCGAAGGCCAGCACCGCGAAGGTGTAGCCGGCGGCCTTGCCCCCGTCGCCGTCGGCCTTCTGCATGCGTTGCGCCGCTGCCTGCTGCTCGTCTTCGACCTCCCTCGCCGCTCGCTCGGCGATCGCCTTCACCCTGCGCTTGCCCTCGGGGTCGAGAACCAGGGGGGTGCGGCTGATGTGGTCCTGGGACCCCTGCAGCTTCCCTGCCTTCAGGGCGCCGGCCAGGTCTTCGAAGAGGTCGCTGGCCTGGCCCGCGCCGACCACCGCGCGCAGCCCCTTCTTCACCCGCCGCCACGCCTTCGCTGGCAGAAGCGTCTTCTCGGTTGCGCGGTAGTAGTTCTTCACCGCCCCGCGCCGCGGTTCGGTGCGAGTCCGTTCGATCATCCCGTCGCAGTCGTCGCGCAGGACCTGGACGTGGTAGCTGACCTGGCTCAGCTCCTCGCCGAGCTCCTCAGACAGTTCGCACGGGCTGACCTCCCTCTGCACAGCGGCGAGCAGGATGTGCTGGCGCAGGACGTGGTCCAGCGCCTTGACGAATCGCGGGTCCACCAGCGGGGGGAGGTGCGACCCCGCTCCGTCCCCTGAGCTGCCTTTGGCCATCTCTCTCGCCCCTTTCCGCTCACCGGGGACGCGGGGGGGCGACGGCGCCCCGCCCGCGGGATTTACCCGGGACTGACCGCCTCTGTCTCAGGCAGTCAGTTCTGTTCTGAGTAGTGAACAGTTACAGATAGGAACGAAGAAGTCTGTACCTATTTCTCGAATGGTATTCACCTGTCAAAGGGGGGACACCAACAACTCAGTCTTGACCTGGGGCTAGGCGATGCAGAGCGGGAACGGCAGAGCTGACGGACTTGCTTCGCTCGAAGCCGAGGGTCGCAGCGATCATCGTGGTCGCCCCCTCTCCCGACTTTGCTCGTCGGTTGGTAGACCGCGCCTCGATCTCCGCAGCGCGTTCCCACGATTCACGCTGCTCGTCAGCCATTTCTTGGCGACCTTGCCCATCGAGGTTGTACCACCGCCATATCATGCGGACCCGGGGGTCGCAGTTCAGCTTCTGCGCTCGCAGCGCGCCAAGTGACTCGGCCATGATCGCTTGGAGGATCAGTGCCGCGTATTGCTGCTTGACCTCCGGCTCTAAGGTTGCGGCTTCCTCGTCGCTCACGGCCGGAAGCTCGACTGCGCGATAGAAGTACTGCTCGGCGTTGCGGGCCTTTTCGACTCTCGCAACTTCGATGGAGCCCGAGTCGAGTAGTTCCTTGATGTGATGGCCGACCGTAGTTAGAGGCCAGTGGGTGAGTTCTGCGATCTCAGACGCGCAGTAGACGGCTTCGTTGAGGAGGCAGAGACTTTCGATCCTGATGCGGTGCCCGACCGCGTAGGACACCGCGTCCTCAAGACTCCGATTCCGATCGTTCTTGGTGGTCTCGGCCAACGCAATCCCTCCGCTCCGTCTGGTCTGGACATTCAGGGGCACCAGATCATACGACTATCGGTATTCGGCGGGTTTCTCGCTGCTAGGTAACTCCCGGTTAGTCCAGTGTTCTTTAGCATTCCTTCGTCCGGCGAATGGCCGGGATGACAGGCAGAAGGGAGGTGACTGCGGATGACGGTCCTCAAGGTTGACCAGACTGCACCCAGCGTGCAGATCTACAAGCACGGCTAGACGACACGCGCGTAGGGGCCGGTCTCGGCCCGCTCGCGCCAGGGCCGGGATCGCCCCCGTCTCGCCGTTGTCGCGGCGGGCGGGGTAGAAGGTGGAGGCTTACGCAAAGGCTTGTGACATGCCCTATGGAGGTCTCGGCCCATAAGGCAGAGGATTGCCGCATGGCCGACCTCGGCACCAACCTGCGCGAGGCGCGCGAACGGCTCGGGCTCACGCAGGAACAGGTCGCGCAGCGCAGCGGGGTCCATGCGACAGAGGTCAGCCGGATCGAGGCAGGCAAGCGCGATCCGCAAGTCTCGACAGTGCGGCGGCTGGCCATAGCGGTGAAGGTGAAGCCGGGCCGGCTTCTCGATTAGTTGTCATGGCCCGGCGTGCCACCCGCGGGCTGATGAAAATGCGCAGTTTGCGCGAATCCGGCGCTATTTTCCCATCAGGCGGCCTGGCAGAGATTTCGGGCGAGCATCCGGCCGCAGCCGCGCTCGTTGCGGGAAGAGGTTTGTAGGTCCGCGCTGCGAAGCCAATAAGGTATGTCATAAGGCCGGAACCGCATGGTTCATTCCCGGAGGTTGACCTCCCATGACCGATCTGGGGAGCCTTTTCCGGCCCGTAAGGCGAGCGAGGAGCGGGCAGCTGAGACTGGGGCTGACCCGTTCCTCGCTCCATTCCGGACATCTGCGTGAAGCGCTTGTCGAGCCGGTGCCCTACGCGCTGTTGACCTGGGGGTTGACCCGAGCCGATTCCGCCTCGTCTGCCGGTGCTTGCATTTGGCTCTCCAGAGCCGTCTGCGAGTGGGCCGTGAAGGACTCGAACCTTCAACCTTGAGATTACGCGAGGGGTCGCGGCTCTTTGCGGCCGGGCGGCGCTTCCGCTGCTGGTCGGCAGCTCCGCGACTACGCCAGGGCTGCATTTTCGGGACCTCTCCGGGCTTCGCGTTGCCCAATCAGTTGCCCACGACACGATCATCGAGTCGCTCACCGTCGCTGGCCTTTTCACCCGGCAACTCGACGACGCCCTTGGCGGCGAATACCGCTGTCCAGAAAATCTTGGGGTCGAAGCTCTCCTCCTGCTTTCTACGAAGTGCCTCGAACAGCCGAGCCGTGGTTAGGACTGCGACACCTCCGTTTTCTGCATATGCCTTCCCATTCGGCCCCAGCGGTTCGCCGCGTTCATTCGGTGCTGTCTCGCAATGGGGGTTGCCAATCAACAGCGCCTTGTGTTCGACGCCCGCGGCCAACTTCGCATCGCCAGCAGCTCAGACGGCCGTCCTCGACACCCTCCTTCGCCGGCTCTGTGACCTCGGCTCCCAGCTCGCACAAGGTCTGGCGCACGATGACCTCAAGCGTCTCGCCCTTCTCATAGAGGAGCGCTCTTGGCTTCGCTGCCTGGTCGGCATGCTCGCGGGCTTCCTTGATCTGGTCGTCAACGCCTCTGCGCTCTGCCTCAAGCTGCTCAATCTCCGCGGCGATTGGCGCCTCCGCCGGAAGCGAGTAGCCCTTGAGCCCGGCAGGGGTACGGGCTGGCGAACGGACGCCATAGCGTTCGGAGAGGATGAGGTCGATTGCCTCGGAAGCGCTGATTCGATCGGGTGCGGGCAACCAGAAGACCGGACCCGAGCGCAGCACCTCCTTGATGCCCTGCAAGGCGCCACCAGCGACAGCAGGGCCGTTGGGAGGGTTGTAGCGGTACATCACCTTGCCCAAGACCTCAAGTCGCAGTCCGAGCGCTTTGCCAAAGCGGGTCTGGGCCAGTGGACGGAGCTCGGTATCGACCATCTGCGGTTCATCGCTGACCGGCGAGAAATACTCGATTGCGTTTTGAACCTGTTGGCGCAGTTCGCCCGCCGCAAACCAGCGGTAGCGCGAGAGGTTCTCGAAGTAGAACTCCCACTCCTCATCTATAACGCTGTAGGTGGCGCCCTCGTTGTCTTCGGTCTCGATGAGGTTGGGAAGCCAGTAATCGGCACGCTCGCGGATGTCGACGTAGGGTTGTTGGGAGCCAAGTGGGGGAGGCGGCGGACCAATCAGCATCGCCGGGTCGCCAATCGCGATCACTTCACTGTGCTCGCTGAACAGCAGCCGCGTCATCGCCTGACGCTTCGGGAGTCGATCAATCGGGAAGCCTTCAGCGAGCGCGCGGTTGGCCCGGAAAGAGGCAAAGTTGAGGATCACGACGTTGTAGTCGGCAACGTTGATTCCCTCTCCGAGCTTCTCCCAAGGTCCCTCCTCGACCGCCCGCCCATGACCGTCGGAGCCGAGTACCAAGTAGCGCTTCGGGCGCTGGCGCTCAAGCTCAGCGCGGCGTTTCGGAGTTACTGGTAGCTCCTTGGGTGCCGAGCGCTGGACAACAATGTTCATCGGTCAAGAGTAGGGCGTTCGAAAGCGGGGGAGCACACGCGGTCGGTCGCCCAGCTCGATGTGCTCCCAGGTCAGGCCGATCGCCTCGGAGATGCGCAATCCGGTGTGGGTCAGGAACTCGAAGAACAGACGCCAGCGAGCAGGAAGCGCCGCGAGCAGCCGCGCCAGCTCGGCTCGCGTGAGCGGCCGACCAACGGGCTCATCGTCGGCGCTGGCGGCATTTGCGGCGGGGGGAATGCGAACGCCGGTCACGGGATTCATTCGCACGATTCCATCCTCCAGCGCAGTCGTGAACAGCGCCGAGAGCGCCGTCCGAAGCAGCCTGAGCCGGGAAGTCGAAACTTCGCGAGCTCGCAGATCGGCATAGAGCGCTCGCATGTCGGTGGGCTCGATCTCGCTGAGTCGCCAGCCATCCCACCGGCGGAGCGCGTGATCGTTGATCGCACGCCGGTACAGGTCGCGCGACCTGTCGGCAAGCCCGCGGGCGGTGCGCCCGGCGTAGGACTCGATCCATTCATCGAAGTAGTCGGAGAAGCGGACCCTGGAGGCAGGCCGGCTGTCGCCGGCCTGCCGTCGTCCCTTCGCCTCGCGCGCCTCCTCGTAGGTCCGGTGGAAGCTCTTGTGCTGCTTCCCCCGGTGGCGCCAGACGACCACGTAGCGACTGCCCCGCTTGTAGATGCCGGGCGTGCGCGTCCGCTCCAGCTTCGTCGCCATCAGCCTCCTTCCCCGGCGATCCCGAAGCCGCCACGCCGCACGCTGCCCGGCTGCCAGTCGATCCCGTCGAGCAGTTCCCCCGGCGGGACCGATAGGGCGCCGGAGAGCTTCATCAGGGTGTCGATCCGAGGCAGCCGGGCGCCACGCTCCAGCAACCCGATCTCGGTCCGGTGCAGGCTGGCGCCGAAACCGAGTTCTTCCTGGGAGAGCTTTGCTTTCCGGCGGCAGTAGCGGAGGTTGTCGCCGAACTGCGCCGCGACGGGATTCATCGCCCCCGTTCCTCTCCGAGCTGGCCGCGGAGTCCGAGCAACGCCTCGTGCTCGGCGACGACACGGGCGTACTCGTTCTCGCGGTCGTTCATCTCCATCAGATCGCGGAGCAGGTCGCGCATGTAGTGGTCCGGGACGACCTTCTCGCCGTCGAGCCCCGCGAGCAGCGCCTGGTAGATGCTTTCTTCGCGATGCAGGCGAGTCGGCTCGCGAAGGTCGTCGGGGTAGTTGTCCAGCTCGTCGCGGATGCCGTCCAGAGCCATCCTGAAGACGCGGCGCAGGAACTCGCGGTCATCCGACGAGACGGTGATGGCGACGGCATCGCCGCCACCCGTAGGGTTATTCCTAGCCATGAGGAGTGCACGCTCCTTGTGGTCAGGCGGCCCGTTCGCGTGCAAGCGCGGCGGGTCGCCGCTTTTCTGGAGCCGGCACCTCGGTACCGTTCCCGCTGCGGCCGGCCTGGGTTCGCCTGTGCCGGTCGCCACGGGGCCGGTGTCTTCAGCACGCGGCCCCCTTATGTCCTCCTCACGGTACACCCGATCGCGGTCGCCAGCGCGCGGCACGATGACAGGTCGGTTCATGGGCGGCGCGCTCCCCCGTCATGGACGTACTGGCGCAGCTCGCGGCGGTCAAAGAGCAGCCGGGAGCCATCGTGGTGATGCGGCAGGCGGCGGGCGCTGACCAGCGCGTAGATGCGGCTTCGCGGACAGGCGAGGAACTCGGCCGCCCCTGCCACGTCGAGAAAGTTGTCGTCCTCGCCACCGCCCCGTCGCTCAGCGACCAGCTCTGCGGCGCGCTCCGCGATCCGCTCGACCAGCTCCTCGGCAATGTCGAGGGTCAGCGCCGTCACGGGATGCTGTCGATCTGCGTTGCGGTCATCGCATTGACTGTCCAGGCCGCGCCCGCCTTGCATCGGCTACCGGGCGGACTCGCTGCAAAAGTCCACCATCTCATCCACATTGACATTCTCGCCCTTGTGGCCTACTCTGGTCACATGGCACAGCTGATGCAGGTCCGACAGGCCGCCCGCGCATTGGGGGTTCACGAGAACACGGTCCGCCGCTGGGAGGAGCACGGCCTCCTGCAGGCCGTCCGGCTCCCGAGCGGGGTCCGCCGCTTCCGGGCCGAGGACGTGGAGGCGATGCGCGCGCAGATGTTCAGCGGCTTCGCGCCGCTGCGCGAGGACGACGACGTTGTCCCCGTAACCCGCGCCCGCCCGATCGACTGAGGGCCGTCGTCCCGCGGTCGTAGGGTTCGAGGTCCGTGAGGGCAGCGAGCAATGGGACCCGGAGAGCATCGACCACACGACGAGGAGTACTGGGCCGCCCCCTGGTCGACGGCGTTGTTCGCCGGCGACCTCTTCGAGGCGATCCCGTTCGGCGATCAGCCGACGACGCTCTACCGGGCCGAGGACGGCAAGCACTTCGTCGGCGAGGTCGGCTTCGCCTACGGCCTGCTGACCACGCCGACCTGCGACATGGCCGAGCAACGCGGGGACGGCGCGACCGCGCATCCCTTTCGCGTGCTCGTCCCGGTGCTTCCGCTGGCCGCGGTCGCCGAGCGGGCCGGCGCCGTCACGGACAGCGTGAAGCTGCTTCGCAGCCGCGACACGCTCCACCCCTACATGTACCTGCCGCCGCTGCCGGGCGTCCTGGAGGAGGAGTCTGTGGCCTGCCTCTTTCGCCCCGGCCTCGTCTCCGACGAGCTGCTCGCCGAGCCGCCGCGTCGCGTCGCCCAGCTTCAGCCAGAGGCACGGCGCCACCTCAAGGTCAAGCTCGCGGCCTACTGGGGCAGGGTCGCCGTCGATCCCAAGGAGCTGCCGCTGCAGGAGCGCGGCGAGGAGGAGCTGCGCGCCGCCGACTGGCCTCCGAGCCGCTACGACGATCCGGGCGCCTTGACCGTCAAGCGCGGTTGAGGGACGCCGAGGACATCCCCCGCCCTACGCCCGATTGAAGCACCGCGGGGTCGGCCGTCAACCCCCTACAGGGGTCGGGCGCGAGCGCCCTTGACCGCCGCCCCCGCGGTGCTGTTCTGCGGGTAGGTCGGGGGGACGGAGGCGCGGCAGCAGACTCACCAAAGAAGCCAGCCAGCCCAAGAGAACCAAGCCAAGCAGCCAGAGCCAGAACGCCAGGCAGGGAGTCCAGCCTCAACGGCAAGTAGGTCAGAAACCGCTTCATCGGCCTGGCCCGGCCCTCCGAGAAGCGCCCCCACAACCACAACGCCAACAGCCCGACACACTGGGAACTCGGCAGTTCGGCCGATGCAAAAGCCGCTCCCGCTGGACAACAGATGTGTGGTGGGAGTGACGAAGATCGGGCGCGGAAACGCGAGCTACTGGATCGAAGCCGTCGCCGAAGGCGGCGAGGACTACTACACGAAACCCGGCGAGGCGCCGGGCGAGTGGATCGGCGAGCTGGCCGCCGAGCTGGGCCTGCACGGCGAGGTCGACCGCGACGACTACGCCGCCGTGCTCGCCGGCAGGCACCCCGGCACCGGAGAAGTCCTCGTCCGCCGGCCCGAGCCACGCGTCTTCACCGACGCCGAGGGGCGCGAGCGCCGCCATGAGCCGATCCTCGGCTACGACGTGCGCTTCGCCGCGCCGAAGTCGGTCTCCCTGCTCTACGCGATCGGCTCGCCGGAGGTTCGCGCCGCCGCCCTGCGCGCCCACGATCACGCCGTAGCGGAGGGCCTCGCCTATCTGCACCGCAACGCCTGCTTCGTGCAGCGCGGCGCCGGCGGCAAGAGGATCGAGCCCGGCGCGGGCTTCGTCGCGATGGCCTTCCGCCACCGCTCCTCTCGCGCCGGCGATCCTGCGCTTCACACCCACGTCGTCACCGCGAACATGACCCGCGCCGTCTCCGATGGGCGCTGGCTCAGCCTCGCTGCACCCGAAAGGACGCACGCCCTTCTGGCTGCACGCGAAGTCGGCCGGCCACGTCTACCAGGCCGCCCTCCGCGCCGCCCTCACCCGCGAGCTCGGTCTGGAGTGGGAGCCGGTCCGAAACGGCTATGCCGACATCAAGGGAGTCGGCCGGCCGGTGATCGAGCACTTCTCCCAACGGCGGGCGGAGATCGTCGCAGCGCTGGCAGAGCGCGGCGTCAGCTCACCGGCGGCGGCCGAAGTCGCCGCCTACCGCACTCGCGAGGCGAAGGACTATGGGGTCGACGCCGAGAATCAGCGCGCCGACTGGCTCTCGCGCGCCGAGGAGTTCGGGCTGACGGCGGCGTCGATCGAACGGCTCCCCCACTTCGGCGCAGCTCGCAAGCCACAGATGATCGAGTGGCGCCGACCTGCGAGCGCGCGATCGACGACCTCGAGGCTCTCTCGCTCCCACTTCGATCGCCGCGACCTGCTCTGCGCGCTCGCGAACCAGCTGACCGAAGGCGCCAGCGCCTTTGCCCTGGACGAAGCGGTCGAGACGATGCTCGCCGGCGAGCGGGTCATCGAGGTCCATCGAGCCCCCGAACCGCTCGCCTCCAGCTACTACACGACCCAGCGCCTGTGGGAGCTGGAGCAGGGCTTCGTCAAGATCGCGCGGGATGGAAAGGACGCGGGCGCGGCCACCGTCGACAACCAGACCCTCGCCGCCGTGCTGGAGCGCCACCAATACCTGAGCGCCGAGCAGGCGGAGATGGTGCGCCGCCTCCTGACCGGCGGCGAGCGGATCGTCGCGGTGGCGGCGCTGCCGGGCGCGGGCAAGACGACCGCGCTCGCCGCTGCCCGCGAGGCTTGGGTCCAGGCCGGCTATCCGGTGCTCGGCGTCGCCACCGCGCGCAGCGCCTCGGGCGAGCTGAGCGACGCCGGGGTGCCGGCCACCTCGATCGCCGCGCTTCTGATGCGCGCCGAGCGGCAAGCCGCAAGCGGGCAGCCGCCGCTCTCCCCCGGCACCGTGATCGTGATGGACGAGTCCTCGACCACCTCGACCCCGCACGCCGCCGAGCTCGCCGAGCTGGCGGAGGGCTGCGACGGAAAGCTCGTCTGCATCGGCGATCCGCGTCAGATCGGAGCAGTGGGCCCGGGCGGCCTCTACGGGCACCTGACCAGCGAGATCGAGCCGAGCGTGCTCACCGAAATACGCCGCCAGCGCGATCCGCTCGACCGGCGCATCGTCGAACTCGCCCACGAAGGCCGGGGCTCCGACGCCCTCGACCTGCTCGACTCCCGCGAGCGACTGGTTATCGCCGACACGATGACCGAGACCCTCGACGCACTGGTGCATCGACTGGCACGAGCGCTTCGAGCGGGGGGAGGACGCCGTGATGATCGCCCGCCGCGTCCGCGACGTCGCCGAGCTGAACGAACGGGCGCGAGAGGAGCTGCTCGCCGCGGGCAAGCTCAAGGCCGAGGCGCTCAGCGTGGCCGAGCGGGAGTTCGCGGCGGGCGATCGCGTCATCACCCGGATCAATACGGCCGAGGTCTCCAACCGCGAGCGCTGGGAAGTCCTCGCCGTCGACCGCGAGACGCGAACGATGGAGCTGGCGCGGATCGGCGGAGACGAGAGGACGGTCGAGGTCGGTCCCGACTACCTCAACCAGCGCACCCCGAATGAGGAGCCGGCGATCCAGCACGCCTACGCGCTCACCACCTACGCCACCGAGTCAAAGACCTTCGACTCGGCCTTCGTCCTGCTTGACTCCGGGATCAGCCGCGAGGACTTCCTCGTCGCCGTCTCTCGGGCGCGGGAGGCGACGAGCGCCTACGGGGTGGCTGCCAGCGAGCTGACCGACCCCGAGCTTGGCCCCGGCACCCGCGAGATCGAGGATGCGGCGCACGAGCTGCGGATCGGCGCTGAGCGGGCGGCGGGCGAGTTCGCCGCCATAGAGATCGCGGCACGCAAGCGGATCGAGTCGCTGCCGCCGGTGGAGCTGGTGGCGAGGCGAGCTGACCTTCACGAGCGCCTTGACCGAGTGAGCGAACCGTCGCCTGCGGAGAGGCGCCTCGACCGCCTGCGAGAGCGGATCGACCAGACCAAGGCGCGGCTCGCCGAACAAGCTGCCGAGCGCGATGCCTTGGCTTCGGAGCGGAGACCCGACCGGGGAGCGCTCAGGCTCATCGACACCGATCGGCGCATCGGGACGAGACAGCTCGCACGCCTCGAAGACGAGCGCGGCTCGCTGGAGGTAGAGGTCGAGATCGAGTCACGACGGCCAGCCGCGCTCACCGCTGGCGAGCGCCATGAACTCTCGCTGGCCGACGAGCGGCTGGAGCAGCTCACCCGCGCCGCGGTCGCCGCAGAGCGCCGCCAGACCTCGAAGCTGATCGAGGACGCGCTCGGCAAGCGCCCGCGCGATCCGTCGAAGGTCGCAGCCTGGAATGACGGGGTCGAGCTGATCCGCGGCTACCGCCACCGGCACAGCGTCACCGAGCGGGGTGGCCATCCACTCGGAGCGAACAAGGGGGATGCGGTCAGGCGGGCAGAGCGCCAAGCAGCGGCACAGCGCCTCGCGCGCATCCAGCGGCGGCTCGGCAAACAGCGAGTGCGAAGCATGGACCGGGGGATGCACATTGTGCGCTGAGGCAGAGCCTCAGTCATGGGCTAGTCACCAGCGCGAAACCCGGAACCCGCTTTATGTCCGCACGGCCGCCGCGGCAAACACGCATGAGGAGGGGGCTCGTGGAGGCGCTCGGGGACGGGTAGCTCGATGCTCTCGCCCACAGAGCAGCCACTCGCACGTGTAGCCGAGACAGCGCCTCGACTTGGGCGTTGACGAGGCCGACCCTCCCTGCTCGCCGACGGCGAGGATCGCGTCGGGGGCGGCCTCGTGACTTGCGCCTCGCAAGACTTGCGACGGCCGCACATTCCTGCGGGGATTTACGCATCGGCCGGTCCTCGAAGTACGGAGGTTCTTGACCTCATCCCGCGCGAAGATCCGAAGCGGATCTGAACTCTTAGAAGGATTGGAGGCACTGCTATGAGACGACCGCCGGAGCGCCGTCCTACACCGGCGATGATTGTCGCGCTGCTCGCCTTTTTCATCGCTCTCGGGAGCGGTGCCTACGCCGCGGTCAGGCTGCCCGCCAACAGCGTCGGCACCCGACAGCTTAAGAGCGGCGCGGTGAGTGGAGCCAAGTTGCACAACAACGCAGTCACCTCGCATAAGGTCAAGGATGACTCGCTGCTCGCAAAGGACTTCAAGGCCGGACAGCTGCCCACTGGCCCGCAGGGACCCAAGGGCGACACCGGGGCAACCGGATCGCAGGGACCCAAGGGCGACACCGGGGCAACCGGATCGCAGGGACCCAAGGGCGAAACCGGCGCGACTGGCCCGACCTTGCCAGGGCTCGCGTACTCGCTACAGCCCTACGGGGACCTGAGTACGGCCACCTCCGCAGACAAGACGCTCGAAGTGGCCTGCCCGGTTGGCGAGGAGGCCATCAGCGGTGGCGCCCGAATCTATGGAGCCGGCGGATATGGCACGCCCCCACCGGAAGGAGTCGTGGCGCTGACGGACGACACGCCCGTGTGGCCCCCGGCTGCGGAAACGGCTGGCTGGCGAGCGACCGCAATCGAGGTAAACGGTGGCACGACCGAAGGCTGGACTCTCTCGGTGGCCGTCGTCTGCGGAAAGACAACCGAATAGACCGTCCCGAAAGCGAGATGTTGCCCAACAAGCTGCCCACCGACGCGAAAGATTACCCGACGGGCTTGGCTTATTTGGCTTGACAAAGCCGTCCGCGAATGGGCCGTGAAGGACTCGAACCTTCAACCTTGAGATTAAGAGTCTCCTGCTCTACCGGTTGAGCTAACGGCCCGGGGCTTGGGGAGTATAGGAAGGCCGCGGCTCGGCTCTGCCGCTCAGGAGCGGGGCCGGCAGATCTTGTAGACGACGCCGCTGATGATCGTCCCGTCGGCGAAGGAGAAGCGGCCTCTCGTCTGCAGGATGTAGTCGGAGCAGCGAGCGGAGACGTAGCTGCGCTTGGCGCCGTGAGAGCGGAAGCGACGGCCGATCTTCGCGTCGACGTGGGTGAGGACGCCGTAGCCGCCGGCGATCTCGGGGACGGTCAGCTTGGCTCGGTAGCCGTAGGTGCCCCGACGCTTTTCGATCGGCACGATCACGACGAAAATTTCGACCGTCGGGTACGTCGACCAGGTGTGGGCGACGACCGTCGGGTTGCCGCCTTGCCGCGGGCCGTTGAACAGGGTTAGCGGCTCCAGCCCCTCGACGCGGCTCCGACCCGGGAGCGCGATCACTGCCCCGACGTGGCCGGTGCCGACGATCGCCGCGCGGCAGCGCCGCCGCGCCTGGTCCGGGGTGGCGCCCCTGATCCGGCTCGGCGGGCAGGTTGCGAGCCCCGCGGTGGTCAGCTTCCCGTCGTGGTCGAATTCGAGCTTCGCGTGTCGAGCCGCCGGCGGCACCGAGCCGTCGGTGGTCTTGACGTCGCCGTGTCCCTCGAACTCGATCGGCGCGTAACTGCGTTTCGGCAGCACCCGCGGCGTGAACCCGCCGTCCGCGCGCAGGATCAGCGTCCCGACCCGCACTTCGGCCGCGCCGGCCGTCCCGGCGATCAGGGCGACGAGCGCCGCGCCGGCGGCGAGAACAGCGAGAGCGATCGGGAGGCGATTCCGTCCCATCGCCTATAGATACCCGGCGCGCCGCCCGAGTAGCGCCGGTCGCTCTACTTCCTGACCTTGCAGGGCCGGAAGACCGTGCCCTCGACGAAGCTGCCGTCCTTGAAGGTGAACTGGCCTTTCGCCTGCAGGCGGCCGTCGGCGCAGTGCGCGTTGGCGTAGCTCAGCGTCTTGCCCTTGTACTTCCAGGTTCGCCCGATCGTCAGGTGGCCGGAGATCGGCGAGCCGTAGTCGTTGACGAGGCGCGGGAACGTGGCGACCGTCTTGAACCCGTAGCGACCGTGGTGGACCCTTTGGATCTCGATCGAGATCACGTAGGTCGTCGGGCTCGGGTAGTCGAGGTGGGCGTGGCCGAGCACGGTCGGGTTGCCGTGCTTGGCGGGGCCGTTGAACAGGCTGAGCGGCGAGGACGCCTTGATCGGCCGCTGTTCGGGCAGCTCGATGACGGCGGTGCCGAAGCCCTTGCCGACGAGCGCCCCCTGGCAGTTCCTCCGCGCCACCTTGACCGTGGTCGCGACCAGCTTGGCCATCGTGCACTTCGGCAGGCCGCGGGTCTCGATCGCCCCGTGCTTGTCGAATTCGAGCGTCAGGGTCCGCAACGGCGAGGGTCGGGTGCCGTCCTTGGTGCTGAACTTGGCCGAGCCGAACAGCCTGATCGGCGCGTTTTCGCGCTTCGGCAGCTTGGTCGGCTTGAAGCCGCCGTCGGCGACGATCACGATGTTGCCGACCTGAAGCGTGATCGCCTGCGCGACTCCGACGGTCAGCAGCGCCGCCAGCGCGGCCGCGGTAAGCGCTCTCAACAAGTTCTTGCGCATCTCCTGCCCCTTCGTAGTCCTCCCCCGCCAAACTAGCACCCCCGAGCCGAGCGATCGACGGGCTCCCGTCGACGATGCTCGTAACCTCTATTCCGCATCGTTCGAATCGGATGATGCGAAGCGTAAGCTATGGCCCCGGGGTTGTCAAGCCCGGCGCGGCGGCCGGTCAGGAGAGCAGCCGCGACCAGAAGCGGACGAGCGCCCGCTCCTGGTTGATGCCCAGCTCCAGCGTGAGGCGAATTCCGTCCGGCAGGGCCGGGTAGGTGGCGCTCGCCTCCAATTCGCTCAGCCTCTGCCTGTGGACTGCGAGCTGGGCCTTCGCAAGCGCCGTGGGCTCGGTGCCGAAGAAGAGCTTGAGCGCTGCGAGGTCGCGCCCCTGGAAGGTCTGGTCGGTGGGCTCGGCCCGCCACTTCTCGAGCGCCTCACGGCCCCGCGCGGTCAGCTTGTAGAAGCGCCGCCGCCGCCCGCGTCTCCTCCCTGCTTTCGTCGAGCAGGCCCGCCTCGGCGAGTCGCGCGCACTCGGTGTAGATCTGCGTATGCGGAATCGACCAGAAGTTGAAGACGCTCACCTGCGCGAACTGCTTGAGGTCGTATGGGGTCGCCGGCTCGTTCAGGTCGAGCAGGCCGAGCACGATGTAGGAGGTCTCCGTGAGCTGCGGACTTGACACGGCCCGGAAGCGTATCCTAGGGTCCGCATGGTGCGGTCAGGACGGTTTGAGCAGAATCATCCGACCGGCTCGCCTCGAAGTCAGGCAAGATCCTGAATCGCGCCCGGCGCAGCCTTAACAGAATCTCCCGCATTCAAACGCCAATTCCAGCCGAGCGCCCGCCAAACTAGGACGGTGCGTTTGAGGAGGAGCAGGGAGCGTGGTGACGGCCCGCGCGATCGCAATGGCGCAGGCGGCTCGGCGATCCTCCGTCACCCGCGCCGCGTCCTCGGCGCGGCGCTGCTGTTCCTGGTCGTGCTCGCGGCGCTCGGAGCCGGGGTCGAGGGGAAGCTCAGCCCGACCAGCCTCAACATCCCCGGCACGCCCTCCTCGCGGGCCAACCGGATGCTGGAGGAGCACTTCGGCGAGAGCGCGCCTTTCGTGATCCTGCTGCGCGGCCCGGCCAAGGCGCTCGACCGCCAGGGACCGCCCCTGGTCCGGGCGCTTCGTCGCGATCCCGCGGTCACCACCCTCTCGCCCTGGGATCGCGGCTCGGTGCAGCGACTGCGGCCGAGTCCCCGCCGGGCGATCGTGATCGCCGACTTCCACGTAGGCATCGACGAGGCCGTCGACGAGACGGTCCCGAAGCTGAACCGGACCCTGGAAGCGAGGATCCAGCCGCCGGTGCGGGCGACGCAGACGGGCTTCGCGACTCTTTCGAGAGCGATCCAGGAGGACTCGATCTCCGCCACCCAGCGCGGCGAGCTGATCGCCCTGCCGGCCCTGCTGCTCGTCCTGCTGCTCGTCTTCCGCTCGCCGATCGCAGCCGCGGTCCCGCTCGCGTTCGGCGCCGTCACCGTGGCCGTCTCGCGCGGCCTGCTCTCGATTCTCGCCAACTGGTTCAGCGTCGACGCCTTCGCGCTCACCGTCTGCACGATGATGGGGCTGGCGCTGGGGGTCGACTACTCGCTGCTGATCGTCTCGCGCTTCCGCGAGGAGCTGGCGAACGGCGCCTCGCCGCTCGAGGCGGCCGGGGCGACCCGCCGCACCGCCGGGCGCACCACCGTCTTCGCCGGCAGCACGCTGATGCTTTCGATGCTGGTCGCGTTCTTCATCGTCCCCGGCTCGCTGCTCGGCTCGCTGGCGGCGACCCTGGTGCTGGTCGTCGCGCTCAGCGTCCTGGTCGCGATCCTGCCGGGCCCGGCGCTGCTGACCCTGCTCGGGCCCAACCTCGACCGCTGGCGGATCGGGCCCGCCGCGCCGGACGGCCGGACCCGCCTGATGAGGCTGGTCGCCGCCGCATTGCGCCGACCGGCCCCGGTGGCGATCGCGATCGGGGCGATCGTGCTCGCCCTGGCGATCCCGGCGCTGGGGCTGAAGACCGGGCCGCCCAGCCAGACGCAGCTCGCCCACGGCGACCCGGCGAGGCAGGACTTCGAACTGATCGAGCGGGAAATCGGCCCCGGCTTCGACGCCCCGTTCGTGATCGTCGCCGCGGCCGACCAAGGCCCGATCACCGAGCCGGGGCGGCTGGGGGCGCTCAGCCGCTGGCAGCGGAAGATCGCCGCCCAGCCCGGCGTGCAGGCGGTGGTCGGCCCGGGGCAGGTGGCGCGGGCGGCGGCGCCGCTGCGCCAAGCCGCCAGGCTGCTTGGCGCCGGGTCGGAAGCGGGGCCGCTGGCCGAACTGGGAAGGCTGGGGCGCAACCTCGGCCAGGCGGCTGCCGGCGTCGCCCAGCTCCGCGCGGGGATCTCGCGGGCCAGCTACGGGGCCGGTCTGCTCGCCGAGGGCTCCGGCCGGGCCGAGGAGGGCGCCAGGGCGATCGCCTCCGGGCTCGGCCAGGCGAGCGCCGGCAGCGAGCGGGCGGTCGGCGCGCTGCGGACCTTCGCCAGGGGGACCCGGCGGCTGGCCGGCGCCCAGCATCGCGCCGCGCTCGCCGCCCTGCAGCTGAAGTTCGGGCTGCAGAGCCTCGCCCCCAACCTGCGGCGCAACGCGCTGGGACGCTCCCGCCGCCTCCAGAGGTCGCTCAACCAGGATGCGCACGTCAACGTCCCCCGGTTGCAGGCCCCCGCCCAGGAAGCCGAGGCGCAGCTGAGGACGGCCCTGCAGCAGCTCGAAGCGATGAGCGTCGGCAAGTCCGACCCCCGCTACGCCGCGGCGCTGCAGGCGGTTCGCACTGCCCTGGCCGCGGTCAGCGGCGTCGATCCGGTCAGCGGCGCCCCCTACGCGCCCGAATACGCCGGGTTGCCGGCGGAACTGGCCGCGCTGCAGTCCCGCCTGCTCGAAGACGCCGAAGGGGCGAAGCAGGTGACCGACTGGCTGGTCTCGGGAATCGTCGCGATCAAGCGGCTCTACTCGGGGGCGAAGCGGCTCTCCGACGGCCTCCGCAGGATCGAAGGCGCCGGCAAGCGGCTCGCCCACGGATCCGCCCGCCTCGCCCGCGCGGCTGCGACGCTCGACGGCGGCCTGGCCCAGCTGGGGGCCGCGAGCACCGCGCTGGCCGGCGGCATCGCGCAGCTCGGCGGCGGCGCCAACGCGCTGGGGGAAAGCCTCGCCGCCGGTTACCGTCGCTCCGCCCCGCTGCAGTCGGGGCTGCGACGCGCCACCGTGCAGGTTCTCTCCAGCAAGGCCAGGCTGACCCGCCAGGCCCGGCGCGTGCAGCGCAACACGCCGGGGCTCTTCGACTCCGGCTACTTCGTCCTCTCGGCGCTCGACGGAGCCCGGCCGGCGGTCCGCGAGCAGGCGGCCGAAGCGGTTGACCTGAACCGCGGCGGTCAGGCCGCGGCGATGCTGGTCATCTCCCGCCACACCTTCAACTCGCCCGGCTCGATCGCTCTCAACAGGCGCCTGGACGCGGACGCGGCCGAACTCGCCCGCGAAACCGGCCTCGCCACCGGCGTCGCGGGCGGCGCCGCTCAGCTCAACGACTACAGCCGGGTCACCCGGGCGCGCATCCCGTTCGTGATCGCCGCGATCACCCTCGCCACCTTCCTCGTCCTCGTCCTCGTCCTCCGCGCCCTGCCGCTGGCGGCGATCGCCGTCGGCCTCAACCTGGCGACGGTCGCGGTCGCCTTCGGCGTCCTCACCCTGCTCTTCAACCTGCCCGAAGACTGGCCGCTGGGCGGGCACACGTACGTCGACGCGGTCGGGGCGACCGCGATCTTCGGCGTGGTCTTCGGCCTCTCGATCGACTATGCGGTCTTCCTCCTGGTGCGGATGCGCGAACGCTACGACCGCGACGGCGGCAACGCCGCCGCCGTCTTTTTCGGGCTGGAGCGGACGGCGCGGGTGATCACCGGCGCCGCGGCGATCATGATGGCGGTCTTCGTCGCTTTCGCCGGCGCGCCGATCGCCACGGTCAGCCAGCTCGGCGTCGGCCTCACCGTCGCGGTGCTGCTCGACGCGACGGTCGTGCGGATCGTCCTCCTGCCGGCGCTGATGCTGCTGCTCGGCGATCGTGTCTGGTGGCTGCCGCGGTTCCTGGAGCGAGCCCTGCCGCGGCTCAACGTCTGACCCGGTGGCGCTGCGGCAGCCGAAGCGGGTTGACTTCGAGTTAAGCCAGGCACGACCGCGCGCGTGCCGAGTGGTCGCTCGGATACGATTTGGCGGCTCGTTCCTCCGGGGTCGGAGGCGGGGGGACGCAAGCGATTACCCGTGGCTGCTAATTCCTTAGGCGAGGAGAAAGGCCCGGCACGAGCCCGGGGAGCGGCCCCAGCCCGGATAGCCGCGATCGTCGCCCTCGCAGTCGTCGTCATCGCCCTCGGCTACGTCCTGTTCTTCAGCGGCGACGGCTCGCACAAGTACAACCTCGTCTTCCAGAACGCCAGCCAGCTCGTCCCCGACAACCAGGTGCTGATCGGCGGCTATCCGGTCGGCGCGGTCGACAGCATCGACCTCACCGACGACAACCTCGCCAAGGTCACGGTCAGCGTCGAACAGCAGCTCCACGAGGGCACGACCGCGACGATCCGCGCCACCGGCCTCGCCGGGGTGGCCAACCACTACGTCTCGATCAGCCCCGGCCCGAACAGCAACCCGCAGCTCGAAGACGACGCCACGCTCGGCCTCGGCTCGACCACGACGCCGGTCGACCTCGACCAGTTCCTCAACGCCTTCCCCACCCCGGTGCGGCGCGCCCTCGGCCAGTTCGTGCGCGGCAGCGCGGCGGTCTACTCCGGCCGCGGCAAGGACGCCAACCGGACCTTCGAGTACTTCGGCCCTGCCCTCAACCGAACCAACGCCTTCGTGCGCGAACTGAACGCCGACCAGAAGCTGCTCGAGCGCTTCGTGGTCAGCTCCAGCAAGGTCAGCACCGCGATCGCCCAGCGGGGCAGCCAGCTCTCCAGCGCCGTCTCCAACGCCAGCACCGCCCTCGATGCGATCGCCAGCCAGAACGTCGCCTTCGACCAGACGCTGCGCCTGCTGCCGCCCGTCTTCCGCCAGAGCAACACCACCTTCGTCAATCTGCGCGCCGCGCTCGACGACCTCGACCCGCTGGTCGAAACGGCGAAGCCGGCGACCAAGAACCTGGCGCCCTTCCTGAGCGAACTGCGGCCGGTGCTCTCCCGGGCGGTGCCGGTGGTGAGGAACCTCCGCCTCACCGTGCGCCGCAAGGGCTTCGCCAACGACACCGCCGAACTGCTCGGCACCCTGCCGGCCGTGCAGCGGCGCGCCTCGAAGGCCTTCCCCCGCGCCGCCGCGGCGACCGCCGCCTTCCAGCCGAACCTCAACTTCGCCCGCGCCTACACGCCTGACATCTTCAACGGCTTCGGCAAAGTCGGCCAGGCCACCGCCTACTACGACGGCAACGGCCACTACGCCCGCGCCCAGCTCGTCCTCAACCTGTTCGATCGCGACAGCGAAAGCGGCGAGCTGAAGCCGATCCCGCCGAGCGAGCAGTACGAAGCGTTCGGCGAATCGGCCGCCGTCAGGCGCCCCTGCCCCGGTGGCGGCACCCAGTCCGCCGGGGACGGCTCCAACCCGTTCACCGAACCGCCGTTCGCGGGCTCCGGCGTGAGCCCGTCCTCGCAATGCGACCCGGCCGACGCGCCCCCCGGACCATGAGAAGGAGACTGCTGATCGCAGCCGGGGCCCTCGCGGCGATCGCCGTGGTCGTCGTCCTGTTCACCCGGAGCAACGACGACGGCTACGTCGTCCGCGCGATCTTCGACAACGGCTCCTTCATGGTCAACGGCGAGCTGGTGCGGGTCGCGGGCGCCAACGTCGGCGAAATCGAATCGGTCGACGTGACGCTGCCCGGGGAGGTCGACAGCTACGAGGACGGCCGCCCGCAGGCGATTCCCGGCAAGGCGGTGATCGCGATGAAGATCACCGACCCCGGCTTCCAGGACTTTCGCCTCGACGCCAGCTGCCTGATCCGCCCGCAGTCGCTGATCGGCGAGAAGTTCGTCGACTGCCGCCCGACCCTGCCGCGCGCCCCGGGCTCCGAGCCGGCGCCGCCGCTGCGGGTGATCCCGGACGGCGAGCCGGGCGCCGGGCAGCGCCTGTTGCCGCTGGAGAACAACAGCACCAGCGTCGATCCCGACCTGGTCAACAACATCCAGCAGCTTCCCTACGCGCAGCGCTTCCGGCTGATCCTCAACGAACTCGGCGCCGGCTTCGCCGGTCGCGGCGCGGACATCGAGGAGGCGGTCAGACGGGCCAACCCGGTGCTGCGCGACACCGACCGGCTGTTCGGCATCCTCTCCGCCCAACGCAAGCAGCTTGCCCAGCTCGCCTCCGACTCCGAGCGGATCCTCGCGCCGCTGTCGCGCCAGCGCAGCCACGTCGCGGGCTTCCTCGCCAACGCCGGCGCCGCCGGCCAGGCCAGCGCCGAACGCGGCGCCGCGCTGGAAGCCTCGCTGCGCAAGTTCCCTACCTTCCTGCGCGAGCTGCGCCAGACGATGCGCAGCCTGCAGGGCTTCTCCGACGCCGCCAGGCCGGTCTTCGCCGATCTCGGCAAGGCGGCGCCCTCGCTGACCAGCTCCACCCGCGCCCTGGCTCCCTTCTCCGCGGCGTCGACGGTCGCCTTGAAGTCGCTCGGCGCGACCGGCGAAGTCGCCGGGCCGAAGCTGCGGGCCGCCGACCCGGTCGTCCGCAAGGCCAGCGAGCTGGCCCGCTCCGGCGCCGACCCGATCACCGAACTCGCCGAACTGCTGACCAGCACGGAGAACGGGGGCGGCTTCAACGGGCTGGTCGACCTGATCTACAACGCCGCCGGAGCGAACAACGAATTCGATCAGTACGGTCACTTCCCACGCAGCCTCGTCACGCTGACCAACTGCGTCGACTACGTGGTGGCGCCGACCAGCGGCTGCTCGGCGAACTTCAACGGGCCCGGCGCGAGCATCTCCTCGACGAACGCCGACGCGCTCCAGCTGTACCAGCGGTTGCAGGAAACCTCGGGCGGCCAGAGCGGCGGCACCTCGGCCGACTCCGCCCTCGGCGCGACCGAAGCCACCGCGCCGCGCCGCGCTCCCGCGCCCGAAGCGCCCAGCCTCGGCGAAGGCAGGAAGCTCGGCGCCGGCGCGGAGCCCGCAGCCCCCCAGCGCGCCCTCCTCGACTACCTGCTCGGCCCATGAGACATCGCGGCGGCATACAGGGAGTGGCGAGCAGCCCGGTGATCGTCGGCGCGGTCACGGTCCTGGTCCTGATCGTCGCCGTCTTCCTCGCCTACAACGCCAACAACGGGCTGCCCTTTGTCTCCACCTACGACATCAAGGCGCGAGTGCCGAACGCCGATGCCCTGGTCAAAGGCAACGAGGTGCGGATCGGCGGCTCGCGGGTCGGCGTCGTCTCAACGGTCGCCCCGGTGCAGACGGGCAACGGCGGCGTCGCCGCGGAGCTCGATCTCCAGCTGGACAAGACCGCCGAACCGGTCCCGGTCGACTCGACGATCATCATCCGCCCGAAATCGCCGCTCGGCCTGAAGTATCTGCAGATCGTCCCGGGCGACTCCCCCACCGGCCTGGAGGCGGGGGAAACGATCCCCCTCTCGGCCGCCCGCCCGGAACCGGTCGACCTCGACCAGTTCTTCGACATGTTCGACGAGCCGACGCGGACCGCGGTCCAACGCAACCAAGCCGGCTTCGGCAACGCCCTCGCCGGCCGCGGCCCGCAGCTCAACGCCGCCTTCGGCTCGCTGCGGGAGCTGGTCGAAAGCGCCCAGCCGGTGCTGCGCACGATCGTCGCCCCGGGCACCAACTTCGCCGGATTCTGGCGGGCGCTGGAGGCGCTCTCCGCCACGGTGGCCCCGGTCGCCGAGACGCAGGCGAGCATGTTCGTCGCCCTCGATCGCACCTTCGCCGCCCTGGCCCGCGTCTCGCGGCCGTTCATCCAGGAAACGATCTCCAAGGGCCCGCCGACCCTCGACGCGGCCAACGCCGACCTGCCGGTGCTGCGGCCCTTCCTCCGCGACTCCCAACGCTTCTTCACGGCGCTGCGGCCGGGCGCCAAGGCTCTCGGCCGGACCTCGCCGACGATCGACGCGGCGCTGCGCGCCGGCATCCCCGCCCTCAACCGCTCGCCGACCCTCAACGCGCAGCTCACCCCGACCGCCGAAGCGCTGCTCGCCTTCCAGGAATCGCCCGGCGTCTTCAGCGGGCTCGATCTGCTGATCGACACCAACGAGCTGCTCGAACCGTCGCTGAAGGCGATCGCCCCCGCCCAGACGCAGTGCAGCTACCTCAGCATCGCGTTCAAGAACCTGGCCGACGCGTTCAGCGAAACCAACGGCAGCGCCAACTGGCTCGGGGCGATCACCTTCGAGCCGCCCAGCGGGCCGAACTCCGAGTCGCAGCCGGCCTCGGCGCCCGCCAACGGCCCGGAAGTCAAGAACCACCTCCACTTCAACCCCTACCCGAGGGCCGGCCAGGGCGGCGTCTGCGAAGCCGGCAACGAGCGCTACGCGTCGGGCACGACCGTGATCGGCCGCTCGTCGAGGCTCTGGGGCACCACCACCAGGAAAGAAGAAGAAGGCTGATGGGACGCCTGCCGGAGCGAGACACCAGGGACGGGGCCAGCAAGGCCCGCTTCAGCTGGCGGCCGAGCAACGCGGCGATCGCGGTGCTGTTCATTTTCATCTTCACGATCGGCCCCTACCTCGCGTTCACCGGCCACATCCCCTTCACCGGCTACGGCTACACGCTGAAGGCGACCTTCGCCAACTCGGCCAACATCTCCGCCAACTCGCCGGTGCGGATCGCCGGCGTCGACGTCGGCAAGGTGATCGAAAGCAGCCGTGACGGCGACGCGACCACGGTCACCTTCACGGTGGAAGGCAACGGTCGCCCGGTCCACGACGACGCCTTCGCCGAGATCCGCCCGCGGATCTTCCTCGAGGGCAACTTCTTCGTCGACCTCGACCCCGGCAGCCCGAGCGCCCCCGAGCTGGACAGTGGCGCGACGATCCCGATCGGCCACACCTCGGTCGCGGTCCAGCTCGACGAGATCTTCACCGCCCTGCAGTCGCCCGTGCGGGCCGACCTCAGCCGCCTGCTGGAGAGCTTCGGCGAAGCGTTGACGCACGAGCCGACCGCGGCCGAAGACGCCACCCAGCTTCCCGAGGTGAAAGGCAAGACCGGCGCCGAAGGCCTCAACGGCGCCTTCCGCTACGGCGGCCCCGCGGGCCGCTACAGCGCCCAGGTCACCAATGCACTGCTCGGCACCAGCCCGGATGACCTCTCCAGGCTGGTTGCCAGCGCCGGCCGGACCTTCGCCGCCCTCGCCAACCGCGAGGCCGACCTGCAGGGCCTGATCGTCAACTTCGACACGTTCAGCAGCGCCCTGGCCGCCCAGTCGGCAAACCTCTCGACCACCGTCCAGCGCCTCGCCCCGACGCTGAGGACGGCGCGCCGCTCGCTGGTCAACCTCAACCGCGCGCTGCCGCCGCTGCGCGCCTACGCGATCCAGCTGCGGCCCGCGGTCGCCGAGCTGCCCGGGCTGATCTCCGCCGCCGAACCGTGGCTGGCGCAGGCGTACCCGCTGCTCTCCGGCAAGGAGGCCGGCGGCACCGCAAAGCTGCTGGCGGAAGCCACCCCCGGCCTCGCCGGGGCGGCCCAGGCGGGCAAGGTGAGCGCGCTGCCGCAGCTCAACCGGCTCAGCCTCTGCACCACCAAGGTCATCGTCCCGACCGGGAACCAGACGATCGAAGACCGCTTCAGCACGGGCGGCCCGAACTACCGCGAGTTCTTCTACTTCCTCGCGAACTTCGCGGGCTGGGGCCAGAACTTCGACGGCAACGGTCCCTACCTGCGCCTTCAGCCGGGTGGAGGAGACGCGCTCGTCAAGCTGGAGAATCCGAAGGGCAACCTCAGCACCGAGAAGCAGGACTGGGTGCACACCGTCGCGCCGCCGCTCGGCGTCCAACCGCAGCTCGGCGGCCGGCCGCCGAAGAAGCCGGAAGTCCGCTGCGACAGCAATCCCGTCCCCGACGTCAACGGCGCGCTCGGCCAGACCGGCGCGCCCAGCCTGACGCCATGAGCAAGCAGACGCCGAAGACCAGTCGCTGGCGGCACTTCCGCGCCACCCTCTCGCGGCAGGCGCGCGGGCGCGGCAAGGACACGATCGCGATCGCCGTCCTCGCCGTCCTCGGGATCACGATGACGCTGTGGATCTTCACCCAGCAGAAAGCGGCGCTGCCCTCCTGGGCGCCGTTCGTCGGCGAAGACTTCGTCAGCCTGACGGCGGACTTCAACAACGCGCAGGCTGTCACCCCGGGGCAGGGCCAGGCGGTGGTGATCGCCGGCGTCCAGGTCGGCAAGATCACCTCGGTCGACCTCGAAGACGGCCACGCGGTGGTCGGCATGGACGTCGAGCCGAAGTACCTGAAGCTGATCCACCCGGACGCGACGCTGCTGCTGCGGCCGAAAACCAACCTCAACGACATGGCCGTCGAGGTAAGCCCGGGCAGGGGCAGGGGCCAGGTCGAAGCGGGCCACAACTTCCCGCTCTCCCAGACCGAACCGAGCATCCCCTTCGAGGCCCTGCTCGCGACGTTCGATGCCGACACCCGCCAGTACCTGCAGCTGCTGGTCGCCGGCGGCGCTCAGGGGATCGGCGGTCGCGGCCGGCAGCTCTCCGGCGCCTTCCGCCGCCTGCAGCCCTTCTCCCACTACATCGCCAACCTCAACCGGGCAGTCGCCCAGCGCCGCGTCGCGCTGGCGCGGGTGATCCACGACTTCGGCCTGCTGACCGCCGAACTCGGCAGGCACGACGCCGAGCTCGAACGCTTCGTCAGCGCCTCCCGCGCATCGCTGGGCAACTTCGCCAACCAGCAGCGGTCGATCCAGGAATCGCTCGTCGAGGCCCCGGCGACCCTCTCCGCCCTGCGCGCGGCCCTGGCCAGCTCCAACCGCTTCTCCAAGGTTGCCCGGCCGGCGCTGCTCGGGCTGATCCCGCAGGCGCAGGCGCTCGGGCCCGCGCTGAAGGCGAGCGAGCGCCTCTTCAGGCAGACGACGGCGCCGATCCGCGACCAGATCAGGCCCTTTACCCGCCAGGTCCGCCCGGTGCTCGTCCACGCCAAGCAGGGATCCCCCGACCTCGACACGACCGTGACCGAATTCGGCAGCTCGCTCGGCGCCCTCAACGGCTTCCTCAACGAGCTCGCCTACAAGCCGAAGGGCTCGCGGCAGAGCTTCCTCTTCTACCTGCCCTGGCTGAACCACGACATCAACGCCGGCTTCAACCTCGCCGACGCCGGCGGGCCGATCGCCCGGGGGCTGGTGATGATCTCCTGCAACGGCTCCTACATCGCAAACGGGATCGTCCCGCTGAAGCCGTACCTGCAGACCGTCATCCAGGGCGCGCGGGTCCCGGCGCCCGAAGAAATCCCCCTCGCCGGCAGCAAAGCCGGATTCTGCGAATACAGAGCACGATGAGCAAGCAAGCCCCCAGCACCGCGCAGCTCCTGGTCATCGCGGGCTTCGCGCTGTCCTGCTTCGGGATCCTGCTCTTCCTCTGGATCACCTTCGGCGGCCCGACCCCGTTCAAGGCGAGGTCCTACGAGGTCAAGATCCCGTTCAACGAGGCGGCCCAGCTCGCCGAACAGTCCGACGTGCGGATCTCCGGCGTCTCGGTCGGCAAGGTGCAGACGATCGAAGAGGCGCCGAACGGCAAGCGGGCGCTGGCGACGGTCGGCATCGAAGACAAGTACGCGCCGATCCCGCGGGGCACCCGCGCCATCCTCCGCACCAAGACGCTGCTCGGCGAGACCTACGTCGAGCTGACGCCCGGCGACTCGAAGGGCCCGGAGCTCCACGACGGCTCCACTTTGGCGCTGGCCAACGTGGCCGAATCGGTCCAGCTGGACGAGATCCTCCGCACCTTCAGCACCCGCACCCGCTCCGCCTTCCAGGAATGGATGCGGGAATCCTCGACGGCGATCGGAGGCCGCGGCCAGAGCCTCTCCAACGCCCTCGCCGAATTCAACCCGACCTTCTCCGAATTCGATCGCCTCTTTCGGGTGCTGGACACCCAGCGCCGCGCCGTCGGCCAGCTGTTCCGCAACGGCGCCGTCACCTTCCGGGCGCTGCGCGGTCGCGAAGGGCAGCTGGCCGAGCTGATCCGCAGCTCGAACGCGGTCTTCCAGACGACCGCGGCGCGCGATCGCGACCTGGAAGCGCTGTTCCGCGCCTTCCCGACCTTCGAGGACGAGTCGAGGCTGACCCTCAACCGGTTGCGGGAGTTCGCCGTCAACACCGATCCGCTGATACGCCAGCTGGTGCCGGCGGCGGAACAGCTCTCGCCGACCCTGATCGCGATCTCGCGTCTGGCGCCCCCGGCGCAGGGCTTCTTCGAAGGGCTCGAAACGGTGATCGATCGGGCTCCGACCGGCTTGCCGGCGCTGCGCAAGCTGTTCCGCGACGAATTCCCGGTGCTGCTGCGGGCGGTCAACCCCTTCCTGCGCAACCTCAACCCGATCCTCAGCGGCCTCGACCTCTACAAGCGGGACATCGCCGGCACGCTGGGCAACGTCGCCGCCGCAACCAATGCGGTCCACCTCAGCTCGGCGGGCAAGCAGATCCACTACCTGCGGCTGCTCGGCCCGTTCGGCCCCGAATCGCTGGCGACCTACCCCGATCGCCTCGGCGCCAACCGCAACAGCGCCTACACCCAGCCGGGCTCCGCGGCGCGCCTCGCCAAGGGGCTGCTCAACTTCCACACCGGACAGTGCAGCGCGGGGATCGTCGCCACGCTCGACCCCGACACGCCGACCGAATCCGACTTCAACGAGCGCACCGGGGGCGACGTCACCAAAGCGACCGCCTTCTTTGAACGGCTGAAGCTATACGCGTACGCCGGCCAGGAAAGCTCCGCGCTGATCCCCGCCCCGGGCTGCAGCCCGCAGGCCCCGTTCGAACCGATCTACGGCAGCGGCCCGAAGACGATCTACCAGCACACCTACGAACAGCCCCAGCCCTAGCCCCTCGGCGTGCAGGGCACGACCAGGCCGCTCCTCAGCACCGTGGTGGAGGCGACACCGGAGACGCCCGCTTCGTTCCTGAACAGCGCCTTGAGGACCTTCGCCTGGAAGCGGCCGCCCCGGCACCTGGCGCTTATGTAGCTCCTCCTCTTGCCCTTGTAGCTGAAGATCCGCTTGATCTTGAACTTGAAGTTGAGAACCGATCCGCTGCCGCCGGCGATCACGGGGATCCTGGCGATCGTGTGAAAGCCGAAGCGCCCCTTGCGGATCTTCTTGATCGTCACCGTGGTGACGATCGCCGCCGGAACCGGCACGGTGATGAACGAATGGATGAACAGCGTCGTCTTGCCGCCCTTGCTGCCGCCGTTGAACAGGGTCAGCGGGCTGTGGGCGGTGATCGACCGTTGTTCGGGGAAGGCGATCTGCACGTTGACCCTCCCGTTGCCGACGATCGCCTTGCCGCAGACTCGCTTCGCGGCCTTGGTGTCGCGCGCCTCGAGCTTGCCGCGCCTGCAGACCGGCAGGCCCCTGGCGTTGACCGCGCCGTTCTTGTCGATGTCGATGATCGCCTGACGGAGCGCCGACGGATGGGTGCCGTCCGTGGTCTTGGCCTTGCCGCTGATTCGCAGGGCGATCGGCGCGAGCTTCCCCTTCGGCAGCTTCTTCGGCGAGACGTTGCTGCCCACGGTGAGGATCAGGTTGCCGACGCGGACCGTCGTGGACGCCGCGGTCGCGATCGCCGCGCCTCCCAGGGCGAGCACGGCGCTCAGGGCGAGTGCGGCGAGCAGGTTCTTGCGCATGGCGGTCTCTCCTTTGTCGGCTTGCCCGCGAGCCCGGGCCACGGAGCCTCGATCTGTCCCTCCGGTAGCGGCTTCCCGCTCCGGCCTCTTCCTAAACCCGGCCAAGCACGAAAAAGAGCGGCCCGGAGGCCGCTCTTTTTCTCGCTGCGGTCGCCCTGGAGCGACGCTGGTGCTGTCGCCGCGCTAGCCCTTCGGCGTGCAGGGCACCACCAGGCTGCCCTTGAGCGAAGTCGACGCCGGACCGGGTTCCCGCGCTTCGTTCTTGAAGAGCGCCGACACCAGGTTGGCGTTGTAGTGCCCGTCCGGGCACTTCGCTTCCAGATACGTGTGCTTCTTGCCCTTGTAGGTGAACTTCTTCTTGCTGAACTGGAACTTGAAGTCCAGCGCCGAGCCGCTGCCGCCGGCGATCACCGGGACCTTGGCGATCGTGTGATAGCCGTAGCGGCCCTTGTGGATCTTCTTGATGGTCAGCGTGGTGACGACCGCCGCCGGGACCGGCACGGTGATGAACGCGTGGATGAACATCGTCGTCTTGCCGCCCTTGGTGCCGCCGTTGAACAGGGTCAGCGGGCTGGTGGCCGTGATCGGCCGCTGTTCGGGGAAGGCGATCTCGATGTGGGTGTTGCCGCTGCCGACGACGGCCTTGCCGCAGACCCGCTTCGCTGCAGTGGTGTCGCGCGCCTCGAGTTCGCCGCGCTTGCAGACCGGAACGCCCTTGGTGTTGAGCGAGCCGTTCTTGTCGATGTCGACAATCGCTTCGCGAAGCGCCGGCGGGTGGGTGCCGTCGGTGGTCTGAATCTTGCCGTTGACGTTCAGGGCGATCGGCTTCAGCTTCTTCTTCGGCAGCCCCTTCGGCGAGACGGTGCCGCCGAAGGTGAGCTTGAGGTTGCCGGCCTGGACGGTGATCTGCGCCGCATACGCGGCGACCGCGATCCCTAGGGCAAGCACCGCGCTCAGGGCGAGTGCCGCTAGCAAGTTTCTACGCATATCCTTCTCTCTCCTTTGTCGGCCTGCCCGTCAGAGCCCTGGCCATTGAATCCCTCCGCCGGTAGAAGCTACCAGCCTCGTCCTACTGGGCAGAACCCGCGCGCTCGTACAAAAGAGCGCCTTAACACACGCGCCGCTCAACTCTCGAGCTTCCAGGATTGCGTCCGCTCGCGCGCTTCCGCGGCCCCCTCGGGGCCGAGGAAGGGCAGCGTTATCCAGAACATCAGGTCCGGAAGGCGGCCGGGGAGGCGAGCCGAAGCGCCGTGCAGGATCTCGCTGTAGAGCAGCTCGTTGACGCCGCCGGCAACCGACAGCGAGGTGATCCCCGGCAGCTCGACCGATGTCTCGGCTCGGCCGGCGTCGAGGAAGCCGGTGAACTGGCGCAGCGCCGCGTCCCGGCGGGCCAGCGCTTTCGGGCCGGCGGCCAATACCTCGACGATCGCGAACCGCGCCTCGTCGGGATGCTCGGCGAGGTGCTCGAGCAGGGCCCCCAGCCCGGCTGCGACCCGCTCGGCCCAGGGCGCCCCGGGCTTCGACTCGAAGCCCTTCGCCGTGTCGCCGAGCAGGTTGTCGACCAGCGCGTCGTAGGTGGCGAGGAAGCAGTCCTCCTTGCTCGCGAACAGCTCGTAAAACGTCTTTCTCGACACGCCGGCGACGCCGATCACGTCCACCACGCGCGTCTCCGGGTAGCCGCGCTCGGCGACGACTTCGATCATCGCCTGCAGGATCCGGCGCCGTTGGGACTCCGTCACCGCCTCCCGCGGCAGCCCGTGACGACCCCTCGGCAGCCGCTCGCCAAGCTTGGCCGTGCGTCTACCAGAAGCCACGCCCAGACTCTAGAGCAGGACTATCGCCGCCGCTAGTGCCCTGTCACGCAACGTCAGACCGGAAATGACGGCCCCAGTTCGCCGCCATACGGCGTCCTCAGTCGCCCAAATAGCGCTGCTATTCGGGCTCCCTGCGTCCTTTTCTGGCGACGACTGGACCGCGTCATTTCATGGCCAACGTCACGAGACACGGCACTAGGCGGCGCGCAGGCGCGGCTCGTCGCCCATCCAGACCACCTGGTCGCGTCCCGGCCCGACGCCGACGAGGCGAATCGGTACGCCGACGAAGCCGGCGACAAAGTCGAGGTAGG
>CAVVHQ010000023.1:0-75157 GCA_963748075.1 uncultured Solirubrobacterales bacterium | reverse complement strand
GAGGACCCGGTCGAGGTCGACCCGAGCGGCGCGATCGTTGCAGGTGGACCGCTCCAGCGGCGACCTCTACGTCGCCCACGAAAGGCGGGTGGACCGCTACGGGCCGGGGGGCAAGCCGATAGAGTAGCTTGCCAGAGCCGCCGCTCTCGGGGCAGAAGCAACCGAAAGGCGTCGCGGTGAACGAGGCGAGCAAGGCCGTCTCTACGTGTTCGAACGGGCAGGCGAGCGGCACGATGCGAAGGATCCAGGTCTTCGAAGCCCTAGCTGTTCCCCGACCTCGCCACCGGCCCGCTCACCGACCTCGCCGACACTTCGGCCCGCCTGGACCAGCCGCCGGGCACCCCGACGGGGTGGCGCTGGAAGGCTGTGGGTTCGAATGGGTGAGCGAAGCCGCCTACGAACAGAGCGGCTTCGAAGACCTCTCCTCGGGCGGCGAAGCGCCCTGCGACCCCGCTTTCGGCGAAATCCCCGCCGCCGGCACCACCGCGGTCAGCGCCGCCGCGACGGGCCTGGAACCCGCGACCCGCTACCGCTTCCGGCTCACCGCCTCCAACGAAAACGGCGCCAACCACTCAAAGCCGGCGTCCTTCGCGCTGGCCAAGCCAGGCGTGGAGACGGTCGGCGGCCCGATCCGCACCGCCACCACGGCGCGCCTGGCCGCCCGCCTGAACCGCACGGCATCCCCACCTCCTACCGCTTCAAGTGCCTCGCCGACGCCCGATCCAAAGCCGACGGGGGGTCCTTCGGCCTCGGCACCCCGGCCACGCCGTCGGCGCCCGCCGGCGCGGGCGCCGAGATCCGCGGCGCCTTCGCCCGCGTTCCGGCCTCGACGCCGCCACGACCTACCGCTACCGGGTGGTGGCCGACAACGGCGCTTTCGGCGGCCCCGCCTACGGCGACCCCCGCGCCCTCACCACCCGCGCCTCCGAGCCCCGCTCTCCCACGGCCCCTTCCCCGGCCCGCCGGGCTCCGACCGCGCCTGGAGCAGTCAACCTGCCCGACACCTCGGGCAACCCGGTCGCCGGGGCCGCCGGCGTGGCCACCGACGGCGAGCGGGCGCTCTACGAAGTCCACGGCGGCGCCGGGCCCTCCCCGACCGGCTCCGCCGGGAACTACCTGCTCGCCGCCCGCCCGCCCGGGGCGCACCCCGAAGAGGGCTGGCGCGCCGAGTCGGTCCTACCGCCGCGCGACCGCGCCCCCCACGACTTCTGGCGCCAGCCGGCCGCCGACGCGAGCCTCTCGACCCTGCTCGGGCTCAACTTCGACAACATCGTGGGCGAAGGCGCCCCCAACGCGCTGTGGCGCCTGCCGACCTCCGGCGGCGCCGCGGCCAAGCTCTACGAATCCCCCCCCGGCGCCTACAACAACGGGCCCTACCTGGCCTCCGCCGACGCCTCGCGGGCGCTGCTGGTGATGGGGGGCGAAGACTTAGACCCGACGCGAATCGCCGTTCGGCGTCCCCCAGCTCTACGACGTCTCCTCGGGGACGCCGGGATGGCTAGCCTGCTGCCCGGCGGGGAAGCGCCGAGCTGCGGGTGAAATTGGGCGAAGGCACGGTGGCGCGCTCGACCGGCTGGGTCCCGGCAGACGGCTCGCGGGCCTTCTTCAACGGCTGCTCGGGCGGGGACACCCACCTCTACCTGCGCGACTTCGGCGCCGCTGCGACCTGCGGGTCAACGGCCCGCCGCTCGAAGGCCCCGACTGCGAGGGGAAGATGATCCGCGCGACCGGGCAGGCCGCCTACTTCTGGTCGCGGTCGAAACTAGACCCGCCGATGCGCCGGTCGCCGCCGGGGAGTGCGACTCGAGCCCGGACGAACGGACCCCGGGGGGGGACGTGTACCGCTACGCGATCGGCTCGGGGGAGTGGACCTGCCTCAGCTGCGCCGTGCCGGGAGGGAGGGCGGCGAACGCGATCGGCGGCGGCGGGTCCAACCAGCCCAGCGCCGCGCGGTTCGTCGCCGTCGCCCAGGACGGCTCGCGCCTTTACTTCGCCAGCCGCTCGCATCTGCTGGCCGGGGCCCCGGAGGCGGGCACGCCGGCGATCTACCGGGTCGACGCCGCCGCCGGCTCGCTCGCCTACGTCGGGCCGCTGGAGCGCGGCGAGGGCGCCGGCGAGGATCCCGGCCACGGCAGCGAGGTGAGCGCCGACGGGCGCTTCCTCGCCTTCCGCTCCGGAGCCGCCGCGCTGGACCAGCTGAGCGGCTCGGACAACGGCGGAACCGCCCAGTACTACCTCTACGACGACCAGGAGCGCTCGCTTCTGTGCGTCTCCTGCCCGCCGGACGGCTCCCCGCCGCGCGCCGCGGCGGCCGAGGGCAGCCGCGAGCCGGGCCCGGCCCCGGGGATGGCGCCGCTCTCGCCGGCCGGGGGCCTCGCCTTCGCCACCCCGACGGCGCTGGTCGGCGCCGACCAGAACACCGCCGCCGCGGGGCAGGACCCCGGCGCGGGCGCCGACGTCTACGAGTGGCGCGACGGGCGGGCGCTGCTGGTCACCGACGGGCTGACCAGCTGGCCCGGCGAAGGCCCCGAGGTCAACGCGATCAGCCCCTCGGGGCGCGACCTGTTCTTCACCGCGGCCGCGCGGCTCACCCCCGATGCGATCGACGGCTACCGGCGCCTCTATGACGCGCGCCTCGGCGGCGGGATCTCCTTCCCCCCCGAACAGGGTCCCTGCCCGCTTGAGGCCTGCCAGGGAGCCCCGCAGGGCGCCCCCCCGGCGCTCGCGCCGGGCTCGGCCGGCTTCGCGGGGCCGGGCAACCCGAAGCGAGGGCGCAGCTGCGGGGCCCTGGGCCGCAAGGCGCGCAAGCTCTCGCGCCGCGCCAAGCGCCTGCACCGCCACGCGCGGCGAGCCCGGCACGCCAAGCCGCGCAAGCGCATGCGCCGCAAGTCCACCCGCCTGGCCAAGCGTGCCCGCGGCCTCTCGAAGCGCGCCAAGCGCTGCCGGCAGGCGAAGCGGAGGAACCGATGACCCGGCGGCTGGCCCTGCTCGGCTCCCTGTGCGCGCTCGCGCTGTGCGCGCTCGGCGCCGCCCCGGCCGCCGCGGCGACCGTCTGGAACCTCGAGATGCACCACAACCAGACCAACTTCTCCAACTCGGTGCCCGGATCGCTGGAGGCGAAGACCCTCACCGAGGGCGGCCCCGGCCAGAACGAGGAACAGCAGGTCTCGCTGAGCGCCGAATCGGGGGAGTTCGTCCTCTCCTTCGAGGGCGAGGCGACCGAAGACCTCCCCTACAACATCGGCAAAATCCCGCTGCAAAGCGCCCTGCGCAACCTGCCCACGATCGGCCCGGGCAACGTCAAAGTCGACCGCGAAGCCGAAGGCTCCGAGGTGACCTTCGACGTCACCTTCCAGGGCGACCTCGCCGAAGCCGACGTGCCGCAGATCGAAGCCGCGAACGGGGCCGAACCGCTCGGCCTCGACGCCCACCCCCAGTACTGGCTCGACCTGAGCAACGTCGGCGACAGCGCCAGCGCCGGGCAGGTCGACCTCACGGTGCAGCTGCCCGCCGGGATCGACTTCGCGCAGGCGATCTACGGCCAGGAATTCCGCCCCCCCCTCGCCGAGCTGGGATGGAGCTGCGCGGGCGCCGGCACCCCCACCGCCGAATGCCACACCACCGAAGGCTCGGTCCCCCGCCACACGATCGCTCACCTGGCGATCGAAGTCGAGGTCGAACCGGGCCTGCCCGAAGGCTCCCTGACCGCGACCGCGACCGCGACCGTCTCCGGCGGCGGCGCCGCGGCGCCGGCCAGCGACACCGAGCCGACCCCGATCTCCTCCGCCCCGGCGGGCTTCGGCATCTTCGCCCCCAGCTTTCGGCCCGGCTTCTTCGACGCCGACGGGCTCACCCCGCGCCGCCAGGCCGCCGGGCACCCCGACCTGCTCAGCGTGCCGGTCGACTTCAACTCGATCTACACCGACATCTCCGCGGAAGGCGAAAACGTCGCGGGCGAAGCGAAGCAGCTCTACCGCAAGCGCGAGGCCGGCTCGGTGCGCGACCTGACCGCCGACCTGCCGGCCGGCTTCCTCGGCGACCCGACCGCGGTCGGCGAGTGCAGTCAGGCCCAGTTCCTGGTCGGCGCCTGCCCGCCCTCCAGCCAGGTCGGGCGCTTCGACGGCTCGATCTCCACCCCCGGCGCCGGCATCGTCTACAACTTCTCCACCGGCGTGTTCAACATGGTCCACCCGCGCGGCGCGGTCACCGACCTCGCCTTCGAGCTGAACGCCAACCCGGTCCACGTCAAAGCCTCCCTCGACCCCGCCAACCGCTACGCGATCACCACCCGCCTCGCCGACATCAACGAGACCTTCCCGCCGTTCTCGGGCAGGGTGACGGTCTGGGGGGTGCCGGCCGACCCCAGCCACGACTCCGAGCGCTGCCCGGGCTTCTCGAGCGTCGGCGGCCCCGGCCACACCGACCAGGAGTGCTCCGCCGAAGCGCCCGGCGGCGGGCTGGCGCCGTTCGTCACGATGCCGGCGCAGTGCGAGGCTGCGGGCGCCTTCCGCCTGCGGGACTACGACTCCTGGCAGCGCCCCGGCCTCTACGGCCCCGACATCCCCTACACCCTGCCGGACCGCTTCACCGGCTGCGATAAGCCGCGCTTCGAACCGGACGTCTCGCTGGAACCGACCGGCGACCGAGCGAGCACGCCGACCGGCCTGAACGTCTCGATCCACGTCCCCCAGAACGACAACCCCAACGCGCTCGCCACCCCGCCGGTGAGGACCACCACGGTCACCCTGCCCGAGGGGCTGACCGTCAACCCGGCCGCCGCCGGCGGGCTGAGCAGCTGCTCGGAGTCCGAGTTCGGCATCTCCGACTCCGGGACGCCGAACGGCGAGCCGGTCCGCTGCCCCGACAGCTCGCGGCTCGGCGAAGCCGAGGTCAAGACGCCGCTGCTGCCGGACCCGGTCGAGGGCTCGGTCTACCTCGCAGAGCAGGAAGCCAACCCGTTCGGCTCGCTGCTGGCGCTCTACCTCGCCCTGCACGACACCGAAGACCGCGGCGTGCTGGTCAAGGTGCCGCTTCGGATCTCCCTCGACCCCGCCACCGGGCAGATCACCACCACCGCCACGAACCTGCCCCAGTTCCCCTTCTCCGACCTCACGCTGAAGTTCCGCTCCGGAGACCGCGCCCCGCTGCTCAACCCGCCCACCTGCGGGCGCCACGAGCTCCAGGCGACGATGACCTCCTACGCGCAGCCCAACCACGAGGTCGACGTCTCGGGCTCCTACGAGCTCCGCGAGGGCCCCGGCGGCGGTCCCTGCCCCGCCTCCCTCGGCGAGCGCCCCTTCGAGCCGGGCTTCCTCGCCGGCACCGCGAACCCGGTGGCCGGCGCCTTCAGCCCGCTGATCGCCCGGGTCACCCGCACCGACGCCGACCAGGAGCTCTCCGCCGCGCAGGCCACCGCGCCGCCGGGCCTGGTGGCCTCGCTGCGCGGGGTCGGGCGCTGCACCGAGGCGCAGATCGCCGCCGCCGCGGCGCGCAGCCGCCCCGGCCAGGGCGCCCTCGAGCAGGCCTCGCCCTCCTGCCCGGCCGCCGCGCAGATCGGCACCGTGCAGGCCGGCGCCGGCGCCGGCCCGGCGCCGATCTACGTTCCCGGCCGCGTCTACCTCGCCGGCCCCTACAAAGGCGCGCCGCTCTCCGGCGTGGCGATCGTCCCGGCGGTGGCCGGCCCGGTCGACCTCGGCAACGTGGTGGTCCGCGCCCCCGCCTACCTCAACCCCCGCACCGCCCAGGTCAGCCTCAAGACCGACCCGCTGCCCCAGATCGTCAACGGCGTCGTGATCCGCACCCGCGACGTGCGCATCCACCTCGACCGCCCCGGCTTCGCGATCAACCCGACCAACTGCGAGCCGAAGTCGATCATCGCCGCCCTGTATTCCAGCGAAGCGAAGTCGAAGGTCCTCGCCTCCCGCTTCCAGGTCGCCGACTGTGCCAACCTCGGCTTCCGTCCGCGGCTGAAGCTGCGGCTGAAGGGCGGCACCCGCCGCGGCGCCCACCCGGCGCTGAAGGCGGTGGTCGTCTCGCGCTGGCCGCGCGACGCCAACTTCGCCCACGCGATCGTCACCCTGCCCCACTCGGCCTTCCTCGACCAGGCCCACATCCGCACCGTCTGCACCCGCGTGCAGTACGCGGCCGGGCCGGGCAACGGGGCGCTGTGCCCGCCCGGCGCGGTCTACGGCCACGCCATCGCCTACACGCCGCTGCTCGACCAGCCGCTCTCGGGCCCCGCCTACCTGCGCTCCTCCAACCACAAGCTGCCCGACCTGGTGGTGGCCCTGCACGGGCCGCCCTCGGTCCCGATCGAGGTCGAGCTGGCCTCGCGGATCGACTCCAAGCGCGGCGGCATCCGCTCCAGCTTCCAGGGCATCCCCGACGTGCCGGTCTCCCGCTTCGTCCTGCACATGCAGGGCGGCAAGAAGGGCCTGATCATCAACAGCAAGGGCCTCTGCCGCAACCGCAAGCAAAACCGCGCCCGCGCCAACCTCGGCGGTCAGAACGCGCGGGTCGACAAGGTCAAGCCGGTGGTCTGGGCGACCAGCTGCAAGAAGCGCAAGGGCAACAAGAAGAAGGGCAAGGGCGCCAAGCAGGGCAAGGGCGCCAAGCGCCCCGGCGCCCGAGGTTAGCTCCTTTAGGGCAGCCGAGCCGCGATTGCCTCAGGTCACTTCGCGCAGTTTCTGCGCTTCGCCGAGCTGCTGGAGCTTTTTGAGGCTCTGGTTCTCGATCTGGCGGATCCGCTCGCGGGTGACGTTGAAGGTGCGGCCGACCTCGTCGAGGGTGCGCGGGTGCTCGCCGCCCAGCCCGTAGCGCAGCTCGAGCACGCGCCGCTCCCGGTAGGAGAGGTTCTCCAGCGCCTCTTTCAGCGCCTCTTTGGTGAGCAGGTCGGCGGCCCGGTCGAAGGGCGATTCGGCCTTCTCGTCGGCGATGAACTGGCCGAACTCCGACTCCTCCTCGTCGCCGACCGGCTTCTCGAGGCTGACCGGCGCCTGGGCGGAGCGCTTGATCGAGTCGACCTCCTCGGGGTCGATCCCGGTCACCGCGGCGATCTCCTCCGGGCTCGGCTCGCGGCCCAGCTCGGTGACCAGCTTGCGCTCGGCGCGGCCGATCTTGTTCAGCTTCTCGACCACGTGGACGGGGATGCGGATCGTCCGCGCCTTGTCGGCCAGGGCGCGGGCGATCGCCTGGCGGATCCACCAGGTCGCGTAGGTGGAGAACTTGAAGCCCTTGCGGTAGTCGAACTTCTCCGCGGCGCGGACCAGGCCCAGCGTCCCCTCCTGGATCAGGTCGAGGAAGGGGAGGCCCTGGTTGCGGTAGTTCTTGGCGATCGAGACGACCAGGCGCAGGTTGGACTCGACCATTTTCTGCTTCGCGTCGAGGTCGCCGCGCTCGATCCGTTTGGCCAGTTCGACCTCCTCCTGGGCGGTCAGCAGGCGGACTTTGCCGATGTCCTTGAGGAACAGCTGCAGGCTGTCCGTGGTCATGTCCGGTTTCAGGTCGATCGCCTGTTTGCGGCGCCGCCCTTTCTTGCCGGTGTCGACGGGGATCGCCTCCGCGGCCGCTTTCTGGGCCGGGTCCATGTCCTCGACCAGCTCGATGCCCTGCTTCTCGATGTGCCCGTAGAGGTCCTCGACGTCGGACTCGTCGAGGTCGACCTCGGAGACCGCCGAGGCGATGTCGCCGAAGGTGAGCACGCCGAGCTGCTGACCGCGATGGACCAGCCCTTTGACCTCCTCGAGCTCCTGAAGCTCTGCTACCAGCATCGTGTCTTCACTCGTCTCTCTGCGCTAGGTGGTTTAGTGGGTTCCCATAGAAGGCCGTCGCGGGCGCAATGTCGCGAAAAAACGGACCGGCAGCGCGGTCCGCGAACAAGGCCCCAAGGCCGTCTTTCAAACGTCTGTTCGCATATTAGGCGCTTCAGTTTGTGAAGTCAAGGCACGGATCGCCCGCAAATTTGCCCAAAACGAAGAGAAAACCCAGCCCCTGGCTGCGTGCCTTCTGGCAGCGAGCCTACCGCGAGAACGTCACCGGCCTGGCGGCGATGGTCGCCTACAACCTGATGCTCGCGGTCTTCCCCTTCGCGCTGCTCGTCCTCTTCGTCTTCGGGCAGGTGCTGAAGGTCAAGGGGGTGGAGACGGGGGTGCTGGACGACCTCCAGCGGCTCTTCCCCAACGCCGAGCAGGGGACGCTGAGCAGCGCGCTGGAACGGATCGAGGAAAACTCGACGACGATCGGGATCGCCGCCTTCCTCGGCTCGCTGTGGATCGGCGCCTCCTTCTGGGGGGCGATGGACACCGCCTTCGGCCACATCTACCACGTCGAGACGCGCGGCTGGCTCGAGCAGAAGCGCTTCTCCTTCGCGATGCTGGGCGTGGTCGTCCTGCTGATCGCCGCCTCGATCGTCCTGCCGACGATGGAGGGGGCGCTGGTCTCCGGCACCGACCGGCTGCCGCTCGGCCTCTCCGACATCCAGGCGATCGACACGGCGCTGCTGCTGGGGCTGGCGGTGCTGATCGTGTTCGCGATCTGCTGCGGTGATCTTCTGGGCGGTGCCGAAGGGGCACATGCCCTGGCGGGCGGTCTGGCCGGGGGCGGCCTTCGTCACGCTCGCCACCGGGATCGCCAACTGGGCCTTCCCCTTCTACCTCTCCAACGTCTCCAGCCTCTCGCGCTTCGGCTCGACCCTGGGCTTCGTGCTGATCGCCCTGCTCTGGTTCTACCTGCTCAGCCTGGCGCTGCTGGCCGGGGCGGTGATCAACTCGCTGCGCTTCGAGCTGCACGACACCGGCGAGCTGCCCCTACACGTAGTGAGGGCCGGCAATGCCGGCCCTCACTACTGACGAAATGGACTGGTCGCTGACTATTCTTCGCTTGCCACAACCGCTGCGGCGATCGCGGTCTGGATTTTGCCTTCGAGGACTGCCGTGTTGGTGCCGGCCGCTGCCGGCAGACCGAGAATCGAGTTGACGAGGGGGTCGATGAAGAGCGAGAGCAACCCCCCGCAACCGTGGGCCTTCGGCGCCGCGAACGAGTTGTTCACGAGGGAGCCGCCGCTCAAGGTGAGCAGCGTTCCCGCTTCGTTGACTTCCGGCGTGCCCGCGCTGCCGTGGATCGGTTCGTTCGGCGGCGGCGGCGACGTTTCCCCGCTGGTGAAGTCGATCACGATCGGATCGAAGTTCGAGCCGACGTAGCAATGGTTGCCGAGGAGCACGTTGCTCAGCTTGATCTTCACCGGCAACGAGAGAGCGGTGCCAGTTTCGATGAGCAGGTTGAACGGGTTGATTTCGATCGATGACGCCGGAGCGGCCAATTCGACCGTCGCGGTGACCCCGGTGAAGACACCAACAATACGGCGAGAAGGAAGAGGCCGGGATGAACCGGCCTCTTCCACTCGGATGGAAAACTACGGTTCTTCAGGGTAAACGTGTTCAGATGCCACGAATTCAAGCTTGGCGTTCTGAACCGTTTCATTCCGCTTGGCGGGCAGGCCGGAGAATTCGTTGACCAGCCCGTTGATGCTTATCGGGATGAACCCGAAGAGATACAGCTTGCACCCGTGGCGCCGGGCGCCGGAACGTTTGTCGAACAGTACGAGGCCGTTGAACACCAGAACCGGTTCCGGCGTCCGACTTCGAATTCCGCAGCGCGCCATTGAGCAGGTTGAGTTCGATCGGTTCCGAATCCGACCCGATGTAGCAGTTGTTGCCGAGCAGGCCGGCCGGGTTCGTCAGATGCACCTTGATCGGCAGTTCCTTCGGTTCAAGGAACGGCGAGCCTGCCTGGCCCGCGAGTTCGGTCGTCGCGTACAGGGTCAGCGCTTCGCTGCCGAAGAATTCGAGCAGCCAGGTGAGGCCGGTGAGACCGATCACGCCACCGGGAACTTTCTGGGCGACGGGCGACAGCCCACCTTTGGAGTTGTAGCTGATAATTATTCGATCCCCTCGATGCCTCCACCGAGCGGTCATTTCATTTTCGATCGGCACTTCTTTGTTGCCAATGTTGAAGTAGCCGCCCGTAATCCTCACCGGCTGGCAGCTCGTCGATGTTTTCGTTTTCTTCAGGACTCGGACAGCCGGCGAACCGCTCATAGCCTTCCGCCGGTTCGGTCGCTGACGCAGTTGAGGCAAGTAGCGCCAGGGACATGATCGCCGCTCCCACGACGGAGAGCAGGGTGCGCCATTTCAATGACTGGGACATAGATCCCCTCCCATGTACATGGTGGTTTTCGATCTTAAGAAAAGATCAATTTGACGCTATCCTCGCCGATCGTAGGCCACCAGTCAAGTACCTATTTCAGGACGACCGCTTTCTTAGTTCAGGCGCGCAAAGCGCCACGGCCGGCTCGTGCCGGTGGGAGGCCGTTGGGGCGCCAGCCCCGGACAGCGCCTCGAACAGCCCGTCGAGCACGGCGCGAGCGAAGCGACAGTCGCCGCCCAGCTCGAGGCTGCGACGTCGCCTTCGATCGACGCGGCGAGCCAGCCCGAGGCCGGACCGCAGATCCAAGCGTCCGGGCAGCCCTTCAGCGTGTGGTGCAGACGCGATCTGCCCGAGCCGGAACTCGACCACGACGCCGCCCACGCTGTGCCCCCTGCCGTTCGGAATCTCGACGGCCAGCCGACAGGAGCCCGAAACGTCCGCGGGTCAGGCGCAGCATAGGCGCGGAGAGCAGGAACCCCGTCTCGGCGTCTATGCGCTTGATCGGCTGGGTGTCGTCGCGGAAGGTAACAGCGCTCCCAGCGGACGGCGGCTGCGAGCGGCGCCGACCCCCTGGCGCAGCCAGGCGGTTACCGCGTACGGGGTGCCTCGGCGGCGTCCGCGCGGGCTCCGACCAGGCCGGCGAGGCGCATCGCGACGAGGCGGCGCTCCAGCGAGGGGTAGCTGAGGGCGCCGATCAGGCGATCCAGCTCGGTGAGCGAGAGCGAGCCGGCCGCGAGGGCGCGCAGCATGGTCGAGGACCAGCCGTCGATGAGCGCTCTGATCGCCGCCTTGGCGGCGTCGCTCGCCGAGCGCGAGCGGCGCCCTCCGGCGCTGCGGCCAGCCAGCGCTTCAGCGTGGCGGCGACGAACAGCAGCTCCTCGCCGGGCTTCTCCAGCTCGTATTCGACCGTGCCGGGGAAGGCGTTGCGCCGGTGCCTGGCGATCGCTCCGATCCCCTCGAGGCTCTTCAGGTGGGCGCGCAGCGTGCTCTGGGCGGGCGAGCCGGCCTCGCGGCGCAGCTCGAGCTGTCGCTTCGGTCCCGTCGGAGAGGGAACGGAGGACGGCGACGTTGAGCGGATCGGCGAGCAGGATGAGGGTCTGCGCTCCGGAGCGCGCCCCATTCCCGCTCCCGTTGACCGTGCTGGCAGTCAAGCAGAAGCATTATGGCACTAATCAGTTTTATTTGGGAATTGAGCGAGTGCTTTCGCCGCTCGTTCAACTAATCTCCGGCTTATGAGACGTTTTGTCAGATCAGATGCGAGGCTGGCCTGGTCGCTCGGGGCGATCGGCGGCTTGATTGTGGGTGTCACGCACGCCAGCCCGGCGGCGACCTATTTGACTGCCCTTGGCCTGGGGACGGTTGGGATGGCGATCATGCTTGGCCCGGACAGGGTGCGGCTCTGGCGCGAGATGCACGGCCCCGAGGGCCGGCGCTGACCGCGCCCTGCGGCAGGCGGGCCCTCCGGCGTCTTTGAAGGAGCTGCTGCTCAAGATCCCCGATGTCGGTGAGGATCGAGACTTCGAGCGGCCTGCTCGCCGCGACGGCGAAGGTGACGGGCTCGACTCTCGCCACCCGCAACGCCGAGGACGTCGCGCGAACCGGCGCGAGCCTCTTCGACCCCTTCGCTGCCGCGACCGGCGGGGCGGCCTGACGGCGTCGAGGGGAGCCGGCCTGCCCCGCCGGCACCGGCAGCGAGGCCCGCTCAAAACCGCGCCACCACGAACAGCTCCTGCTGGGTGTCGGTCGGGGCGCAGCGCTCCCCTTCCTCGTCGTAGACGTCGAGCAGCTCCATCCCGACCGACTCGAAGAGCCGCGCCAACTCCTCGACCGAGTAGACGCGACGCGCGAAGGACACCGGGCCGCCCAGGAATCGGTCAGCTACCTAAATCAAGCTCGTCCAGCGCAAACCATCTGCCGGCCTCCTCGATCGGAGCGATCCGAACCGAGGCAAAGCTACTCGCCACTCTCTCCGGGTCGCCGACCGTCGCGGCGAAGACCGGCGCTGCGGCCTCGAGCGGCCCGCCGCGGACGTACTCGCGGTAGGCCTCCAGCGAGCCGAGCTCGCGCAGCAGGTAGAGGGAGGTGAGAACCCCCGGGCCGGTGAGGAGCGCGGGCTCGTCGGCGACCTGGTCTCGACGTAGGCCGCCGCGACCTCGATCGCCAGCTCGAGCAGCGGGTGGCCGGGCTTCGGGAACGCGAAGAGGGCGCTGGCGATCGCCCGGTAGGGGCCGACCTGCCCGCGCCACGCGAACAGCGGACGCAGGTCGGCCGGCAGCTCGCGCCAGCCGAACAGGATGCCGTCGGGGTTGGCGTCCAACAGCGGCTCCACGTCGCCGATGCAGCGCAGGCCCGCCTCGACCTTCATCCCGCCCTCGAAGTGGACCGCGCAGTAGCCGCAGAGATCGGCTCGCATCGCCGGCACCGGACAGGCGTCGAAGGCGTTCCGCACCCGCGCTCCATAGCCTCCGTCCTCGATCAGGAACTCGCCCCCGGGCCGGTAGCGCACCGAGCGCACGAGCTGCAGGCTGTGGACGTCGAATCCCGCCATCTGCTTCTCGATCTCTGCGGGCACCTCGGGCACCTCCCAGTACTGGTGGATGCTCGTCGGCTCCTCTTCGATACGTGGCGGGACCGTAGGCAGACCATATTCGTTTCTCGGTCCGAGAGCGCCGAGAGCGGGAGCGCGCCGCCGCCCTGGACCGCGACCGCTTCCCCGGCGACCCCGCCGACAGGCTGATCCACGCCACCGCCGTCGAGCTGGGCGTGCGCTTGGTCAGCCGCGACACGGACATCGCCGCCTTCGACCCGGCCCGAGTCGTCTGGTAGCCGAGCGACGCGCCTCGCCGCTCAGAGCTCTCCTCCGCGGCGGCGCAGGGCTCTCCGTCCTCGTCGTAGACGTCGACCAGCTCCATCGCCCGCTCGCGGCGCGCGAGGCCGAGCACCGCCAGGGCCAGTTCGACCTTCTCCGCGGTGCCCTCTTCCCAGCACAGGGAGCGGGTGTCCTCGGAGAAGCTCGAGCGATACTCAGGGAGTTCGAATTCGACCGCGCCGGGGGAGGGTTCGGTCCTACGCCGAGTGAGGGGCTGCGCCCCGGAGCGCCCCCTTCCCGCCCCTCACCCGAGTCGCTGGAGGTGGCGAAATTCGACCCAATCGCGGCACTGTTTTCTTGCATCGAGCGCGCCACGCGCGCGCCACGGCCTGGCAGGGTCGGGGCATGTCCGCAATCGACCTGTGGCACCTCACCGGCTCGATCCTCCCCCACGTGCGAGATCCCTGGCCACAGAGCATTGGGTTGGGATTTCCATTCACGACATCGGGGGCTGCCAGCATGCTCGCGGGGGTCGTGTTTGCAGAAGCCCCGCAGGCTCGGCGGGACCGCCTCGTCATCAGGTTCGGGGTCTTTGGCTTCTGGGGCGGTGTCGTGCTCTACGTCGTCGCGCTGCTCGCTCAGGTAGGCTATGCGCGATGAGGCGTATTGTCCGATCAGACGCCGGACTGGGGATTGCCTGCGGACTCGTCGCGTCCTTGATCGTCTGGCTCACCCACGCCAGCGTGGGCGCCGCCTACCTGATCGTCCTTGCCCTGATCGTCATCGGCTTCATCATCACGATCGGGCCGGAACGAGGTCGGCTGTGGCGTGAGATGCGCGGCCTGCCTCCGACCGAGCACCCGAAGCGGTAGGACTGCGCCCCCGCCGAAGCCGCTCAGAACTGCGCCACCGCGTACAGCTCCTGCTGGGCGTCGGTCGGGGCGCAGCGCTTCCCGCCCTCGTCGTAGATGTCGATCAGCTCCATCCCGACCGAGTCGAAGAGCTGCGCCAGCTCCTCGACCGAGTAGACGCGGCGCGCCGTCGCCTCTCAGCGCAAGCGGGCCCTCCGGCGCTGTGTCCAGCCAGCGCTCCAGGGCCGCTCCGATTCCCTCCAGGTCCGTGAGGTGAGCTGAGGGAGGGTAGGTGGCGATGCTGGTGCAGCGCCGCCGTCTCGAGCTGACGCCGGACGCCGGGACCTGGATCACCGCGGCGCTGGCGATGCCCCGCGTGCGCGAGCTCCGGCTCGATGCCCGCACCGCGGCTCGCGCCGGCGCTCTGGACCGCGACCGCTTCCCCGGCGACCCCGCCGACAGGCTGATCTACGCCGCCGCCGTCGAGCTGGGCGTGCGCTTGGTCAGCCGCGACACGGACATCGCCGCCTTCGACCCGGCCCGAGTCGTCTGGTAGCCGAGCGACGCGCCTCGCCGCTCAGGGGGTCCTCGGAGAAGCCGAGCGATACCAGTCGACCGGAACCTCGCCCCCGCGGGGGGAGAGTTTCGCCTCGCCAGGCCTTGACAGGGCATGTGCGCGGACGATCCCGACCCCCGCCGGCGCCTCAGCCGCCGCCGAAATGTTTAAGGTGCGACGATGTCCGTGATGCTCGAGCGCTGGAACGACGACAAGATGGACGCCCTGGCCGGCGGCGTGATCGACCTGGGCCGCCGGGCGGATGTCCTCGACGTCAAGGTCGATGGCCTGAGCGAGCAGGTCGACAAGCGCTTCGAGCAGGTCGACAAGCGCTTCGAGCAGGTCGACAAGGACATGCGCGAACAGCGGCAGGAGACCAAAATCGGCTTCGAACGGGTCGACAAGGACATGCGGGAGCTGCGACAGGAGACGAAAGCCGGCTTCGAACGCATGCAGTGGACCCTGATTGGAGTCGCCGGGGCGATCGTCGTCGCCCTGATCGGCGCTCCTCACCTCTAGATCACTCAGTTCTATTTCGCGAAATGCGGCCCGAGGGGGCGGCGTGATCGTCGCCCTGATCGGCCTGATCGCGACGCAGCTTTGATCGCGCGGGCGTCGCCGGCCTGGGCGGTCCGGGGGATCTTCCGCCGCGCCCTGCGGCAGGCGGCGACATCGACGTCTATCGGTCCTGGGGGGCGGCCAGCCTCGTGTGGAGGCTCTGGAGCACGGCGGGGGCGAGGGGCTCGTCGCCACCGAGTTGGAGCCGGGAGGTGTCGCCGTCGATCATGACGTCGAGCCAGGCGATCAGCGGGCCGATCGCCCAGGAGTCGGCGCTGCCCTCGAGCCTCTCAGCGTGCTGCCGCTCAGCGTGTCGAGGGCGAGGCCCAGCTCGGCGAGCGTCAGCGGCCCGGGCGCCAGGGCGTGCGGGATCCCCGCCTTCCAGGCTTCGAGGAAGAGGTGCATCGGGACCTGCGCCTCCTCGTTGTTCTCGATCAGGGACAGACGCGGTCCGGGTCCTCTGTCCAGCCAGGATTGGACCGCGCCGATCACGTCGAACAGCTCCCGGCCGGCGGGCGAAGCCCTGTATCTGCGCTCCTCCATCGCGCGCGATTGTCGCACGCGCGTCCACATCTTGGAACGACCCGAGTCCTCGCGCCCGCTTCGACGTGCTTTCCGATGCTGTTATGATGTATTAAGCATGATGGTACGCACGCAGATCGCCCTCGACTCGGAGGATCACCGGCGCGCCAAGCGCCGTGCCGCCGAGCTGAACATCTCCCTCGCCGAGTACGTGCGGCGCGCCGTGCGCCACGACCTGGGGGAGAAAGACAGGCCCAAGGCCGACGTCAGCGCGATCTTCGGGCTCGGCTCCTCCGGCGGCTCGGACGTCGCCAGGCACAAGGACCGCTATATCGGCGAAGCCGTCGAGTCCCAGTGGCGCCGGCAAACCGGTCGAGACAGACCGGCGGGTTGAGCGTCTTCGTCGATACCTCGGCCTTCTACGCGGCCGCCGACGACGACGACGAGGCCACGGAGCGAGCCCGTGCGCTTCTTTCCGCCGGCGAGTCGCTGCTCACCACCGACCACGTGTTGGTGGAGTGCTGGCTGCTGCTACAGCGCCGCCTCGGTGTCGCGGCGGCAAATCGCTTCTGGGGGGGATCCGAGCCGGCGGCGCGTCCGTCGAGCACGTCACCCCACCCGACCTCGATGCCGCCTGGGCGATCGGCGAGCGCTTCGTCGACCAGTCCTTCTCGATCGTCGACCGCGCCAGCTTCGCGGTGATGGAGCGCCTCGGCGTCCACCGCGCCATCGCCTTCGACGACGACTTCGCCGTCTACCGCTTCGGCCCCAGGCGCGAGCGCGCCTTCGAGGTCCTGCGCTGACACTCCTCGGAGAAGCTCGAGCCGGTACCGATGAAGCACCTGGGAGGGCCAGGTCGTCTTGCCCTCGGGCCCAGACGTCCTCGGCCGCCCCGGCCTGGAGCCGCGAGCGGCTCGGGGCGATGATCGCCAGCCAGAGGCGCAGGTAGGGGTCGGCCAACTCGTAGCGATCGCGCCGCGCGCGCAGAGGATCGGGCAGCCGCTCGACGAGCCCCGCCCGCTGGAGGGCCGCGAGCGGGCGGCTGAGCGCGCCTGAGGGGAGACCGGCGACCCGGGAGATGGCGCTGAAGGTCCGCTCGCCGGCTGCTATCGCGGCGAGGATCGCCCGGTAGACGCCACGCAGCGCCGGCGGATTACATGAGCGCTTGCATGTATTCGAGGGGGGAGAGTTTCGCCTCGCCGGGGCTTGATAGGGCATGTGCGCGGACGAGCCGGACCCCGCCGACGCGGCAGCCGCCGCCGAAACGTTTAAGGTGCGACAATGCCGGTGATGCTCGAGCGCTGGGACGACGACAGGATGGACGCGCTGGCTGGCAGCGTGACCGACCTGGGCCGCCGGGCCGACGTCCTCGACGTCAAAGTCGACCGCCTGAGCGAACAGGTCGACCAGCGGTTCGAGCAGGTGGACCAGCGGTTCGAGCAGGTGGACCAGCGGTTCGAGCAGGTCGACAAGCGCTTCGAGCAAGTCGACAAGCGCTTCGAGCAGTTCGACGGGGATCTGCGCGAATTGCGGCGGGAGACGAAAGCCGGCTTCGAGCGCATGCAGTGGACTCTGCTTGGGATTGCCGGGGCGATCATCGCCGCCCTGATCGGCGCTCCTCACCTCTAGCTCGACATCCTGGTCCAGCGGCCGCCAAGCTGCAGGCCCTCCAACTCGCAGCGATCGCGCCCGGACCTACGCTCGGCTCGGCGCCTCGAGGCCCGCGCCGCGGTGCGTGCCGGCGCCCTGGATCGCCGAGAGCTTCCCCCGCGTTCCAGCCCTTTGGTCCGGGGGAGGAAGCTGACGATCCGCGTGTCATGCGGGCGCCGCTCCGCGCTCGCGCCCGGTGCTCCCGGTCCTCACACGTTCCTTGTGCAAATCGCGCTCGTTCCGTAGATTTGCCTGGGTGGACTGGCGGGACGATCCCGAGCTCGGCCTTCTCTTCGACGACATCGCGGGGACGGACATCTACCAGGCGCTCGAGCGGCAGTTCTGGCTCGAGCTCTGGCGCGTGCCGGTGGTCGAATCGGTCGAGAGGGACGGGATCGAGGTCCGCCACTACGGCCCGGTCCTGGCCTTCGCCTTCCGCGAGGAGCCCCGCGTCTCGCTGTTCAACGTCCTGCTCGGCGCCGACCGCCGGGGGGCGGTCGGGCGGGGCCACCTGGCCGAGGCGCTGGAGTGGACCGAGTCGATGGGCCTCGATTTGCGCATCCCGGTCCGCGGCGAGGGGGAGTTCGGCGAACCCGGCGAAACCGAGGACTTCCTCAACCGCCGCGGCTACCGCCGCAGCGGCGCCCTCGCGACCTTCGTCCGCGGCGCCGGCCCGGCGGGCTTCCCGGCGCCGCCCGGCATCGAGGTCGAGGAGCTCGCCGGCGAATCGCTGGTCGAAGCCTTCAGCATCATCCTCGCCGCCGCCTACGGCCTCGAGCTGACCGCGGAGGGCTTCACGATCGGCCTGCCGGGCCAGCGCTACTGGCGCACCTACATCGCCAGCGACGAGGAGGGCCCGTTCGCCGCGGCGGCGACGATGATGCACCACGAAACGCCCCAGCTGGCCTTCGCCGGGACCGACGAGCAGTGCCGCGGCAGGGGCGCCCACCTTGCCCTGCTGCGCCGCCGCATCGAAGACGCCCGCGCCGCCGGGGCGCGCCAGCTCTTCGCCGTCACCGAGGAGACGCTCGAGTGCCCGGACGCCCTCTCGGCCGGCGCCCGCAACCTGCTCCGCGCCGGCTTCAAGCTCGTCGAGGTGCGCACCGTCTGGCGCCCGCCCGAGGAGCGGCTCGCGCCCGAGGACGAGGACGGGGACGGGGACGGGGACGAGGACGAGCGGGGCGGGGGCGGTTGGGGCGACCGGCTGCCATGACCAGGTCCCGCGTCCAGCTGCCCCGTGGCGCTACGGCAGTGGTGGATGGCGGGGCGAGCACACAGAAGTTGCAGAGAATCGACAATCTGCGCGCCATTCGCCGCATCGAGTCGTCTACATTAGGATGATGGAGGCGATGCGAGAGAGTTGGACCGACGCGCGGCTGGACGACTTCGCGAAGCACGTGGACAGCCGCTTCGACGCAGTCGACCGGCGCTTCGACGCAGTCGACCGGCGCCTCGACGTCATCGACAAGCGCTTCGAGGCGCTCCAGCGCACCCTGCTGCTCGCCTCGAGCGGCGTGATCGTCGCCCTGATCGGCCTGATCGGGACGCAGCTTTGACGCCGAGTGGCCTGGTCACGTCTCCGGTCAAAGAGATCACCGCCACCGAGTTCAAGGCGCGCTGCCTTCGCCTCCTCGACGAGGTCGCCGACACGGGCGAGGCGCTGATCGTCACCAAGCGCGGCCGGCCGGTGGTGCGGGTCGAGCCCTCCAGCCCTCCGCTCGACCTGAGCGGCAGCGTCAAGCTGCTGGTTGGTGCCGACGAGTTCGTCGAGCCGCTCGACGTCGATACCGACATCGCCGCCTTCGACCCGGCCCGAGTCGTCTGGTAGCAGCCGGGCGGCGGATGATTACAGCAACCAGTTTGGCGTTCTCGCCGACGTCATCTACGCCGAGGCTCCGCAGGCGCAGCGCGATCAGGTGATCAGCAAGGGCGGTGTTCTCGGCTTTCGCCTCGGAGCGACGATCTATGCGCTTTCGCTGCTCGTTCAGGTAGTTTCCGGCTTATGAGACGTTTTGTCAGATCCGATGCGAGGCTGGCCTGGTCGCTCGGGGTGATCGGCGGCTTGATTGTGGGAGTCACTCAGGCCAGCCCGGCGGCGACCTATTTGATTGCCCTCGGCTTGGGGACGGTTGGGATGGCGATCATGCTCGGCCCGGACAGGGTGCGGCTCTGGCGTGAGATGCACGGCCCCAGAGACCGTCGTTGAGCCTCAGCCGGCGCCGTAGACGTCGGCCGGCTCGATCGCGACCAGGTCGGGGCGGCCGTCGAGTCCGGGCTCGACGCCACCCGCCGAGGCGAGCACGATCGACGCCTCCGGGGCGCCGAGCAGCTCCCTGATCCGCAGCAGGCGCTCGAGGTCGGCAGGCCCGAGCGCTCGCAGCTTCGCCTCGCCGAGCGCCACGACCCGGCCGGCGCGCATGGCGACCAGGTCGACCTCGTGGCCGCGCCTGCGGGCACGGTCGGGGACCGTCGTCGTCCCCACGGCGTCGAGCGGGCCGAGCCGCTCCTCGCCGCCGCCGGCGAGGTGGGCGCGGGCGACCGCCTCCCAGCGCGGGCCGAGCACCTGGGAGGGCCAGCTCGTCTCCCCCTGCCGGGCCCATACGTCCGCGGCCGCGCCGGCCTGGAGTCGCGAGCGGTTCGGGGCGACGATCGCGAGCCAGAGGCGCAGGTAGGGGTCGGACAGCTCGTAGCGATCGCGCCGCTCGCGCAGGGGGTCGGGCACGCGCTCGACCAGCCCGGCGCGCTGGAGGGCGGCGAGCGGGCGGCTGAGCGCGCCGGAGGGCAGGCCGGCGACCCGGGAGATGGCGCTGAAGCTCCGCTCGCCGGCTGCGATCGCGGCGAGGATCGCCCGGTAGACGCCGCGCAGCGCCGGCGGATCTGGCACGGCCGCGAGGTCGGCTTCGGCCGCGTCGAGCAGGGGGGAGCCGGGCGCCAGCACCTCCTCGACCATCCACTTCTCCCGCCGCCGGCCGGGCGGCGCGACGAGCGGCCGGTAGCCGGGCAGGCCGCCGAGCGCCGCGTCGACCCAGAGGGCGCTGAGCGGATCGCCCGTCTCCCAGAGGGCGGCCAGGTCCGGCCCGGCGAGCCGGGCGGGGACGACGATCGCGCCGGCCCGCCCGTACAGCGGCGCCCGCGCCTCGACCAGCTCGCTCATCACCGACAGCGCGCTTCCGGCGAGGATCAGCGGCGGGCCGGCGGCGGCGTCCACGTAACGCTGGAGCAGGCTGGGCAGCTCCGGCGTCGCCTCGGTCAGGTAGGGCAGCTCGTCGAGGGCGACGAAGGGGGCGTCGAGCCGCGCGAGGCGATCGAGCGCGTCGGCCCATCCGTCGAGGCGCAGCGGCCCGGCGCCGAGCCACCCGCCCAGCTCGCGCCCGAAGTCGGCGAGCTGGCTGGCGGCGACTCCGGCGATCGCCTGGTAGCGGCGCCCGCCCGCCGCCTCGCAGAGGGCGTCGAGCAGGAAGGACTTGCCGACCCGGCGCGGCCCGTAGACGACCGCCAGGCGCTGCCGGCGCTGGGCGAACCGCTCCAGCGCCGTCCACTCCCAATCGCGGTTGACCAACTCCGCTGGTTTTACAAGCACCTAAGTATCATACACAAGTGCTCGCATTGTCGTCGCCGGGAGCCCGCTCCGCTCAGAACTGCGCCACGACGAACAGCTCCTGCTGGGTGTCGGTCGGGGCGCAGCGCTTCCCGTCCTCGTCGTAGACGTCGCACAGCTCCATCCCGACCGACTCGAAGAGCCGCGCCAGCTCCTCGATCGAGTAGACGCGGCGGGCGAAGGGCACCGGGCCGGCCACGCGGGGCTCGCCTTCGACGGTCGAGGTGCACCAGCCGGCGATCCGGCGGCTGCGCTCGTTCCAGGTCTGCTCGACCGTCGAGGTCGTCGCCTCGCTCTCGAGCAGCGCCGTGTCCGGCAGGCGCCGCTCGACGTAGGCGAGGTTGGGCGTCTGCATCAGCAGCCGCCCGCCCGGGCGCAGCGCCCGTGAGACGCACTGCAGGACGCGCCGGTCGTCCTCGTCGTCCTCGAAATGGCCGATCGCGCCGCCGCCGAGGCTCAGCACCGCCTCGAACTCGCGCAGGTAGGCCAGCTCGCGCGGATCGGCCTCGGTGAAGAACGGGTACAGGTCCTCGATCTCCGCTTCGCAGCCGCCGACCTCCAGCAGGAACCCGTCGACGTCGGCCCCGACCACGCAGAAGCCCCGGCGGGCGAGCGCCAGGGTGCGCTGCCCGGTCATGCAGGCGAGGTCGAGGACCCGCTCGCGCCCCTCGAGGCCGAGCACCGCCAGCGCCAGCTCGACCTTCTCCTCGGCGCCCTCTTCCCAGTAGAGCGGGGCGGTGTCCTCGGCGAAGCTCGAGCGATACCAGTCGACTGGAACCTGGCCCATCCCCATCGCAGCAAAGCTTAGCGCTTGAAATTACCTATGTAAAATCGTCACCGTACCGATAGGCAAGCGCGCGGATGGGACATCGGCATCACCCACGCCAGTCCCGGTGTGGCCTATTTGATCGCCTTCGGGGTGACCGGGATCGGGATGTCAATCATGTTCGGCCCGGACCGAGTGCGGCGATGGCGCCTGACGCACGGTGGATCGTCAGGGCACGATCGGGCAAGGCGGTAGGCAGGGCAGAGACCGGGCGGGCGGCGGGTGCAGGCGCCAGCCCCCGATTCAAGCTCGTGCCCCGCACTGCCGAGCTAAATGTGCAAAGGCATGAGGGACGCGCTGAACAGCAACCCGCTCGTGCAGCTCGCCGTGGTCGGCGTGCTGCTGGTTGGCGTCGCCTTCTTCGTGCTCTCCTCCTCCGGGGGCGGGGAAGAAGGATCGGAAGGAGGCGGCGGCGAAGCCGACAGCGGCCTCAGCTCGACCACGGTCACCACGCAGGTCGAAGTGCCGGCTCCGGCGAGCCCCTCCGAGGCGCTCGCCACGGCGCTCTCGCTGGCCCAGGGCGCGGCGAGCGACGCGCCGCGCCTGCCGCGCCCGGTGATCGCCGCCTGGCACGCCAACAAGACCCTGGTGCTGCTCTTCGTCCGCGACGGCGGCATCGACGACCGGCTGGTCAAGATCGCCACCAAGGGCGTCGCCGCCTTTCCCGGCGTCGCGCTGTTCGTCGTCCCGGCCCGCAGGATCTCCCGCTACGCGGCGATCACCGAGGGGGTCGGGGTCGACCGGGTGCCGGCGCTGGTCGTCGTCACCCCCAAGCACCTGAAGCACCTCGTCCCCACCGCCTCGGCCAGCTATGGGTTCCAGAGCGCCCAGAGCGTCCGCCAAGCGGTGATCGACGCCGGCTACAAGGGCCGGACCGTCCACTACCACCCGTAGCCTGCGAACGATCGGATCGACGCCGGTGCTCAATCCAGTGCGTTGGACGGTGCGAGCCAGGTCGACTCGAACTCCATGATCTCCGCCAGCGTGTCGAAGTCCCGGTCGTAGTGGATGACCGCCGCGCCGAGCTCCTGTGCCGCGGCGGCGACCAGGTAGTCGACGATCGGCAGGCGCTGCGCCCCGGAGGAGCGGTGGGCGAGCGCCCGCATCGCCGCCTCGGCGGCGCGGATCACGGCCGTGGTGAGCGGGGCCGGCTGGAGGGCCGAGAGCTGTTCGGCGAGCGTGTCGAAGCTGTCGCCGCCGCGGGCGCTGAGCAGGATCTCGAAGCGCACCAGGGGCGAGATGCGCAGGCGCCCTCCCAGCAGCGCCTGCCGCCAAGGCCCGCGGACCTCCGGGCGAGCGGCGCGTGCCCAGGCGGAGGTGTCGACGACGAGCGGCAGCTCGCCCCAAGCGACGTCGCTATCGGATCGGCCAGGCACGGCGCTTGCCCTCGCGCAGCAGGCCCCAGTCGACGCCGGCCGTCTCGGGCTCCTCGAAGCTCTCCGCGAGCTGCTCCAGCAGCTCTTGGCGCTTGGCCTCGTTCTGCGGCTCGGCAGCGAGGTGACGGGCCCCGGCGATCGCCAGCTCGCGCACTTGCCGGGAGCGCGGCAGGCCAGCGGGCAGGCGCCGGGCCGCGACGCGCAGCGCCTGGGCGAGATCGGGATCTTCGGTGACCTGGATGCGGGGGTATCGCGTAGCCACGGAGCAAGTGTACCACCGGGGTACCACCTAGTAGGCCTGATCCCAATAGGGCAATAGGGCCTGCTCGACTGGAGCTTTGACCCCCGAAATCGGTGGTCAAAGCTCCAATCGACGGAATCGGGACAGGCCCTTGCCGCCGTCGGGGCCGCTCCGCTTGGGAGCCCCTACGCGACCGGGATCCCGAACAGGACGTCGTGCAGCCCCTCGAGCAGGGCGCGGACGAGCGCCTCGTCGCCCTCGGGGATGACCCGGCTGGCGGGAGGGTTGATCACGGCGTCCATCCAGGCGGTGGGCGGCCCGGTGGCGAAGGCGTCGGCTTCCTCCTCGAGGCGAGCGGTGCAGGAGACGACCCGGCCGCCTTCGACGCGGGCCATCACACCGGCCGGGAGGATCACCTCGACCCGCGGGAGCTCGACCACGAGCCGGCAGAGGCCGGTCAGCTCGGCGGGCAGCCCGATCAGCGGCAGGGTGAGCAGGAAGGCCGCCTCGACGTCGAGGCTCTCGATCTTCGGCAGCTCCACGGGGTCGAAGTGGTGCTCGAAGCGCGCCGCGGCGACCAGCGGGGCGATCCCGGCCCGCAGCCAGTCGGTGGCCGCGTAGAGGGCGCCCTCGACGTCGCCGGGACGGGCCTCGACCAGACCCGCGCCGCGCATCGCGGCGAGCCGGCACTCCAGGCCCGCTCGGCCCGGGCCGCCGACGGCGCGGCCCAGCTCGGTCAGGGCTCAGCGGCCGGGCGGCGAGCGCGTGCACGACGGTCTCCGACCAGCCTTCGGCGAGCGCCAGGACCGCCGCGTCCGCCTCCTCGCTGCCGATCTTCAGCGCCCCGCCGGGCGCCTTCTGCAGCCACTGCTCGGCGGCGAACCTGACGAAGAAGATCTCGTCGACCGAGGGCATGATCATCTCCATGCAGTCGTCCCGCGACACGAGGGCGGCGTCCTTCCACGGCGGGAGGGAGTCGGACACTTCGCCGACCAGGTCGCGGTTCTCCGAGGTGGCGGCCAACGCGAGGATATGCGCCCCCGCACGTGCGCCCCTGGCGTTCCCGCTGAGCCCGCTCCCAATCACCTCGTGTCGATTGTGGCACGAATCGGTCCACTTTGGGAACGGCCCAAGTCCTCAACAGCCAGGTCGACCTCCGCCCCGCAGACGAACCGCCTGCATTCAAGCTCGGAGCGCCCGATGTCGAGCTAATAAGCGGACGTATGAGCCGAAGGCCGGAAAGCTGAGCTGAGCATGGACTCGCGCGAGTACCCGAGCCATCTGCGGCCCGTCCCCGAGCCCGGCGACTCGACCGCGCCGGCGCTCGAGCCGGAGGGCGGCGGCACGCCCGGCCTCACCCCGCCGCTGGCCCGCGGCCGCTCCAGCGGCTTCGTCACCGACGTGCTGGTCGACCTCGGCTTCGTCGGCGACGACGCGGCGCGGCAGGCGATCGAGCAGGCCCGCACCGCCGGTCGCCCGCCGGAGCAGCTGCTGCTCGAGCAGGGGGCGATCGACGCCGACCAGCTCTCCCGCGCGATCGCCGAGCGCTACGGCCTCGACCACCTCGACCTCTCCGCTTCCAGGTCGACATGGCGGCCGCCAACCTGATCTCGGTCAACACCGCGCGCCGCTACCGCGCCCTGCCGGTCGGCTTCGTCGACAAGGAGACGCTGCTGGTCGCGATGGCCGACCCGACCAACGTGCTGGCGGTCGACGACATCCAGATCGCCACGGCGCTCGACTGCCGCGCCGCGGTCGCCGCCGAGGAGGACATCGAGGCGCTGATCGGCCGCCTCAACACGCTGCAGAGCGCGGTCAGCGAGGCGGTCAGCGAGGGCGAGGCGGCGGCCGAGGACGAACCGGCGGAAGTCGCCGCGATGGAGGTCAGCCCCGAGGACGCGCCGGTGGTCAAGCTCGTCTACAGCATCCTCGGCCAGGCGGTGGGGGAGGGGGCCTCCGACGTGCACTTCGAGTCCGGCGAGGGGGAGATGCGGGTTCGCTTCCGGGTCGACGGCGTGCTGCGCGAGGCGGCCCACGTGCCGAAGCGGATGGTCAACGCGGTCGTCTCGCGGGTGAAGATCATGAGCGACCTCAACATCGCCGAGAAGCGGGTGCCGCAGGACGGCCGGGTCAGCGTCACGGTCGAGGACCGCCGCGTCGACCTGCGCGTCACCACCCTGCCGACCCAGCGCGGCGAGGGGGCGACGATCCGCATCCTCGACAAGGACAACGCGCAGCGCTCGCTCGACGAGCTGGGGATGGACGGCTCGGCGCGGGGGCGCTTCGAGGGCTCCTTCCGGCAGGCCTACGGCGCGGTGCTGGTCACCGGGCCGACCGGCTCGGGCAAGTCGACGACCCTGTACGCGGCGCTCCAGGACCTGAACGAGGTCGAGCAGAACATCATCACGATCGAGGACCCGGTCGAGTACCGGCTGCCCGGGATCAACCAGATCAACGTCAACCGCAAGGCGGGGCTCGACTTCGCCACCGGGCTGCGCTCGATCCTGCGCGCCGATCCCGACATCGTCATGGTCGGCGAGATCCGCGACGCCGAGACGGCGCGGATCGCGATCGAGGCGGCGCTGACCGGCCACATGATGCTGACCACGCTGCACACCAACGACGCCCCCGGCGCGATCGCCCGCCTGACCAAAATGGGGGTCGAGGCCTTCCTCACCGCCTCGGCGGTCGACTGCGTTGTCGCCCAGCGGCTGGCGCGCAAGCTCTGCAGCCACTGCAAGCGGCGGGTCCTGGTCTCGCCCGAGGCGCTGGCCGAGGCCGAGATCCGGGTCGGCGGCGAGCTGGAGGCCTACGAGCCGCTCGGCTGCGCGCGCTGCAACCAGAGCGGCTACCGCGGCCGGATCGGCGTCTTCTCGGTGATGGAGATGAGCGAGCGGATCAAGGAGATGACGGTCGCCTTGGCGCCGGAGGCGGAGATCGCCGCGGTGGCCCGTAAGGAGGGGATGCTGACCCTGCGCGAGGACGGCCTCAGCAAGGTGCGCTCCGGCCTGACCAGCCTCGAGGAGGTCATCCGTGTCACCGCCTGAGCGGACGTGCGCAGCAGCGCTCCTCGCGCCGGGGACAGCGCTCCCCGCGTCGGCGGCAGCGCTCCCCGCGCCCCGGGGCGGCGCTCGCGACGCCTGCGGCAGCGCTGCCGACGCCTGCGGGAGGCTTGCCGCCGGCTCGCGGACCTCGCAATCACCGCTCGCGACGCCTGCGGGAGCCTTTTGCCCCCTCCCGTGAACACAATGCTGCCGCGAGGCTGGCGAAATCGCTGCGTGGGCTCTAGGGATCGGCTCGGGGGGTCGATCTAGATGGCCATGGATTTCGACTTCGCAGAGGTTCTCAGCCGCATGGTCGAGGCCCGCGCCTCCGACGTCCACCTCACCGCCGGCTTCCCGCCGGCGATCCGCGACAAGGGACGGATCGAGCCGATGGAGGGCTTCCCGGTGCTCTCCGGCGCGCAGACCCGCGAGGTCGTCTACGGCATCCTCAACGACGACCAGCGCAAGCGCTTCGAGAACAGCAAGCAGCTCGACTTCGCCTACGCGATCCCCGGCGTCGCCCGCTTCCGCGTCAACTGCTTCTTCCAGCGCGGCTCGGTCAGCGCCGCCTTCCGGCTCGTCCCGCAGGACATCCCCGGGCTCGACACGCTCAAGGTGCCGCAGGTGCTGCGTGAGCTGGCCGCCAAACCGCGCGGCTTCGTGCTGGTCACCGGGCCGACCGGCTCGGGCAAGTCGACCACCCTGGCGGCGATGCTCGACGTGATCAACGAAGAGCGCCAGGACCACATCCTGACGATCGAGGACCCGATCGAGTTCCTGCACCAGCACAAACGCTCGATCGTCAACCAGCGCGAGATCGGCTCCGACGCGGCCGACTTCGCGCTCGGCCTGCGCGCCGCGCTGCGAGAGGACCCCGACGTGATCCTGGTCGGCGAGATGCGCGACATGGAGACGATCGCCACCGCGCTGACCGCGGCCGAGACCGGCCACCTCGTCTTCGCCACCCTGCACACCCAGTCGACCGCGCAGACGGTCGACCGGATCATCGACGTCTTCCCGCCCGAGCAGCAGGGGCAGGTGCGCACGCAGCTCTCGATCGCCCTGCAGGGGATCGTCACCCAGCAGCTGCTGCCGACCGCCGACGGCACCGGCCGGGTCGTCGCCTGCGAGGTGCTGGTGCCGACTCCGGCGATCCGCAACCTGATCCGCGAGGGCAAGACGCACCAGATCTACGCCGCGGTGCAGACCTCGGGCGCGGTCGGCATGCAGACGATGGACGCCGACCTGGTGCGGCTGGTCCGGGCGGGGACGATCACCCGCGCCCTGGCCGAGGCGCGCGCCTCGGTGCCCGAGGAGCTGAAGCGGCTGCTCGGCGCGGCGCCGGCGGCGCCGGCGGCGCTGCGGGGCGACGGCGCGCAGCCGCAGCGGGCGGCGCCCCCGTCCCCGGCGCGCCCCGGCGCCGCCTCCGCGGGGCCAGCGGCCCCCAAACCCGCGCCCGCGTCGCCGCCCTCCCCACCGCCACCGTCCTCCGCGCCGCCGCCCGGCGACGCGGCCCCGGCCCCCAGCCCTCCGCCGGCCGCTCCCGCGGCTAGGACCGCCCCGCCTCCCTCCGCCCCTCCGCCCGTCCAAACCCCCGGGGCCTAGCGGATGGCCTCCGCGACCACCTTCGCCTTCCGGGCGATGGACGTGGCCGGCGCGGCGAGCGCCGGCGAGGTCGAAGCCGAGTCCAAGGCGCAGGTCACCGAGCAGCTGCGCCAGCGCGGCCTGATCGTCCTCGACGTCAACGAGAAGAGCGAGCCGTTCGCGCTCGAGAACCTGTTCAGGCGCTGGAAGGGCGTCGACGTGCGCGAGCTGGCGATCTTCTCGCGCCAGTTCGCGACCCTGATCGCCTCGGGGATGCCGATGCTGCGCACCCTGCACACGCTGGAAGAGCAGACCGAGGACGAGCGGATCCGCGAGGCGGTCGCCGGGGTGCGGGCCGACGTCGAGGCGGGCAGCACCCTGGAGCAGGCGATGGAGCGCCACCCGGAGGTGTTCGACCGCCTCTACCGGGCGATGGTCCGCTCCGGCGAGCAATCGGGGCGGCTGGAAGACGCGCTGGAGCGGATCGCCTACCAGGTCGAGAAGACCGACGCGCTGCGGCGGCAAGTCAAATCGGCGCTGACCTATCCGGTCCTCGTGTTCGGCTTCGCGACCCTGGCGCTGCTCGGCGTGGTCGCCTTCATCATCCCAGTCTTCGCCGGCATCTTCGAAGAACTGGCCGAAGAACACCCCGGCGAAAGCGCGGCGCTGCCGCTGCCGACCCAGGTCTGCGTATCCGCCTCCGACGCGATCACCGGCTACTGGTTCGTCATCATCCCGGCGCTGGTCCTCGCCGCCGTCGGCTTCTTCCGCTGGAAGCGGACCGACCGCGGCAAGGAGGTCTGGGACCGCTTCAAGCTGCGCATCCCCTTCAAGATCGGCGACGTGATCCAGAAGGTCGCGCTGGCCCGCTGGTCGCGCACCTTCTCCGGCTCGGTCTCCGCGGGCGTGCCGATGCTCCAGGCGATCAAACTGACCGGCGAGACGGCCGGCAACGTGGTCATCGAGCAGGCGATGGACGACCTCTACGCGACGGCCAAGCGGGGCGGCTCGCTGGCCGGGCCGATCGAGCGCAACCCGATCTTCCCGCCGATGGTCGGCCAGATGGTCGCAGTCGGAGAGGAGACCGGGAAGCTCGAGCACATGCTGGCCAAGATCGCCGACTTCTACGAGACCGAGGTGGACGCCAAGGTCAAGGCCCTCACCTCGCTGATCGAGCCGCTGATGATCGTCTTCGTCGGCGGCGTGGTCGGCTTCATCGTGATCTCGATGTACCTGCCGATCTTCAGCCTGTACGAAAAGATTCGCTAGAACCCCGCCGATGGGCCGAAATGTCAACTCCGGCCCCACATATCGGCCCCCCGGCGTCGTAGGGGCGCAAGCTTTAGAGGCCGGCATCTAGCTTAAAGGTTAGTGCCGTAACCTTTAAGTATGACCGAGACGCGTAAAGGCTCTATCGACGCAGAGAGGCGCGGACGCGGGATCTACGAGAGCCGCACATGGGTCCCGCGCTTTGGCACGCCTCGTGGTGGGGGCAAGCCCGCCAGGTAGCTTTCGCGCCTTCGTACCCGATCCGGTTGGCGACTACTGCCGGAGCTGAGCGCGGCGACTTCCGCTTCGTCGGAGCGCGCGGGCGCCGCCTGTGCCCGAGTTGAACGCGTCGGGTGGGGCGCTGCGCTCGCTCGAGGGGCTGGCGCGTCAGCTCTCTGCGGTCCGAGGCACTGGCTTCGTCGGCGATCGAGGAGTCGCCGATATCGCAGCGGAAGCTCGCCAGGGCCGAGGCCGGGGCGGGGGGAGTCGGCCGCGATGCCACAGGCGCCGAGAGTGCTCGGCAACGTACGAGCAATGGAGCGCGCGGTCGAGATCGGGGGCGGAGCGGGCGACTTCACCGTCGACGACATCCTGTCGATTCACGGAGAGATCGCGATCGTCTCACCCCTCGACCAGATCGCCGGGAAGCTCAGCGAAGAGCAGGGCTGGATCGGCGGCCTGGTCCCCACCTGGCGCCGCATTCGTGCCGGCGCCACCGGGGTACGTGCCGGAGTTGGTCGACGATCTCTGCGAGTTCATGCACCGCGACGACGTCTCGCCGGTCGCCCAGGCGGCGATCGCGCATGCGCAGTTCGAGACGATCCACCCGTTCGGCGATGGCAACGGGAGGATGGGACGATGCTTGATCCACACGCTCTTACGTCGCAGGGGGGTGGCGCCGACGTACGTGCCGCCCCTGTCCCTGGTCTTGGCGACCGACAAGAACGCCTATGTCGCCGGCCTCGAAGATTTTCGCCTGGACGAGGTCGATCGCTGGGTGGCGCAGTTCGCCGAGGCGGTTGAGGATTCCGCGGAGATCGCGCTGAACCTCCCGAGACGGCTCGCGGAGCCGAAGGCGGAGTGGGTCGCGCGGGCAGAGCCGATGCGCGCCGACTCGACCGCCCGCGCGATCCTCGATCAGCTCCCGTCGTTCCCGATCATCACCGCGGCGATCGCCGCGGAGCTGGCCGGACGCTCACGGGTGGCCGCGAAACGGCCTCGACCATCTGGGTCGGGCCGGCATTCTCACCCGCCACCGCAATCAGAAGAAGGGCGACAGCTGGGAGGCGAAGGAGGTCTTGGCGATCCTCAGCGATTTCGAGACGAGCTTTCGCGGCGGAACCACCCAGAGCGCTTGACGCGAGACTCGCAAAACGCTCTGTTTATTTCTTGACAAAGAAAGCCCTGAGTAAGTAGGTTCGTTGTCCTTACTTCAAGCTGCGGACTGGGGAGGCCGCGTTATGGGTGGGGAGACAGGTCCGAATCGTCCGGAAGACGCCGAGGAGTTGGTGCTGGGTGACGCTCTGATGGGGGCCGGGCTCCCATGAACGGCCTGCTCAAGACGGCGCGCGACACCGTCGTTCCCGTGATCGTCTCGGCTGTCATCTCGGTCGGCTTCGTTGCGTTTGCGGGGAAGGTCGTGCTGTGGGTCCGCTTCCGGGCGTTGGAAGTCCCGCAGGACCAGGTCGTCGCGGCGGTGCCGCAGTCAGAGGCGGTGGCGGTGGGCGCGTCGATCCTGCTGATCTTCGGCTTTTTTGGTGCGCTTGCGACCCTTGGCGCCTACCTGGTCGACCGCGGCGGTCGGGCGACGCCCGGAATGAGCCGCGGTCTGCTGGCGATCCTCGCGGTCGAGGTCCTGGTGGCGATCTGGCTCGGGGGAGACAATTCGGTGGAGTCCCGGGCGATCGCCAGCGAGGTGGTGCTGCTGGCGATCGCGGTGATCTTCTGGTCAACCTTCGTTCACGGGCTGATCAACCGCCGACCCGGCGTGCCCGGCCGGCGCGGCGATCGCCAGACGACGGAGCGGAAGGTGAGGGCCTTCTACCAGGAAGCGGAGAACGGGAAGTGGAAGAGCGGGATCGACCCCTTCGTCGCGATCGCCGCCGTGATGCTCGCTGTGTACTTCGGCGGCGCCGTCTTCCTCCTGGCGAATATCTTCATCTCCGCCGAGCTGGCGACGATCGTCGCCCTGGCGGCGATTGCCCTGGGGCTGGTCGGAGCTGTCGTCTTTCACCTCCGGCGCTTCAAGCGAACGGAGGCGGAAGAGAGACTCAAGAAGACGATCAAAGCGGGAGAGCAGAAGGACGAGGAAGACAGGGAGGAGCGCGCCAACGAAGAGCGCAAGGAGGCCGAAGAGCGCCTACATCGGGAAGCGGAGCTGCGCGCCGAGCTGGCGCGTAAATCGGGGTCGCCCCGGTGGAGCGAGCAGGGGGCCGAGTTCGCCGGTCCGCTGTTGCCGCCCGAGACGAAGGTCGACACGGACGCCCCGGCTCGGCCGCCGCGCCCGAGTTCACCGGCGGGGGCCTGGCGCTGGCGGTCCCCCTGACGGGCGTCATCGTCGCGGTCCCCTCGCTGATCCTCTGGGAGTGGTGGCTGGCCGTCTCACTTGGCACGGTTGCCATCCTCGGGATCGGCCTATGGCGGATCTCGACGTTCGGCGTGGGGCGCTTCGTCTGGTACGGCCTGGCGGTGTTCATCTCCGTGCCGCTGTTCGGAACGGCGATGCTGATGGCCCGCAATGCCGAGGATCCTCAGGTTCAGCCGATGGCGCTGATTCGCAGCACCGACGGCCCCGATGAAGCGATCCAGGGGCTCTACGTGACCGAAACCAGCGATCGGGTCTACTTCGCGAACGTTGCCACCGAAGGCTGCGAAGGGGGGGTCAAAGACAACAGCGGGCGGTTGCTGTGGGTGCCGGAGAAGGAAGTGGTTGCGATATCGATCGGCCCGTCGCAGAGCGTCCAGGCGGCGGCGAAATCGGCGCTCGAAATGTCCTATGCCCTGACGCCAGCGGTCGAGACTGGCAGTGCGACCATCGACCTGCCCGAGGATAGGAAACGCGCCGAAAAGGCAAGAGAAGAAAGGCAGTCCGGCTCGCACGACACGCGGCTCGAGCACGTCGGCCCGGCCGTGAGGCCGAACTTCGGGGCTGGCCTACGGCTCGATCCGGAAACCGTGTCGCCGGGGGAAGAAGTCACGCTGCGGTTGAGCGAGCCGAACGAAAGCCACGGCGTCGAAGGCTTCGGGTTCTCCCGCGAAGGGCACAACCTGCGGCTCGGCGGAAAGATAGTCGATATCGCCAAGGAGCCGGCTGGCAGCGCAGCCGGTGGCGAATACATCGAAACGGCGGGCAAACGGCTCATTCGCCTCAGCAAGAACGGACCTTACGTAAGAAAGAACGGGGATTACGTGCTCGCGGGGAGTGGCGTAGCGGGTGACGGCCCGTACGTGAAGCTGGAAGACCCGGCGGTGGTGAAGTTCAACGGAAATCGGGTCGCCGAGGGAATAGAGCTCTACGTCAAGGTCGAAGGCACGAGGGTCGCCACCGACGGGGATATCGTCAGATTGAGGGGCGGAATCCTCGAAGGGGAGCCTCAGAAGGCTGAAACCGCGAAGCTGAACGGCCGGCCGCTCCTCCGGCAGGCGTGGCATCCGAATCACATCAGGTTCCTTGTGCCCGAAGACGCCCAGACCGCTGTGGTAACGGTCGAGTGCGATCAGCTCGCCGGCTCGCCCCTGCTTCAGGTCACTCAGTCGCCGAAAGCCCGGATCGGGGTGCAGGAGCAGCAGGGCTCGGGGCGTGTCACCTTCAGCAGCAAACGCTCGAGCGACGACAAGGGAATCAAGTCCCGGCACTGGAAGATCGGCGGACTGAAGCGCGGGAAGGGGAAGACGATCTCGGCCCGGATGCCGCCGAGGCTCGGCGCGTACTCGGTCAGCCTGACCGTCACCGACGGCGAAGGCCATTCCGACACGTCCCATCTCAATCTGCTGCGTCTTCCCACGTCTCTGTTCGAATTCGACGAACACAAGCTGAAGCACCCGGAAGCGCTGAGGACTGTCGGCAAGGAGCTGCGACGGGCGGCAAAGGAAGCCCACCCTGCCAAGATCGAGCTCGACGGACACGCCGACGACCCCGGGTCGAATGCCTACAACCTGAACCTCTCGATGGAAAGGAACGAGGAAGTGCGGAAATGGCTCCTGCCGAGGCGCCCGAATCGGGAAGGGGAGCAGGCGGTGCCGGTGGTGGAGCTTGCCTACGGCGAGAGCTGTCCGATCGACCCCCGGCCCGGCAGGCGTCCCCGCAACCGCCGCGTCGACGTCTTCGTCGTCAACAGGTCCGTCTTGATCAAGCCCGCTGCGGGTTGTCACCCGGGCCGCCTGAAGAGCCACCGCGGGTACCTACGCGTCCCACCTGCGACCAATGCCGTTCAGCCCGGCCGCGCCAGCCCGGCTGGAGGTGTGGCCGCGCCGCCGCCCTGACCGGGTGCGGCGGTCTGTCCGGCCAGCCCCCCCGTGGTCTAAGTGCTACGGTGACGCACATGGATGCGGTCGGCGTGCGTGAGCTGCGGCAGAACCTGTCGCGCTACCTGGCGCAGGTGAAGGAGGGCGAGAGCTTCGTCGTCACCGAGCGGGGGAGGGAGGTGGCGCGTTTGACCCCCTCCGGCCCGCCCGACTCGCCGATCGCCCGGCTGGTCGCCGAGCGCGGCGCGACGATGCCGCGGGGGAACCTGCTCGACCGCATCGGCGAATCGAGCAGGCCGCCTGCGGGACCGCCCTTCAGCGAGGAGCTGCTGGAGGAGGAGCAGCGGGGAGGACGACTGTAGCGCCGCGGCTCGCATATCTGGACAGCTCGGCGTACGTGAAGCTGGTGCTGCGCGAGCGGGAGGAGGCGGCGCTTCGCGCCAAGCTGGCCGAATGGGACGGCTACGTCTCCAGCGCCCTGCTCGCGGTCGAGGCGATCCGGGCCTGCTCCCGCCATCGCAGTGAGTATGCGAGGGAGGCCCAGGAATGGCTCTTCGATGTTGCCCTGTTGCCGCTCGACGACGCGCTGCTGGACGCGGCGACCTCGCTGCCGCCCCCGGCCCTGCGCAGCCTCGACGCCCTGCACCTCGCCACCGCGCTCAGCGTGCGCGAGGAGATCGGCGTCCTGTTCACCTACGACGAGCGGCTGGCGGCCGTGGCCGCGGATGCGGGCCTGAACGTCGCCCGACCGGGAGGGACTCAAGCATCCAGGTGAGCATCGATTGGATCATCGAGACCCCGGCGATATGTCGCAGCCGTCGGATTTCACGCATATTTCCCTGAGGAGAATTGCTATATTGACTCGGGTGAGCGATGCAGCGGCAACCCATCGGACCACGATCGAGATCGAGGTCCCGGCGTTCGAGCGGGCGCGCGACGTGCTCGGGACGAGTGGCTACAAGGAGACCGTCAACGAGGCGCTGCGCATCGTCAGCCGCGGCGAGCTGCTGCGCCGGGGAGCGGCGCAGGTCCGCGCGGGCGGCCTCGGCCTGATCACGCCGGAGGCTCTCGAGGAGCGGCGCCGCCCGCGCGTCTAGTGCCCCGCTATCTCGCCGATACCTCGATCTGGGCCTGGTCGCAGAAATCCGAGCGCGACGACATCCGCGAGAAGCTCGCCGCTCGCTACGAGCGGGGGGAGATCGTCACCTGCGTCCCGGTGGTGCTCGAGGCGATGCACCGGCCGGACAGCGGCGATCGGTACGGGGAGCGCTTCGACGGCCTGTTCGCGCCGCTCGACCGCCTGCCATTGGAGAACGTGAGCGTTGAGCGCGCGCTCGACGTCCAGCGCGAGCTGGCGCGGAAATCGGACGGAAGCCACCGCCGTCCCGCGATCGACTTCCTGATCGCCGCTGCGGCCGAGGCGGCAGGCGATGAGGTCACGCTCTGGTGCTTCGACCGGGACCTCCGGGCGATCTGCGAGCGCACCGGGCAGCCCTGCGAGGCGGAGGACTCGACCGGGCCGGGGCGCTGAGCGATGCGCTCTACCGGGCAAGTTCGCGGCCCAGCTCGGCCGAGTCGACCAAGCGGATCTCCGCGTGTGTACGGACTTTCTCGTAGGCCGTCGGTCCGCAGGCAACACGAATCTGACTTTTCGCTGGATGAAGCCCCAATTTCGGGGATCAAGGGATCAAGAGTGCGGTCGATTAGGGCCTGGTGATGAATCTGCCAGCGCCTCGGTGCAAAAGGCAAACCCGTCGTGAGGCGGGGGCGCAAAGCCGTCGGGACTTCCACTGGGGAGTCTGCCGGGCTACCACCGGGGTCGACAGACACCACGTGGCTTCACGCGGGGCTCTGGCGCAAACGATTAGGACCACGGGAGGTACCTGATGTTTCTCCAGAATCTCCGGGCCAAGATAGGCGCCCGGCTCAACGGCGAAGGGGAGGCCGGCTTCACGCTGATCGAGCTCCTCGTCGTCATGCTGATCCTCGGCATCCTCGCCGCGATCGCGATCCCCGCGTTCTTCAACCAGCGGGAGAAGGCGACCGACGCTCAGGCCAAGTCCGCAGCGCGGACCGCTGAGACGGCGATCGAGACCTACGCGACCGAAAACGGCGGTAGCTACCTAAACGCTACGCCGGCAATCCTGAAGGGGATCGAGCCGACGCTGCAGACGGCGGGGCCAACGCCATCACGGTCCCGAAGGCGACTGCCAATGAATTCGAAGTTACCTCCACGTCTGGAACCACCCCCGCCCACTCATTCACCATCGCCCGCGAAGCGGGTGGAGTCGTGAAATTCAGCTGTTTGCCGTTCAATTCCGGCGGTTGTCCGGCCGATCCTGGCGACTGGAGCAAATAGAGCTCCGCAGCTAGTTTGAAGCTGATCTGCTCAAAGGTCGGCTGCTGAGCAACCGAAAAAGGGCGGGCCCTCGGGCTCGCCCTTTCTTCTTACCCATTTCTGGGCCCAGGCAATGGCCGAAACGTCCAGAAGGATGCGCCCACGGCGCGTTGGCGCGCATTCGCCGCTCAAGCCGCGGTGCCCCGCGCTCGATCTATGAAGGGCAGATGGCCTCGCGAAGCCGATTCCGCGTCGCGGTGGGCCCGGCTCTCCGGAGCGGGGCGGGCGCCCTGCGCCGCCGCCTCGCCTCCGAGCGCGGCTTCGCGCTGCCGACCGTGCTGCTGATGGTCGTCGCGGCGATGGGGATGGCCGGCGCCGCGGTGATGGTCTCGATCCAGGGGCAGAGCGGCACCGTGCGCGACCAGGGCAGCAAGACGGCCCTCGCGGTCGCCGAATCGGGGGTCAGCCAGGCGCTGCTCTACTACAACCGCGGCGCCTCGCCGTGCGAACCGGCCGCGGAAGGCGAATGGTGCGGTCCGGTGACCGGGATGTCGGTCAACGGAGGCGACGTCGCCTACTGGACGCGGCTGACCAGCGCCGAAGAATGCGACGTGGTCGAAGTCGGCGAATGCGTCGAGATCGTCTCCCAGGGGACGGTCGGGGGGGTGACCCGCCGGGTCAACGTCTTCGCCTCCTCGCTCGACAGCCAGAAAAACACCCCCGGCGGACCGTTCTCGACCGCTGGCGTCCTCTCGAAAGAATCGATGACCCTCGACTCGAACTCGGCGATCCACACCGGCACGGCGACCAACGGCGACATCCTGCTGACCGGCAACGCGCGGTTGTGCGGGCCGGCGAGCGTCGGCCCCGGCAAAGAAGTGAACACCGAAAACAACTCGCACCACTACTCGGACGCGGAATGCACCACCGTCGCCGAAAGCGAACTCGAAAAAGAACTGACGCTGCCGCTGGTCAACCAGGGCGACGCGGCGACCGAAAACGACAACGACCGCTTCTTCGAACAGGACGTGGTCAGCGGGAACAAGGCGGACGCCTGCTGGACGGGGTGACCGCGGCCGGCAAAGAAACCAGCGCCTGCGGGGAACGGGAGCTGCGGATCAGCCACAACAGCGCGGTGACGATGGGCGGCTCCGTGTACAGCTTCTGCAAACTGACCCTGCTCAACAACAGCGCCCTCTACGTCGAGGCCGGCCAGGACGTGACGATCTACGTCGAACTCGCCGGAGGCCTGCGTGTACACCTCCGCAGTCACCCAGGTCGAACCTCGAGTCGAACTCGCGGATCACCTCGGCGACGGGGGAACCGATCAGCGTCGCGATGCTCGTGGTCGGCTCGGACACCATCGATACCAAGGTCCTGCTCAACAGCAACACCTCGGTCAACGGTCCCTGCGAGCAGAACTTCGTCGTCTACGCGCCGCGCTCCGACGTCACGCTGAACAGCAACTCGAAATTCTGCGGGGCGATCGCCGGCAAATCGGTCCACCTCGACGCCAACGCCGAAATCTGGTCGGCGAGCGGCTCGGAAGAATTCAGCCTGCCGGGGTACGAAAGCCCGGAAACCGCCGCCCACTTCGAACCGTTCCGGTTCGTCGAATGCAGCGCGGCGGCGGCGAGCGTCCCGGACGAAGGGTGCTGAGGGTGGGGAGGCGGGCGCGGACAGCGGCCGCGGCGCTCCGCCACGAGGAGCGCGGCCTGACCCTGGTCGAGCTGACCGTCGCGGCGGCGCTGGGGCTGGTCGTGGTGGGCGGCGCGCTCACCGTGTTCATCGGCGCGGTGCGCAGCGAGCCCCGCACCGCCTCGGAGGTGGCGGCGATGCAGCAGAACCGCGTCACGATCGACCGGATCACGCGGGAGCTGCGCCAGGGCTCGGACATCCCGGCGGCGACCTCGACGAACTGGAGATCGTCACCTACGTCAAGGCCGCGAGCTGCGGCGGTGAAGCGGCGAGCAGCGCGATCCCCTGCCGCGTCACCTACAGCTGCTCGGGCGAAGCCTGCACGCGGGTCGTCGCCCAGCCCGACGGCAGCGATCCCGGCCCGGCGGTCCAGGTGGCCAGCGGCCTGACCGGCACCGAAGTGTTCAGCTACCTGCCCAGCTCCGCCGACCCGAACTACGTCGGCGTCTCCTTCAGCTTCTCCTCGCAGGGACGGCCGGTCACCCTGCACGACGGCGTCGCCCTCCGCAACCCGAGCGAAGGATCATGAGGCGCGAAGACGGCCTGACGGTGGTCGAGGTCGTGGTCGCGGGCCTGATCCTGGTGATCGGCAGCCTCGGCGTGCTCGGCATCGTCGACGCCGCCACCCGCAACACCTTCCGCGCCGAACAGAGCCAGGTTGTCGCCAACGTCCTGCAGCGGGAAATGGAGAAGCTGCGGCGGGTCTCCTACAAAGAACTCGCCCTCACCTCATTGCCGTCCTCCGCGTCGGACCCCGCCGATCCCGACTCGCGGATCGCCGGCAGCTTCTTCTACACCGGGCGCGACGGCACCGGCCTGAAGCGGCTCGTCTACAACGGCGGCACCGCCAACGGGGAAGCGATCGAAGGCGGCACTGTCGAACCGGGCCCGAAAGACTTCCAGGTCGGCGACGTGCGGGGCAGCGTCTACCGCTACGTGGTCTGGGACACCTGCCCGTTCTCGCTCTGCCAGGACAGCCGCCACCTGAAGCGGGCCGTGGTCGCGGTGAGCTTCGAACGGACGGTGCCGGGCGGGACCCGCCGCTACCAGGAAATCCAGGGCCAGTTCGTCGACCCCGACGCCGAACCGTCGAGCTTCCCGTCGACCGAACCGGGCGGCAGCGAAGACGTCCCCTGGACGCTGCTGCTGACCGACACGCCCTGCGACCAGCCGGCCCGCCTGGAACCTCCGCCGGAAGAAGGCGTCCATCCGACCCACAACACGCGGGGCGACTGCGAAGACGGCGTGCGGAAAGAAAGCGTCCCGGCGCGCCCGACCTGCTCTGGCCCGAAGCGCCGAAATTGGAAGAAGAAGGAGAAGAAGAAAAACCGGTCAACCTCCCCTACGACTTCTCGACCGACGTCGAGCCGAAAGAAGGGGGAGAAGAGGACCGAGGTCTCCAGATCGAACCCGGCAGCGAATGCGGCTCGGAAGAAGCGAGCGAACTGGCGAGCGGCGTCGCCACCGAACCGGACCCCATCCCGAAGCGTTCAAGCAGGTCCACCGCTGGTTGTCGCAACCGGTACCAGAACACGAAGGCGCCCAGGACCTGCTGCTGACCGGGGAAGGCACGCTCAATCTCTGGACGGAGACGCTGGGCGGCGGCGTCTACAAGGGCCGGATCTGCGCCTGGCTGTTCGTCAGGTCGCACTCGGAAGGCGTGACCACCGACACGCTGGCGTTCAACCTCGGCCCGCCGCTCAGCCTCGACTTCAGCTACTTCGCCCAGTCGTGGCCGAGCTCCGGCTGGACGGAGATATCGCTGCCGCTGAGCTTCGGCTACGCGGGGGAAGGCGGGGCGCTGCCGGTGCCGCCGGGGTCGCAGCTGGGCCTGGCGCTCAGCGTCGGCGCCGAAACCCCGAGCGCTCTGCAGCTCCGCTACGACTCGCCGAGCTTCGACAGCCGGATCCAGCTGGCGACGACCGGGGCGCCGCCTCCTGGGCCGTGAGAGCGTCAACGCGCCGCTGAGCGGCGCGCTTCCCGGCCGGCAGCCGGAAGCCGCGATCCTCGCGATCGACCACTCGTTCATCGTCGATCACTACGACTGCGGCAACGATCTGGGCTCGCTGAACGTGATGGGGGCGATCTCGCAGAAATTCCGCGGCACGGTCGGGACGACCGCCCCCCACGGCTACCTGAAGAACTACGTCTACGACGACCGTCTGCGCTACATCGAGCCGCCGAACTTCCTCGACCCGGTCGAGCCGGCCTGGCACATCCAGCGCGAGACGCTCGACTTCCCCGGATAGCCGCCCGGCCCGCCCCGCTGCGGCCGGGCCGGCAGGCGGCCACCGCCGCTCAAGGAACCGGGCGCCGCTGTCGAACCTCCCGTGCAGATGGCGGCGATCGCGACACTGGCCTTCCTCGGCGGGGCGATCGCCGGCAGCTTCGCCAGCGTCGTCGCCTACCGGGTGCCGCGCGGCGAGTCGATCGTCGGGCCGCGCTCGCGCTGTCCGGCCTGCGGGGCGCAGATCGCCGCCTACGACAACGTCCCGGTCGTCTCCTGGCTGGCGCTGCGGGGGCGGGCGCGCTGCTGCGGCGCCCCGATCTCGCCCCGCTACCCGCTGGTCGAGCTGGCGCTCGGCGCCCTCTACGCGGCCACCGTGCTGGTGCTCTGGGACGAGCCGGGGGAGGTGGCGCTGGGGCTGGTCTTCGCGACCGCCCTGGCGGCGGTCACGTTGACCGACCTGGAACGGCGGGTGATCCCCAACAAGATCCTGCTCGCCGCCGCCCTCGCCGGCCTGGCGATCGTCGCCGCGACCGATCCCGCCAGCCTGCCCGAGCGGGCGATCGCCGCCGCCGCGGCCGGCGGCCTGCTGCTCGCGGCGGCGCTCGCCTACCCGCGCGGGATGGGGCTCGGCGACGTCAAGCTGGCGGCGACGATGGGCCTCTTCCTGGGGCGCGACGTCGCCCCGGCGCTGCTCGTCGCGCTGCTCGCCGGTTCGCTGGTCGGCCTGGCGATGATCGCCCGCCACGGCGCCGCGGCGCGCAAGCGGGCGATCCCCTTCGGCCCCTTCCTCGCCCTGGGCGGCGTGGTCGGCCTGCTGGCCGGCGAAGCGCTGGTCGACTGGTACCTGGGCGCGTTCTGACGTGCCGGTGATTGTGTGCCCACACGGGTATCTAACTCCCGGCACGTCTGGAAATGGGCGGCGGCGGGTCGGCGTCGGCCTCGTCCGTTCGTCCAGGTTCGCCAATAACTGGGTAGTTGCAGGGCGAAAGGTTGGGGGCATTCCTGTCGATTGAGGAAGGGCCCGCGCGCCCATCGCGCCGGCCGACCCGATGCGCTTCCAACTCACGCACAAGCAGACCGGCAACCTCGTCGGCCTCGAGATCGAGGCGGGCAGCATCGCCGCGACCGAGGTCTCGGTCAACGGGTCGGCGCAGGTGGCCGCCTCGGCGATCGGCCCGCTCGACCCCGGCGCCTTCCACGAGGGGGAGGTCCTCGACCCGGAGCGGATGGCGGGGGCGCTGAAGTCGCTCTTCGCCGAGCACAAGCTCGCGAAGCGGGTGAGGCTCGGGGTCGGCAACCAGCGGGTCGTGGCCCGCACCGTGCGCCTGCCGGCGATCGAGGACCCGAAGGAGATGGAGGCGGCGGTTCGCTTCCAGGCGCAGGAGCAGGTGCCGATGCCGCTCGACCAGGCGGTGCTCGAGCACCAGGTGGTCGGCGGCGTCCCGGCCGAGGAGGGCGCCACCGCTCAGGTCGACGTCGTCGTCGTCGCCGCCCGCCGCGACATGGTCGCCTCCTTCGTCGAGCCGATCCGCAGCGCCGGCCTCGATTTGATCGGCGTCGACCTCACCGCCTTCGGCATGATCCGCGCCCTGAACGCGGTCGGCGAGGCGGCGGCCGGCGGCGGGGAGGAGGCCGCCGGGAACGACGCCGAGCCGGCGGCCCGCCCGCCCGGCGCCGTCCTCTACTGCAGCTTCGGCGACGTCACCAACCTCGCCGTCGCGCGCCGCAACACCTGCCTGTTCACCCGCGTCTCCTACGCCGGCCTGGAGTCGATCTCGGCCCGCCTCGCGAGCACCCGCGGCCTGCGGCCCGAGCACGCGACCCAGTGGCTCTCGCACGTCGGGCTGGAGAGCCCCGTGGAGCAGCTCGAGGGGGACGCCGAGACGGTGGCCGAGGCGCGCCGCGCCCTGGAGGAGGGCGTCACCTCGCTGATCGACGAGCTGCGCCTCTCGCTCGACTACTACGGCGCCCAGGAGGGGGCGCTGCCGGTCGAGCGGATCGTCCTCTGCGGCCCCGGCAGCTCCATCCCCGGCCTCGGGCCGCGGATGGAGGTCGGCCTCGGCCTGCCGATCGCCGTCTCCGCGCCCGGCCGCCCTGGCCGGCTTCGAGGAGCCCGCCGCGGCGCGACTGACCCTTCCCTTCGGCCTCGCCCTGGAGGACTGAGCCGTGCGCCCGGTCAACCTGATCCCGCCCGAGGAACGCCGCGGCGAGCAGGCGCCGCTGCGCACCGGCCCGCTCGCCTACATCGTGCTCGGCGCCCTGGTCGCGGTGCTGGTCGGCGTCGTCGCCCTGGTCCTCACCGACAACCAGATCTCCGAACGCAAGGACGAGGTCGCGAAGCTGAAGCGCGAAGACGCCGCGGCGACGGCCAGGGCGACCCGCCTCGCCTCCTACACCCAGTTCCGCAGCCTCAGCGAACAGCGGGTGGCGACGGTCCAGAGCCTCGCCGACAGCCGCTTCGACTGGGAGCGGGTGATGCGCGAACTGTCGCTGGTGCTGCCCGACGACGTCTGGCTGGTCAACCTCACCGCGTCGGCGACGCCGGACACCAACGTCAGCGGCGGGTCGGGCGGCGCCTCCGGGTCGGACGTGCGGTCCTCGGTCCCGGGGCCGGCGCTGGAACTGGTCGGCTGCACGACCGGCCAGGAAGCGGTGGCGGGCTTCGTGACCGCGCTGGAGGACATCGACGGCGTCACCCGGGTGGGCGTGCAGTCCTCGGAACTCGGCGAGAGGGAAGACGATGAAGGGAGCAGCGGCGCAGCCACCAGCTCGGGCTCCGCCGACGGCGGGACGAGCGAGGAATGCCGCACCCGCGCGTTCATCGCCAAGTTCGAAATCGTCGTCGCCTTCGACGCCGCGCCGATCCCGACGACCGGCTCCGCGGAAGGCGAAGCGACGCCCTCGGCGACCGAAAAGGCGCAGTCGGCGTCGAGCGAAACCTCGGCGAGCGCCGCCGCGTCCGGCGAAGCCGCCGAATCCTCGACCACGAGCGCGGAAGGCGGCTGAGATGAAGCTGCGGACCAGCTGGACCAACGCGATCGTCGCCGGGATGCTGGCCGTCGCCGCCCTCGCGGTCGCCTTCTGGCTGCTCGCGCTGGGGCCGAAGCGCGACGAAGCGAGCAAGCTCGGCGACCAGGCGAAGGAGCTGAAGACCTCGCTCGCCGGACACCGCTCGGAAGTCGCCGCGGCGCTGGCGGCGCGCAGCCAGTTCCCGCGCGACTACCAGAAGCTGGTCGTGCTCGGCAAGGCGGTGCCCCGCGACTCCGAAACCGCGTCCCTGCTGGTTCAGGTGAACCGGATCTCCGGGCAGGCGGGGGTGAGGTTCGACCATCTCGAACTGGAAGCCGGCTCCGGCAGCGGCGAAGAAGAAGAAGCCGCGGCGCCGTCGAGCGCCGGCGGCGAAGGCGCTTCGGTGTCGGCGACCGAGGCGGCCGCCTCGCTGCTGCCGCTGGGGGCGACGATCGGACCGGCGGGCCTCGCGGTGATGCCCTACACGCTCACCTTCGAGGGCAGCTTCTTCCAGATCGCCGACTTCATCAAGGGGCTGGACGGGCTGGTCAACACCAACAAGGAAAGGGTCTCGGTCGACGGGCGCCTGCTGACGATCGACGGCTTCTCCCTGACGGGCGACCCGAAAGCCGGCTTCCCGACGCTCGAAGCGACCTTCTCCGTCACCACCTACCTGACCCCGCCGAGCGAGGGCCAGACCGGTGGCGCCGGCTCGCAGGGCCCGGGGACGAGCGAAGCGACCCCGACCGCGGCGACGATCGGAGCGGCGCGATGAACCTGAAGGGGCCGGATCTGAGGCGGCCGCAGCTGAAGGCGCCCGTCTTCCTCGCCGATCTCTACTACGACCTGCGCGACCGCCGCCTGCTGCCGCTGATCGCCCTGGTGCTGGTGGCGATCGCCGCCGTGCCCTTCCTGCTCGGCGACGACCGGGAAGAGACGCTGGCGCCGCCGGCCGGCGGCGGCGCCTCCGCGGGGGTCGCGGCGGTGGGGGTGACGGGATCGAGCCTCACCGTGGTCCAGGCCGAGCCCGGGTTGCGCGACTACCGCAAGCGACTCAAGGGCCGGTCGCCGTCCGACCCCTTCGAACAGCAGTTCACCGGCCCGCCGCCGGGCAGCGGCTCGGGAACCTCGGGAGGAGGCGGCTCGTCCTCGTCTTCCGGCGAAGGGTCGTCCACGAGCGGAGGCTCGACCACCACGGTCGAAGCCGGCGGCGGCTCCTCCGGTTCCGGGGGAGGCGGCGACGGCTCCGGGGGAGGCGGCTCCGGAGGCGGCGGCTCGGGAGGCGGCGGCTCGGGAGGCGGCGCCCCCAACAACCCGCAGAACTCGGGCGTCCATCTGTTCGAATTCGTCTTCGACGTGCAGATCTCCCACGCGGAACCGACCGCCGACGGAGGCCGGAAGATGAGCGAGCCGCAGGTCCGCCACCGGGTCAAGACGCTGGCCCAGCTGCCGGGCGAGAAGAGGCCGGTGGTCACCCTGGGCGGGGTCAACCTGCACAACGGCAAGGTCTTCTTCCTCGTCTCCCACGAGGTGCGTTCGCTGGACGGCGACTTCAACTGCGTCACCCGGGCGCCCGGCGGGCTCTGCGAACTGCTCGAAATCGAACCGGGCTTCCCGCTCGAACTCGCCTACGGCGCGGACAGGGTCGCCTACCGGATCAAGGTGACCAGGATCGACACGGTCTCGGCCGGCCAGGCGGGCGACAAGCGCTCGCCTCGGGCGCGCTTCAGCGGGCCGGCGCTCGGGCCTCCGCCGAGGCCATAGCTTCAGTCGCTCGGGCCTCCGTCGAGGCCATAGCTTCAGTAAGTGAAGCGTTGGCGCTAAACTCGCTTTGCCGAGCCGATCGGAGACAACCCGGTTCGGAGCGATGCGCTGAAAGATGAGTGCCGAGAGCAACTCCCGATGTCCCGTCTGCCGCACGGCAGACGTGGTCTGCGGCAAGTGGACGCTGCTGGTGATCCGCGACCTGGCCGACGACCGCCGGCGCTTCTGCGAGCTGGAGCGCTCGCTGGAGGGGATCAGCCCGCGCACCCTGTCGCTGCGCCTGCGGGCGCTCGAAGAAGAGGGGGTCATCGCCCGTCACACCTTCCCCGAGGTGCCGCCGCGGGTCGAGTACGCGCTGACCGAGAAAGGCGAGGCGCTCGTCCCGCTGATCGAGGACATGCGCCGCTACGGCGCCCGCTGGCTGCTCGAAGAGGAATCGACCGAAGCCGTCCCCGCCTGACGACGGCCTCGTATAGGTCGGCCCCGGGCTTCCGGCCCCGGGCTTCCGGCCCCAGGCTTCCGGCCCCCAGGCTTCCGGCCCCGGCCTTCCGGCAGGGTTTTGCACGCTGGGGTGCCCACAATCCTTCATCATGCGGCTGCAGACTGCCGGGTGGCGCGCGTATGGGCACTGAATCGACGGCGCGTCCTGCAAGGCGGCGTGCAGGCGCAGGAGCGCCTCCGGTGGGAGGGAAGCGGGGGACGTGCGCGACCCCCTGCTCAACGAGGCGCTGCGGCGGCTCGCCGCCGAGGCGGCGACCGGCTTCGCCACCCTGGTCGCCAGCGGCGACCAGATCCCCTTCGACGTCGCCGAGCAGGCCGGTCCCGACGAGGCCTTCTTCCATAGCTACGTCCCCCTGACCGGGCGCTACGTGCGCGAGCGCGAGGCCGAGCTGCGCTCGCTGCCGAGCTTCGAGCCGGCCAGGGACGCGGTCGCGGACGCGGGCGTCGCCGCCGACTACCTGGAGCAGCGCGGCGAGACGGTCCCGACCGACCCCGGCAAGCGCGCCGCCCACCTGCTGACCGTCTTCGTCGCCTCGCTGTGGGACGGCTGCACCGAGTTCTCGCTCGACCGCGAGCGCCTCGACGCCGCCCTCGCGGCGCTCGACGCCCAGGCCGGCGGGGCCGACGACGCCGACCTGCTGGTCGCGCCGATCGCCGGCCTGCGGCTGCCCGTGCCGCGGCTGCAGCTGCCGGACGGGGCGCAGATCGTCCGGGCCGACGGCTTTGAGGCGCCGATCGAGGCGAAGCGCAGCGAGGGGATGGGCCGCGCCGCCTGGGAACCGCAGTTCCTGGCAATCGCCGAGCAGGGCGAGGATCCGGACAGCGCCGCCGCCGCGCTGCGCCAGTTGCGCGAGCTGGTCACCGTGATGCGCCTCTTCAAGCCCGGCGGCGTCGGCCTCGGGCCCTACGCCTTCGCACCGGCCGACGAGGGGAGCTGGCGCCGCATCGCCACCGGCGCCCCGGCGCCGCGCCCCGGCGGCTACCGGCTCGACGAGCGGGAGGCCGCCGAACTGGCGGAGCTGGCGAGCACCCTGGAGGCCCGCCCCGACCCCTCGGGCCCGCTCGCCTGGGCGGTGCAGCGCTTCGAGCTCGGCTGCGAGCGCGAGACTGCCCTGGAAGGGCTCAGCGACCACCTGCTGGCGCTGCGCGCGGTGCTCGACGGCCACGGGCCGGTGGGCGCCTCGCTGCCGATGCGGGCCGCGGCGCTGGTTGCCGACGGGTCGGTCGACCGGCTCGGCGTCCGCGAGCGGATCGAAGCGGCGCTGGAGCTGGAGCGAGGGCTGATGAGCGGCGCCCGCGTGGAAGGAGCCGCGGAGCTGGCCGGCTGGATCGAGGAGAGCGTTCGCCGCATCCTCCGCGAAGCGGCGCTCGGCCAGCTGGGAGCCGACCTGAACGAGGCCGCCGACGAGTCCCTGATCGCCACCGGGCTCGACAGCGGCGACGCCGAGATCGCCGTCGCACCCGAACCCGCATCCGCTTCCGACCTCGCCCCCGAAAACTCCGATGCCGCCCCCGAACCACAGCCCACCGCGCCCGCGGCTGAACGCTTTGCCCCCGAATCCGTGGGCAAAAAGTCCACTGGAGCGAGCGGAGAGCCGACCCCGATCGACGAGGAGGAGCACGACATGGACCAGGACACCCGCATCCTCGAGCCGGTCCCGGCCGAGGACGAGATCCGGATCACCGCGAGGGACTGGCTGGAGGAGGTCGAGGTCGAGCAGCGCGCGCTCGAGGAGAGCACGCTCGACTTTCCTGCGGTCGAGGGCGACGTCGAGCGCCGCGAGCGGATCGACACGCCCCGCGTCCGTCACCTCTTCCCGGTCCCCGAGGACGCGGACTGGGAGGTCCGCGAGCTGAAGTACGACCACTACGAGCGCCGCGCTGGGTGAGCGCGGCGCGGCGCATCGAGCGACCGAAGGGAGCGGTGCGAGCGCGAAGCGCGAGATCCTTGATCTGCTTGCCCACGCTCGCCCAGCGAGGTGGTTGACTAAATTACGCCCGCCCGGCGGCCAGCGCCAGCCGCTCCTCGCTGCTGGCGAACAGGTAGCGGTTGATCTCGGCGAGGCCGTCGAGGTCGTGGACGTCCTCGTCCAGATAGGGGACGCGGATCACACCCTGGGTCCGCAGCTCCGCCGCGAGGTGCTCGATGTTGCCCGCGTCGCGCTCGGCCAGCGCCTGGTAGTCGGCGAAGTTCTCGGCGACGCGGCGGGCCAGATCCTCGTCGCCCAGCTTCGCGGCCAGCGCGGCGCCGAGGTCGCCGCCGTCGCCGCGCAGCCGCTCGGCCGGGTAGTGGACCTTGTTGACGATCACGCCGCCGAACGGCAGCTTCGCCTCGACCAGCTTGCGGTGGAAGTAGACGGCCTCGCGGACCGGCTCGCCCTGCGGGCCGCAGACGACGAGGAAGCGGGTGTGGGGGTCGGCGAGCAGGCCGTTGACGCGCTTGGCGCGGGCCTGGAAGCCGTCGACCATGCCGCTGAAGGCGTTGAAGAACTCGGCCAGGTCGGCGAGCAGGTCGAAGCCGACGATCCTCTTCAGCACGCCGAGCGCCACGGTCGCGCCGCGGCCGGCGACCCGGGCGGCCAGCCCGGTCGGCTTCATGAAGACGCGCAGCGAGCGGCCTTCGATGAACTGGGTGAGGCGGCGCGGCGCGTCGAGGAAGTCCAGCGCGTTGCGGGTCGGCGGCGTGTCGAGCACGAGCAGATCGAAGCGGCCCCCGGTGTGCAGCTCGAACAGCTTCTCCATCGCCATGTACTCCTGGGAGCCGGCGAGCGCGTTGGAGACCTGCTGGTAGATGCGGTTGCCGAGCACCCGGTCGCGCGACTCCTCGTCGGGCGCCTGGCGGGCGACCAGCTCGTCGAAGGTCGCTTTGGCGTCGAGCATCATCGCCCACAGCTCGCCCTTCATCTCAATTCCGTGGTGCTCGAACAGCGCCGGGTCGACCCGCTTCGCCTCGTTGCCCAGCTCGCGCAGCCCGAGCGAGTCGGCAAGCCGTTTCGCCGGGTCGATCGTCAGCACGCAGACCTTCAGCCCGCGCGCCGCCATCCCGGTGGCGATCGCCGCCGCGGTGGTCGTCTTGCCGACCCCGCCGGAGCCGGCGCAGATGCAGATGTCCTTGCCGGCGAGGATCTCGTCGACGGCGGGCATCAGTGCAGCCTCCCGGCCAGCTTGCGGGCCGACTCGACTCCCAGCTCGGGCTCGAAGAGGAAGGGCAGCGTCCTCACCGGGGTCTCGACCCGGCGGCGCAGGCGGGCGAGCTGGGCGCGCTGCGAGCGGGCGCGGCCGTGCTCGGAGACCGCCGCGCGGGCGGCTGCTCGCACCGCGCCGTCCCCGCCCGCCGCCAGCTCGGCGAGCCGCTCCGCCTCCTGGTTGGAGAAGCGCTCCGGGTAGAGCGCGTTGAGGTAGACGCGGTCGACCGCGACGCCGACCTCGGAGCGCAGCTCGCTCTCCAGGGCGGCCGACTCGTTGACCGGCATCTCCTCGGGCAGGGCGACGATCGCCGTGCCGGTGTGCTCGTGGTCGACGATCAGCCGGTTGAGCTGCAGCGCCTGGGAGTGGACCGGTCCGACCCGGGCGATCGAGGCGAAGGTGCGGGGAGTCTGCAGGAAGCCGATTCCGTGGCCGGTGGCGGGAGCGTCGACGATCACCAAGTCGTACTTGCGCCCCCGCTTCACCTTGCGGTCGAGCTGCGCCAGCTCCCAGATCTTGCCGATCGTCACCAGCTCCTTGAGACCGGGCGTGGCGGCGGCGAGGTAGGTGAAGATGCGGCTGCGGAAGAGCAGGTCGCGCATCGCGCGGACCTTGAGCTGGAGCAGCACGTACTCGCGCATCGACTCGTCGGGGTCGATCGAGATCGACCACAGGTTCTCCTCCATCTCGACCTCGTGGAAGCCGACTTCGGTGTGGTCGAAGAACCGTGAGGCGTTCTCCTGCGAGGCGACCTCGCAGACGATCGTTCGCTTCCCTTCCGCGGCGGCCCTCAGACCGAGGGCGACCGCGACCGTCGTCTTGCCGACGCCCCCCTTGCCGGTCACGAAGACCAGCCGCTTGTCTAGGAGGTCGGGCAAGAGATCCAGGGTGATTCCTAGCAATTTCGCACGGCGGCAGGAAAAGCGGGCAGTCATGCGAATACCCGCGCTATGGGATTCCTCAGCCGCAAGAGCAAGCGCGCGCCCGCGTCCGAAGAGCCGCACCCGATCGTCGAGGAGCTGGAGAGGATGGAGCAAGCGGTGCCGGAGCGGCCAGTTGACGAGTCAGGGACCAACGGCTCGACCGCGGGTCCTGTCCCGGGCGAGGGGGTGTCCTCCCCGTCGCTGGGTTCCTCGCCTGAGGAGGATTCTTCACTCGCCGAGTCGGAGGTGCGAGGAACAGGACGCCGCGCCGGGGAGGACACCCCCTCCCCCGCGCCACCCGCGGGAGAGGCGTCTGATGCCAGCGCCGAAGCGCCAGCCGCTCAGGCGACCTCCAAGCCGCAGGGTGGAGCTGACGGCGAAGGACCGGACGCCTCGGCTGCTTCCATGGCGCAGGGTGGAGCTGAGGTGGCGGGACCGACCGCCGGGGCGGCTGTGGCTGAAAACGGTGACGTTGAGGGCGACGGGCGGATGAAGGCGAGTGAGCTGATCACGCCTGTTCGCCATGAGGCCGTCGAGACGAGCGCTGAGCCCGAGGCTCCTGTGAAGCACGCCGAGGTGATCGCGTTCGCCAACCAGAAGGGCGGGGTCGCGAAGACGACGACGACGCTGAACCTGGCCGTGGCGTTCGCCGAGTCCGGGTACCGGGTGCTCTGCGTCGACCTGGATCCGCAGGGCAACCTGACGATGAGCCAGGGGATCGATCCGGACAAGGTGGAAAAGAGCCTCTACGACGTGCTCGTGCAGGACATGCCGATCAGCGAGGTGATCCAGCATCGCGAGATCGACATCGCCGTCGCCTCGATCGACCTGGCCGGGGCGGAGATCGCGATGAGCACCAAGATCGGCCGCGAGCGCTCGCTGGAGAAAGCGCTGAAGGAGGTCTCCGGCAACTACGACTTCGTCTGCATCGACACGCCGCCCAGCCTCGGTCTGCTGACGATCAACGCGCTGACCGCGGCGAGCAAGGTGATCGTCCCCGTCCAGTGCGAGTATCTGTCGATGCGCGGGCTGGTCCAGCTCCAGAACACGCTGCGGATGATCCAGGAGAACCTCAACCCGGACGTGAAGATCGAGGGCATCCTGCCGACCATGCTCGACTCGCGCACGGTCCACGCCAAGGAGGCGGTGGAGATCCTCGAGGAGAACTTCGGCGACCTCGTCTTCAGGTCGCGGATCAAGAAGGCGATCAAGTTCGCCGAGGCGCCGGTGAAAGGATCGAGCGTCCTCAAGTACGATTCGAACAGCAGCGCCGCCAACTACTACCGGGAGCTGGCTGTGGAGGTATTGGCGAATGAGTCGGCGTAAGCGCGCCAGCATGCGCGAGGGCCCCCTCGCCGATCTGTTCCGCTCGACCGCCGACGACGCCCCGGCCGATCCACCTGAGGCATCGGAGCATCTGCCCGCGGGTCCTGTCGCGGGGGAGGGGGCGCCCTCCCCGTCGCTGGGTTCCTCGCATGAGGAGGATTCCTCGCTCGCGGAGTCGAAGGGGCGAGGAACAGGACGCCGCGCCGGGGAGGACACCCCCTCTCCCGCGCCACCCGCGGAAGAGGGGTCTAAAGCCTCGGGTTCAGCCGAGTCCTCAACCCCCGCGGGACAGATTCGCTCCGGACAAGCTGCTGAGACCGCGGAGTCCGCGCCCGACAGGCTGAAGCGGGTCTTCGCCGAGCCTCCGGAGTCGCGCGGCGAGCCGCCGGTCGAAACGCCCCGTTACGGGCGGGAGGAACCGGAGTACGTGGCGCGCGGCAGCGGGGAGCCGCATCAGCCGGTGATCCGGGTCGTCGGCGTCGGGGGCGCCGGGGTCAACGCCGTCAACCGGATGGTCGACGCGAACGTGTCCGGGGTCGAGTTCATGGCCGTCAACACGGACCTCCAGTCCTTGCAGCTCTGCGTCGCCGACGTCACCGTTCACATCGGCGACGAGCAAACCCGGGGGCTGGGGGCCGGGGCCGATGCCGAGGTCGGCCACCGATCCGCCTTCGACGAGCAGGACAAGATCAAGCGCCTGCTGAAGGGCTCCGACATGGTCTTCGTCGCCGCCGGGGCCGGCGGCGGCACCGGCACGGGCGCCGCCCCGGTGATCGCCCGCCTCGCCCGCGAGATCGGCGCGCTGACCGTCGGCATCGTCACCAAGCCGTTCAGCTTCGAGGGCTCGCGGCGCGGCAACCAGGCGACCAAGGGGATCGAGGAGCTCGGCGCCGAGGTCGACACGCTGATCGTCGTCCCCAACGACCGCCTGCTCGAAGTGCTCGACCAGCAGACCTCGATGGTCGAAGCCTTCCAGGTGGCCGACGACGTGCTGCGCCAGGGCGTGCAGGGCATCTCCGACCTGGTGACGCTGCCGGCGCTGATCAACCTCGACTTCGCCGACGTGCGGACGATCATGTCCGAGGCCGGCCGGGCGCTGCTTGGGATCGGCATGGGCAGCGGCGAGGGCCGCGCCCTGCTGGCTGCCGAGAAAGCGATCTCCTCGCCGTTGCTGGAGACCTCGATGGAGGGGGCGCGCTCGATCCTGCTCTCGGTCACCGGCGGCGCCGACCTCTCGCTGGTCGAGGTCAGCGAGGCGGCGAAGCTGGTCGGCGAGGCCGCCCACCCCGACGCCAACATCATCTTCGGCGCCAACATCGACGAGGAGCTGGGCGACCAGATCTGGGTCACCGTCGTCGCCACCCGCTTCGACGGCCGCACGACGCCGCGCCGCGCCGCCGAGCCGACGATCCGCCGCACCAGGGAGAGCGGCCGCGCGCCGCGCAGCGAAAAGGCGGGCGACCTGAGCAGCCTCGACGTCCCCGAGTTCCTGCCCGGATAGCTCCGGGCTCGGCCGCATGAGCGGGGTCGTCGCCGCCGGCCATCCGCTGACCGCCGAGGCGGGGGCCGAGGTACTGCGCCAGGGAGGCAACGCCGTAGATGCCGCCGTCGCTGCGGTCCTTGCGTCATTTGCGGTCGAGAGTCCGCTGACTGGATTCGGGGCAGGGGGGTTCATGATGATTCATTCACCAGGGCCTCACCCCGGCTCCGGTCGCGAAGAATCAGATCTCGACGCTCCCTCCGCCGGGGATTCGGCGACCACCTTGATCGACTTCTTTGTGTCCGCGCCCGGCAAGGACGGAACCGAGCGGGGGGTCGAGCTCGCCCCCGTCCCCGTCCACTTCGATGCCGAGACGGTGCAGACGTTCTACGTCGGGCCGGCTTCCTGCGGCGTGCCGGGGACGGCGGCGGGACTGGAGCTGGCGTTGCGGCGGTTCGGCTCGGCCTCGCTCTCCGCGCTCGCCGCGCCCGGCGTCCGCCTCGCCCGCGAGGGCGCCCCGGTCAACGACGAGCAGGCCTACATCCTCGAGATCCTCTGGCCGATCCACGAGCGCCTGCCGGGGACGCGGGAGCTGTACGCGCCGGAGGGGCGGCCGCTGGGCCGGGGCGACGTCTTCCGCTTCGCCGAGCTGGCCGGGGCGCTGGAACGGTTCGGCGTCGAGGGGGCCGAGCCGTTCTACCGCGGAGAGGTGGCGGCGGCGCTGAGCGGCTTCGTCGGCGAGCACGGCGGCACCCTGGGGCCGACCGACCTGGCCGGCTACGAGGCGATCGAGCGGCGGCCGATCCGGGCGCCCTTCCGCGGCACCGAGGTGCTGACCAACCCGCCGCCCTCCTCGGGCGGGATCCTGATCGCCCACACGCTCGGCCTGCTCGAGCGCCTCGGGGGGAGCAGCGACCCCGAGCGGCTGGTCGCGGCGATGGACGCCGCCAACGCCGCCCGCGACGAGGAGTTCGCCGAAGCCCTCTACGGCGAGGAGCTGGAGGAGGCGCTGCTCGACCCGGTGCGGCTCGACCTGAAGGCCGGCGAGCTGCTCGGCTCGACTACTCACATCGCGGCCCTCGACGGGAACGGGCTCTGCGCCAGCGTCACCTGCTCGAACGGCTCGGGCTCGGGCGTGCTCGTTCCCGGCACCGGGGTGATCCTCAACAACATGCTCGGCGAGGAGGACCTCAACCCGCTCGGCTTCCACGCGATCGCCCCCGGGCGGCGGGTGCCGTCGATGATGGCGCCGACCGTGGTGCTGCGCGACGGCGAGATCGAGCTGGGGCTGGGCAGCGCCGGCTCAAACCGGATCCGCTCGGCGATCGTGCAGACCGTGGTGCGGGCGGTCGAGCAGGGGATGGGCGTCGGCGAGGCGGTGCGGGCGCCGCGCCTGCACTCCGAGGCCGGCATCGTCCAGGCCGAGCCGGGGATCGACGAGGCGGCGCTGGCGCGGATCGAGGCACGCGGCGTCCCGGTCCTGCGCCGGCCGCGGCTCAACCTGTTCTTCGGCGGCGTGCAGGCGGTCGTCCGCGATCCGTCCAGCGGCAGGCTGAGCGGCGGCGGCGACCCACGCCGAGGCGGCGCGGTCGCGACCGCATAGCCCGCCTGGTGGACGTGCCGTTGATTCGGTGCCCCTATGGATCACGCAGCGAAGGCACGTCCGCGAGAATGCGCCGATGATCGACTTCGAGGCGGAGGGGCTGCTCGCCGGGCTGGAGGGCGAGGCGCGCGAGGAGCGGCGCGAGCTGCTGGAGCGCCTGGCGAGCGAAGGCGTGCCGCTGGAGGAGCTGCGCGAGGCGATCCTCGCCGGCCGTCTCGCCCTGCTGCCGGTCGAGCGGGTCCTGGCCGGCGGCGGCCCCCGCTACACGCCGCGCGAGATCGCCGAGATCTCCGGGGTCGAGCTCGACCTGCTGCAGCGCGCCACGGCGGCGCTCGGCATCCCCTACCCGGACCCCGACGAGCGCTCGCTGACCGAGTCCGAGCTGAACGAGGCGCGGCGGGTGAAGGCGTTCCGCGACGCCGGCCTGCCCGCGGAGGGGATCCTCCAGGTGGCGCGGACGATCGGGATGGCCACGGCGCGGATCGCCGAAGCCAACCGCGACCTGGTGATCCGCACCGTGATGCGGCCCGGCGACAGCGAGCGCGACCTGGCGCTGCGCTTCGCCGCCGCCGCCGAATACATGCAGCCGCTGATCGAGCCGACCCTCGCCTACGCGCTGCGGGCTCACATGCTCGAGCAGGTCCGTCGCGACGTGGTCGGCGCCGCCGACCTCGCCGCGGGCGAGATCAGGGCGACCTCCGAGGTGTCCGTCTGCTTCGCCGACCTGGTCGGCTTCACCAGGCTCGGCGAGCAGGTGGCGACTGAGGAGCTGGGGCTGATCGCCGGCCGGCTCGACGAGCTGGCGACCGCGGTGGCCGAGCCGCCGGTGCGGCTGGTGAAGCTGATCGGCGACGCGGCGATGCTGGTCTCCACCAACGCCGCGGCGATGGTCAAAGCGGCGCTGCGGATGGTCGAGGCGGCCGACCTCGAGGGCGAGGACTTCCCGCAGCTGCGCGCCGGGATCGCCCACGGCTCGGTCCACGTCCAGGCCGGCGACTACTACGGACGCCCGGTCAATCTGGCGAGTCGCCTCAGCGGGATCGCCCGGCCGGGCAGCGTCGTGATCGACTCCGTGGGGAAAGCGGCGGCGGGGGAGAAGTTCGCGTACTCCTTCGCCGGTGAGCACCACCTGAAGGGCTTCGACTCGCGGATCAGCCTCTACCGGGTCCGTCGCGCGGCGCCCGGGTAGCACCAGCCTCGCCGGGCGCCGCGCAGCCGCCCAAATAGCGCCAATTTCCCTGCCGCCACCTCGTCGAATGGGGGCGAATTCGGTCCGATGAAGCCTTGGGGGCACTGTGGACCCCCGAAATCCTCCACGGGACACGGCTCGCGTCTGGGACCTGGCGAGGGTGCAGCATGGAGTGGTGACGAGGGCGCAGTTGCTCGGTCTCGGCTTGGGATCGGACTCGATCAAGCATCGGATCTCCAGAGGTCGGCTGCACCCCCTGTGGCGTGGCGTCTACGTGTCGGCAGGCCGGAAGTGGGGCGGAAGGGACGATGGATGGCCGCCGTCCTGAGCTGTGGGCCCAGGGCATTGCTGAGTCATCGCAGCGCGGCGGAGTTGTGGGGCCTCGTGCGCACCGCCCCGGGGGACGAGATCCACGTCGTTATCCCGAGAGAGGCGGTCCGCCGCCATCCGGGCATTCGAGTGCACAGGCGGGCCGATCTGGGTACCGAGCATCGCTGCGAGGTTTCCGCAATACCTCTGACGGACCCCGTCTCTACGCTTGTTGATCTGGCGTCATGTGCCCCGGAATGGCAGGTGGAACGCGCCATCAACGAGGCGGACCGGCTCGATCTGGTCGACCCCGAGGCGCTGCGCGCCGCGATCGAGGCGCTTCCGCCCAGGCCGGGCAAGGCCTGCATGGGCCGGCTGCTCGGCTGCGGCGCGCTCACCGACACGGGCCTGGAGCGCAAGTTCCTGGCGCTCGCCCGAGCTGCGGCCCTGCCCCGCCCCGAGACGCAAGCGTGGGTCACCGGCTACCGGGTGGACTTCTACTGGCCTCGCATCGGACTGGTCGTAGAGACGGATGGTTGGCGTCATCACCGCACGCCGGGCGAGCAGGCGACCGATCATCGGCGCGACCAGGCGCACACTGCGGCGGGCCTGACCACCCTGCGCTTCGCCGAAAGCCAGATCCGCCATGCGCCGCGAGAGGTAAAGAGGAAGCTGAAGGCGGTCTCCAAGCGCCTCGCCACCCACCACGCCAAGGAATGAAGCATTCGGGGTAGGGGAGACCCCCAAATCCTTCCACGAGCGCGGCGGGAGCCGGCTCGTGGAGCACGCCGAGCGCCGGGTCGTGGAGCACGCCGAGCGCCGGGTCGTGGAGCACGCCGAGCGCCGGCTCGTGGAGCGCGGCCAGAGGCCCGGCTCAGGCGGGCTTGCGGCCGGAGACCAGCAGGTTGTAGAAGAGCTCCGCCGGGAGGCGGGGCTCGAGCAGGCGGGTGTCGACCTTCTGGAGGGCGATGTAGCTGTGGAAGGCGAAGCGGCGCCAGGCGATGGAGACCGACTCGGGCTCGGCGGTCGACTCGACCGTGCGCAGACCCCAGCCCCAGGCGTTGGCGAGCAGTTCCTCGCCGCCGACTCGGCGCCGCTCCAAGCGGGCGTCGCGCAGCAGGCGGCGCAGGTCGGCGGGGGCGAAGGCGTGGACGTCGACTTCCCCCTCCAGGGCGTGGCCGTGCGACTTCTCGGCATCCGGCAAGCTGCGGGGGTGGGCACGGACGAGGCGCCGCCAGGCGGGGGCGGTGAGCATCCCGATCCGCTTCGGCGCCGCCGCCAGCCGGTCGCCGTAGCGGGAGGGCTCGCCGCAGAAGGCGATCGCGCCGCCCGGGCGCAGGACCCGGCGGAACTCGGCGAAGGCCCGCCCGAGGTCGGGGATGTGGTGGAGGACGGCGTGGCCGAAGACGAGGTCGAAGCTCTCGTCCTCGAAGGGCAGCTTCTCGGCCTCGGTCTCGACCGTCTCCGCCTCGAGACCGAGCGCCTCGGCGGTGGCCGAGAGGCGGCGCAGCATCCGGGGCGAGATGTCGGTCGCGGTCAGCCGCTCGATCAGCCCGAGCTGCAGCAGGTTGAGCGAGAAGTAGCCGGTGCCGCAGCCGATCTCCAGCCCGTCGCCGAAGCGGACGCCGTCGAGCCCGCCAAGCGCCTTGGCCAGCTTCAGCCGCACCTGCCGCTGGCCGGCGGCGTCGAAGTCGATCCCCCACTTGTCGTCGTATTCCTCGGCCGCCGCGTCGTGGTAGCGGGCGTTGACGTCCTTGATGTGGGAAGCGTCCATCAGAAGACTCCCCGCGCACCTCTGGCGGCGGCGGACCGGCGCGGCGCGGCGTCCTCAGTCGGCCGCATAGCGCTGCCATTCGGCCTCCCTGCGTCCTTGCTCCGCTTGGTCCGGCGCTCGCCAGCCGCACACGCTGAATCTGCTGATGGACGCTTGGAAAAGGGGAAAGGGGAGACCATGGCGGCGGGAACAATACGGTGCCGGAGTCGTGAGCCGTGAGTTCGTTCAAGACAACCAGCCTCCTGGTGTCCCGCCGCTGCCGCTGACCGGCGAGCGGACGCTGCCCGACGTCCCCGAGGAGAACTACTGGTACCGGCGCCACCTGGCCGTCTACGAGTGGATCGCAGCGCGCACCGCCGGCGAGCGCGTCGTCGACATGGCCTGCGGCGAGGGCTACGGCGCCGACGTGCTCGCCCGGGCGGCGGCGGGCGTGGTCGGGGTCGACGCCAACCCGGAGGCCCACGAGCACGCCCGTCTGCGCTACGTCCGCCCCAACCTGCGCTTCGAGCGCGACCTGGTCGAGCGCTTCTCGGAGCCCTGCGACGCTGTCGTCTTCCTGCAGACGATCGAGCACCTGCGGGACCCGGGCGCGATCCTCGAGCACTTCAAGTCGATGCTGGCGCCGGGTGGCGCCGCCTACGTCTCGACCCCGAACCTGCTGACCCTGGCGCCGCCCGGGGCGTCAAAGTCCGACAATCCCTGGCACGTCCGCGAGTACCGGGCGGCCGAGTTTCGGGCGCTCTGCGAGGCCCACTTCGAGCGGGTCGAGCTGCTCGGCCTCTTCCACGCCGGCAAGCTGCGGGCGCACGAGGCCGCGCTGAGGCTTGGCTGGGACCGGGTGCACAAGGCGTTCCGGCTGACCGGACCGTTCTACCGGCGCTTCACCCCGGCGATCAGAAGCAGCGACTTCAAGCTGAGCTCGGGCGACCTGGATCGCGCCCTGGACTTTCTCGCCGTGTGTTATGCCTAGGGACCATGCGCTCGGCCGCGGGTCCTGTCGACGCCACCCGCGGAAGGGCGTTGCCGCTAGGCCCTGTCCCCGAAGCACGCCGCAAGGAGAAGTGGCTTCGCGATGAGAGCTAGGGAGAGCGTCGGCGATCTGGCGATCGTCCTGCACAGCCACATGCCCTACGTGGAGGGGTTCGGGACGTATCCGTTCGGTGAGGAGTGGCTGTTCGACGCCGTGATCCGCTCCTACCTGCCGGTGCTGGAGGTCGCGGAGCGGCTGACGATGACGGTGACGCCGGTGCTGGCCGATCAGTTGGAGGATGGGGGGGTCGGGGAGCGGCTGCGGAGGTTCCTGGTCGATTTGCGGATCGGGGCGGCGGAGGCCGACCTGAGCGAGGTGCCGGCCGAGTGCCGCGACGCCTGCGAGGCGGAGCTGGGGCGGTACCGGCATGCGCTGGAGCTGCTGGACGCCGTCGGCGGGGATCCGCTGCGGGCGTTTCAGGGAGCCGTGGAGGAGGGGCGGGTAGCACTGGCGACCTCGGCGGCGACGCATCCGGTGCTGCCGCTGCTGGCGACGCGGGCCGGCCTGCGGCTGCAGGTCGATGCGGGGATCCGCTCGCACCGGCGGCGCTTCGGCTGGGACGGGGGTTTCTGGCTGCCCGAGTGCGCGTACGTGCCGGGGCTGGAGCGGCGGCTGGCCGAGCACGCGGTGCGCTGGTTCTGCGTGGACCAGAGCGCGCACGGCGACTCGCTCGACGCGCTGGCGCCGGTGGCGACCGGTGCGGGACCGGTGGCGCTGCCGATCGACTGGGAGGCGATCCGCTGGCTGTGGTCGCTCGACGGGTATCCGTCCGACCCGGCGCACGCCCAGTTCGCCGGCAAGTCGCTGCGCGGGGTGCGGATCTGGAAGGTGGGGGGCGGCGCGTACGACCCGGCCGCGGCCGAGGCGGCGGCGCGGCGCCAGGCGGGCGAGTTCCTCGCCGCGGTCGCCGCCCGCCTGCGCGAGTTCGCCCGGACGCGGCGCCGGCGCGGGCTGCTGGTCTTCGCGATCGACACCGAGCTGCTCGGTCACTGGTGGTCGGAGGGGGCGATCTGGCTGCGCGAGGTGCTGGCCGGGGCCGCGGCGGCCGGGGTACGGCTGCTCACCGCGCCGCAGGCGCTGGCCGAGCACGAGGCGGAGGTGCGACCGTTGGCCGCCTCGACCTGGGGCGAGGGGAAGGACCTGCGCACCTGGGACTCGCCCGCGGTCGCCGACCTCGCCTGGGGCGCCCGGCGGCTGGAGCTGCGGCTGCTGCGGTCGCTCTCCGAGGGGCTGCGCGGGCCGGCAGCGGCGCGAGCCGCGCGCGAGCTGCTCGCCGTGCAGTCGAGCGACTGGGCCTTCCTCGACAGGCGCGGCCAGGCGGGCGACTACGCTTTCCAGCGGGCCACCGGGCACGCCGAGGCGGCCCTGGAGGCCATAGACTGCCGATCCAACACCGATCCGTGCATGCGATCCCTCGCCCCCGACATGCGCCTCGCTCCCCTGCTCGAGCCCTGATGATCGATCCCACGCAGCCGCCCTCACGGACCACGCGGACGGCGCAGGGGGAGGACGTCCTGCGATGACCCGGGTCCTGATCCTCTCCTGGGAGTACCCGCCCCTGATCGAGGGGGGCCTGGCCCGCCACGTCCGCAAGCTCTCGGAGGCGCTGGTCGAAGGCGACGTCGAGGTCCACGTGCTGACCCGCGGCGGCGAGGAGTCGCCGGAGGAGGAGCACCGCGCCGGGGTCGTCATCCACCGCATCCGCGAGCCGACTCGGCCCACCGACCTCGGCGAGTTCGTCGCCTGGGTGGAGCGGATGAACTCCGACATGCTCGCCGCCGGGGTCGAGCTGGGCGACCGCTACCGCTTCGACCTGGTCCACGGCCACGACTGGCTGGTCGCCAATGCGGGCGACCACCTCGCCAAGCGCTTCGCAGCGCCGTTGGTGACGACGATCCACGCCACCGAGCACGGCCGTCACCAGGGCTGGGTCGACAAGCACCCGCAGACCTACATCCACGGGGTCGAGCGCTGGATCGCCAACCGCTCGCAGCGGGTGATCGCCTGCTCGCACTACATGCGCGAGCAGATCGCCGACATCTTCGGGGTCGAGGAGGAGCGGGTCACGGTGATCCCCAACGGGATCGACCCCGAGGACCTGCAGCCGCAGGACCCGGCCGAGCTGCGCCGGCTGCGCGCCGAGTTCGCCGCGCCGCAGGAGAAGCTGGTGCTGCTGGTCGGACGGCTGGTCTACGAGAAGGGCTTCCAGCTGGCGCTGGAGGCGATGCCGCGGGTGATCGAGGAGGCGCCGGGGACGCGTTTCCTGGTCGCCGGCTCGGGCACTCACGAGGCCGAGCTGCACAAGCAGGCCGAGGAGCTGGGCCTGATGGAGCACGGCACATTCCTCGGCTGGATCGGCGACGACGTGCTGCACTCGCTCTACCGGATCGCCGACCTCACCGTCGTCCCCTCGATCTACGAGCCGTTCGGCCTGGTGGCGCTGGAGGCGATGGCCTCCGAATGCCCCTGCATCGTCGCCGACACCGGTGGCCTGCGCGAGGTCGTTCCCCACGAGGAGGTCGGCCTGCGCTTCCGCTCGCACGACCCGGAAGCGCTCGCCGAGATGGCGATCCGGGTCCTCCGCGACGACGAGCTGGGCCACCGCCTGGTCGCCGAAGCCTTCGAGCACCTGCGCCGCTTCGACTGGGCCGACGTCGCCGAGCAGACGGCGGCCGTCTACGCCGAGCTGGTCGGCGAGGCAAGCCGCGCCTGATTGCCTAATTCGCGCTGGTCCCCGAACCGGGCCCGACCGAGAAGCTGCCGGTGCTGGTGCTGCCCGGCGACCAGTCGATGCCTTCGATCAACTCGCCGAGGGGGATCTCCAGCGCGCCAGCCAGCTTGATCGCCGTGTCGATTCGGGGCAGGCGCGTTCCCCGCTCGAGCAGGCTTATCTCGGTCCGGTGGAGCGAGGCCCGTACTCCCAGCTCTTCCTGGGACATGCCGGCGCGCCTGCGACAGCGGGCCAGGTTCTCCCCGAAGCGGGTGGCGATTTCCACCAGCAGCATTCTTCTGTCTGCGCAACGCACGGTCCACAGCCTCCTAGTCGTCGGTGGGTTCTCCGCAGCCAACCAGATGTCTACATGCTCTCCGCAGCCCGCAATCGTAAACCTAAGGGCTGACAGACAAAAGCCCTAGTCCCTGCTACGGTTCTGCGTCCGGCGCCGATGCCCTGCGTGTCCGCTCATATCGTTGTCGCGATCCCAACGCTGGACGGCTACGCCGGCGCCGTCGCGGCCGCCGCGTTCGCGTTTCTCGAGCTGCTCTCGTGAGTCAGCCGGGTTGCGGCAGCGTGGTGGGGGCCCCCGGGTCGGGCTCGACCGGGTCGGGCCAGCTGAGCTGTCCGGGGGCCTCGCGCATGCGGATCACCTCGGCCGGGACGCCGGCGACGACCGCGTTGGCCGGGACGTCCCTGGTGACCACCGAGCCGGCGCCGATTATCGAGTTGTCGCCGACCCGGACGCCGCGCAGGATGCAGGCGCCGTAGCCGATCCAGACGTTGGAGCCGACCTCGACCTCGCGCGTGTAGATGCCCTGCTCGCGGATCGGGCGCTCGACCTCGACCACGCCGTGGTCGAAGTCGATCAACATCGCCCGGTCGGCGATCACGCACTGCTCGCCGATCCGCACCCGGCGGTAGGCGGAGATCGTGCACTCCTGGCCGAGCACGGTTTTGGGGCCGATCTCGATTACCCCCTCGTGGCAGCGGAGCTTGGTGCCGTGGCCGAGCCAGACGAAGCGTCCGAACTCGATCCGCCCGCGGCGGGCGACGTGCAGTTCGAGGCCGCTGCCGAGGAAGAGCGGCCCGTCGGTGCGCCAGCGCCAGCCGGCCGGGGTGAGCAGCCGCCGCCACAGGTAGCGCAGCGCCAGCAGCGCGTATTTCGGCGTCAGCATCCCGTTGCGGGCGGAGAAGCGGATCAGGCGGATCACGGCGGGGCGCACTTTAGACTGGCCTGCGTATGCCAGACGCCGCGAAGTCGACCTCGCTCGCCGAGCGCCTCGTCAGCGGCGACAAGCGGGCGCTGGCGCGGGCGATCACCCTGATCGAGTCCGACGACCCGGCCGGCTGGGAGCTGGTGCGCGAGGTCTACCCCCGAACCGGCAGAGCGCGGATCGTCGGCTTCACGGGGCCTCCCGGGGTGGGCAAGAGCACGCTGATCGGGTCGCTGACCACGGAGCTGCGCAAAGCCGAGCGCGAGGTGGCGGTGCTCTCGATCGACCCCTCCAGCCCGTTCACCCGCGGCGCCCTGCTGGGCGACCGGATCCGCCTTTCCGAGCACTTCCTCGACCCCGGCGTGTTCATCCGGTCGATGGCCTCGCGCGGCGCGCTGGGCGGCCTCTCGGAGGCAGCGCTCCAGGTCGCGCTGGTGATGGACGCGGCCGGCAAGGACGACGTGCTGATCGAGACGGTCGGGGTCGGCCAGGCCGAGATCGACATCGTCGACCACGCCGACACGATTGTGCTGGCGCTGATGCCGGGCTCGGGCGACTCGATCCAGGCGCTGAAGGCGGGGGTGATGGAGATCCCCGACGTGATCGTCGTCAACAAGGCCGACCACCCGATGACCGAGACGATGATGCGCGAGGTGCGCAGCGTGCTGGCGCTCTCCGAGCGGCCCGGCGGCTGGCGGGTGCCGATCCTGCGCACCGAGGCGGCCCGCGGCGAGGGCGTGGAGGAGCTGGCGGAGAAGATCGACCAGCACCGCGCTCGCATCGAGGCCGAGGGAACGCTGGAGGAGCGCCGCGCCCGCAACCTGCGAAACGAGGTGCTGGGGATCGCGACCTCGCGGATGCGGCGCCGGCTGGAGGCGACGGTCGCCGACGACCCGGAGGTCGCCGCGCTGCTGGACCGCGTGGTGCGACGCGAGCTGGACCCGGCGAGCGCCGCAGGCGAGCTGCTGGAGCTGCAGGTCGATGACTGATCCCGTACCCGCCGCCCCGCCGACCCTGGAGGAGGCGACCGCCTGGGTCGGCTTCGAGGTCGACGATCTCGACGGCGCGCGGATCGGACGGGTGCACGGCGTCTTCGCCGACGCCGGCGGTGGTGCGCCGGCCTGGTTGATCGTCGCTTTGGAGCCGCGAGGCCGGCTGCGCCGCCGCGCAGGGCCCGCGGTTGCGGTCCCGGTGCGCGAGTGCGCCGCCGCCGCGGGTCGCGTCTGGATCGCGCTGCCGCGCCGGGCGCTCGACTCCGCTCCGAAGATCGACCCGGCCCGGCCGCTGCTGCGCGAGCACGAGCTGGCGATCGGCGCCCACTACGGGATCGGCGAGGCGGACGGCCGCTGCGCCGAGGTCGCCGGCCGTCCGCAGGGCTCGGTCACCGCCCAGCCCGCCTGAACCGCCCGCCGACGGGCCGATTCCGGTCGGTGTGTGTCCTGTTTTCGGCCCATCGGCTGGGGCGGAAACGTCACCTCCGCGTAATGCCCAGCTGCCAAGGTTGGGCGGATGGCACTGCTGATGCTGTTCGGCTTCGTCGCGGGCGCCGCCACGGCGGTCTCTCCCTGCGTGCTGCCGGTGCTGCCGATCGCCCTCTCCGCGGGCGCGACCGGCGGCCGGCGGCGGCCGCTCGGCATCGTCGTCGGGCTCGCGGTCTCCTTCACCTTCGCGACCATCGCGCTCGTCTACGTGATCTCGGCGCTCGGGCTGCCAGACGACCTGCTGCGCAAGCTGGCGATCGTCGTGCTGATCGCCTTCGGCGTCTCGCTGATGATCCCGCCGCTGGCGGCGCGGCTCGAGGCGGCGGCGAGCCGCTTCGCCGGCCGCGCCGGCGTGAAGAGCGGTGGCGAGGGCTTCTGGTCGGGGACCGCGGTCGGCGCCAGCCTCGGCCTCGTCTACGCGCCCTGCGCCGGCCCGATCCTGGCCGGGGTGATCACCGTCTCGGCCTCGCAGCCGTTCACGGCGGGCCGGCTCGCGGTCGCGCTCAGCTACGGGATCGGGTCGGCCGTGGTCCTCCTCCTGCTGATGCTGGGCGGCCGCCGGGCGATGGCGCCGCTCGCCCGCCGCGGGGCCGGCGTGCAGGTCGCGATGGGGGCGGTGATGGTCGTCGTCGCGCTGGCGATGCTCGGCGACTACGACATCGAGTTCGAGAACTCGATAGCCAGCAGCCTGCCCGCCTTCCTGGTCAACCCGTCGAAGTCGCTGGAGGAGACGTCCGCCTCCCGCGAAGCGCTCTCCGACGTGCGCGGCGGCTCGAGCGGCGGGGTCGGTCACGTCGCGGCGCCAGGGACACCGCCGTCCGGCGGCGGCGAATCGGCAAGGCGGCGGCAGCGGGCGAGCCCGCGCTCCGACCTGCCGGTGCTCGGCACGGCGCCCGAGTTCGTCGACACCCAACGCTGGTTCAACACCCCCGGCGATCGGCCGCTCACCCTGGGCTCGCTGCGCGGCCGGGTCGTGCTGATCGACTTCTGGACCTACAGCTGCATCAACTGCCTGCGCACCCTGCCCTACCTGACCGCCTGGGACAAGCGCTACCGCGGGGACGGCCTGACGATCGTCGGCGTCCACTCGCCCGAGTTCCCGTTCGAGAAAGACGCCGGCAACGTCGAAGAGGCGATCGACCGCAACGGCATCCACTACCCGGTCGTCCAGGACAACGACCTGGCGACCTTCACCGTCTACGGCACCGAATTCTGGCCGGCCGAGTACTTCGTCGACGCCGGGGGCCGGGTCCGCTACGTGCACTTCGGCGAGGGCGAATACGACGAGAAGGAGAAGGTCATCCGCGAGCTGCTGGCCGAAGCGGGCCACCGGGTCGGCGGCGCAGGAGCCGGCGCCCGCGGCATCGAAGCCTCGGCGGGGGTGACGACCCCGGAGAGCTACCTCGGCTCGCTGCGCGCCGATCGCTTCGTCAACGGCCCGATCTTCTCCGGGACGCGGAACTTCGGCGAGCCCGCCGAGCCGCCGAGCGACCACCTCGCCTACAGCGGCCGCTGGAAGGTCTCGGGGGAGTCGGCGACCGCGGAGGGCGGCGCGCTCGAGCTCGCCTTCGGGGCGCGGCGCGTCTACCTGGTGCTCGGCTCGCCCGGGGAGAGCCGCCGGGTGCGGGTGCTGCTCGACGGCCGCCCGATCCCCGCCCGGCTCGCCGGGGCGGACGTCCACCACGGCGTCGTCTCCGTGACCGGGCAGCGGCTCTACGACCTGGTCGACCTGCCGAAGGTCGAGCGTCACACGCTCCGCCTGGTTCCCGAACGGGGGGTGATGGGCTATGCCTTCACCTTTGGATAGCCCCGCAGGCCGACGGGCCGATTTGTACGCTCGGACTGGACATATCGGCCCGTCGGCGGGGAGTGCGGGGAGAATTGACGATATGAGCGACTCTCCGCGCGGCACCGTGCTGGTCGTCGACGACGAGCCGACGATCGTCGAGGTGGTCGGCCGCTACATGGAGCGGGCCGGCTACGAGACCCACAGCGCCTCCGACGGGCCCGAGGCGCTGCGTCTGGCCGGGCTGCACCGGCCCGACCTGGTCGTCCTCGACGTGATGCTGCCCGGCCTCGACGGGATCGAGGTGATGCGCCGGCTGCACGACGGGCCGGGCGAGCGGACCGCGGTGATCCTGCTGACCGCGCGCGGCGAGGAGTCCGACCGGCTGGTCGGCCTGCGCCACGGCGCCGACGACTACGTGGTGAAGCCGTTCTCGCCGGCCGAGCTGGTCGCCCGGGTCGACGCGGTGCTGCGCCGCGTCTCGCCGCCGGACGAGGTCGAGCCGGAGCCGATCGTGCACGGCCAGCTGCGGATCGAGCCGGCCTCGCGCACCGTCACCCTGGCCGGCGAGGAGATCTCGCTGACCCAGCGCGAGTTCGACCTGCTCGCCTACCTGGCCGCCCGCCCCGGCCGCGTCTTCTCCCGCGACGAGCTGATGGAAGCGGTCTGGGACTACCCGTTCTTCACCGACACCAGCACCGTCACCGTCCACGTCCGCCGCCTGCGCGCCAAGCTGGGCGACGACCCCTCCGAGCCGCGCTTCATCGAGACCGTGTGGGGCGTCGGGTACAGGCTGCGACCGTGAGCGCATCCGGATTTTTCCCCACCCCAGTGTGGTCAAAGTCGGATGCGCTGTCTGGGGGCTGCAGATGAAGCGCTCGCTGGCGATCGCGATCGCAATCGCCGTCGCGGCCTTCCTGGCCGGCGGCGCCGCGGTCACCGTGCCGCACAAAATGGGCTGGGGCCAGATCGCCCTGGTCGCGTCGGCGATCGCCTTCGGCGCAGTGGCGGCGGCCCTGGCGGCGCGGCTCGCCGCCGAGGAGCGCTCGCGCCGCGAGGTCGAGGCGGCGCGGCGGCAGCTGGTCGCCTCGGTCTCGCACGACCTGCGCACGCCGCTGGCCTCGCTGCGGCTGCTGGTCGAGTCGATCGACGACGGGGTGGTGACGGGGGAGACGCGCGACCGCTACCTGGGCGAGGTCCGCACTCACGTCGCGGCGCTCAGCGCGCTGATCGACGACCTCTTCGAGCTGTCGCGGATCGAGGCCGGCGAGATCAGCTGGACGATGAGCCAGGTCGAGCTGCGCGAGCTGGTCGGCGACACGGTCGCCGCGATGCGGGCGCCGGCGGCGGCGCGCGGCGTGGCGCTGGCCGCCGACCTGCCGGCCGAGCAGGTGATCGCCCGGGCCAACGCCGAGAAGCTGCAGCGCGTCCTCTTCAACCTGATCCAGAACGCGATCCGCCACACGCCGGCCGACGGCAGCGTCACGGTGCGGGCGCGGGCGGCGGCGGGCGGCGTCGAGGTCGAGGTGGCCGACAACGGCGCCGGGATCCCGGATGCCGATGACGAGCAGGTCTTCGACGCCTTCTACCGCGGCGACGACGCCCGCAGCGGCGACGGCGCCGGCCTCGGCCTGGCGATCTCCCGGGCGATCGTCGAGGCGCACGGCGGCCGCATCTGGCTGGAGCGGGCGACGCCGGGCACGCGGGTGCGGTTCACGCTGCAGGCTTCTTAGCGCTGGTGTGGGGAGGCCCAGGGGGCACCCACGCCCCTCCCCATTCGGCGCAATAGGGTGACGGGCTATGGACTTCGAGCTCTCCGGCGAGCAGAAGCTGCTTCGGGACACGGTGCGGGACTTTGCCCGGCAAGAGGTTGCGCCGGTGGCCGAGGAGCTGGACCGGGAGAAGCGGTTTCCCTACGAGATCGTCGGCAAGCTGGGCGAGCTGGGGTTGATGGGGATTCCGTTCCCCCAGGAGTACGGGGGTGGCGGGGCGGACACTCTGTCCTACGCGCTCGCGGTGGAAGAGCTGGCGCGGGTCGACTCGTCGGTCTGCATCACGATGGCGGCGCACACGTCGCTGGGGACGATGCCGATCTACCTGTGGGGGACGGACGAGCAGAAGGACGAGTGGCTGCCGGTCCTCTGTGCCGGGCAGAAGCTCGCCTCGTTCGGGCTGACCGAGCCGGAGGCCGGGTCCGACGCGGGGAACGTGCGGACCACGGCGAAGCTCGAGGACGGCGAGTGGGTGATCGACGGGGCGAAGCAGTTCATCACCAACTCGGGGACGGAGATATCGGGCTGTGTCTCGATCACCGCGGTCACCGGCGACGCCGGCGGGCGGAAGGAGATCTCCAACCTGATCGTCCCCACTGGGACGCCCGGCTATGAGGCCGGCGAGTCCTACCGCAAGATGGGTTGGAACGCGTCGGACACGCGTCCACTCAGCTTCGAGGGCTGTCGCGTCCCCGAGGCCAGCCTGCTCGGCCGGCGCGGAGACGGCTTCAAGAACTTCCTCCACATCCTCGACGGAGGCCGCATCGGCGTCGCGGCGATGGGGGTCGGCCTCGCCCAGGGCGCCCTCGACGAGGCGATCTCATACGCCAGGGAGCGTCAGGCCTTCGGCCAGGCGATCTCCAAGTTCCAGACGATCCAGGCGAAGATCGCCGACCTCTCGGCCCAGATCGAGGCCGTCCGCCTGCTCACCTGGCGCGCCGCGCTGGAGAAGGACGCCGGCAAGTCGTTCACCCTCACTGCCGCCCAGGCGAAGCTGATCACCGGCCGCCTCGCCGTCCGCGCGACCGAGGAGGCGGTGCAGATCCACGGCGGCTACGGCTACATCGAGGAGTACCCGGTCTGCCGCTTCTACCGCGACGCCAAGATCCTCACGATCGGCGAGGGCACCGACGAGGTCCAGCAGATGGTGATCGCCCGCCAGCTCGGCTGCTGAGACCCGCGCTCAAGCGGCGGCACGTGGGAGGAGGGGGGGGAGGGAGTGGTGTGCGAGAGGGAGGGGGGCCTGGCGCGCACCGGAGTCGGTGGCCGGGGGCGCCGCAGAAGCCGACCGATGCCTCGACCGCTACGCCGAGGTCGGCCGGCGGGAATTTGTGGGACATGTTGTCCCATGTGTTGCGCAACAGGCAGCGAAAAGCCCCTAGCCGCAAGGCTGCTCCGAAACGTCGTCATCAGGATCGCTACCTCCTCGATTATGCTCGACCGATGCGGGTCGGGGTATACGTCGACGGGTTCAATCTTTACTACGGCGCTCGCAAGCTTTGCGGTCGAGGAACCGAAGGCTGGCGGTGGCTGGATATCCGATCCCTGATTGAATCTGTGCTCCCACACACAGCTGGCGTGAACGAGGGGCCAATCTCCACCGGGTTATCTACTGCACTGCTTGAGTTTCGGGCGCTCGCAATCCTTCTTCTGCTGCTGACCAGGCTGTCTACATTCGCGCCCTTAAGGCCCACGGAAGCGTTGACCTAATCGAGTTCGGGAACTTCGTATCGCGAGCGAAGTTTGCACCACTTGTGCGCCCGTGCCGAACACCTACCGCCCGACCGTCGTACGGCCAGAATGGCCTTTGATGCTCAAGGACTCCGCTACCGGCGATGATTTGCCGCAGGCGACCTTTATGGTTTCCTATTTGCATCAAGAGGAGAAGGGCTCGGATGTCAACGTCGGAACGCACGTCATGCTCGACGTTCTGCAAGAAGAAATAGACGCTGCCGTTGTCGTCTCTAATGACAGCGATCTCAAGCTCCCAATTCGGGAGGCTCGCAAACGTGTGCCCGTTGGGATTGTCAAGCCAGGACCTTCTCAGCTTGCGGGCGATCTGCGAGGCTCCCCAACGAAGGAGCCGGAGAACATTGGTGGGGACAACTGAACGCAACCCGCCTTAGGGAACAGCAGCTTCCAGACTCCGGAAACGGCATCAGAAAGCCAAATGGCTGGTGATCCTTGAATTCCGTCCGGCCTCGCTGTATATTCGTAGCGTCTTATTCACCCGGCCCCTTCGTGGGCCGGGTTTCTTTTTGCGGAACGATGGGAGGCTTGTGCTTCCCGCGACTTAGGCAGGCGAGACCCTTCGTGCGATAGCGAGGCAGTAATCGAGTTCCTACCTTCAGGTCGTGAACTCGACGGCTTGCCTCAGAGCTGCAGGCTCTTCACCTGAAGCAGCTCCTCGATCGCGTAGCGCCCGTTCTCGCGCCCGTGCCCCGACTGCTTGTAGCCGCCGAACGGCGCGATCGGGTTGAAGGCGCCGCCGTTGATCTCGATCTGCCCGGTGCGGATCCGCTTGGCGACCGCGATCGCCCGGTCCGCGTCGGCCGACCAGACGCCGCCGGCGAGCCCGTAGACGCTGTCGTTGGCGATCCGCACCGCGTCGTCGGTGTCGGTGTAGGGCTGGATGACCAGCACTGGGCCGAAGATCTCCTCCTGGGCGATCGTCATCTCCGGCGTCACCTCGGAGAAGACGGTGGGGCGGACGAAGTAGCCGCGCTCCAGCTCCTCCGGGGGAGCGGCGCCGCCGGTCAGCAGCTTCGCCCCCTCGGCCTCGCCCTTGCGAATGTAGTCGCGAACCCGCTCCCGCTGACCGTCGGAGACGAGCGGGCCGAGCCGGGTCGACTCGTCGAACGGGTCGCCGGGCGTGAAAGCTTCAGCCGTCTTCACGGCGAGCTGCTCGGCTTCGGCCAGCCTCTCGCGTGGCACCAGCATCCTGGTCAGGGCGCTGCACGTCTGGCCGGAGTTGAGGAAGCACTTGCCGACGCCGTCGGGGACCGCCTTGGAGAGGTCGGCGTCGTCGAGGATCACGTTCGGCGACTTGCCGCCCAGCTCCATCGCGACCGGCTTCACCGTCGCCGAGGCCAGCTCGGAGACCCGCCGCCCGGCCCGGGTCGAGCCGGTGAAGGAGACCATGTCGACGCCGGGATGGCCGGCGATCGCCTCGCCGACCACCGCGCCGGCGCCGGTGACCAGGTTGAAGGCCCCGGCGGGCAGGCCGGCCGCCTCGATCACCTCGGCGAGGATGAAGGCGTTGAGCGGCGCGACCCCGCTCGGCTTGAGCACGACCGTGCAGCCGGCGGCGAGGGCGGGGGCGACCTTGGCGGCGATCTGGTTGAGCGGGAAGTTCCAGGGGCTGATCGCGCCGAGCACGCCGACCGGCTCGCGCAGCACCCGCGAGTTGCCGATCTCCTCCTCCCAGGCGACTTCCTCCATCAGCTTCGGCATCGCCGCGAACTGACCGGTCGGCAGGCCGGCCTGGATGATCTTGCTGAGCTTCAGGGGCATCCCCAGCTCGGCCGCGATCGTCGCCGCGATCTCCTCGGAGCGCTCGCCGAGCCCGGCGGCGATCGCCTCCAGGTAGCCGGCCCGCTCGGAGCGCGAGGTCTGCGACCAGTCCCCGAAGGCGGCGCGGGCGGCGCGCACGGCGAGGTCGGCGTCCTCGGCCGTGCCGGCCGGGATCGTCGCCATCGTCTCCTCGGTGGTCGGGTTGACGACCTCGATCGTCTCCGTCCCCTGCGGCTCGACCCACTCGCCGTCGATGAAGATCTTGTCCTTGGTCTGAAGCTCAGCCGCCGTCGCCATTAGTCCTCCTCGGTAGTCCGATCGCTGCCCAAAATCCTTGGCTGATGGATTGACTACACCATAGGGTCATCGATCCATCAATCAAGAGGTCGCCGCCGTCGCCTCTGGGTTGGCCTCCGTCGCCGCCGGCTCTTCGGCCGAGACGCCGGGGCCTGGCAGGGCGCGGGCATCGCGGGCGTGCAGCTCCTTGCCGCAGGCCTCGCAGATGCCGCGGTCGTTGACCGGGCCGCCGCACTCCTTGTGGACGATCAGCATCGGTGGACCGCCGGGGGTGGGGGAGTGGCGGTCGCCCCAGGCGAGCAGGGCGATCAGCGCCGGCCAGAGGTCGAGTCCCTTCTCGGTGAGGAAGTACTCGTGGCGCTCCGGGCTCTCCTGGTACGGGCGCCGTTCGAGGATCTTCTCGTCGACCATCCGCTGCAGCCGGGCGGCGAGCACGTTGCGCGCCACCCCGAGCGAGCGCTGAAGCTCGCCGAAGCGGCGGTTGCCGTTCATCACGTCGCGGACGATCAGCAGCGTCCAGCGCTCACCGACCACCTCGAGCGCCTTGGCGATCGAGCAGACCTGGCCGGGATAGTCGGCGCGAAGCATCAGAGTGATCTTCTCACACAAGGTTGCTTCAAGCAACCGAGTCGGCTACAGTGCCCTGAGAAGAGTTGCTTGAAGCAACCTATGCCTACGAAGCCGACTGGAGGCGCTGAGATGAGGCTGAAACCGAGGCACAGGCAGCACCACCGCAAGCCACCGCGGATCGCGATAAGCCAGGAGGAGATCGCCGCCGACCTGCACTATCCGGCAAGCGTGCGGGCCAGCTCGACCAGGAGACGGACGCCGAAGCCGCTGGCGTCGTCGCCGGTGTAGGGGCGGCCGACGTCCCAGGCGGTGCCGGCGATGTCGACGTGGGCCCAGGGGGTCTCGCCGACGAACTCCTCGAGGAAGGAGCCGGCGTAGATCGTGCCGGCCTTGCGCTTCGCCGCGGCGTTGACGAGGTCGGCGACCTTGCCCTTGGTCAGCTCCTTGTACTCGGGGTGGAGGGGGAGGCGCCAGACCAGCTCGCCGGTCGTCTGTCCGGCCCCCTCGACCTCGCCGGCCAGCTCGTCGTCGTTGGAGATCAGCGCCGCGTAGGTGGAGCCGAGCGCCATCAGCACCGCGCCGGTCAGGGTCGCCAGGTCGACGATCCGCTCGGCGCCCAGCTCGACCGCGTAGGCGAGCGCGTCGGCGAGGATCAGGCGTCCCTCGGCGTCGGTGTTGTTGATCTCGACCGTCTTGCCGCTGTACTGGGTGATGATGTCGCCCGGCTTGATCGCCGTGCCCGAGGGCATGTTCTCGGTCGCCGGGACGACCGCGATCAGGTTGACCGCGAGGCCCAGCTCGGCGATCGCCGCGACCGCCTCGAGCACCGCCGCGGCGCCCGACATGTCCATCTTCATCTCGTGCATCGAGGCCGAGGGCTTCAGCGAGATGCCGCCGGTGTCGAAGGTGACGCCCTTGCCGACCAGGCCGAGGGTCGGGCCGGAGCCGCCGCCCTGGTAGCGCAGCACGATCAGCCGCGGATCCTCGGCGCCGCCCTGGCTGACCGCGACCAGGCCGCCCATCCGCTTGGCGGCGATCTGCTCGCGGCCGAGCACCTCGGCCTCGACCGCGTCGCTGCCGGCGGCGATCTGCTCGGCGCGATCCGCCAGATGGGACGGGGTGGCGACGTTGGAGGGCAGGCTCTGCAGGTCGCGGGCGCGGTTCTGCGCCTCGGCGCAGACGCGGGCGGCCTCGGCGGCGGCGGCGACGCCCTGCGGCCCGAGCAGGGTCAGCGACTCGAGCCGCGGCGGGGTCGGCCGCTCGGGGTCGGCGCTCTGGAAGCGGTCGAAGCGGTAGGAGCCGAGGATCGTGCCGGTGACCAGCGCGGCGGCGGCCGCCTCCGCGTCGCCGCAGTCCGGCAGCAGCCAGGCGAGGCCGGCGGCCTCCAGGCGTCCCGCCTCCTTGGCGGCCAGCGCCGCGGCGAGCCGCAGCCGCTCCGGGTCGACGTCCCCGGGCTCGCCCAGCCCGACGACCAGGACCCGGCCGGGGCGCTCCGGGTACAGCAGCGAGAGCTTCTCGAAGCCGCCCTTCGCGTCGGCGGCGCCGGGCGCGCCGGCCAGCGGCTCGGGCAGCTCGTCGCCTTCGCAACGCCCGACGACGAGTAGATCGGCCTCGATTTCGCCGGGTTTGTCCTGGCTGACGGCGACTTTCACGAGCGCCGAGTCTATGCATTTGCTCGCGCCGTCCCTTGCACGGAATCGCTATCGTCCCCGATCAGGGCCATGCGGCCCACCCGAGCCGAGACCCGGCATAAACCGATACAGAAAGGCCGCCAGAATGCCCAGCACCGTCATCCTCGGAACCGCGCGCACGCCCTTCGGCAAGATGGGCGGAACCCTCTCCTCACTCGACGCCACCGACCTCGGCGGCCACGTGATCGAGGCGGCGATGGAGCGCTCCGGCGTCGACGCCGAACAGGTCCAACAGGTCGTCTTCGGCCAGGTCCTGCAGGCCGGCCAGGGGCAGATCCCCTCGCGCCAGGCCCAGATCAAGGGCGGCATCCCCAAGGAGGTGCCCTCGGAGACCGTCAACAAGGTCTGCGCCTCGGGCATGCGCTCGCTGGGGATCGCCGACATGGCGATCCGCGCCGGCGACACCGAGGTCGCGGTGACCGGCGGCATGGAGTCGATGAGCCAGGCGCCGCACCTGCTGCCGGGCGCCCGCTTCGGCTACCGGATGGGCCACGTCGAGACGATCGACGCGATGGTCCACGACGGCCTCACCAACCCCTTCACCGAAAAGCAGATGATCGAGGAGGCGAGCGAGGTCTCCAACGAGCTGGAGATCACCCGCGCCGACATGGACCGCTTCGCCGAGCGCTCGCACCGGCTCGCCGCCGAGGCGACCGACGCCGGCCGCCTCGCCGAGGAGATCGTCGGGGTCACGGTCAAGTCGCGGAAGGGCGAAAACACGATCGAGGCCGACGAGGCGATCCGCCCCGAGACGACGGTCGAGACCCTGGCCGGGCTGCGGGCGATCGGCGGCGAGGACGCCACCCACACTGCCGGCAACGCCCCCGGCGTCAACGACGGCGCCGGCGCGATCGTCGTCAGCTCGACCGAGTGGGCCGAGCAGGAGGGCCGCGAGCCGCTCGCCCGGGTGCTCTCCTACGGCACCGTCGCCGACGACTTCGCCTACCTGGCGAGGACCCCCGCCAAGGCCGCCAAGCAGGCGCTGGAGAAGATCGGCAAGAGCCCCGAGGACGTCGACCTCTGGGAGATCAACGAGGCCTTCGCCTCGGTGGCGCTCAACTCGATGCGGATGCTCGGCGTCGAGGAGGATCAGGTCAACGTGAACGGCGGCGCGATCGCCCTCGGCCATCCGATCGGCGCCTCTGGCGCCCGCATCGTCGGCAGCTTGGTTCATGAGCTCAGCCGTCGAGGTGGCGGATTGGGTGTAGCCGCAATCTGTTCCGGAGGTGGCCAGGGAGACGCGATCGTGCTGGAGGTGGCTTCGCAGTAGCGCGGCCGCTGCAAACCGGCGCATCTCGGGGTCCTCGGTCGCTCGGATCGGGTCACGCACCACTTAGTGCGCTCCCCTCACCTCGCTCCAGCGCCGTAGGCGCTTGCGAGCGCGAAGCGCGAGATCCCCCGACCTGCTTGGTTTTCGCGGCCGTTCAAGGGACGCAATGAGCCGGGCCGCAGCTTTCTTTGACTTGGACAAGACCCTGATGGCGGGGTCCTCGGGGATGCAGTTCGCCCGGGTCGCGACGCGGCACGGACTGGTCGGGCGGTGGCAGCTCGCGAGCTGGGGGCTCGAGCACCTGCGCTATCGGCTGCGTGGCACCACCGACGAGCGCACCGCCGAGGTGCTGCGCGTGGCGCGCGAGGCGATCTCCGGCGTGCCGCTCCGCGAGCTGGAACGGATGAACCCCGAGGTGATGGCGGCGATCCTGCCGCGCGTCTACCCGCAGATGCTCGACGAGGTCTACGCCCATCAGGACGCCGGCCGCCCGACCTTCATCGTCAGCGCCGCGGGCAGCGGCGTGGTCGAGCCGCTCGCCCACGTGCTCGGCATGGACGGCGGCGTCGGCACCCGCTACGAAGTCGGCGAGGACGGCAAGCTGACCGGCCGCTTCGACGGCCCGTTCGTCTACGGCCCGGGCAAGGTCGAGGCGATGCGGACCTTCGCGGCGAACCACGAGATCGACCTCGCCGAGTCCTACGCCTACTCGGACGCGCTCTCCGACCTGCCGATGCTGCGCGCGGTCGGCCATCCCGTCGTCGTCAACCCCGACCCGGCGCTGGCCGAGATCGCCGAGCAGGAGGGCTGGCAGACGAAGCGCTTCGAGCGGCTCGGCCGCCGCCTGGTCGCGGTCGCGGTGACTCTGCTGGCGACGGTCGCCGGCTTCGGCGCCTCGCGGATCGCGGCGCGGCGCCAGGGGCCGCTCCGCCGCCT
>CAVVHQ010000022.1:0-16782 GCA_963748075.1 uncultured Solirubrobacterales bacterium | reverse complement strand
ACCGCCCGCAAGATCCGCGTCGTCGTCGCCAAGCCCGGCCTCGACGGGCACGATCGCGGCGCCAAGATCATCGCCCGGGCGCTGCGCGACGCCGGCATGGAGGTGATCTACACCGGCCTGCACCAGACGCCGGAGCAGATCGCCGAGACGGTGATCCAGGAGGACGCCGACGCGGTCGGCCTCTCGATCCTCTCCGGGGCTCACATGACGCTGGTGCCGCGGGTGGTCGAGCTGCTGGCCGAGCAGGGCGTCGACGACGTCCTGGTCACGGTCGGGGGGACGATCCCTGCCGAGGACATCCCCGAGTTGAAGCGGCTTGGCGTCGCCGCCGTGTTCACGCCGGGAGCGGGGACGGACGAGATCGTCGAGTTCATCGAGAAGGGCGCCGCAGAGCGCCACGAGCAGGAAGGTTAGGAGCGTGTCCCGGTAGGGGTTCCACTTAACTTTTTCCGAAGACAATTGTCGGCTGTCCGTCGGCCTGGCCGCGGAAAAAGTACAAGACGTTCCACCCCTACCGGGACACGCCCCTCCGTTTCTAGTCGTGATAAGCATCACGGTCGAGTCACACCGTCGCGTGTAATAGATAGACTGATTGACTCGTCAGTCAACCGGCCTGAGCAGCCAGCCAAGGAGGGCTTGAACTTGAAGATCTGCGTCCTGGTCAAGGAGGTACCGGACGCCGCCGTCCAGAAGCGAATCGACCCCGAGACGATGCGCCTGGACCGCAGCGGCGAGAAAAACCTGAACCCCTTCGACACCCATGCGATCGAGGCCGCCATGCAGATCAAGGAAGGCGGCGCAATCCCGGTCGATGAGGTCGTCGCGGTGACGATGGGCCCCGAATCCGCCGTCCGCGCCCTGCACAAGGCGGTGGCGCTCGGCGCCGACCGCTCGGTGCACCTCTCCGACGACGCGCTGGCCGGTTCCGACGTCTGCGCCACCGGCTACTCGCTGGCCAAGGTGCTCGAGTCCGAGAGCCCCGACCTGGTGCTGCTCGGCCAGCAGTCCGACGACGGCGAGTGCTACACGATCGGCGCGGTCGTCGCCGACCACCTGCAGATGCCCTCGCTGACCCAGGTGATCAAGATCGACGTCACTGACGGCAAGCTGCGCTGCGAGCGCCAGGCCGAGTACGGCTACGACACCGTCGAGGTCGAGCTGCCGGCCGTGATCAGCGTCGGCGACGCGATCAACGAGCCGCGCTACCCGAGCCTCAAAGCGATCATGGGGGCGAAGAAGAAACCGCTGGACGGCAAGGCGACCGGCGACGTCGGGATCGACGCCGCGATGGCCGGCGAGGCCGGCTCGAAGACGAGCGTCCTGGCGCTCAACCCGCCGCCCCAGAAGGAGGCCGGGGAGATCATCGAGGACGAGGACACCGCCGAGACGGTCGAGAAGATCGTCGCCTGGCTCGACGAGAGGAAGCTGATCTAGATGAGTGGCATCCTGGTTTACGCCCTCCACGACGACGAGGGCAACTTCAACAAGAACTCGCTCGGGGCGATCTCCGAGGCGGCGAAGCTGGCCGGCGAGGTGGGCGGCGAGGCCGCTGCGCTGGTGGTCGGCGAGGTCGCGGACGACGCCTGCGCCGCGCTCGGCAACTGGGGCGCGGCGAAGGTCTACCGGGCCAAGGGCGCGCCCGAGGGGCTGGCCCAGCCGATCATCGACGCGATGGCCAAGGTGATCCAGGACCAGGGCTTCTCCTACGCGTTGTTCGGCGGCGGGCTGCTCGGCTTCGAGATCGGCGCCGGGCTGACCGCGCGGCTGAACGCCGGCGTCACCATGGAGGTCACCGAGGTGACGGCGCAGGACGGCAAGCTGGTCGCCAAGCGGCCGATCCTCCAGGACTCGCAGGTCGCCGACGTCGGCTACGTCGACGAGCCGGGGATCATCATCAGCCGGCTCAACGCCTTCGACGCCGAGGAGAGCGGCGGCAGCGCCGAGCTGGTCGACGTCGAGGTCGAGCTGTCGCCCTGGTCGACCAAGGCGACGATGGTGCAGCGCGGCGAGCAGCGCGGCGCCGACGTCAACATCGAGGACGCCGAGATCCTGGTCGGCGGCGGCCGCGGCCTCGGCGCCGCGGAGGGCTTCGAGCTCTGCGAGCAGCTGGCCGAGGCGATGGGCGGGGCGGTCGCCGCGACCCGCGCCGTGGTCGACGCCGGCTGGTACCCCTACGCGGCCCAGATCGGCCAGACCGGCAAGACCGTCGCGCCGAAGCTCTACCTGGCCACGGGGATCTCCGGCGCGATCCAGCACAAGGTCGGGATGCAGAGCTCGGAGAACATCCTGGCGATCAACAAGGACCAGAACGCGCCGATCTTCGAGTTCTCCGACCTCGGCGTGGTCGGCGACCTGCACAAGATCGTCCCCAAGCTGACCGAGGCGATCAAGGCGAAGAAGGGAGGCTGAGCCGCCGGCTCAGCCTTCGCCCCAGACGCGCAAAGGAGCCCAGATGCCCGCCGTGAAGCCCAGCGAGTTCCCGCCGCCGTTCGATTCGGCCGACGTGATCGGTCCGCCGACCGATCCCGAGGAGGACCGGATCGAGGTCGGGGTGGCGATCGTCGGCGGCGGCCCGGCGGGCCTCGCCTGCGCGAACAAGCTGATGCAGCTGCTGGAGGACGAGCCGGAGCTGACCGAGAAGCTGGGCGAGGTGCCGGTGGCGCTGATCGAGAAGGGCAAAGTCGCCGGGGCGCACCTGCTCTCGGGGGCGAACATGAAGCCCTCGGCGATGGAAGAGCTGTTTCCCGACCTGCCGAAGTCCGAGTGGCCGGTCTACCAGGAGGTGACCAAGGACGCGGTCTACCTGCTGACCAAGAGCAGAGCGATCCCGCTGAAGCCGCCGCCGCCCAACTTCCGCAACCACGGCAACTACGTCACCTCGGTCTCGAAGCTGGGCCGCTTCCTCGCCGACAAGGCCGAAGAGGCCGGCGTCTACGTCCTCTCCGAGACCGCGGCGACGAAGCTGCTGGTCGAGGACCGCGTCGTCAAGGGCGTGCGCTCCGGCGACCGCGGCCGAGGCAGGGAGGGCGAAGAGCTGAGCAACTTCGAGCCCGGCTCCGACGTGGTCGCCAAGGCGACGGTGCTGGCCGAGGGCACGGTCGGTCACCTGACCTACGCGGCCTACGACTACTTCGACATGCACGGCGCCGACCCGATGCGCTGGGAGATCGGCGTCAAAGAGATCTGGGAGGTGCCGAAGCCGCTCGACCGGGTGATCCACACGATGGGCTGGCCGCTGCGCAAGTCCGCCCGCCTCAACGAGTTCGGCGGCAGCTTCATCTACCCGATGGGCGAGGACAAGGTCTGCCTCGGCCTGGTCGTCGGTCTCGACTACACCGACGCCACCTTCTCCTGCCACGACGCGCTGCAGCTGATCAAGACCCACCCGTTCATCGAGAAGATCCTGGAGGGCGGCAAGCGGGTCGCCTGGGGGGCGAAGACGATCCCCTCAGGCGGCTACTACGCGATGCCGAAGCGACTCGCCGTGCCCGGCATGGTCGTCGCCGGCGACGCCGCGAGCATGGTCAACATCCCGACCCTGAAGGGCGTCCACTACGCGATGCACGCCGGGATGTACGCGGCGGAGGCGATCGTCGACGCGCTCAAGCAGGACTCGGTCAACTTCGAGGCCTACGACGAGAAGGTCCACAACTCGCCGATCGAGAAGGACCTCCAGAAGTCGCGCAACGTGCGCCAGGCGTTCTCCAAGGGCTTCTTCGTCGGCGGCGCGATCGCCAACGGCTGGGCGCTCACCAACGGCATCTTCCCGCCCGGCCACTGGAAGGGCGAGGACGACGCCGAGAACGCGATGGAGTTGGGCGATGCGGCCGACATGTACCCCAAGCCCGACAACGAGCTGACCTTCAACAAGCTCGACTCGGTCTTCCTCTCGGGCAACGCGACCCGCGACGACGCCCCCAATCACATCCGCGTCCAGACCAGGGTGCCGCGCGAGGTCGCCCAGACCTGGGTCTCGATGTGTCCGGCCCAGGTCTACGAGATCCCCGACGAGCAGCTCGAGGACGGCGCCGCCGAGGTCGACGTCCACGTCACCGCCTCCAACTGCGTGCAGTGCGGCGCGATCACCGCCAAGGGGGGCCGCCTCACCCTGCCCGAGGGCGGCGACGGGCCGCTGTACCAGGAGACCTGACGGCCGTAGCGGCGCGCGGGTCCTGTCGCCGGGTGGGGGTGTCCCGCCGTCGCTGGGTTTTTCGCCTCGCAGGATGAGGCCGTCCGAGATCGGGGCTGGGGCGAAAAACAGGACGCCGCGCCGTCGGGACACCCCCACCCGGCGCCACCCGCGCGAGCTGCGTTTCCGGTTGACGGATAGCGTGCCCGCGTGCTCGCCCTCGGCATCGTCGCGGCTGTTGGAGCCTCGCTGCTCTACAACACGTCGATTGCCTTGCAGGCGCTGGAGGCGCGGCAGGTGTCGCACGACCACTCGCTGCGGCTTTCGCTGTTGGGGCGGTTGCTGCGCAACCGGCGCTGGCTGGGGGCGACGGCGCTGGGGCTGCTCGGCTGGCCGCTGGAGATCGCGGCGCTGCTGCTGGCGCCGCTGACGGTGGTGCAGCCCTGCGTCGCCGCCGGGCTGATCCTGCTGCTCTGGCTGGGGGCGACGCGGCTCGGGGAGCAGCCCGGGTGGCGCGAGGGCGTGGCGGTGGCGGCGATCGTCGCCGGGGTGGCGGGGGTCGGCTGGGCGGCGCCGGAGCGGAGCACCGACCACGCCGGGACGGCGGCGATCGCCCTGGCCCTGGCGCTGGTCGCGATCCCGGTCCTGCTGCCCTACGCGCTGCGCCGCCGGCCCGACGGGATCGGCCTGCTGATGGTGGTCGGCGCCGGCTGCGGCTACGCCTGGACGGCGATCGCCAGCAAGCTGCTCACCGACGAGCTCGCCGCCGGCGCCCTGCTGGTCGCGCTCGCCTGGCTCGCCACCGCCGCCGCCTCGGAGGGGCTGGCGCTGCTCAGCGAGATGAGCGCCCTGCAGAGGCGGGCGGCGACCCACGTGGCGCCGGTGATGTTCGCCGTCCAGGTCGCCGTCCCGGTGCTGCTGGCGCCGCTGATCTTCGGCGAGTCCTGGCACGACACCCCGCTCGGCGGGGCGGCCCTGGCCGCCTTCATGGCGCTCGCCCTCGCCGGCACGATCCTGCTGGCCGGCTCCCGCTCGGTTGGCGCCGTTCTCGGCTCCGCCCAGGCCCGCGAGCGAGGCGGCCGCCGCGCCGCGGATCTTCGCGCCCTATAGCCCGGTAGGAGTCAACAGCGGTCTGCGTCCGGTCCGGGTCCGCTGGTAAATTTCCGCTCGCTGATAAACGGCCTGGTGTTTCGTCCTGCGAAGGCAACCCCAGTCAGAGGCAAGGAGCCACCGTAGGAGCCGCAGACACAACCCGGGTCGACGCGAGCAGGTTCGCGATCGGCTTCGACCACCGTGACCGCCGCCGCCTGTTCGAGCTGTGGACCGAGGTGCTCAACTCCGAGCAGTGGTCGGAGGGCCGCATGCTCGACGCCTTCGAGCGGCGCTGGGCCGAGTGGAACGGCCTGCCCAGCCTGGGGCTGTCGAGCTGGGCGGGCGGCGCCCTGGCGGCGCTCGAGTTCGCCGGGGTGCGGGGGGAGACGGTGCTCTGCCCGTCCAACACCTTCATGGCGACGCCGCTGGCGGCGATCAAGGCGGGCGCCGAGGTCGAGTTCGTCGACTGCCGCCGCGACGACCTCTGCATGTCGTTCGAGGATTTCGAGGCGCAGGCCGAGCGGCACCGGCCGCGGGCGGCGATCCTCGTCCACGTCGGCGGCCACATCGCCTTCGACTCCGAGCGGATCGCCGCCTACTGCCGCGAGAAGGGGATCTTCCTGCTCGAGGACTGCGCCCACGCCCACGGCGCGGGCTGGGACGGCCGCCGGCCGGGCGGCTTCGGCGATGCCGGCGTCTACTCGCTCTACGCGACCAAGACGGTCTCCACCGGCGAGGGCGGGGTGCTCGTCTCCTCCGACCCCGAGCTGATCGAGTTCGCCGCCCAGTTCCGCAACTACGGCAAGCTCGAGCACCAGGTCGACGGGCTCAACTTCCGGATGAGCGAGTTCGCGGCGGCGCTCGGCCTGGTCCAGGCAGACCGGATGGAGGAGATCGTCGCCTGGAAGACCGAATACGCCCGCGAGCACCTCGACCCCACCCACCCGGCCCGCCTCGAGCTGCCCGAGGGAATGACCTCGGGCTACTACAAGTACGTCGTCTTCGAGCCGATAGAGGAATCGACGGGGCGCGTCTACGAGCAGCCCTGTCACCGGATCATGGGGCGCGACACGGACCTGCCGAACAGCGACTGGGTAGCCGAGAACCACTGGTGCGTGCCGCTCTACTACCGCCCGGAGAGCCGCGCCGTCGCCCTCGGCGAGGAAGACAGATGAGGGTCCTGGTCACCGGCGGCGGCGGCTTCATCGGCTCGCACGTCGTCGACCGGCTGATCGCGCGCGGCGACACACCGCGGATCTTCGACCTCAGCGCCTCGGCCTACCACTCGCCGCTGGAGGTCGAGACGTTCACCGGCAGCATCACCGACCCCGCCAACCTCGACCTGGCGATGCGCGACTGCGACGCGGTGATCCACCTCGCCGCGGTCGCCGACGTCGCCCACGTGCTTGCCGACCCGGTGTTGGCCGAGGAGGTCAACACGCGCGGCACGCTGAACGTGCTGGAGGCCGCCTGCCGGGTCGAGGCCCCCCGCGTCGTCTACGGCTCGACCACCTGGGTCTACAGCGACTGCGTCGAGCGGGCGGTCGACGAGTCGACGCCGATCCCGGCGCCGCGCCACCTCTACACGGCGACCAAGCTGGCCGGCGAGACCTACTGCGCCGGCTACGCCGAGCTCTACGACCTCGAGTACACGGTGCTGCGCTTCGGCATCCCCTACGGGCCGCGCGCCCGCGCCGCCGGCGTGGTCGCCAAGTTCACCGACCTGGCGCTGGCCGGGGAGGCGCTGACGATCGCCGGCGACGGCAGCCAGACCCGCAGCTTCATCTACGTCGAGGACCTCGCCGGCGGGATCGTCGCGGCGCTCGCCCCGCCGGCCGCCGGCCGTACCTACAACCTCTCCGGCGACGAGGTGGTGACGATCCTCGAGATCGCCGAGACCGTGCAGGAGATGACCGGCGGCTGCGAGATCGTCCACACGCCGCCCCGCCCCGGCGACTTCCCCGGCAAGCAGATCTCGAACCATCGGGCGCTGGAGGAGATCGGCTGGAAGGCCGAGACCAGCTTCCGCGAGGGGGTGCGCCGCTACGTCGAGTGGGTGCGCAACACCGCCCGGCCGCCCGACCCGGTGCCCGGCTTGAAGCCGGTGCTGAGCCACAACGGGAACAGCGAGGGCAACGGGCGCCCCGCCGGAGCGATGGCGGCGGATGCCCGTGGCTCGGAGGAGCGGCCGCCGCGGGTGCTGGTGCTGACCGCCGACATCGGCGAGGGCCACGACCTGCCGGCGCGGATGATCAAGGCGGACGTCGAGCGCGAAATCCCCGGCGCCGAGGTCGAGATCGTCGACGGCCTGCAGGCGATGGGCAGGATCTCCTCCTCGGTGGCCCGCGACGGCTCCCGCTTCACCTTTCGATGGCTGCCCTGGCTGTTCGACGTCCAGTACTGGCTGATCACCAAGTTCGCGCCGGCCCGCTGGCTGATGCACCACCTCAGCTACCTGCTCGGCTCGCGCGGCCTGCTGCGGACGATCGCCGCGCACCGGCCCGACGTCGTCGTCTCCACCTATCCCGGCGTGACCGCCGTGCTCGGGATGCTGCGCGAGAACCGCCGCCTCGAGGTGCCGGTCCACTCGGCGATCACCGACCTCGCCGGGCTGCGTTACTGGGTCCACCCGGGGGTCGACCTGCACTACGTCACCCACCCGGAGTCGATCGAGGAGGTCGAAGCGCTGGCCGGGCCGGCCAGCGTCGAGTGGATGCGGCCGCCGATCGCCCCCGAGTTCCTGATGCCCCGCACCCGAGTCGACGCGCGGCGGGCGCTCGGCGTGCCGGCACACGGGCGACTCGTCTTGGTCTCCGGCGGCGGCTGGGGGATCGGCGACCTCGAGGGGGCGATCCGGGCGGCGCTGGCCGACGCCGACACCACCGTCGCCTGCATCGCCGGCCGCAACGAGGCGGCCCGCGAGAAGCTCGAGCAGCGCTTCGCCGAGCAGCCCCGGGTGCGGGTGCTCGGCTTCACCGAGCAGATGAGCGACTGGATGGCGGCGGCCGACGCGATGGTCCACTCGACCGCCGGGCTGACCGTGCTGGAGGCGCACATCCGCGGCTGCCCGGTCGTCTCCTACGGCTTCTCGGCCGGCCACCTGCGGGCCAACAACGCTGCCTTCGAGCGCTTCGGCCTGGCCGAGGTGGCGCGCTCCGAGCACGAGCTGGAGTCGGTCCTGCGCCACGTCACCCGCGAGCGCCGCTCGCCCGATTCCTCGTTCGCCTCGCTGCCCTCGATCGCCTCGCGGGTGCTGACCGCGCGGCCGCGGGTGCGGCCGCAACCGGTCTGGCGGCTGCGTGTGGAGAGGGTCGCGGCGGCGGTCAGCCTCGCTCTCGTCGCCGTGGTGATGCTGCTGGCGGCGATCCACCGCGAGAGCCCCTACCGAGTGATCGCCAAGCCGCTGGAGGGCCGCATCCACATCGGCAGGGACGAAGACGCGTCGAGGGTGCAGAGCGCCCGCCCGGCGGGCGCGCGGCCCCGGCGCTCCGTCGCGCACGAAAACCCTTGACCGGCAGGGTGCTGGGCGCCGGCGCCGCGGCCGCGGTGGCCGCCCAGGCGGCGCCGGCCCTGGCCCCGGTCGTGCCGGCCGTCGGGCGCGCACTGCGGATCCGCCGCAGCCAGGACGATGCCGGCGGCGTCGCGCTCACCTTCGACGACGGCCCCCATCCGCAGGGCACGCCGATGGTCCTGGAGACGCTGCGCGAGACGGGCGCGCGCGCCACCTTCTTCCTGGTCGGCGAGCAGGTGGCGCGGCGCCCGGCGCTGGCCGCGGAGATCGTCGCCGCGGGCCACCGGGTCGAGCTGCACTGCCACCGCCACCGCAACATGCTGCGACTGACCGCGGCCCAGGCCCTCGACGACGCCGAGCGGGGCCGGGCAGCGGTCGAGGAGGCGAGTGGCGAGGCGATCGCCGACCACCGCCCCCCCTACGGGATCTACAGCGGCTCGGCCCTAAGGGCGATCCGCAGCCGCGGTTGGCGGCCGGTGCTCTGGTCGAAGTGGGGCAGGGACTGGACCCGTCGCGCCACGCCGGACTCGATCGCCCGGCGGGCGATCGCCGGCCTGCGCGGCGGGGACATCGTCCTCCTGCACGACGCCGACTACTACAGCGCCCCCGGTTCCTGGGCGCGCACCTCGGCGGCCCTGCCGATCATCCTCGAGGAGCTGGAGGCTCGTGGGCTGAAGTCGGTCTTGCTGCGCCGCTGAGCCGGCGGCGCGAGCGTCCACTGCTCGCAGCCCGCGAAGGCCTCGTCGAGGCGTCTCGCCATCGCGCTCCTGGGCCGATCCTGGTCGAAGATTTCCCTTGGCATTGGCTCTCCTCCGTGGGGGGGCGTTGAGCCAGTGTGTCTCCTCGATCAGACGAAAAAGGCGAATCGGCCGAGAACAACGCGCACTTTGCGCGTTATGTCACTAAGTTGCGGCGAAGGCGGCGATCTCGTCGGCCAGCAGCTGCGGCTGGTCGAGGGGGACGAAGGTGCCCGCGTCGGGGACGCGGACGAGCTTCGCGTTGCCCACTTCGGAGGCGAGCCGTTCCGCGTAGGAGATCGGGAAGAAGCGGTCGCCGGGCGCCCAGGCGAGCAGGATCGGCAGCTCGGAGCCGCGCAGCTTCTCGGCGGCCTCCAGCGTGTAGCGCTTGTTCATCCCGATCGTGAACTTCCTCGCGTCGCGGCGAACCGCGTGATCGTGCAGGGCCGGGGCCGCCCACGACTCGACCAGATCGGCCGGGATCGGGGTGCGCGCGAAGGGCTTGAAGAGGGCGCGCGCCACGGCTCCGACGCGGGCCGGGGCGAGCAGCGCGGTCATCGCGCCGGGCAGCCTGGCGAGCGCCGGCAGCGCCTTGAAGATCCCCGGCGGGAAGTTCTCGTGGCTGTCGCAGTTGGTCAGCACGAGGCGGCCGATTCGCTCCGGGTGGCGGCTGACCAGCACCTGCGACAGCGCACCGCCGGAGTCGTTGCCGACGATCGTCACGTCGCTCAGGTCGAGCGCCTCGAGGAAGCTGGCGATCAGCGCCGCGATCCCGTAGGGGGTGAGGTCGGCGTCCGGCTTCATCGCGACCTGCTGCGAGCCCATCGGCCAGTCGGGGGCGAGGCAGCGGCAGCGCTCGGAGAGGCTGTCGACCACGCCGCCCCAGAGCCTCCCGTCGACCAGGAAGCCGTGGACGAAGACGACCGGCTTCCCCGCGCCCGCCTCGCGGTAGCGGATCGTGCCGGCGGGCAGGTCGATCTCGCGGCGCTGGTCTGACTGGGGCATCGCATCCTCCTCGGAGCGTTGTTTCCGGGCGACGGGAGGGTTAAGATACATACAGGCAGTATGAATGTCAAACGGACCCAGGTCGAGCGCTCGGAGGCGACCCGCAACGCCCTGATCGAGGCGGCGCGGGCGCTGTTCGCCGAGCGCGGCTATGCCGATGTCGGCACCGAGGAGATCGTCCGCGCGGCCGGCGTCACCAGGGGTGCGCTCTACCACCACTTCGACGGCAAGCGAGACCTCTTCGAGGCGGTATACGAGCGAATCGAGGCGGAGCTCGCCCAGCGGATCGCCACCGCGGCGCTCGGCGCCCCGGAGCCGCTGGAGGCGATGCGGGCGGGCGCCGAGACGCTCCTGAGGGCCTGCACCGAGCCCGATGTGCAGCGGATCGCCCTGCTCGACGGGCCGTCGGTGCTCGGCTGGGACCGCTGGCGCGAGATCGCCGCCGAGCACGGCCTCGGGCTGATCGAGGGGACGCTGCAGGCGGCGGTCGAGGCCGGCGCGATTGCCGAGCAGCCGATCCGCCCGCTCGCCCACCTGCTGATGGGGGCGCTCGACGAGGCGGCGATGCTGGTCGCCCGCGCCGAGGATCCGGAGCGGATGCGGGCCGAGGTCGGCCGCACGCTCGAGACGCTGCTTGCGGGGCTCAGCGCGGGGTCGGGCGGCGGCGCGCACTTCCCTACACTTGGCTGACGATGAAAGCCGGGATCCACCCCGAATACACCCTCGCCAACGTGCACTGCTCGTGCGGCAACCAGTTCTACACGCGCTCCACGGAGGCGGACCTCCACGTCGAGCTCTGCTCCGAGTGCCACCCGTTCTACACGGGCAAGCAGAAGCTGGTCGACACCGGCGGCCGGGTGGAGAGGTTCCAGCGGCGCGCCGCCAAGCACGCCAAGGCCGGGAAGTAGCGCTGTGAGCGCGGAGCGAGCGCGCGTCCAGATCCGGCTCTGCGCGCGCGAGCGAAGCGCAGACTCCCATGGGTAGCCAGGAGACAGCGACGCGCAACGGCGCCGACCCGGTGCGGATGCCCGACGGCGCCCTGGTCGCCAAGCGCGACGCGCCGGTCGGCGGACAGGCGGTGCTGGAGGGCGTGATGATGCGCGCCGTCTCCACCTGGGCGGTCGCGGTGCGCAACCCCGAGGGCCAGATCGAGCTCAGCTCCGAGCCGCTGGTCCCCTGGGCGAAGCGCCATCGCCTCTGGCGGCTGCCGGTGCTGCGCGGCGTCGTCGCGCTCGGCGAGTCGCTGAAGATCGGCTTCCGCGCCCTGGCGATCTCCGCCAACGCGCAGATGGAGGAGGACGAGGAGGGCAACAAGGAGGAGATCGGCGGCTGGATCTGGGGGGCGACGATCGTCCTCTCGATGGCGCTGGCGATCGGCCTCTTCTTCGTCGTCCCGGTCGGGCTGACCAGCCTGATCAAGGACCAGCTCGGCTCGCCCCTCCTCTTCTGGCTGATCGAGGGACTGCTGCGGACGGCGATCTTCATCGGCTACCTCGTCGCGATCAGCCGCCTGCCGGACCTGCGGCGCGTCTTCGAGTACCACGGCGCCGAGCACAAGACGATCTCCTGCTACGAGGCCGAGGACGAGCTGGTTCCCTCGCGCGCCAAGCTCTACTCCCGCCTGCACCCCCGCTGCGGCACCAGCTTCCTGCTGATCGTGATGGTGCTGGCGATCTTCGTCTTCGCGCCGATCGGCCTGCCCGCCTGGTACTGGCTGCTCGCCTCGCGCATCCTCGGCATCCCGCTGATCGCCGGCCTCTCCTACGAGGTGATCAAGTGGGCCGGCAAGAACCGCCGCAAGCGCTGGGTGCGGGCCGTGATGTGGCCGGGCCTGATGCTGCAGAACCTGACCACCCGCGAGCCCGACGAAGAGCAGCTCGCGGTGGCGATTGCCTCTCTCGACAAGGTTCTGGCCGAGGAGAAGCCGATCGCTGCCGATGAGGCGCCCATAGAGATCGTCGCGTAGCGGCGCGCGGGTCCTGTCGTCGGGACCATGCGCGGTGGCGGGCGGGTCCTGCTGCCGGGACCATGCGCGTGGCAAGCGGGTCCTGTCGCCGGGACCACGCGCCTGGCGGGCGGGTCCTGTCGCCGGGAGGGGGTCTCCCGCCGTCGCTGGGTTTTTCGCCTCGGCGAATCAGGCCGTCCGAGAACGTGGGTGGGGCGAAAAAGAGGACGCCGCGTCGTCGGGAGACCCCCACCCGGCGCCACCCGCCCGAGCTGCGGATTCGACGAACGCCATACGCCCGACGCCACCCGCCGGAGCCGCCCCCGGGTTCGACATCCCCACCCCGACGCCACCCGCCCGAGCCGCGGTTGTCAAGCTCGCTTGAGCTGTCCGTATCGTTCACGTCATGATCGAATCGCTGGTTGAGCAGATCGAGGCTCGGTTCTCCGAGCTCGAGGCGCTGATGTCCGATCCCGAGGTGATCTCGGACCGCCAGCGCTATGCCGAGGTCGGGCGCGAGTACCGGGAGCTTCAGGCTGCTCATCTGTTGGCCGGCGAGTGGCGGACGCTGAAGGGCGACCTCGAGGGGGCGAGGGAGCTGCTGGCCGAGGACGGTGACGATCCGGAGCTGCGGACGGTCGTGGAGGAGGCTCCCGGGCGGTTGGAGGAGCTGGAGGAGGAGATCCGCTTGGCGATGGTCGAGCGGGATCCGAACGACGCGAAGAACGTGCTGGTCGAGATCCGGGCCGGGACCGGGGGGGACGAGGCGGCACTGTTCGCCGGCGACCTCTACAAGATGCTGACCCGCTACGCGGAGGAGCGGGGGTTCGCGACCGAGATGCTGTCGCATTCGCCGGCCGAGGTGGGCGGCTTCAAGGAGGTGACCTTCGCGGTGAAGGGCGAGGGCGCCTACTCGGTCTTCAAGTTCGAGGGGGGCACCCACCGGGTGCAGCGGGTGCCGGAGACCGAGTCGCAGGGTCGCATCCACACCTCGACCGCGACTGTCGCGGTGTTGCCCGAGGCAGAGGAGGTCGAGGTCGAGGTCGACCAGAACGACCTCCAGATCGACGTCTACCGCTCCTCGGGGCCGGGCGGGCAGTCGGTAAACACGACCGACTCGGCGGTGCGGATCACCCACCGGCCGACCGGGATCGTGGTCTCGATGCAGGACGAGAAGTCCCAGCTTCAGAACCGCGAGCGGGCGATGCGGGTGCTGCGGGCCCGCCTCTACGAGCGCGAGTTGGCCGAGCAGCAGGCGAAGGTCGCGGCGGAGCGAAAAGCGCAGGTGGGCAGCGGCGAGCGCTCCGAGAAGGTCCGCACCTACAACTTCCCGCAGGGGCGCGTCACCGACCACCGGATCAAGCTCACCTCGCACAACCTCGACGGGGTGCTGGCAGGCCAGCTGGGCGAGTTCACCGAGGCGCTGGCGGCGGAGGAGAAACGCCGCCGGCTGGAGGCCGCGGCGGTCTGAGAACCTATCCCGGTAGGGGTTCCACTTAACTTTTTCTGAAGACAGTTGTTGGCTGTCCGCTGGCGTTTTTGCAGAAAAAGCACAAGACGTTCCACCCCTACCGGGATAGGTTCTAGGCGTGGCCACCGCTCCTGACATGAGCAGCAGTCGAGAGGCCTTGGCAGCTGCCGTGGACGCTCTACGTGCCGCTGGAGTCCAGAGCCCACGTTTGGACGCAGAACTGCTCTTGGCCGAGGCGAGCGGCTGGGACCGGGCGCGCCTCGTGGCCGAGCCGGAGGCGGGGGTGCCCGCCGGCGCGGCGCGGCGGTTCGGCGAGCTGGTGCGCAGGCGGCTGCGGCGCGAGCCGCTCGCCTACATCCTCGGTCGCAAAGGGTTCCGCTCGATCGAGCTGTCGGTCGATCCCCGCGTGCTGATCCCGCGACCGGAGACCGAGCTGCTGGTCGAGCTGGCGCTGGAGCTGAGGCCGCGCCGCGTGCTCGACGTCGGCACCGGCTCAGGCGCGGTCGCGCTGGCGATCGCCGCCGAGCTGCCGGGCTGCGAGGTGACCGCGACCGACATCTCGGCGGCGGCGCTCGAGGTCGCGCGCGCCAACGCGGCGCGGCTCGGCCTGTCCGAGCGGGTGGACTTAGTCGAGGCGATGCTGCCGCCCCAGCTCGGAGGCTTCGGCCTGCTCGTCGCCAACCTGCCCTACGTCGGCGAGGCGGAGTGGAGCGGGTTGGAGCCGGAGATCACCGAGTGGGAGCCGCGCGAGTCGCTGCTCGCCGGGCACGACGGGCTCGACGTGCTGCGCGCCGCGATCCCGGTCGTGGTCGGGGTCGCGCCGGTCGTCGCCCTGGAGGTCGGTGCGGGCCAGGCGCCGGCGGTGAGCGAGATGCTGTTCGAAGCCGGCTTCGGCGCGGTCGAGACGCGCCCCGACCTGGCCGGGATCCCGCGCGTCGTGGTGGGGACGAACCGGTGAGGAGGGCCGCCTGTGACGAGTTGTTGTCGGTATGCGACAACAACTCGTCACAGGGGCGGGCGCGATGCTGATCTCGATCGAGCGCGACGGCGCCGAGGCGGCTCGGGCCGCGCTGGAGCGCTGCATCGGCGCAGGCGGGGTGGCCGTCTTCCCGGCGGACGGCCTCTACGGGCTGGCCTGCGACCCGCTCGACGCCGCGGCGATCGAGCGCATCCAGCGGCTCAAGGGCCGCGACGAGGGCAAGTCCTCGGCGGTGATGTACCTCTCGCCGCTGGCGATGCGGGAGCTGGTCGAGGGGCTCGGCCCGCGAAGCCGCGAAGCGGTCGGCGCGCTGCTGCCGGGCCCGGTCACCCTCGTGGTGGCCAACCCGGAGCGGCGCTACCCGCTCGCCTGCCGCGAGGACCCGGAGCGGCTCGGCGTCCGCCTGATCGGCGGTCCGCTCGCCGGGGCGATGTGCCCGCTCTTCCAGACCTCGGCCAACCGCAGCGGCAAGCCGGCGCCGGCGAGCCTCGGCGAGGTCCCGTCGCAGATCGTCGCCGGCGCCGACCTGGCGATCGACGGCGGCGCCCTCACCGGCCTGCCCTCGACGGTGGTCGACCTGACGCGCTTCGATGCCGGCGGCGAGTGGAGCATCCTCCGCGAGGGGGCGCTTTCCAAGCTCGCTTTGGGAGCGAGCCTGGCCGATGTGATCGGCGACTGAACGGTTGACCACCCCATAGAGGGGTCAATCGTTCAGTCGCTGCCAGCCTGGGCCGTTGGTAATGTCGCTCGCTATCAGCGAGCTGCCCGAAAACTTCCAGACGGCTCCCCTCGCCGAGGTCGACCCGGCGATCGCCGCCGTGCTGGAGCGCGAGCTGCGGCGCCAGCAGGGGACGCTGGAGATGATCGCCTCGGAGAACTTCGTCCCGCAGGCGGTGCTGGAGGCGGTCGGCTCGGTGCTGACCAACAAGTACGCCGAGGGCTACCCGGGCCGCCGCTACTACGGCGGCTGCGAGGAGGTCGACGTCGCCGAGCAGCTGGCGATCGACCGCGCCAAGGAGCTGTTCGGCGCCGAGCACGCCAACGTCCAGCCGCACGCCGGCGCGCAGGCCAACAACGCCGCCTACATGGCGCTGCTCGAGCCGGGCGACACGATCCTCGGGCTTGGCGCTCGACCACGGCGGCCACCTCACCCACGGGATGAAGCTGAACGTCTCCGGCAAGCTGTACGAGGTCGTCGCCTACCACGTCGGCCGCGAGGACCTGCGGGTCGACATGGACGAGGTCGAGCGCCTCGCCCACGAGCACCGGCCGAAGCTGATCGTCGCCGGCTGGTCCGCCTACCCGCGGCAGCTCGACTTCGCCGCCTTCCGCGAGATCGCCGACTCGGTCGGCGCCAAGCTGATGGTCGACATGGCGCACTTCGCCGGCCTCGTCGCCGCCGGCGAGCACCCCAACCCGGTGCCGCACGCCGACGTCGTCACGACGACGATCCACAAGACGCTGTGCGGGCCGCGCAGCGGCATGATCCTCTGCGGCGAGGAGCACGCGAAAGCGATCGACAAGGCGGTCTTCCCCGGCCAGCAGGGCGGGCCGCTGATGCACATGATCGCCGCCAAGGCGGTGGCGCTGCGGATCGCCGCGACCGAGGAGTTCCGCGCCCGCCAGCGGCAGACGATCGCCAACGCGCAGGCGCTGGCCGCGGGCCTGCAGGCCGGCGGCGTGCCGGTCCTGACCGGCGGCACCGACGTGCACCTGGTGCTCGTCGACGTGACCCCGAGCGGGCTCGACGGCAAGACCGCCGAGACGCGCCTCGAGGAGATCGGGATCACGGTCAACCGCAACGCGATCCCCTTCGACGAGCGGCCGCCGATGAACCCCTCCGGCCTGCGGATCGGCACCCCGGCGCTGACCACCCGCGGCCTCGTCGAGGACGACATGACCGAGATCGCCGC
>CAVVHQ010000021.1:0-18187 GCA_963748075.1 uncultured Solirubrobacterales bacterium | reverse complement strand
TTGTCGGGTCCTTTCTTGTTCGGCCCGGGGGTCTCCAGCGTCGCCGGAAGGCCCTCGAAGCGAGGCTCGGAGAGGAACGCCTCGAGCCCGTGCTTGCCCATCTCGCCACGGCCGACGTTCGCGTGGCGGTCGCGGCAGGAGCCGAGCGGGGCGGCGGCGTCGTTGACGTGGACGCAGCGCAGCCGCTCGAGGCCGACCTTCTCGTCGGCTTCGTCGAGCACGGCCGAGAGATGCTCGGCGTCGGTGACGTCGTAGCCCTGGACGAAGAGGTGGCAGGAGTCGAGGCAGAGGCCGAGCCGCTCGCCGCCTCCGGCCAGCTCGATCAGCTCGGCGGTCTCGTCGAAGTCGCGGCCGAGCAGGCCTTTGTGCCCGGCGGTCTGCTCGAGCAGCAGCGGGCAGCTCTCGCTGTCCTTCAGCGCGGCGGCGATCACCTTCGCGGCGCGCTTCATCGAGGGGCCGTGCGGCTCTCCTTTCTGCGCGCCGGGGTGGAGGACGACGCCGGCGGCGCCGATGCCGTCGCCGACCCGCAGCCCCTGGCTGAGCGAGGCAAGCGACTTCTTGCGCATCTCCCTGTCTTTGGTCGCGCAGTTGATCAGGTAGACGGCGTGGATCACCACCGCTTCGACCGGCGAGGCGTCCATCGCCTCTCCAAACGCCTCGAAGTCCTCGGGCCCGTATTTGGTCGGCCGCCACATCCGCGGGCTCTGGTTGAAGACCTGGATCGATTCGCAGCCGAGCCCGGCGCCCCGCTCGATCGCCTTCGCCAATCCGCCCGAGGTGGAAACATGCGCGCCGACCAACATGGCTGGTGACTCTCCTCTCCGACTGAGGTTCGCTCCCTCGCCGACCGGCGCTCTGCACATCGGCGGCGCGAGGACGGCACTCTACAACTGGCTGGCAGCCCGGCACGCGGGCGGGGAGCTGGTGCTGCGGATCGAGGACACCGATCGTCAACGCTCCACCGAGGAGAACGTCGAGCAGATCCTCGACGGGCTGAGCTGGCTGGAGCTCGACTGGGACGAGGGGCCGCTCTCCCAGGCGGCGCGCCAGGAACGTCATCGGGAGGGGCTGGAGCAGCTGCTCGACTCCGGCGTCGCCTATCGCGACACCGCGACCGCGAAGGAGGTCGAGGCCTGGAAGGCCGAGCACGGCGCCGACCGCGGCTACCGCGGCGAGCCGTGCGAGGAGCCCGGGGCGGCGGTCCGGCTGCGAGTGCCGGACGAGGGGGAGACGGTGGTCGAGGACCTGATCCGCGGCCCGGTCAGCTTTCCCAACCGCAGCTACGACGATTTCGTGATCGCCCGCGGCGACGGCTCGGTGCTCTACAACTTCGCGGTCGCGGTCGACGACGCCGAGATGGGGATCACCGACGTCGTCCGTGGCGACGACCACCTCTCCAACACGCCGAAGCAGCTGCTGGTGCTGGATGCGCTCGGCCATCCGAGGCCCCGCTACGCCCACCTGCCGCTGCTGCACGGTCCGGACGGCCGCAAGCTGTCCAAGCGCCACGGCGCCGCCTCGGTGCAGGAGCTGCGCGAGGCCGGCTACCTGCCGGCGGCGGTCCGCAACTACCTCGCCCTGCTCGGCTGGGGAGCGGACGACGACGCCACCGTGATGCCGACCGCGGAGTTGGTCGAGCGCTTCCGGGTCGAGGACGTGGGAAGGGCGGCCGCGATCTTCGACGAGAGGAAGCTGCGCTGGCTGAACGGTCGCTACATGCGCGAGCTGCCCCTCGACGAGTACACGCGGGCGGTCGCCCGGCACCTGGGGCGCGAGCCCGACGAGCGAATGCGGGCAGCCTGCGAGATCGTCCAGGAGAAAGCCCAGACGCTGGCGGAGGTCTGGCCGCTGATCCGCTTCCTCTTTGGCCCACCGGTCGAGGAGGAGAAGGCCTGGCGCAAGGTGATGAAGGAGGGGGCGCTGCCGCTCCTGGAGGCCTCGCGTGCCGCGCTGGCCGCAGCCGACGGCTTCGGGCCGGAGGCGGTCGAGGCGGCGCTGGCGCCGCTGCCCGAGCGGCTCGAGGTCAAGCCGGGTCGCGTCTACCAGCCGATCCGCGTCGCGATCAGCGGCGGCACGGTCTCACCGGGGATCTTCGAGTCGCTGGCCGCCCTGGGCCGCGAGGAGTCGCTGCGGCGCATCGACGCGGCGATCGCGCGTCTGCGCGGATAGCGACACCCAATATTGAGGGGGCCGGCGCTAAACCGTCTGTCCTCAGCTGCCGATGACCTGGGCGGAGCGAGTCCAGGAGATGCCGTCCACCAAGCCACAGGCCAACCGGAAGCTGCAAAAGGCGGCGCCCGGCGCCCGCCTTGCTGCCGCCTTCGAGGCGGTGGAGAGGTTTCCCGCCCTGATCGAGTCCCGGGCGCGAGTGATGCAGGCGGCGACGGCGGAGACGGTTCGGGTCGCCGATCTGGTCGAGGCGGTCGAGGCGGACGTCGCGCTGACGATCTCCGTCCTGCGCCTGGCGAACCGCGGCCGTGGCAGCGTGACAAGCGTCCCGGAGGCGATCGACGTGCTGAAGCCCTCCGGCGTGCTGGCGATCGCCGGCACCGCTCCGGTCTTCGACTTCTTCGAGTCCAACGGTGGGTGGGAAGTCCGCCCCGAGCAGTTCCGCGTCCATGCGCTCGCCGCCCAGCAAGCCGCGGTGCGGATCGGCCGCGAGGTCGGCTGGCCCGAGCGCGACGAGCTGGTCGCCGCCGCCCTGCTGCACGACATCGGCCGCCTCGTCGTCTCCAAACTGCACCCGGGCCGGCGCGCCTACTTCGACGCCGCCACGCGTACCCCCGAGCAGCGGATCCGCGAGGAACGTGAGCAGCTCGGGATCGACCACGCGCTGGTCGGCGGCGTGCTGGCGCGGCGCTGGAACGTGCCGCAGCGGATCGCGGTGGCGATCGAGCGCCACCACGCCGAGGACGCCGAAGGGCTCGCGGCGATCGTCGCCACCGCCGACATGGTCGCCCATTACTCGCAGGGCGAGGCGGTGACGCCGGAGCGGCTGCGCGCGACGGCGAAGCGCTGCGGGCTCGGCCCAGAGGGACTGCGCGAACTGCTCTACGAGCTGCCCTACTCGCGCGACGAGGGCCAGCGGGTGACCGAGCCCTGCCCGCTCTCCTCGCGCGAGCTGGACGTCCTCCGCCACCTCTCCGAGGGCATGGTCTACAAGCAGATCGCCGGCGAGATGGAGCTCTCGGTCTCGACCATCCGCACCCACCTGCACAACGTCTACGGCAAGATCGGCGCCGTGGATCGCGCCCAAGCCGTGCTCACCGCTCGCGACCGCGGCTGGATCTAGGCGATCAGGGATTCCCGAAGCGCGGTCGCCACCGCGTGGGTGCGGTTGCGGGCGCCGAGCCGAGCGAGGGCGTTTCTGGTGTGGGTCTTGACGGTTTCCTCGCTGAGGTCCAGCTCGCGAGCGGCAACGGCGGTCGATTCCCCGTCGGCGAGGAGCTGCAGGATCTGGCGCTGGCGGCGGGTCAGCTTGTCGCGGCTGCCCTTTGGCGGGACGGCGGGATCGACGAAACGCTCGTGCTCGAGCGCCGCGCGAACCGCGCACGCCAACTCCTCCGCCTCCGCCGTGCGTGCGACGTAGGCGGTCGCCCCGGCCTGCAGGGCGGCGGCTGCGATGTGCCGCTCGGCGCGCTCGCCGTGGGCGACGATGCCGAGCGCCGGGGCCGCCCGGCGGAGCTCTCGAATCGCCTCGTTGCCGCTCGGGGCCTCGCCGGCCGTCTCGCAGTTGAGGTCGACGACGGCGACGTCGATGTTGTCGATGTCGCGGACCAGCTCGATCGCCTCCCGGCGGCTGGCGCTCTCCTCGATCACGAAGTCGCCGGCCAGGGTCTCGCGCACGCCGAGCCTGACCAGCGGGTGAGGATCGATCACAAGGCAGTGTGGACGCTCGCTGAGGACGGGCCGATCCTAACCCAGCGGGTCCGCTGCGTGCGGTAGAAAGGGTCTCGTGATCTCGATCACCTCGAAGTCTCGCTACGCCGTGGTGGCGATGGCCGAGCTGGCCCGCTGCGGAGAGCGCCCGGTGCCGATCAAGGAGCTGGCGGAGCGCCGCGAGATCCCCGAGCAGTTCCTCGAGCAGCTTTTCTCAACCCTGCGCAGGGCAGGCCTGCTGACCAGCCACCGCGGGATGAAGGGCGGCTACACGCTCTCCCGCCCGGCCGACGAGATCACCGTGCTCGAGGTCGTCCAGACGCTCGACGGCAAGGTCGGCCAAGAGGCGGACGAGGCGGGCGGGATCTGGGCCGAGGGCGTCACCGCCCTGCGCAAGGTGTTCGGCCAGACGACGATCGCCGCAGTCGCCCGCCGCGAGGTCGAAGAGGCCGGCTCGGGGATGTACTTCATCTGATGCGGATCGGGGCCGAAGCTTCGGCGGTCGTGGGGAACACGCCGATCGTCGCCCTGCGGCGGCTGGGCGAGGGGCTGGGGGCGGAGGTCTGCGCGAAGCTGGAGTACTTCAACCCGGGCGGCTCGATCAAGGACCGGATCGGGGTGGCGATGATCGACATGGCCGAGGACCTGGGGGCGATCGAGCCGGGGCGCTCGGTGATCGTCGAGCCGACCAGCGGCAACACCGGGATCGCCCTGGCGATGGTCTGCGCGGCGCGCGGCTACGAGCTGATCCTCACCCTGCCGGAGGGAATGAGCCGGGAGCGGGCGAAGCTGCTGCGCGCCTACGGCGCCGAGGTGCGGGAGACGCCCTCGCTGGGCGGCATGGGGGAGGCGGTGGAGCTGGCGCAGGAGATCTGCGAGCAGCGCAAGGGCTACATGCCGCAGCAATTCTTCAACCCCGCCAACCCGGAGGCGCACCGGCGCACCACCGCGGAGGAGATCTGGAGCGACTGCGACGGCGAGGTGGGCGCCTTCGTCGCCGGGGTCGGGACCGGGGGCACGATCACCGGGGTCGGCGAGGTGCTGCGCGAACGCGCGCCCGAGGCGTTGATCGTCGCCGTCGAGCCGGCGGGCTCGCCGGTGCTCTCCGGCGGCGCGCCGGGCCCGCACAAGATCCAGGGGATCGGCGCCGGCTTCGTGCCCCAGGTACTCGACCGCTCGCTGATCGACGAGACGATCCTCGTCTCCGACGAGGAGGCGCTGGAGACGGCGCACCTCGCGGCCCAGCGCGAGGGACTGCTGGCGGGGATCTCGGCCGGCGCCAACATCAGGGCGGCTCTCGAGGTGGCGGCGCGGCCGGAGATGGCGGGCAAGCGGGTGGTGACGGTGGTCTGCGACTCGGGCGAGCGCTACATGTCCCTACCCTTCTTCGCACCGTGATCAAACGAGTGCTGCAGGAGATACGCGCCGACGTCGCCGCCGCCCGCGACCGCGATCCGGCCGCCCAGGGCGTGTCGACATTCGAGATTCTCACCGGCTGGGCTGGGGTGCAGGCGCTGCTCGCGCACCGGGTCGCCCATGCCCTGCTCGAGGCCGGGGTGCCGCTGGCGCCGCGGGCGATTGCCTACCTGACCCGCGCCGTGACCGGGATCGAGATCCACCCGGCGGCGAAGGTCGGGCCTGAGTTCTTCATCGACCACGGCTCCGGCGTGGTGGTCGGCGAGACCGCCGAGATCGGCCGGCGGGTGACCCTCTACCAGGGGGTGACCCTGGGTGGCACCGGCTTTCAGCGCGGCAAGCGCCACCCGACCCTCGGCGACAACGTCACGGTCGGCTCCGGCGCCAAGCTGCTCGGCCCGATCTCGGTCGGCGACGGGGCGAAGGTCGGCGCCAACACGGTCGTCGTCGAGGACGTGCCTCCCGGTTCCACCGTGGTCGGCAACCCCGGTCACCCGGTGAGGGTGGAAGGGCGCCGGGTCGAGGGCCCCGACGCCGACTGGATCCACCTGCCGGACCCGATCGCCGAGGCGATCAAGACCCTCTCGGAGCGGATCTCGCGGCTCGAGGAGCGGATCGCCGAGCTCGACGGCGGCGCCGCCCCGGAGGGCGACGGCCAGGAGCTGCGGCCCCGCACCGGGCGCTCCTCGGCGGGTGGCTGAGGCCTCCGCTGCCGCCTCTATTCTCGGAGCAGATGCTCAAGGCCGAAGCAGCCCCGACCGAGCCCGGCGCCGACCGCGCCGAGCGGCTGCTGGCGGAGCTGAACGAGCCGCAGCGCGAGGCGGTGCGCCACGGCGAGGGGCCGCTGCTGGTGCTGGCCGGCGCCGGCTCCGGCAAGACCCGCGTGCTCACCCACCGGATCGCCTACCTGCTGGCGACCGGCGCCGCCCGGCCGGGCGAGATCCTCGCGATCACCTTCACCAACAAAGCCGCCAAGGAGATGCGCGAGCGGGTCGAGGCGTTGGTCGGCCGCACGGCCCGGGCGATGTGGGTGACGACCTTCCACTCGGCCTGCGCCCGGATGCTGCGCGCCGACGCTGAGCGGCTCGGCTACTCGCGCGGCTTCACGATCTACGACGAGCCCGACTCGCTGCGGATGCTCAAACGCTGCATGGACGAGCTGCACGTCGACCCGAAGCGCTACCCGCCGCGCTCGATCCGCTCGCAGATCTCCGGCGCCAAGAACCAGCTGGTCGACGCCGGGATGTATGCGGAATCGGCGTCGGGTCCATTTGAGGAGGTCGTCGCCGAGGCTTTCTCGCTCTATGAGAAGCGGATGCTCGAGGCGAACGCGATGGACTTCGACGACCTGCTGGTGCGGACCGTCAACGCGCTGGAGCTGTTCGAGGAGGTGCGTGAGCGCTGGCGCCGCGCCTTCCGCCACGTTCTGGTCGACGAGTACCAGGACACCAACCACGCTCAGTACCGGCTGCTGCAGCTGCTCACCGCCGAGCACGACAACCTGATGGTCGTAGGAGACGAGGACCAGTCGATCTACGGCTTCCGGCACGCCGACATCAGGAATATCTTGGACTTCGAGCGGGACTTCCCCGAAGCCGAGGTGGTGAAGCTCGAGCAGAACTACCGCTCGACTCAGACGATCCTCTCTGCCGCCACCGCTGTTGTCGAGAACAATTACCAGCGTCGCCAGAACCCGAAGCGACTCTGGACGGAATCTGTCGGCGGCGAGCCGTTGCGGTTGCGTCAACTCGCCGACGAGCACGAGGAGGCGCGCTGGGTGGCGGGGGAGATCGAGCGTCTTTGCGAGGACGAGGGTGTTGACCGGGAGGGCGTCGCGGTCTTCTACCGGACCAACGCGATGAGCCGCGTGCTCGAGGATACTCTCAACCGCTTCGATGTCCCGTACCAGGTGGTCGGCGGCACGAAATTCTATGAACGAGCCGAGATCAAAGACGCGGTCGCTTATCTCAGTCTGCTCGCCAACCCCGCCGACCAGGTCTCCTTCGCTCGGATAGTCAACTCACCTCGGCGCGGGATCGGAAAGACCAGTCAGGGCAGGATCGTCTCCCACGCAAACACGACCGGGATGACCATCTGGGAGGTGATAGAGCGGGTCGACGAGGTGCCAGGGCTAGGCGGCGCAGCTATCAAGTCGGTTTCACGGTTCTACGAGACAATGGCTGGCTTGCGCGATGAGGATCGGGGCCGAAGCTTCGGCGGTCGTGGGGAACACGCCGATCGTCGCCCTGCGGCGGCTGGGCGAGGGGCTGGGGGCGGAGGTCTGCGCGAAGCTGGAGTACTTCAACCCGGGCGGCTCGATCAAGGACCGGATCGGGGTGGCGATGATCGACATGGCCGAGGACCTGGGGGCGATCGAGCCGGGGCGCTCGGTGATCGTCGAGCCGACCAGCGGCAACACCGGGATCGCCCTGGCGATGGTCTGCGCGGCGCGCGGCTACGAGCTGATCCTCACCCTGCCGGAGGGGATGAGCCGGGAGCGGGCGAAGCTGCTGCGCGCCTACGGCGCCGAGGTGCGGGAGACGCCCTCGCTGGGCGGCATGGGGGAGGCGGTGGAGCTGGCGCAGGAGATCTGCGAGCAGCGCAAGGGCTACATGCCGCAGCAATTCTTCAACCCCGCCAACCCGGAGGCGCACCGGCGCACCACCGCGGAGGAGATCTGGAGCGACTGCGACGGCGAGGTGGGCGCCTTCGTCGCCGGGGTCGGGACCGGGGGCACGATCACCGGGGTCGGCGAGGTGCTGCGCGAACGCGCGCCCGAGGCGTTGATCGTCGCCGTCGAGCCGGCGGGCTCGCCGGTGCTCTCCGGCGGCGCGCCGGGCCCGCACAAGATCCAGGGGATCGGCGCCGGCTTCGTGCCCCAGGTACTCGACCGCTCGCTGATCGACGAGACGATCCTCGTCTCCGACGAGGAGGCGCTGGAGACGGCGCACCTCGCGGCCCAGCGCGAGGGACTGCTGGCGGGGATCTCGGCCGGCGCCAACATCAGGGCGGCTCTCGAGGTGGCGGCGCGGCCGGAGATGGCGGGCAAGCGGGTGGTGACGGTGGTCTGCGACTCGGGCGAGCGCTACATGTCCCTACCCTTCTTCGCACCGTGATCAAACGAGTGCTGCAGGAGATACGCGCCGACGTCGCCGCCGCCCGCGACCGCGATCCGGCCGCCCAGGGCGTGTCGACATTCGAGATTCTCACCGGCTGGGCTGGAGTGCAGGCGCTGCTCGCGCACCGGGTCGCCCATGCCCTGCTCGAGGCCGGGGTGCCGCTGGCGCCGCGGGCGATCGCCTACCTGACCCGCGCCGTGACCGGGATCGAGATCCACCCGGCGGCGAAGGTCGGGCCCGAGTTCTTCATCGACCACGGCTCTGGCGTGGTGGTCGGCGAGACCGCCGAGATCGGCCGGCGGGTGACCCTCTACCAGGGGGTGACCCTGGGTGGCACCGGCTTTCAGCGCGGCAAGCGCCACCCGACCCTCGGCGACAACGTCACGGTCGGCTCCGGCGCCAAGCTGCTCGGCCCGATCTCGGTCGGCGACGGGGCGAAGGTCGGCGCCAACACGGTCGTCGTCGAGGACGTGCCTCCCGGTTCCACCGTGGTCGGCAACCCCGGTCACCCGGTGAGGGTGGAAGGGCGCCGGGTCGAGGGCCCCGACGCCGACTGGATCCACCTGCCGGACCCGATCGCCGAGGCGATCAAGACCCTCTCGGAGCGGATCTCGCGGCTCGAGGAGCGGATCGCCGAGCTCGACGGCGGCGCCGCCCCGGAGGGCGACGGTCAGGAGTTGCGGCCCCGCACCGGGCGCTCCTCCGCGGGTGGCTGAGGCCTCCGCTGCCGCCTCTATTCTCGGAGCAGATGCTCAAGGCCGAAGCAGCCCCGACCGAGCCCGGCGCCGACCGCGCCGAGCGGCTGCTGGCGGAGCTGAACGAGCCGCAGCGCGAGGCGGTGCGCCACGGCGAGGGGCCGCTGCTGGTGCTGGCCGGCGCCGGCTCCGGCAAGACCCGCGTGCTCACCCACCGGATCGCCTACCTGCTGGCGACCGGCGCCGCCCGGCCGGGTGAGATCCTCGCGATCACCTTCACCAACAAAGCCGCCAAGGAGATGCGCGAGCGGGTCGAGGCGTTGGTCGGCCGCACGGCTCGGGCGATGTGGGTGACGACCTTCCACTCGGCCTGCGCCCGGATGCTGCGCGCCGACGCGGAGCGGCTCGGCTACTCGCGCGGCTTCACGATCTACGACGAGTCCGACTCGCTGCGGATGCTCAAACGCTGCATGGACGAGCTGCACGTCGACCCGAAGCGCTACCCGCCGCGCTCGATCCGCTCGCAGATCTCCGGCGCAAAGAACCAGCTGGTCGACGCCGGGATGTATGCGGAATCGGCGTCGGGTCCATTCGAGGAGGTCGTCGCCGAGGCTTTCTCGCTCTATGAGAAGCGGATGCTCGAGGCCAACGCGATGGACTTCGACGACCTGCTGGTGCGGACCGTCAACGCGCTGGAGCTGTTCGAGGAGGTGCGCGAGCGCTGGCGCCGCGCCTTCCGCCACGTTCTGGTCGACGAGTACCAGGACACCAACCACGCCCAGTACCGGCTGCTGCAGCTGCTCACCGCCGAGCACGGCAACCTGATGGTCGTCGGCGACGAGGTCTCAGTCGATCTACGGCTTCCGGCACGCCGACATCCGCAACATCCTCGACTTCGAGCGCGACTTCCCCGAGGCGGAGGTGGTGAAGCTCGAGCAGAACTACCGCTCGACCCAGACGATCCTCTCGGCCGCCAACGCGGTGATCGAGACGCAACCGCGAACGCCGCCCGAAGCGGCTCTGGACGGAGTCTGGCCGGCGGCGAGCCGCTGCAGCTCGGCGAGCTCTCCGACGAGCACGAGGAGGCGCGCTGGGTGGCCGGCGAGATCGAGCGGCTCGGCGAGGAGGAGGGGGTGCGGCGCGAGGACGTCGCGGTCTTCTACCGGACCAACGCGATGAGCCGCGTGCTCGAGGACACCCTGGTCCGCTTCGAGCTGCCCTACCAGGTGATCGGCGGCACCAAGTTCTACGAACGGGCGGAGATCAAGGACGCGGTCGCCTACCTCAGCCTGCTGGTCAACCCGGCCGACCAGGTCTCGCTTCGCCCGGGTCGTCAACTCGCCGCGCCGCGGGATCGGCAAGACCAGCCAGGCGCGCCTCGCCTCCCACGCCAACACGACCGGGCTGCCGATCTGGGAGGTCGCCGGCCGGGCCGAGGAGGTGCCGGGCCTGGGCGGCGCGGCGATCAAGGCGGTTTCGACCGCTTCCACGAGACGATCGAGGGGCTTGCGGGCGCGCGCCGATGCGGGCCCCGGTCGCCGAGCTGCTGGAGGCGACTTCTGCGCGAGACGGGCTACCTCGAGGCGCTGGCGGCAGAGCGAACGGTCGAGGCCGAAGGGCGGGCCGAGAACCTCGAGGAGCTGGTCGGGGTCGCCGCCGAGTTCGACGTCGACCGTGAGATGGAGGGGGAGGGCGAGCTGCGGCCGCTGGAGGAGTTCCTCCAGCAGATCTCCCTCTACACCGAGCAGGACGAGCTACGCGACGAGTCCGTGATCACGCTGATGACCCTGCACAACGCCAAGGGCCTGGAGTACGAGACGGTCCTCATCGTCGGATGCGAGGACGGCGCCTTTCCCCACATGCAGGCGCTGGAAGAGGGGGGCGAGGAGGAGGAGCGGCGGCTCTGCTACGTCGGCATCACCCGCGCCCGCAAGCGCCTCTACATGACCTGGGCGCGCGAACGGCGGCTGTTCGGCCGCGCCGAGCGCAACCTGCCCTCCCGCTTCGTCGACGAGCTGCCGGAGGAGCTGGCCGAGCGTGAGCTCGAGCGCGACCGGCGCCGATGGAGTCGCCGGGACGCCGGACGGCTCGCGGCCGAGCCGCTAGCCCGGCGGCGCTGGAGCTGCAGCAGCGGGCGACGACATCGTCCATGCCAGCTTCGGCGACGGTGTCGTTACGGCGGTCGAGCCGCGGCGGGATCCTCGTCGTCCGCTTTGCGAGCGACGGCTCGGAGCGCAAGCTGATGGCCGACTAGCGCGCCGATCCGCAGGCGGTGAGTCGCGGTGGCAGCGCGGGTCATCGACGGCAAGGCGATCGCCGCCGAGGTGCGCGAGCGGGCCAAGGCCGAGGCGGCCGAGCTCGCCGCCGAGGTGGGTCGACCGGCGGCGCTGGCGACGGTGCTGGTCGGAGAGGACCCGGCTTCGCAGATCTACATCCGGAACAAGCGCGAAGCCTGCGAGGAGGCGGGCATCCGCTCGGTTCACCACGGCCTGGACGCCACGACGAGCGAGAACGAGCTGCTCGAGCTGATCGGCCACCTGGGTCTGGACAACGAGATCGACGGCATCCTCGTGCAGCTTCCGGTGCCTGAGCAGATCGACCCGGACAGGGTGATCGCGGCAATCGATCCGGCCAAGGACGTCGACGGCCTGACGCCGACCAACGCCGGTCGGCTCGCCCAAGGCATGCCCGCCCTTGTCTCCTGCACTCCGGTCGGGGTGATGGAGCTGCTGCGCCACGAGGGGGTCGAGCTGGAGGGCGCCGAGGCGGTCGTCGCCGGCCGCTCGAGGCTGGTCGGCGTGCCGGTCGCGCGGCTGCTGCTTGCGGCGAACGCGACGGTCACCGTCTGCCACTCGCGCACCCGTGACCTGGCCGGCGTCTGCCGCCGCGCCGATGTCCTGGTGGCAGCGGTCGGGGTGCCCCGGCTGCTCGGCGCCGAGGCGGTCAAGCCGGGCGCCGTCGTGATCGACGTCGGCGTCAACCGCACCGAGGACGGCCTCTGCGGCGACGTCGACTTCGAGGCCGTCGCCGAAGTCGCGGCTGCGATCACCCCGGTCCCAGGCGGCGTCGGCCCGATGACGGTCGCAATGCTGCTTTCCAATACTCTGGATGCCGCCCGAAGGCGGGTGTAGTGTCGCGTCGATCCCCTACTCCTGGGAGGAATGTGTAGATGGAACTCGACAAGCTGAGCAGAGGGGAGAAGGTCTCCGCGGTTTCGGCGATCCTCCTCTTCGTTTTCATGTTCTTCGACTGGTTCGGCGTGAAGGTCTCCGGCGTCCCCGGCTTCTCGGGCACGGTCGAAGGCGCCGGCGGCAGCGCCTGGGACGCGCTCGACGTGATCCCGATCTTCCTGATGCTGGCAATCGTGGTCGCGATCGGGGTGGCGGTCGTCCGCCTCACCGACGCCGACCTCGAGCCGCCGATCTCGCTCAACGCGATCGTCGCGGCGCTCGGCGGGCTTGCGGTGCTGCTGATCCTCTACCGGATCATCGACCCGCCCGGCGGCGGCAGCTTCGGCGGCGCCTCGGTCGACACCACGCTCAAGCTCGGCATCTTCCTCGGCCTGATCGCCGCCGCCGGGATCGCCTACGGCGGCTACAGCGCGATGCGCGAGGAAGGGATGACCTTCGGTGACGCCGCCGACCGGCTTTCCGGGGGCGGTGGCAACCAGCCCCCGGCCGGCGGACCTCCGCCTCCGCCTCCGCCGCCTCCGCCGTCGCAGGAGCCACCTCCTCCGCCGCCGCCACCTCCGCCGCCACCCTCTACGTAGGAATGAGCCCGCTGGCCACCTTCTTGGCGAAAGCGATGATGGTCATCATCGGGTTGACCCCGACCGAGCTGGGGAAGAGCGAGGCGTCGGCGACGTAGAGGCCGGCGACGCCGTTGACCGAGCCGTTGGCGGCGCAGACGCCCTCCGCAGGGTCGGCGGCGATCCGCGCCGTGCCCATCGGGTGGAAGGCCTCGAGTCGCAGTTCCGACGGCTTGAACGAGGCGGCCTCGAATTCGGCCAGCTCGCCGGGGCGCAGGACCGGGACGCGGCCGATGTTCGGGTAGACCTCGGTCGCCCCGGCCGCGAAGTGGACTTCGGCGGCGCGGGCGATGCCGAAGGCGAGCCGGGCGGCGTCCTCGTCGCTGAGCGCATAGCCGGCGCGCAGCGAGCCGTCGCGGGCCAGGCCGACCCGGCCGGACGACTGGTCGGAGAGGTGGACGCCGATCGAGCCGATCCGGCCGAAGCCGAGGATCGCCTCCTGGTGCTGGCGTCCCGAGCCGAGCAGCCAGGCCCCGCCGAACGGCAGCGGCGTGAAGGTCGCCTCGAGCAGGATCCGCTCGGCCTCCCACTCGTCGACGTAGTAACTCTGCATCACGCCCTCCCAGCCCCGCACCTCCTCCCCGTAGCGGGCGCCGACCCAGCAGGCCGGGTGGATGTGGAGGTTGCGGCCGACCTGCGCGCCGCCCAGGCCCGAGCGCAGCAGCAGCTCGGGCGTTCCCATCGCGCCGCCGGCGACCACCGTGGCGAGCCGGGCGCGGACCGTGTAGTCGCGGCAGCGCACTCCGACGGCGCGGCCGCCCTCGACCAGCACGCGGCGCGCCTCGACCCCGGTGCGCAGCCGCGCTCCGGCGGCGACGGCGCGGGGCAGGTAGCTGACGTGCATGCCCCGCTTCGCGTCGATCTCGCAGCCGAACGGGCAGGAGCTGCATTGCACACAGCGCCCGGCGTTGCGCGAGATCGGACCGCCGCTCGCCCCGATCGCCTCCGCCCCCTCCATCGCGAGCTGGCCGTTGCGCCCCATCCGCTCGGGGTCGAGCGGGGTCACCCGCAGGAACTCCTCGGCCTCGGCGAAGTCGGGGCCGAGGTCGCCGGTCCAGCCGATGCCGTAGCGCTCGCGCCATCGCTCCAGCACCGGATCCGGCGCCCGGAAGCAGGTGCCGGAGTTGACCACGGTGGTGCCGCCGACCGTCCGCCCGACCGGGACGGGGATCGGCGGCCGCCCCTCCGCGATCGTCAGCCCGCCGTCCCGGTACAGCGAGGCGATCGCCTCCAGCGGGTCGCTCGGGTAGCTGTCGCGGTCGAACGCCTGGCCCGCCTCGAGCACCACCACCTCGAGGCCGGCCTCGGCCAGCGTGGCCGCCGCGACGGCGCCGCCGGCTCCCGAGCCGACGATCACGACATCGCAATCCTCGCCCTCGCCGGCGGGCCTCGTGTCGCCCAGCGGGCCGGCCGGCTCGGGCGACGAGCCGTCGGCGAGGCGGCAGCTCGTCTCCAGGCCGAGCCGCTCCTCCACCCGCGGGTCGATCGCGTAGCCGATCGTGGTGAAGGTCTTCGCCATCAGCAGCAGCTCGTGGTAGGGGCCGAAGCGGGATTCCTCCATCCGCTGCATGAACTCTTCGCGGGCCGTCGGGTCGAGGCGGCTGAAGCGCCAGGGAAAGGGAAGCCACTCGAAGGCGCGCAGGCCGAGCCTGATCCGGGTCAGCAGCCGGGGAGAGAGCGAGGCGAGGAACTCAGCGACCCGGCCGGAGACGTCGACTTCGCGCTCCGCCGCGGGCAGGCCGTCGAGGGCGGGGGCCATCGCCTCGCAGATCGCGCTCAGGGTTCGCTGCTCGACGGCCGACAGCCCCGGCGCGCGCTGTCAACCGGGGGCGGTGGGGCGTTCCACGCGGCCGGCGAGCCACCAGAGCCAGAGCGCCGCCAGGGCGAGGAAGCCGTCGACCAGGAAGTTGAGCAGGTAGATGAAGACGTCGTCGTCGAAGACGAAGAAGCCGAGCGAGCCGAGCGAGGAGGCGGTCTTGCCGACCGCCAGCACCAGCAGCAGCGGTCGGAAGCGGACGACGTCGGCCTGGGCGACCAGGCAGATGCCGGTGATCACCACCATGTAGGCAAAGGCGAGGGCCAGCCAGAGCTTCTCCTCGGTGTGCGGCGCGCGCGGGAAGCTGCCGATCCAGTCGCCGAGGTCGGAGATGACGTCGAGCACGCCGCTGGGGACGGCGATGAAGAGGATGCCGACGACGGCGAAGCTGGCCGCCAGCAGGCGCAGGCTGAGGACGACGAACGCCTCTGCTTTCGCTCCCCGCATGGTCGGCACAATACTGGCTGGGCAGCCAGACGACCTTGGCCGCGCTGGGCTACTCTGTACCTGGCTCGGGGAGATTGGCCAATGCTACCCGAAACCAGCTATGCCAGAAACACGAGGGCAACATCGCCTACCAGGTGGTCGGCGACGGGTCCCTGGACCTTGTCTACGTGCCCGGGTTCATCTCGCATCTGGACCTGCAATGGACGTTGCCCGAGGCGGCCGCAACCTTTCGGCGGCTGGCCTCATTCTCGCGCCTGATCCTGTTCGACAAGCGGGGCACCGGCCTCTCCGATCCGATGCCCACGGTTCCGACCCTGGAGGAGAGGATGGAGGACCTCCACGCAGTGCTGGACGCCGTCGGTTCAGAGCAGGCGGCCCTTCTCGGAGTGTCCGAGGGCGGGCCGATGAGCATCCTCTTTGCCGCGACCTACCCCGAGCGCACCAGCGCGATGGTCCTCTACGGGTCCACTCCGGACTACTCCTACAGCGGGATGCTGTCCGAGGCGAGGCGCCGCCTCTTCGACGAGGCGTGGCGGAAGGTCGACTCGATGGTCGAGCACTGGGGCGAGGGTGAGATGGTTGACCTGTTCGGGCCGAGCCTCGCTGCGGACGAGGGCAGAAGGCGAGGTCTCGGGCTCTACGAGCGGGCCTCGGCGAGCCCGGCGATGCGCCTCCCTGCTGGCGGCGGTCAATGACGTCGACGTCACCAGCGTCCTGCCGGTGATTAGCGTGCCGACGTTGGTCCTCCATCGGCCGAAGACCCAGTCACGCTGGGGAGGGCGCCCGCTTCGCGGCGGAGCGGTTCCCGGCGCCCGCTACGTCGAGCTGGCCGGGGATGACCACATGCCCTGGCTCGCGGATGCCGACGCGTTGCGGATGAGGTCGAGCAGTTCCTGACCGGCGCTCGGCAAAGCCGCGCGCTCAACCGCGTCCCGGCCACCGTCCTGTTCACCGACATCGTCGACTCGACGCGGCACGCATCGCAGCTCGGAGACGGGCGCTGGCGCGAGTTGCTGGAGAGCCCGACCAGGACGTGCGGCGGCAGGTGGCGATACACGGTGCCGGGTCGTGAAGGGCCTCGGCGACGGCTACCTCGCGACCTTCGACGGGCCGGCGCGGGCGATCCGGTGCGCGGGTTCGATCGTCGACGACGCGGGCTCACTGGGGATCGAGGTGCGCGCGGGGGTCCATACCGGCGAGGTTGAGCTGCTCGGGGAGGACGTCGGCGGGATGTCCACATCGGCGCCCGCGTGGCGGCGAAGGCGGGTCCCGGCGGGGCTGGTCTCCAGCGGGGTTCGCGACCTCGTGTCGCTCGGCATCGAGTCGACAGTCGCATCCATGAGTTAAGCTGCCACTGGACCTGCTCGCGTAATCAATCTTCCCTCCATGCCGCCGCCACCCACCGCTCGCGCCCAACCTCCAGCCCAAGCACAGCTCGCGCAATCGCCCGCAGCGCCCCTCATCCCCCTCTAGCCAAGAGACGCGGCGCGCATGCGAGATGCCTCGAGCGTCGGGCGGCTCACCGGAGCAGACCGTGGCGGGGGCGCCGGTTAGCGGAGCAGGAAGCACCTACAATCCGCGCCGTGATCGATCGAGAGCAGGTTCTCCACGTAGCGCGCCTGGCGCGACTGCGGCTGTCCGAGAAGGAGCTGGATCGGATGGCCGGGGAGCTGTCGGGGATCCTCGAGCACGTCGATCGGATCGGCGAATTGGATCTCGAGGACGTCGAGCCCACCTCGCACGTGGTCGCGCTGGTGAACGTGCTGCGGGCCGACGAGCCGCGCCCCAGTTGGCCCCGGGAGGTCGTGCTGGAGCCCGCGCCCGATCCCGCCGACGGCGCGTTCCGGGTTCCCTCGCCGCAGGCCGAATGAGCGCGATCCAATGAGCGCGGAGCTGCTGGAGCTGAGCGTCGCGCAGGCGGCGGCCCGGATCGCCGCCGGAGAGGTGTCGCGGCAGGAGTACTCCGAGGCCTGGCGGGAGAGGGCCGCCGCGGACGAGCTGAACGCCTACCTGTGGCGGGCCGAGGACGGGGCGGGGGAGGGCGAGGGGCCGCTCGGCGGGATCCCGGTCGCGGTCAAGGACATCTTCTGCACCGAGGGGATCGAGACCACCGCCGCGTCCCGCATCCTCGCGGGCTACCGCCCCCCCTACACCGCGACGGCGGTGCGCCGGCTGCGCGAGGCCGGGGCGGGGCTCCTCGGCAAGACCAACATGGACGAGTTCGCGATGGGCTCCTCGAACGAGAACTCGGCCTTCGGGCCGGTGCTGAACCCCTGGGATCGCGAGCGGGTGCCCGGCGGGTCATCCGGCGGCTCGGCGGCGGCGGTCGGCGGAGGGCTGGCGCCCTGCGCGATCGGCACCGACACCGGCGGCTCGATCCGCCAGCCGGCGGCGCTCTGCGGGATCGTCGGGCTGAAGCCGACCTACGGGGCGATCTCGCGCTACGGGATGATCGCCTTCGCCTCCTCGCTCGACCAGTGCGGGCCGCTGACCCGCGACGTCGCTGACGCGGCGCTGCTGCTCGACGCCCTGCAGGGGCGCGACCCCTGCGACTCGACCTCGGTGGGGATCGAGGGCGGGGTGGGGGCGCCCGCTCGTCGAGGACCTGAAGGGGCTGCGCTTCGCGGTGCCGGTCGAGCTGGCGCACGACGCGATCGAGTCCGGGGTGCGCGAGGTCTTCGAGGCGACGTTGAAGCGGATCGAGGGGCTGGGCGGCGAGATCGCCGAGGTGCCGCTGCCGCACGCCGAGCACGGCATCTCCGCCTACTACGTGATCGCCCCCGCCGAGGCCTCATCGAACCTGGCCCGCTACGACGGCGTGCGCTACGGGCTGCGCGCCGAGCCGGCCGCGGAACTGATCGAGATGTACGAGTCGACCCGAGCCGAGGGGTTCGGCGACGAGGTGAAGCGCCGCATCATGCTCGGCACCTACGCGCTGTCGTCCGGCTACTACGAGGCCTACTACGGACGCGCCCAGCGGGTGCGGACGAAGATCTCCGCCGACTAC
>CAVVHQ010000020.1:0-22335 GCA_963748075.1 uncultured Solirubrobacterales bacterium | reverse complement strand
ACGATCAGGCCGGCGGCGCGCAGCGCCGTCAGCTCGGGCGGGAAGATGCCTGCCTCGGGGACCATCGACGGCTGGAGGATATGGCCGCACCGGTCCGCGCAAGGGCGGTCCCGGCGAGCGGAAAGATCAGCGTCATCAGGATCTCGTTGCGGCGCGGCGCGGCAAGCGAGATCGCGCCGACCGCGGTGACGAGGACGATCGGCGTCGCGATCGCGGTCAGCGCCCACCAGCGACGGCGCCAGGCGAGCACGCCCAGCCCGGCCAGCCCGAGCAGCACCAGCAGCGCCTGCACGACCCGGCCGGCGCTCGATTCCATCGCTTCGCCGATCCCGGCGCTCCACATCCTCCACACCTTGCGGGCGCTCATCGCCGCGTAGCCGGTCGGGTCCTCGCCGAAGAACTTGGAGAAGTTCTGCCTGCCGATCTTGCCCAGCGCCGCGTCTCGCGGCAGGTCCGGATAGCGGGCGGCCACCCGGTCGAACAGCGGCGTCGGGTTGACTCGGTCCAGCGCCGCCGAGTCCGGGGGGAGGTCGCGGTGCAGGTAGCGCTCCGCCAGGCGAGCCTTGACGCGGTCGTATTCGCCGTCGGCGGGGAGGAAGGTGCCGACGTAGAGGGCCTTGCCGCCACCGGTCGAAATCGGCACGGTGCGGTGCAGGACGACCTGGTTGCGGACCGCCCAGGGGACGATCGGCAGCAGGAAGGCGACGGTGAAGAGGGCGAGGCCGGAGAGGCCCGCACGCCAGCCGCGCTCGCGGCCGATGCGGATCGCGGCGAGTGCCGCGAAGGCGACGCCAACGAGCAGGTACTCGGGGCGGATCATCGCGGTGAGGCCGAACAGGAGGCCGGGGAGGAGCCAGGCTCGCAGGCGGTCCTGCTCGCCGGCCCAGAGGAAGCTGAGAACCGCCGCCGGGAGGGTGAAGATGGCCGGGGGCTCGCTGAACAGCGCGCCGGTGGAGTGGACGAACGGGGGGTAGACCGCGACGCCGAAGGCGGCGATCAGCCCGGCCGGACGGCAGTTGATCCGCCTGCCGAGCAGGAAGACGACGACGATCGCCGCCAGGCCAAGCGCCAGCTCGACGATCCGCGCCGTCCCTTCGCGGGCGCCGCCGGTCGCGTAGAAGGCCGCCGCGTAGAGCAGCGGCGCCCCCGGCGACCAGTCGCTCGCGTCGCGGAACTGCGGCCCGCCGTAGCTGCCTTCCTCGTAGAGCGACTTCGAGAGCGCGTAGTAGGCGCGGGCGTCGTCGCCGGGCGTGCCGAGCGGCTCGACCACCCGGTAGGCGCGCAGGCCGAAGCCGAGCACGAGGATCGCCGCCAGCAGGATCAGCGTCACCCGTCCGTGGCGTTCGGGGAGGCCCCGGATCCAGTTGCGGCTCGTCTGCACGGCCGCTGAGGCTAAAGGGGGGCGGGCTCTCCTGCCGAAGACACAGGTGTCCTCGATCCCGAACAAGGAGTCTCACGCATGCGTCGTGCCCCGCTGGTCGTCCTCTGCGTCGCCGCCCTGGCCGCGCTGTCCCTCGCCCCCGTTGCGTCCGCCAAGACCACCCAGAAGAAGTGCACCGCCTCCTCGCCGAAGGTGGTCGGCAAGAAGATCACCGGCAGGGTGAGCGCCAGCGAAGTCAACTCGGCCCAGGCCCGCTTCGCGAGCTGCAAGCAGGCGAAGCGAGTGATGCAGAAGGTCACCTCACTCGGCCTCGAGAAGCCGCGGGACAACGTCGGCGGCTTCCGCTGCGTGCCGACCGTGTACTCGACCGGGCCCGACTTCGTGCGCTACATCTGCACCTTCAAGAGCGCCGACACGCCGATGGTCGTCAAGCTGAGGTTCGCCGTCCAATACAAGAGCTGAGCCAGACCGCCCCCGCGCCGGCGAGCGCTGCGAGCAGCGGGATCGTGACCAGCGCCCGGCGCGGCGAGGCGGCCAGCAGGGCCCCGATTGCGGTCGCCGAGAGCAGGACCGTCCCGAGCAGCAGCGCCTCCCAGCGGCGCCGCCAGGCGAGCACGCCGAGACCCAGCAGTCCGAAGGCGAGGAGCGCCCAGTGCAGCGCCTGCCAGAGCGGCTGTCGCATCACGTCGCGCGGCCCGCGCCACCAGATCCGCGCCAGCTTCGCGGCGACGAAGCCTGCGTAGTCGAGCGGCCGTTCGCTGACGTTGTCCCACAGCCGCTCGCGTCCCATCCGGGCCAGCGCAGCGTCGGTCGCCAGGTTCGGGTAGCGCTGGGCGGCGAGGGCGGCGAGGATCTGCTCGAGCCTGGGCTGGGCTGGAAGCTCCGCCCGCAGCTCTGGGTGGCGCTCCAGCACCTCTTCGCCGACCCGTTCGGGGTCTCCGCCCGAGGGCATGTAGCTCCCCGCGAACAGCACCTGGCCGCCGCCGGTCGAGATCGGCACGAAGCGGTCCAGCGCGACCGCGTTGCGGGTCGTCCAGGGTGCCACGACCAGCACAAGGCCGAGGAGCATGACCGCGGCTTGTGCCAGGCAGCGCTTCCAGTTCTCACGGCCGCCCCGCGCAAACACCACAACAGCTACCGGCAGCGAGATGGCCAGGTACTCCGGCCGGGTCAGTGCCAGCGCTCCCAGCAGCAGGCCGGGGACCAGCCACCTGGCGGGCCGGTCCGCGTCGTCTGCCCAGAGGATCGCCAGGACCGCCCCGGAGAGGAGGGAAGCTGCGAGCGGCTCCGACATCAGCATGCCCTGGTACTCCAGGAGGGCGGGGTAGATCGCCACCGTCGCGGCGCCGATCAGGCCCGCCCAGGGCCCGGCCAGGCGGCGCCCGATCAGATAGGCGAAGAGGACCGAGAGGACGCCGACCAGGGCGAGGACGAGGCGGGCGAAGCGCAAATGGACGCCGCCGCTCAGCCCGTAGAGGCCGGCCGAGAGGAGCGGCAGGCCGGGTGAGTAGTTGCTCGCCGGCTGCGTCGCCTTGCGGCCGAGGGTGAAGCCCTCGCCCCGCTCCAGGTTTGCCGCGATGTGGGCGTAGGCGACGGCGTCGTAGACCGGAGAGCGTCCCTCCCAGGCGTAGTCGACCCTGAGGCCGACGCCCACCAACAGCACCGCGACCAGCGCGATCGTCCTTTTCACCGGTCGGATGCTATGTCTCGACGTCCGTTACGCTGCCGCGACCTATGCGCATCCTGATCCTCGGGGGCGACGGCTACCTGGGCTGGCCGACCGCCCTGCGCTTCTCGGCCCGCGGGCACGAGGTGGCGGTTCTCGACAACTTCTCGCGGCGCCGCTGGCACGCCGAGCACGGCACCGACTCGCTCACTCCGATCCGCGAGCTGGACGAGCGGATCGACGCCTGGCGGGAGCTGAGCGGCGAGCAGATCCGCCGCTACGTCGGCGCCGTCGAGGACGGCGAGTTCCTCGACGAGGTGGTCGCCGAGGTCCGGCCCGAGGCGGTCGTCCACTACGGCGAGCAGCCCTCGGCCCCCTACTCGATGGCCTCGCGCGAGCGGGCGGTCGAGACCCAGCACACCAACGTGATCGGCACCCTCAACCTGCTCTTCAGCCTGCGCGACCACTGTCCCGAGGCCCACCTGGTCAAGCTGGGGACGATGGGGGAGTACGGCACCCCCAACATCGACATCGAGGAGGGGTTCATCGAGATCTCCCACAAGGGCCGCACCGACACGCTGCCCTTCCCGAAGCTGCCCGGCTCGCTGTATCACTGCTCGAAGGTCCACGACTCGACCAACATCCACTTCGCCTGCCGGATCTGGGGCCTGCGCGCCACCGACTTGAACCAGGGGGTCGTCTACGGGATCGAGACCACCGAGACGGCGCGCGACGAGCGGCTGATCACCCGCTTCGACTACGACGAGGTGTTCGGCACCGTGCTCAACCGCTTCTGCGTGCAGGCCGTGATCGGCCACCCGCTGACCGTCTACGGCAGCGGTGGGCAGACCCGCGGCTTCCTCAACATCCGCGACACGCTGCAGTGCGTCGAGCTGGCTGTCGCTAACCCCGCGGAGCGGGGCGAGTTCCGCGTCTTCAACCAGTTCACCGAGCAGTTCAAGGTGGGCGAGCTGGCCGAGCTGGTCCGCCACGCCGGCGAGCATCTCGGCTATGAGGTCGAGGTCAACCACCTCGACAACCCGCGGGTCGAGCCCGAAGAGCACTACTACAACGCGACCCACACCAAGCTGCTCGACCTGGGCCTGGAGCCGACCCTGCTCAGGGAGGAGCTGATCGAGTCGATCATCCACGCGATCGAGCGCTACAAGGGCCAGGTGATCGAGAGCTCGATCGACCCCCATACGCGCTGGAACCCCGCGAAATCCCCTGCTGGCCGGGCATAGCCGCGCTGGTAGCATCGCTGGTTCTATGAGAGCCGCGGACGCGTTGATGGAAAGCCTCAAGGCCGAGGGTGTGGAGCACATCTTCGGCATCCCCGGCGGGGCCAACCTGCCGATCTACGACGCGGTGTTCGACGCCAGCTTCCGCCATATCCAGGTCCGCCACGAGCAGGGCGCCGGCCACGCCGCGGAGGGATACGCCAGGGCCTCGGGCCGGGTCGGGGTCGCCTTCGCCACCTCCGGCCCCGGCGCCACCAACCTGGTCACGTCGATCGCCGACGCGATGCTCGACTCGGTGCCGACCGTGTTCGTCACCGGCCAGGTGCGGACCGAGCTGATCGGCACCGACGGCTTCCAGGAGGCCGACATCCTCGGCGCCACCCTTCCCTTCGTCAAGCACTCCTTCCAGGTCACCGACCCGCGCCAGATCCCCGAGTACGTGCACGAGGCCTTCCACGTCGCCTCGACCGGCCGGCCGGGGCCGGTCCTGGTCGACGTGCCCCAGGACCTCTCGCGGGCCGAGATCGACTACTTGCCGCGCACCGAGCCGGTCGAGCTGCCCGGCTACAGGCCGATCTCCAAGGGCAACATCAAACAGGTGCGGATCGCCGCCAAAGCGCTCGCCGGCGCGCGGCGCCCGATCCTCTACACCGGGGGGGGCGTGATCAACGCCAACGCCTCCGAGGAGCTGCGCGAGCTGGCTGCCTGCGACCGCCTCCCGGTCACCTCGACCCTGATGGGGCTCGGCGCCTTCCCCGCCTCGCACGAGAGCTGGCTGGGGATGCTCGGCATGCACGGCACCGTCACCGCCAACTGGGCGATGGACAACGCCGACCTGATCGTCGCGATCGGCGCCCGCTTCGACGACCGGATCACCGGCAAGCTGTCGGAGTTCGCCCCGCAGGCCAAAGTGATCCACATCGACATCGACCCGGCGGAGATCTCGAAGAACGTCGGCGCCCACATCCCGATCGTCGGCGACGCGAAGCTGGTCCTGCCGGAGCTGACCCGCGAGTACCGGGCGCTGCAGACCGACGCCTCCCGGCTCGACGCCTGGTGGGAGCGGCTGCACACCTGGCAGCGGGAGCATCCGCTGCGCTACGAGCCGGGAAGCGGCGGCGAGATCAAGCCGCAGCTAATGATCGAGGCGATGCACCGGGCGACGCGCGGCGAGGCGATCGTCACCTCCGACGTCGGCCAGCACCAGATGTGGGCGGCGCAGTACTACGGCTTCGAGGAGCCGCGCCACTGGATCAACTCCGGCGGCCTGGGGACGATGGGCTTCGGCCTGCCGGCGGCGGTCGGCGCCAAGGTCGCCCGCCCCGAGGAGGACGTCGTCTGCCTGGCCGGCGACGGCAGCCTGATCATGACCTGCCAGGAGCTGGCCACCTGTGTCAACGAAGAGATCCCGGTCAAGGTCTTCCTGATGAACAACGGCTACATGGGCATGGTCCGCCAGTGGCAGGAGCTGTTCTGGGACCGCCGCTACAGCGCGGTGCAGATGGGCGCCAGCCCGGACTGGGTGAAGCTGGCCGAGGCGTTCGGCGCGACCGGGATGCGCTGCGAGGACGCCGGCGAGCTGGAGGGCGCGATGGCGACGGCGCTCGAGGCCGAGGGCCCGGTGCTGCTCGACGTGCGCGTCGCCCAGGAGGAGAACTGCTACCCGATGATCCCACCGGGCTCCGCCGCGCGGGACATGGTCGAGGCGCCCGAGGCGGTGCGCTGATGGAGGCCGGCACTCCCGACCTGGTCAAGCTCGAGGACCTGCACGTCCCCGGGCAGCTGAGCGGGCGCAAGCACATCCTCTCGATCATGGTCGAGAACAAGCCCGGCGTGCTGGCGCGGATCGCCGGCCTCTTCTCGCGCCGCGGCTTCAACATCGACACGCTCGCCGTCGGGCCGACCGACGACCCGAGCGTCTCGCGCATCACCCTCACGCTCGACGGCGCCGTGCACCCGATCGACCAGGTGACCAAGCAGCTGCACAAGCTGGTCAACGTGCTGAAGATCCGCGACATGGAGCCGGAGGAAACGGTCGCCCGCGAGATGGCGATGTTCAAGGTCTCCGCCGCGGTGGAGAACCGCGCCGAGATCATCCAGTTCGCGGAGATCTTCCGGGCGAAAATCGTCGACGTGGCGCGGCGCACGATGACGATCGAGGTGACCGGCTCGGCGGAGAAGATCGAGGCCTTCGAGCGGATGATCCGGCCGCACGGACTCATAGAGATGGTTCGCACCGGTGAGATCGCGATCGCTCGCGGCGGCGACTGAGGGCCTTCGCGGGGCGATAGACCGCGCGCTCGCCCGCGGACGGCGGACGCTGGTCAGCGTCACCGGGCCGGTCGAGGCGGCCGATCCCTGCGCCGCGGTCTTCGCCTCCCGCCTCGCTTCCGACAGCTGGTTCTGCTGGGAGCAGCCCGACCGGGGGTTCGCGCTCGCCGCCCTCGGGACCGCGCACCAGGTGACGGGGCGGGGCGAGGAGCGCTTCGACGACGTCGCGCGGCAGTGCCTGCGCCTCGGCGAGGGGGCGGTGGTCGAGGAGCCGGTCGGCTTGCCGGCCGGAGCCGGGCCGGTGTGGACCGGGGGGTTCGCCTTCGATCCCGAGGGTGCGGGATCGGCGCCCTGGTCGTCCTTCGCGCCCGCCGCGATGGCGCTGCCCGACCTGTCGATCTGCCGGCAGGGGGAGACGACGTTCCTGACGCTCAACGCGCTCGTCGCTCCCGGATCGGATCCGGGCGAGGTCGCCGGCAGGCTGGAGACCCGGCTCGCGGGTCTGCGAACCGACCCGCTGCCGCTGCTCGATCCCCACCTGAAGGAGAAGCCGTCGATCCGCAGCGTCCACCCGCCGAGCGACTTCGAGGCGGCGGTGTCGGCTGCGACGGAGCGCGTCGGCGAGGGCGAGATGACCAAGGTCGTGCTGGCACGCGAGGTTCTCGTCGAGGCCGCCTCCGCCCACGAACCGGCCGCCGTCTTCGGCGCGATGCGCGAGCAGTTCCCGTCCTGCTTCTGCTTCTGCGCCGGCACACCCGAGGCGGCCTTCATCGGCGCCAGCCCGGAGCTGCTGGTGCGCCGCTCGGGGGCGAGCGCCCAGACGGTGGCGCTGGCCGGCTCGACCAGGCGCAGCTCCGACCCGGCGGTCGACGACCACCTCGGCGAGCAGCTGCTGCGCAGCGACAAGAACCGCCGCGAGCAGCGAATCGTCGCCGAGCGGATCGTTCGCGCCCTGCGCCCGCACGCGGTCTGGGTGGAGGCCGCACCCGAGCCCGAGCTGGTCAAGATCGCCAACATCCAGCACCTGGCGACGCCGGTGATTGCCCAGCTCGCCGAACCGCACTCCGCGGTCGAGCTGGCCGGCCTGATGCACCCGACCCCGGCGGTCGGCGGCGAGCCGCACGACCGGGCGACAGCGGCGATCGGTGAGCTGGAGCGGATGGACCGCGGCTGGTACGCAGGCCCGCTCGGCTGGATGGACGCAACCGAGGACGGCGAGTTCTGCGTCGCCCTGCGCAGCGCCCTGCTGCGCGACCGCGAGGCCCGCCTCTACGCCGGCGTCGGCGTGGTCGCCGGCTCCGACCCGGCCGCCGAGCTGGCCGAGACCGAGGTCAAGCTCGACGCGCTGCTGCCGCTCCTCGCCGATTGACGCCGAGCGCGGTAGAGCTTTGGGTCGTTGCGCGGTTCAAAAGTCGACCGCGGTGGCGACGCGGTCGGCGATACGTCGGTGAAGCTCTACGTTTGCCTGCCGGTCGGTCTTCACCTCGATCAGGCCGGTGCCGGCGGCGAGGGTGTCGGGGAGATCGGCGAGTGAGTTGAGGCGGCGGTGCGGGAGGTCGAAGAGGGAGCCCGCCTTGGCGACGTCGATGGTGCGCGGGGTGCCGAGCAGCGCCTCGAACTCGTCGCGGTCGAGCGCCCCCTCCTGGGGGAGGAAGTGGAAGATGCCGCTGCCGTGGTTGTCGATCACGACGATCCGCACCGGCGTCGTCACGTCGCGCAGGGCCGCGAGACCGCCGAGGTCGTGCAGGAAGCCGAGGTCGCCGGTGACGATCGTCGTCGGCCGGCCGCTCGCATGGGCGGCGCCGATCCCCGAGGAGAGGAGGCCGTCGATCCCGTTGGCCCCCCGGTTGCAGAGGAAGAGCGCGTCCGCCTCGGTCGACGGCAGGAACGTCTCCTGATCGCGGATCGGCATGCTCGACGCCGTGTAGGCGAGGTCGCCGTCGCGATGGGCGGCGCCGAGCGCCAGCTGCAGGCCGGGCTCGGTCGGCATGTCGATGCCCTCCAGCTCGGCCGCGATCGCCCCGCGGGCACTCCGCTCGGCTTCCAGCCAGAGGGCGGGCGCCGGGCGCTCCTCGCCGAGCCGCGCCGCCCAGCCGGCCGCCAGCTCGGTCGGGTCGGCTCGCAGCAGCGCCGCGGCGCGGCGGGTCGGCTCGTTCCAGTCACCCAGCGAATCGGCGACGATCTGCTCGGCGCCCGACCCCGCCAGCCATTCGCGCAGCGGCTTGCTGGTCGGCATCTCGCCGAAGCGCAGGACCAGCTCGGGCGCCACGCTGCGGGCGAAGCGCTCGTCGCGCAGCAGCAGGTCGTAGGCGGTGACGACGTGCGAGCGGTCGTGTGGGCCGCAGCGCAACTGCGAGGTCGGTTCGGCGAGGATCGGGTAGCCGGCGGCCGCCGCCAGGTGGGCGAGCGGCTCACGCAGCTCGGGGTCGAGCTGGCGGCCGGCGACGATCACGCCGACGCCGGCCTGCGCGATGTGCCCTGCCACCTCGTCCAGCAGGAACCCGGTCGGCTCGAGGTCGATCGGCGTCACCGCGGTCAGCGGTCGCGGGTCGCGTCCCTCCAGGGCGAGCCGGTCGGTCGCCGACACGGCGCCCTCGATTGGCAGCGGCGCCAGCGGCTCGCGCCAGGCGAGGTTGAGGTGGACCGGCCCGGGCCGCGGCTCGCCCCGCGCCGCGGCGAAGGCGCGGCAGGCGGTGGCGCGGTAGTGGAGCAGGCCGTCGTCGTCGGCCTGGTGCGTCCCCACCTCGCAGAACCAGCGCACCGACCCGCCGTAGAGCTTCAGCTGGTCGATCGCCTGGCCGGCGCCGATCCCACGCAGCTCCGGCGGGCGGTCGGCGGTCAGCGCGATCAACGGCACTGCGGAGTGGTCGGCCTCGCAGATCGCCGGGTGGAAGTTGGCCGCCGCGGTGCCCGAGGTGCAGAGGATCGCGACGGGGGCGCCGCTCGCCTGCGCCGCCCCGAGCGCGAAGAAGGCGGCGCAGCGCTCGTCGACGATCACGCTCACCTCGATCTCCGCCTGCCGCCACAACGCCACGGCGAGCGGGGTCGAGCGCGAGCCGGGGGAGAGGACCGCGTGGCGCAGCCCGCAGCGCGCCAGCTCCTCGACGAAGGCGGAGGCGAGCGCGGTGTTGGCGTTGGTCGGGTCCATTCGCTCTACGCCTGGCGCTTTTGTGGCGCATAGGGCAACAAAAGCGCCAGGCCAGGCTAAAGGCGGTGGCGTTCCAATGCCGCCTCGTCGATCTCGACGCCGAGGCCGGAGCCGGACGGTGGGTGGAGCATGTCGCCCCGCAGCTCGCACTCCGCCGAGGCGATCGTCGAGGCGAAGAGGCGCTGCGTGGCGAGGCCCTGAGCTAGCGGCACGTCATCTCCATGCCGCACCTCGCCCAGCGTAGCCGCCACCTGCGCCGCGGCGGCGATCCCGACCGGGCCGTCCAAGGCGCTGGTCACATATGCCGGCAGCACCTCGGCGATCTCGAATGCCGCCTCCGGCCCGCCGACCTTGGAGAGCTTGATCGCGGTCAGGGCGAAGGCGCCCGCCGCGGCCGCCCGCTCCGCGTCGACGCGGCTCGCGACGCTCTCGTCGGCGGCGAGCGGGATCGAGGTCGATGCCGCCAGCTCGGTCGATTCCTCGGTCGTCGCCACCGGCTGCTCGGCCAGCTCGACGTCGAGCAGCTCCAGCTCGGCCAGCGTCCGCTTCGCCGTCTCCAGGTCCCAGGCGGCGTTGGCGTCGATGCGGATCCGCGCCTCCGGCCCGAGCGCCTCGCGCACCGCCCGCACCTGATCGACGTCGTCGCCGGCGCCGAGCTTCAGCTTGAAGGTGGAGAAGCCCTCGGCGGCCCAGCGCTCGGCCTCGCTGGCGACCGCGGCCGGCTCGCCCGCCACCAGGGTCGCGTTGCAGCGCACCGGAGTCGCAGGCGCGGTCGATGCTCGCCCATCAGCCGCTGCACGCTGGCCGCGCAGGTCGAGCAGCGCGGTCAGCGCCGCGCAGCGGGCGGGCGGCGACAGGTTGATTCGCCCGTTACGCAGGGTCGCCTCATCAAGACCCTCTTGCTCGCCCAGCCGCTCCAGCTGCTCCACCACCTGCTTCAGTTTCGTCCCGCCGCGCAGCGATAGCGGCACCGCTTCCCCGAGCCCGACCAGGCCAGCCTCGTCGCGCAATCGCAGCAGCGCCATCTCCCGACGGTCGAGCCGGCCCGCCGCGGTCACGTAGGGCTTGCGGAACGGCAGCGAGTAGGGGATGACCTCGACTTCGCGGATCCTCATCGCGACAAAGCATGCCGCAACCGAGATTCGCCCCACCCCAGTGGGGTGGATGTCGGTTACGCGTCAGGACGCCAGCAGCAGCCCGAGCGAGACCAGCAGGCTGAAGGCGCCGAGCAGAGCGCCGGTGCCGGCCAGCGCCTCGTTCAGCGACGGCCCGTCGGTGCGGTTGCTCATCGTGCGCAGCGGCGGTACCGCCAGCGGCAGCGCCAGCAGGCCGATCAGCGGCAGCAGGCTGCCGTCGCCGGCGACCAGGGCGATCGGCAGCACGACGAAGGCGCCGAGCACCAGCATCCGGTAGAGGCCGACCGCGCTGGCGCGCCCCATCCGCACCGCGAGGGTCATCTTGCCGGCGCGGCGGTCGGTCTCGATGTCGCGGACGTTGTTGACGACGAGGATCGCCGTGGCGAGGAAGCCGACCGAGATCGAGAGCCCGAGCGGCAGCGCCGCCAGTTCCTCGACCTGCACGTAGTAGGAGCCGTTGACGGCGACCAGGCCGAAGAAGAGGAAGACGAAGACCTCGCCCAGGCCGGCGTAGCCGTAGGGCCGCGGGCCGCCCGTGTAGAGCACTCCGGCGGCGATCGAGACGGCGCCGATCAGCAGGATCACGATTCCGGCCACCACGGTCAGGTAGATCCCGCAGGCGACCGCGACCCCGAAGGCCACCCAGGTGGCCACCAGGACCCGCTGCGGGGCGACCATCCCCGACGAGGTCACCCGCACCGGCCCGAGCCGATCCGCCGTGTCGGCCCCGCGCTTCGCGTCGGAGTAGTCGTTTGCGAGGTTGGTGCCGATCTGGATGAACACCGAGCCGATCAGGGCGGCGAAGAACGCCCAAACCCTGGGCAGCTCCCCGGCCCATTCGACCGCTGCCGCCGTGCCGACCAGCACCGGCGCGATCGCCGCGGGCAAGGTCCGCGGCCTCGCAGCCATCAGCCAGATCCTCATGGTCGCCTGGGGTATCTGGAGAAGTCGGGCTTGCGCTTCTCCTTGAACGCCTCGCGGCCCTCGCGAGCCTCCTCGCTGCCGTAGAAGAGCAGGTTGGCGTCGTGGGCCAGCTGTTGGATCCCCGCGTAGCCGTCCTCGTGCGCGTTGAAGCCGGCCTTGACCAGGCGCAGGGCGAAGGGCGAGAGCGCGAGCATCTCCCGGCACCAGGCGACCGTCTCCCGCTCGAGGCGATCGAGCGGGACTACCGCGTTGACCAGGCCCATCTCGAGAGCCTGCTCGGCGTCGTACTGGCGGCACAGCAGCCAGAGCTCCTTCGCCTTCTTGGTTCCGACCAGGTCGCGCAGCAGCGAGGCGCCGAAGCCGCCGTCCCAGGAGCCGACCCGCGGCCCGGTCTGTCCGAACTGCGCGTTGTCGGCGGCGATCGTCAGGTCGCAGCAGACGTGCAGGACGTGGCCGCCGCCGATCGCGAAGCCGGCGACCATCGCCACCACCGGCTTCGGCAGCCGCCGCATCTGCACCTGCAGGTCGGTGACGTGGAAGCGGCCGAGCGAGGCGCCTTCGGCCACGTAGCCGCTGTCGCCGCGAACCGTCTGGTCGCCCCCCGAGCAGAACGCCTTCCGCCCCTCGCCGGTGAGGACGACCACGCCAACCTCGGTGTCCTCGCGGGCCAGCTCCAGCGCGGCGGAGATCTCGATCAGGGTCTGCGGGCGGAATGCGTTGTGCACCTCCGGGCGGTCGATCGTGACCTTGGCGATCCCCTCCGCTTTCTCGTAGCGGATGTCGCCGTAGTCGGCCGGGACCTCCCACTCGATCGGCGCGTAGAGCTCCCGCTCCGGCGGAGCGTCCTTGTGGCGTTGCGGCATGATGGGCACGATATCCCGGCCTCGATGAAACTAGACGACTGGCTCGCCCAGAGATCCCAGAGCCGACCCGACCGCGCTGCGCTGCTCGCCGACGACGCCGAGGTGACCTACGCCGAGCTGGAGGCGGAGGCGACCTGGGTTGCGCGGCGGCTGGAGGCACACGGAGTGCGGCGCGGCTCGATCGCCGCCCTGACCATGCAGCCGCGCCGCGAGCAGGTCGTGCTCGTCCACGCGCTGATGAAGGTGGGCGCCGTGCTGCTGCCGCTCAGCCCACAGCTAACCGCTGCGGAGCGCGCCGCGGTGATCGCTGCCGAGGAGCCGACCGTCGACTTCAGCGACCCCGGTGAGCTGACCCAGACCGAGGCCGACCTGCCGCTGCTCGGCGAGCACGACATGGACGCGCCCTGCTGCCGGGTGCTGACCAGCGGCAGCACCGGCCGGCCCGACCCGGTCGAGCTGACCTACGGTAACTTCTTCTGGAGCGCCGTCGGCTCCGCCTTCAACATCGGGGTCGAGCCGCAGGACCGCTGGCTCTGCTGCCTGCCGCTCAGCCACATCTCGGGGCTGAGCATCGTGATGCGCGCGGTGATCTACGGCACCACCGCGATCCTCCACGACGGCTTCGACGTCGACCGCGTCGCGGCGGCGCTCGAGTCCGACCAGATCTCGGTCGTCTCGCTGGTGACCACGATGCTGACCCGGCTGCTGGAGGCCGGCGCCGACCTCAGTGGCCCGCGGGCGATCCTGATCGGCGGCGGCCCGGTGCCGAAGGAGCCGCTGGAAGAGGCGAGCGGCCGCGGCGCCACGGTGGTCCAGACCTACGGGCTCACCGAGGCCTGCTCGCAGGTGACGACGCTCGCCCCGGCCGAGGCCGGCCGCAAGCTCGGCTCCGCCGGGCGGCCGCTGCTCACCACCCGGCTGCGGATCCGCGACGGCGAGATCCTCGTCCAGGGGCCGACCGTGGCGCCGAGCCGGGTCGACGCTGACGGCTGGTTGCACACCGGCGACCTCGGCCGGATCGACGAGGAGGGCTTCCTCTACGTCGAGGACCGGATCGACGACATGATCGTCAGCGGTGGCGAGAACGTCGTCCCGGCCGAGGTCGAGCAGGTGCTGCTGCGTCATCCGGAGGTCGCCGACGCCGCCGTGATCGGCCGCGACGACCCGGAGTGGCAGCAGGCGGTGACCGCCGTGGTCGTCCTCGCCGACGGCTCCGCGGCCACCCCGGACGAGCTGCGCCGCCACTGCGCCGAGTCGCTCGCCGGTTTCAAGGTGCCGAAGCGGGTCGAGCTGGCGGCGGCATTGCCGCGCACCCCGGCGGGCAAGCTGCTGCGCAGGGCGCTCCGCTAGCCTGCGGCCTGATGCGCACCGACGACATCTTCTACGACAAGGACGCCGACCTCTCGAAGCTGCAGGGCAAGACTGTCGCGATCCTCGGCTACGGCTCGCAGGGCCATGCCCACGCCCTCAACCTGAAGGACTCCGGGGTCGACGTTGTGGTCGGCCTGCGCTCCGACTCCGCCAGCCGCGCCAAAGCGGAAGCGGCGGGGCTGCGGGTGCTAGGGATCGCCGACGCGGCGAGCCGCGGCGACGTCGTCATGGTGCTGCTCCCCGACGAGAAGCAGGCCGAGGTCTGGGAAACCGAGATCGCCGACGGGATCGCGCCCGGCAACCTGCTGCTCTTCGCGCACGGCTTCTCGATCCACTTCGAGCAGATCGTGCCGCCGCCCGGCGTCGACGTCGGCATGGTCGCGCCGAAGGGCCCGGGGCACCTGGTCCGCCGCCAGTACGAGGAAGGCCACGGGGTGCCCTGCCTGATGGCGGTCCACCAGGACGCCACGGGCGGTGCGCACGACCTCGTCCTCGCCTACGCGGCGGCGATCGGCGGCGGCCGGGCCGCGATCATCGAGACGACCTTCAAGGACGAGTGCGAGACCGACCTGTTCGGCGAGCAGGCGGTCCTCTGCGGCGGCGCCTCCGAGCTGGTCCGGGCCGGCTTCGAGACCCTGGTCGAGGCGGGCTACGACCCGCGCCTCGCCTATTTCGAGTGCCTGCACGAGCTGAAGCTGATCGCCGACCTGATGTACGAGAAGGGGATCCAGGGGATGCGCTACTCGATCTCCAACACCGCCGAGTACGGCGACATGACCCGCGGCAAGCGGGTGGTCGGCGAGGAGTCCCGCGCGGCGATGAAGAAGATCCTCGACCAGATCCAGTCGGGCGAGTTCGCCAGGGAGTGGATCGCCGAGAACCGCGCCGGCGGCGAGAACCTCTCGCGAATGCGCGCCGAGGGGGCCGAGCACGAGGTCGAGGGGGTCGGCAAGGACCTCCGAGACATGATGCCCTGGATCGACCAGGAGTTCTAGAACCGCGTCTCGCCCTCGGGCAGCTTGCCGTCGCGGCCGACGTAGCCGTCCTTGGCGCCGACGACTACGTAGACCGCGTCCTCGGAGTCGCTGCGGTTGCGGATCTTGCGCACCGTGGGGGCGTCGACCCAGGCGAGGCCGCCCGGGCCCAGCTCGAAGACCGTGCCGTCGCCGAACTCGATCGCGACCTGGCCGCGGTGCAGGAAGTACAGCTCCTCCTGGCGCTCGTGGTAGTGGCGGCCGGTCTCGTAGGAGGGAGGCAGGACGATCGCGTTGACGCCGAACGCGGTAACGCCCAGGGCCTTGCGGATTTTGCGGAAGCCGTATCCCTCGCCGAGGTCGGCGAGGTTGCCGATCGCGTACCCGTCGCCCGCGCTCACGCCCTGCCCTGTCTCCTCCGCCATCGGCCGAATCCTACGCGCCCGGCCGCCGCGTGTTCTGCGCTACGTCGCCGACGCCCTCGCGGATCTTGAAGACGACGATGATCAGCTCGAGATAGACCCGGACGACGATCAGGTAGATCAGGGCGACGATCGGCGCGAGGATCAGGGTGATGACGCCGGTGCCGGCGTCGTTGACGAAGCCGACGATGATCGCGACGATCACGCCGATCGCCAGGACGACCATGCTGATCACGTAGAGCAGCCGGATCAGCTTGGGCGTGATCAGGCTGTCGAAGCGCGAGTCGAACAGCGACTCGAAGAAGCCGCGCTGCGTGCTGTCGGGCGGGGTCGGGGCTGCTGCCTCCATTGCTTTCCTCCTTGTTGGTTGTGACTGGATGCGGCGAGGCGAGCCTAACCTCAGTCCCGACCGGAGTCCACCCGCGGGGGTCAATATCCTGTCCGCCCCGATGACGACCTCGACCCACACCCGGATCCCCGCCGACCTGAAGCCCGTCGACGGGCGCTTCGGCTGCGGCCCCTCGAAGGTCCGCCCCGAGGCGCTGGCGCGGCTCGCGGAGCGGGCCGACGTGATCGGCACCTCGCACCGCCAGGCGCCGGTCCGCGACCTGGTCGGGCGCATCCGCAGCGGCCTGGCCGAGCTGTTCGCCCTGCCCGACGGCTACGAGGTGGCGCTCGGCAACGGCGGCACGACCGCCTTCTGGGACGCCGCCGCCGCCTGGTTGGTGCGCGAGCGCGCCCTTCATCTCACCTACGGCGAGTTCTCGCAGAAGTTCGCGAAGGTGACCGCCGCGGCGCCTTTCCTCGCCGAGCCGATCGTGGTCGAGGCCGAGCCCGGCGACGCCCCGGCGCCGATCGCCGATCCGGCGGCCGACGCGATCGCCTGGGCGCACAACGAGACCTCGACCGGGGTGATGGTCGAGGTGCGGCGTCCCGAGGGCGCCGGCGACGCCCTGGTGCTGATCGACGGAACCTCCGGCGCGGGCGGCCTGCCGCTCGACGCCTCGCAGGCGGACGCCTACTACTTCGCCCCCCAGAAGGGCTTCGGCGCCGACGGAGGGCTCTGGCTGGCGCTGCTCGGCCCGGCGGCGATCGAGCGGATCGCGGAGCTCGACGGAGCGGCGGACCGCTGGCAGCCGGCCTTCCTCTCGCTGGCCACGGCGCTCGAGAACTCGCGCAAGGAGCAGACCTACAACACCCCCGCGCTGGCGACCCTGCTGCTGCTCGCCGACCAGCTCGAGTGGATGCTGGCGGGCGGCGGGCTCGACTGGTGCGTCGGGCGCAGCCGCGCCTCCTCGGGCCACCTGTACGGCTGGGCGGAGCGCGCGCCCTTCGCCTCGCCCTTCGTCGCCGACCCGGCGAAGCGCTCGCTCGTCGTCGGCACGATCGACTTCGCCGCGGAGGTCGACGCCGCAGCGCTGGCGGCGACCCTGCGCGCCAACGGCATCGTCGACGTCGAGCCCTACCGCAAGCTGGGCCGCAACCAGCTCCGCGTCGGGATGTTTCCGGCGGTCGATCCTGCCGACGTCGAAGCGCTCACCGGCTGCATCGACTGGGTGGTCGAGAACGACCCCGGGGTGCGGCCGTGAAGGTCCTCGTCAAGGAGAAGATCGCCGACTCGGGGGTCGAGCTGCTGCGCGAGAACTTCGACGTCGACCTCGGGCTCGAGATGTCCGACGAGGAGCTGCGCGAGGCGATCGGCGGCTACGACGCGATCCTCGTCCGCTCCGCCACCAAGCTGACCCCCGAGCTGATCGAGCGCGCCGCCAGGCTCAAGGTGATAGGCCGGGCCGGCACCGGCGTCGACAACGTCGACATCCCCGCCGCCACCCGGCGCGGCATCGTCGTCGCCAACGCCCCCGAATCGAACTCGGTGGCCGCCGCCGAGCACACCCTGGCGCTGATGCTGGCGCTCTGCCGCAACGTCCCGCGGGCTCACGGCTCGCTGGCCGGCGGCGCCTGGGAGCGGCCGAAGTTCAAAGGGACCGAGCTGTACGGCAAGACGCTCGGCGTGGTCGGCTTCGGCCGGATCGGTCAGCTCGTCGCCAAGCGGGCCCTTGGCTTCGGAATGGAGGTCCTCGCCTTCGACAAGTTCGTCTCCGCGGAGCGCTTCCGCGAGCTCGGGGTCGAGGGCGCGGCGAGCCTCGAGGAGCTGCTCGGCCGCGCCGACATCGTCAGCCTGCACGTACCCAAGACCCCCGACACCGTCGACCTGGTCGACGCTGGCGCGATCGCCACGATGAAGGACGGGGCCCGCCTCGTCAACTGCGCCCGCGGCGAGCTGGTCGACCTCGACGCGCTGCTCGCCGGGCTCGACTCCGGCAAGCTGGCCGGGGCGGCGCTCGACGTCTTCCCGTCCGAGCCCTTCACCGACCACCCGCTGCTCTCGCGGGGCGACGTCGTCGCCACCCCTCACCTCGGCGCCTCGACCGCCGAGGCGCAGGACCGCGCCGGGCTGGTCACCGCCGAGCAGGTGACCGCGGCGCTGACCGGCGGCGTAGTCACCAACGCGGTCAACATCGCCGCGGTGCGGCCCGAGGAGATGGAGGCGCTGGCCCCCTTCGTGCCGCTCTGCGAAAAGCTCGGCCGGCTGGCGCAGGGCCTCGGCGACGGCTCGATCGAGCGGGTCAGCGCCGAGTTCCGCGGCCGCATCGCCGCCCACGACACCCGCCTGCTGGGCATCGCGGTCCTGGTCGGGATCCTCTCCGGCCACACCGAGGAGCCGGTCAACCTGGTCAACGCGCCGCAGATGGCCGAGGAGCGGGGGATCGAGCTGGCCGAGACGAACGACAGCGTCGCCGGCGACTTCACCGAGCTGGTCACCGTGAGGCTCGGCTCCGGCGACTCCGAGGTCGAGGTCTCCGGCACCGGGGTCGGCCCCCGCAACGAGCCCTACCTGGTCTCGGTCTGGGGCGAGAGCTTCTACCTGCCGTTTGCCGACCATCTCGCCGTCTTCCGCTACGCCGACCAGCCGGGGATGATCGGCAGGGTCGGGACGATGTTCGGCGAGGAGGGGGTCAACATCATCTCCGCCGCGGTCGGGGCGGAGCCGGATGGCGAGACGGCCGTGATGGCGCTGACCACCGACGCGCCGGTGCGCGGCGAGACGATCGCGAAGATCCTCCGGCTCGAGGGATTCTCGGTCGGACGCTCGGTCGACCTCTGATTTCATGTGCGGGGCCGCAACGTAGGCGGGGCGGCGTTGTTTCTCCGGTAGACGCTCCGACCCGTTCGGTGGCGGGGACCCGATGAAGAAGCTGATTCCGATCATGCTGGCGATCCTGGCGGCGCAGGTTCCGGCGCCGGCGCTCGGCAGCGCCCAGTCGCAGACCTACAACGTGCTGCTGGCCGGCGGCGACGAAGCGAACATGGTCCACATCTGGCTCGGCCCGACCGGGAGCCAGTACGTGATCGACTCCGCGGTGCCGCTGGAGGTGGGCGGCACGATCTGCGCCAACGCGCCCGGCAACCCGAACGAGCTGGTCTGCGACGCGCCCTCGATCGCGGGGTTCGAAGTCAACGCCGGGGGCGGCGACGACAAGGTCGCGGTCGCCGGGAGCGTCTCGATCCCGGTGACGATGCGCGGTGGGGCCGACGACGACTTCCTGATCGGCGGTAACGGTCCCGACAAGCTGCAGGGCGGCAGCGGGGATGACCGGGTGGTCGGCCGGCGCGGCCGCGACGCCCTCTACGGCGGTCTCGGCGTGGACACGCTGATCGGCGGTCCCGGCAACGACCTGCTGCGCGGGGGGCCGGGCGAGGACCTGCTGCGCAGCGGGTCCGGCAACGACAAGGTGCGGCAGTTCCGCCTGACGCTCCCTGCGCCCTAGCCCTGCGCCGTTTGACCCTCGTCGGGGCGTTGGTACAGCAGGCGGCCCCCGACGAAGAGGAGGGCGATCACGAAGCCGGCCAGCGAGAGCGCCGCGTCCAGCCTGAAGCCGGCCGAGATGCCGTCGACGAACGTTTCCTGGGCGCTGAACACGGTGGTGGTCAGGCCGAGGCCGACCGCGCCGCCGGCGATCTGGCACATGTAGAGGATGCCGCCGGCGAGGCTGCTCTGCGATTCGTCGACCGAGGTTACCCCCGCCGTGGTCGCGGTCGGGTAGAAGCTGCCGATCCCGATCCCCAGCACGAACATCCCCGGGACCAGTGCGCCGTAGGCGGATGCCTCGCTCACCTGCGAGAAGAGGAAGGGGGCGACCGTGATGCAGGCGGCGCCGACCACAGCCAGCGGCTTGGCCCCGAGCCGGTTGTAGAGCGGGCCTGCGACGAAGGAGACGATCGCGAAGGTGGCCAGGAAGGGGAGGATGCCGACCCCGGCTTCGAGCGGCGAGTAGCCGAGGTGCTTCTGCATGAACTGCGGCAGGTAGAGGAGGGCGGCGAAGAAGGTTGCCGACATCAGCGTGATCGCCACGCAGGAGGCGCGGAAGCTCTCGTTGCGCATTACCGCCCGAGGCACCAGAGCGCTGAGGCCGGCGCGCCGCTCGATCGGCACGAAGGAGGCGATCAGGACCGCGGCGATCGCCAGCATCGCGATCACCCGCGGGTCGCCCCAGCCCCAGTCGTCGACCTGGTCGAGCGCGACCAGCAGCGAGACCAGCCCGATCGAGAGCGTCGCGATCCCCGGGTAGTCGATTCGCTGCTCGCCGGCCTCCGGCTCCTTCACCCTGACCAGGTAGTAGGTGACGAGCACGGCGAAGGCGGCGATCGGCACGTTGAGGAAGAAGATCCAGCGCCAGCTCGCCAGGTCGGTGAGGACTCCCCCGATCAGCGGGCCGGTCGCGTTTCCGAGCCCGGCGGCGCCGAGGATGATCCCGCCGGCCAAGCCGGCCTTCTCCGAAGGCAGCAGCTCGAAGGTCATGCCGAGGATCGCCGGCCACATCAGCGCCCCTCCGATCCCCATCACGACGCGGCTGGCGATCAGCCAGGTCTCCGTCTGCGCGGCGCCGCCCAGCGCCGACATCGAGGCGAAGATCGCGGTGCCGAGGAAGAAGGCGCGGCGACGGCCGAACATGTCGGCGAGGCGGCCGCCGGTGACGATCATCACGCCGAAGGTCAGCGCGTAGGCGTTGACCACCCACTGGATCGTGTTGATGTTGGTATCGAAGTCCTTCTCCATCGTCGGGATCGCGACGTTGACGGCGGAGAAGTCGTTGGCGATCACCAGGACGCTCATGCTCATCGCCAAGAGCGCCAGCACGGTTTTCCGATCCAGGCCTACGATGCGCGCAGCCTACGCTAAGCTGCGAAGGCGAATGAACCACCGGCTCGACACCCTGGCGCTTCTCCTTCTCCTCCCCCCTCGGGGGGAATAGCGCTGGGCGGCGCGAGAGCCGCGAGAGACAAGGTCATTCGAAGCAAGAGGAGAAGGAGGTAGGTCCCATGAACAGTTCATCCGACGCCGATCGCGTCCACATCTTCGACACCACCCTGCGCGACGGCGAGCAGTCGCCCGGCATCTCGCTGAACACGGCGGAGAAGGTCGAGATCGCTCAGCAGCTCGCGCGGCTCGGGGTCGACGTGATCGAGGCCGGCTTCCCGATCACCTCGCCCGGCGACTTCGAGGCGGTCGAGGCGATCTCGCGTCAGGTCGAGGGGCCGGCGATCTGCGGCCTGGCCCGCACCCACAAGGCCGACATCGACGCCGCCTGGGGGGCGATCCGGGATGCCGAACGGCCGCGCATCCACACCTTCATCTCGACCTCCGACATCCACATCGAGCACCAGCTTCAGACCGACCGCGAGGACGTCAAGGGCCAGGCCCGGGCCGCGGTGGCGCTGGCCCGCTCCTACTGCGACGACGTCGAGTTCTCGCCGATGGACGCGACCCGCGCCGACCTCGAGTTCACCGCCGAGGTCTGCGCGATCGCGGTCGAGGAGGGCGCCACCGTGGTCAACGTCCCCGACACGGTCGGCTACACGACCCCGGAGGAGTACGCGGACTACTTCCGCCGCCTCTACGAGCTGGTCCCCGGGCTGCGCGAGGTCGAGACCTCGGTCCACTGCCACGACGACCTGGGGCTGGCGGTCGCCAACTCCTACGCCGGCGTCCTGGCCGGCGCCCGCCAGGTCGAGTGCGCGGTGAACGGGATCGGCGAGCGGGCCGGCAACTGCTCGCTGGAGGAGATCGTGATGCTGATCCGCACCCGCGAGGACGTCCACGGCCTGACCACCGGGGTGCAGGCGCGGGAGCTGGCCCGCACCAGCCGCATGGTCTCGCGGCTGACCGGCTACCCGGTCCAGCCCAACAAGGCGGTGGTCGGGCGCAACGCCTTCGCCCACGAGTCCGGCATCCACCAGGACGGGGTGCTGAAGGAGCGCACGACCTACGAGATCATGGACGCGACGGAGGTCGGGCTCGAGTCGAACTCGATCGTGCTCGGCAAGCACTCCGGCCGGCACGCCCTGCGCGATGCGCTGGAGCAGCTCGGCTTCAAGGTCGAGGGCAACGCTCTCAACGCCGCCTTCAGGCGCTTCAAGGAGGTCGCCGACCGCAAGAAGCACGTGACCGCGCTCGACCTGGAGGCGATCGTCTCCGACGAGATGCGCGAACGTGCCAACGCCCACGATCTGGCCTGGTTCGAGGTCGAGGCGGGCTCGCGGCGCGAGCCGCTCGCCCGGGTCGCGGTGAAGATGCCCTCCGGCGAGGAGGCGGTCGGCGAGTCGGGCGGCGACGGCCCGGTCGACGCGATCTTCCACGCGATCCAGAAGGCGACGGGGACCGAGTGCGAGCTGCGCCAGTACACGGTCGAGGCGGTGACCGGGGGGGAGGACGCGCTCGGCGAGGTCAGCGTGATGCTGCGCGCCGCCGGGCGCCTCGCCACCGGCCAGGGGGTCGCGACGGACATCCTTGAGGCCTCGGCCCGAGCCTACGTGCGGGCGCTGTCCAACGCGCTCGAGGGGGCGGCGATCCGCGAGGCCGAGGCGGCGACGGCCGA
>CAVVHQ010000019.1:0-52802 GCA_963748075.1 uncultured Solirubrobacterales bacterium | reverse complement strand
GAGCCGGGAGTGCCGAGCGATTCCTTGCCCGAGGTGCCGGGGCCTTCGACCGCGAACGAGGGCGTGCCGGTGAAGCCGAGCGTCTGCGCTTCCTTGGTCGTCGCTTCGACTTCGGAGATCACCTTGGAGCTCTTGCGGTCCTTGTTCCACTTGGCGACGTTCGGCACGCCGGCGCCCTTGGCGACTTCGGTCAGGAATTCGTCGGTGACGTAGCCGGAGGCCTCGGGCCCCTGGTTGCGGTAGAACAGCTCGATGTAGTCCCAGCCGCGGCCCTGCATGCCGGCGGCCACCGCCGCCGCCCCGGCCGGAACCGATTCCGGGCCGATGATCGTGAAGTTGCGGAATTCGATCTTCGCGGCGCCGCCGCGCACCCCGGAGTCGATCAGGTTCGGGATCACTTCTTCGGAGTAGGCCTTGCAGACCGGGCACTGCAGGTCGCCATACTCGTAGAGCGTCACCTTCGCCCCCGGCTGGCCGAGCGCCATGCCCTGCTGGGGAATCCCGCTCAGCTGGTCTTCGACCAGGCTCGTGTCTTCGAGGTCGACTTCGCCGCCGCCGTCGCCGCCGGTGCTGTTGACCACGATCACCACCGCGACCGCGACCACCGCGATGAAGACCAGGGCGCTGCCGATCTGCAGCAGCCGCTTGCGCCTCTCCTGGCGCTCGCCTTCGCTTTCCTGCTGCAGCCGCTGTTCGCGGCGTTCCTCCCTGGAGCTCTTGCCACTCATGCGGGCCTTCCTACGTAGCCGACCATGCGCACTGCATTTAACCCGAACAGGATCGTCATCAGCACCGCGCTCGCCACGCACCACTGGCAAATCGCTTCGATCTTGAACAGCTCCAGGTAGGTCAAAAAGACGCTGTAGCCGAAGCCGCCCAGCGAGATCGCGAAGCCGGCCATCCGGGCGCCGTCGCCGCGCAGCAGCGCCACGGTCAGAAGCAGCACGTAGCCGACGATCCCGAAGACCGCGATGTTGGCGCCGAACAGGTGCGAGTAGGAGCTGTCGGCGACCGTCTCGCAGCCGCTGCCGCCGGCCACGCAGACGGGCGAGCCGCCGCCCGAGTCGGCGATCGTGATGTAGGTGGCGACGCCGATGCCGAACGTCGCGACGAAGGTCGCGATCGCCCGCAGCGTCCCCTCTGCCGGTGCGCTCATCGCCGTAAAGCTAGTGGACCGGTCCTAGGCGGAGCCTAAAGGGGCCGCCACCGCCGGCTCCGCGCAGAAGGCGGCGATCTGGCGCGACAGCTTGCCGCCCTGCCAGGCGAGCGGCGACTCCCCCTCCGCCTCGCCGACCAGCCGCGCCCGCGGCAGCCGCTCCGCGTACAGCTCGGCCACCTCGCGCGGGTGCCCCGGGTCGGCGGCGTCGTGGCTGGCGACGACCAGCGCCGGCAGCTCGAGCGACTCCAGCTCCTCGAGCGCCCCGAAGGGGCGCGATCGTGGCACCTGCCGCAGCGCCTCCGCCAGCGCGTCGGGGTGGCGGTGCAGCAGCATCCGCTCGCGGGTGAAGCGCAGCACCGCGTCGCGCCAGGCCGGGTCGAACCCCTGCTCGCGGTCGAGGTAGTCGAGGAAGCCGTCGACCCCTCCCTCCCCCAGCGCGTCCGCGAGGCCGTCCCAGAAGGCGAGCGCCTCGTCGGTAACCTCGCCCGCGTAGACCGGCCCGATCGCCACCAGCCCGGCGAGGCGCTCGGAATGGCGCAGCGCGTAGGCGATCGCGGTGTGGGCGCCCATCGAGTGCCCGGCGAGCACGAACGGCGTCTCCTCCACGGTCGCCGCGACCACCGACTCCAGGTCGCCGACCAACTCCGGGTATCCATAACCCTGGCCGGGCGGGGCGGGGTCGGACTCGCCGTGGGCCCGCGCGTCGTAGCAGACGACGGTGTGGCCGGCGCGCTCCAGCGCCCGCGAGCCGTGGACCACGTAGCGCCGGGTCGCGGTGATCCCGTGGCAGAGGATCAGCGGCGGGCCCTCCCCCGCCGTCTCGCCGCGGATCGCGAGGCCCTCGCCGGCCTCGAACGGCCGCGGCTCGGCGGGCCTCACCCGATCGCCGCGACGGCCGCCTCGATGTCCTCTACCGTGTCGAAGCTCAGGCCGGCCAGGGTCACGTTGCGGTGGCGGATCGTGCCCTCCTCGTCGATCACGAAGGTCGCGCGGCGGACCAGCGGACCGGCGACGATCCCGTAGGCGCGGGCGACCGCCTTGCCCTCGTCGGCGAGCAGCGGCACGTTGAGGCTCTTCTCTTTGGCGAAGCGCTCGTGCGAGTCGACCGACTGCGGCGAGATGCCGAGCACCTCGGCGTCGATCGCGTCGAGGCGGTCGCCCTGGTCGCGGTAGGAGCAGAACTGCTGGGTGCAGACTGGGGTGAAGTCGCCCGGGTAGAAGGCGAGGACCAGCTTGCGCCCCCGGTAGTCGGAGAGGCGGTAGGCCTTGCCCCCGGTGCCGGGCAGCTCGAAGTCCGGTGCCGGGTCTCCCTCGCGGGCCTTCGCCATGCGCGGAGGTTAGAGGAGCCCGCGCCTTGTAGGTTGTCGCACATGGGCGAGCCCCCACACGTCGACGGCGTCAGCCACCGCACCGTGCGGGCGCGCGGCCTCGACTTCCACGTCGCCGAAGCCGGCTCCGGCGAGGACGCGGTGCTCTGCCTGCATGGCTGGCCGCAGCACTGGTACGAGTGGCGTCACCTGATGCCGGCGCTGGCCGACCGCCACCGCGTCCTGGCGCTCGACCTGCGCGGCTTCGGCTGGTCGGACGCGCCGCCGGACGGCTACGAGAAGGAGAACCTGGCCGACGACGTGCTCGCCGTCCTCGACCAGCTGGGGATCGAGCGGGTGAAGCTGGTCGGCCACGACTGGGGCGGCTGGATCGGCTTCCTGCTCTGCCTGAAGGCGCCGCAGCGCTTCGACCGCTTCCTGGTGCTCAACATCATCCACCCGTGGGTCTCGCGGCGGCGCATGCTGTCCAACCTCTGGCGCTTCTGGTACCAGTGGATGATCCTCTCGCCCGGGATCGGCTACCGGCTGCACCGCAGCGGCCGCTTCGTGCCCCGCGCCCTGGTCGGCGCCTCGACCCGGAAAGGCGTCTGGGACGAGGCGACGATTCGGGCCTTCGCCGACAACCTCGCCGAGCCCGCCCGGGCGCGCGCCGGCGTGCAGATGTACAGGGTCATGTACCTGCACGAGGTGCGGCCGATGCTCCGTGGCCGCTACGCGAGGGAGCGGCTCACCGTGCCCACCCGGATGCTGTTCGGGACCGATGACAGGGCGCAGCGGCCCGAGCTGCTGGACGGCTACGAGCGCCACGCCGACGACATGGCGGTGGAGCTGGTCGCCGACTGCGGCCACTTCATCGCCGACGAGCGACCGGAGCTGGTCGCCGAGCGGGCCCGGGACTTCTTCGCGCCCGCCTAACGGCCCGATCTGGGCTCGGCCCCGGCGAGCTGGTCGAGCCGGGCGGCGATGCGGCGGGCGTGACCGCCGGCGCCGATCTGCTCGAACTGCCGGCCGGCCCGCTCCAGCTCCTGTCGCCCGGCAGGCTCGTCGCCCCTCAGGAGGGCCAGCTCGCCGCGTTGCTCGGCTACGTGGGGAGGGAGCAGGCCGAGGCCCCCGCCGCTCGCCAGCTCCTCGACTCGCCGCAGGGCCGGCTCGGACCCGGCGCGGGCGCGCTCCGGGTCGCAGGCGCGCAGCGCTCCCAGCAGCGCGAGCAGCGCGCGCCCCTCGTTGACCCGCATCCCACCCGCCCGGCCGATTCGCACCGCCTCCTCGGCGACCGGGACGGACTCGGGCTCGCCCAGCCCGGCGAGTGCCGTCGCGCGCCCGAGCAGCAGGTCGAACTCGGCGAAGCCGACCGGGGGGCCGAACGCGTCGAGCGCCGTCCGCGCCCGGCGCTCGGCGTCCTCGTGGTCGCCGCGCCGGTTCGCCCCGGCGACGACCAGCCCGAGCGCGTACGCTTCGCTTGCCCGGCTGCCCATCCGCCGTCCGACCTCGAAAGACTCGGCGGCGTCGGCGCCGGGGTCGCCCCCGGCCAGGTTCTCTACCACCGCCCTGGCGCTCAGCGCCCAGGCGAGGTTCTCGGGCTCGCCCGGCCGCGCGCGGGCCTTCTCGACGGCCTCGTCGGCGACCTCCATCCCGTCGCCGAGGCGCCCGAGCATCGCCAGGGCGGACGCCTTCAGCCACAGCAGGTTGACGGCCGGGCTGCGCCGCAGCAGCGAGACGCCGAAGTCGAGGTCCCCCCTTGCCAGCCCGAGGCCGTGGTTGCAGGTCTCGAGCAGCTCGCGGGGGCGGCCGGTCCCGATGTAGCTGCTCGCCGGGGCGAGCAGCGCGGCCAGCTCCAGTTCCCGGTCGCCGCTCTGCCGGGCGAGCTCGAGCGCCTCGCCCTGAAGCTCCAGGGCCCGCTCCGCACGGCCGCCGAAGAGATGGTGGGCGCCGTGGAAGATCGTCGCCAACACTGCCACGTGGGCGTTGCCGGCCCGCTTGGCGAGCGCCCGCGGCTCCTCGAACACCGCCTCGTCCTCGCCCGCCGGGAGCCGCATCCGCGAGGCTCCCTGGGCGGCCCGCATCAGGGCCCCCAGCCGGACCTCGAGGAGCTGCTCGTCGTCGTCGGCGTCGGCGAGCAGGGCGCCGGCGCGCCGACCGAGGCGCACCGTCTCCCCGATGTCCAGCGGGGCGGCCCACTCGGCCCCGCGCGCCGCCCAGCGGCCGGCGGCGATCGGGTCGCCGGCCCGCTCGTGGTGATCTGAGATCAGCGCCGCCCGCTCGTCGAGGCGCTCGGGGTGGAGGCGCTCGATTCCCCGTGCCACGCGGGCGTGAAGCTGGCGGCGGTCGCGTTCCAGGAGCGAGGCGTAAGCGACGTCACGGGTGAGCGCGTGCTTGAAGTCGTGCTCGCGGCGCCCCGGAGCGGGCTCGAAGACCAGCTCGGTCGCCGACAGCTCCCTGAGCAGGGCCCCGAGCGCGGTCTCGTCCAGCTCGGCGACGGCGGCGAGCAGCTCGTCGGAGAAGCTGCGACCGATCACCGAGGCCGCCTGGAGCGTTCGCTTCTCGGCCGGGGCGAGGCGGTCGATGCGCGCCGCCAGCACCGCCTGGACCGTGTCGGGGATGCGCAGCTCACCCAGCTCGCGGACCAGGCGGTAGGCGCCCGACTCGCCGGCCAGCGCTCCTCCCTCGACCAGCGCCGCCAGCATCTCCTCGCAGAACAGCGGGTTGCCGTCGGTGCGCTCGGCGAGCCGCTCCGCCAGCCCGTCGAGGGAGGGGTCGGGGCCGGCGCGCGAGGCGACGATCTCGGCGATCGCCGCGCTGCCCAGCGGCCGCAGCGGCAGCTGCGTGTAATCGGACCGCGCCGCGAACGGCGGTTCGAACTCGGGCCGGAAGCTCAGCACGACCATCGTGCGGGTGCCCGGCCCGACCGCGACCAGCTCCTCGGCGAAGGCGAGCGAGGCCGCGTCGAACCAGTGCAGGTCTTCGAGCAGGAGCAGCATGGCGCCCGCGCCGGTGCGGCTGTGCACGAGGCGCTTGACCGCGGCGAAGATGCGGCGCCGGCGGGCCTCGGCGGCGAGCTCCTCCGCGCCGTGGCCGGAATCGGCGACGCCGAGGAAGTCGAGCAGCAGCGGCAGCTCGCCCTCGAGGTCGGGCGCCAGCGCGCGCATCTCGGTCTCGATCTTCGCCCGCGCCTCGCCGGGCTCGGCCTCGTCGATCCCGAAGTGACCGCGCAGCAGCTCCAGCACCGGCAGATAGGGGACGCCGCGGCCGTGGGATACGCCGTGGGCGGAGCGCACCGGGACGCCGCGCGCCCTGGCGCGATCGGAGAGCTCCAGGAGCAGCCGGCTCTTGCCGACGCCGGGCTCGCCGACCACTCCGACCACCTGCGACTCGCCGGCGCCGGCTCGCTCCAGCGCCTCGATCAACTGGCCCAGCTCGCGATCGCGTCCGGCGAAGGCCGAGAGGCGGGCGGGCGCCGAAGCGAGCGCCGTCGCGCCGGGACGGGGCCGGCGCAGCTCGAACACCGCGACGGGCCGATCGTGGCCCTTGAACTCCCGGGGCCCGAGCTCGGCCAGCTCGAACTGCTCCCGCACGAGGCGCGCGGTGGTCTCGGAGACCGCGATCGTCCCGGCCGCGGCGGTCGTCTCGATCCGCTGGGCGAGGCCGACCGCGTGGCCATGGGCGGTGTACTCCATCTGCCCCCGCTCGCCGACCGACGCGACGACCACCTCGCCGGAGTTGAGGCCGATGCGAACCGGGAAGTCGCCCCGGCCGGCGGCGCGCAGCTCGGCGTCGAGGCCGGCCAGCTCATCGCGCAGGGCGAGCGCCGCGCGACAGGCGCGCTGCGCGTGGTCCTCGTGGGCGATCGGCGCGCCGAAGATCGCCATCGCGCCGTCGCCGGTGAACTTGTCGATCGTCCCCTCGTAGCGGTGGACGCATCCGGTGATCAGCCGGAAGAAGCGGTCCATCAGCTCGTGCCAGGCGTCGGGGTCGAGGCGCTGGGAGCGCTCCATCGAGGACTCGAGGTCGCAGAAGAGGATCGTCACCTGCTTGCGCTCGCCGACCAGCGCCGCCGCCTCGCGGCGGGCCCGCTCGGCGAGGTGGCCCGGCAGGGACGGGGGCGCGCGCCGGGCGGACGCCGGGCCCCCGGCGCCGCCGAGCTCGGCGCCGCAGCCGTTGCAGAACCGCTGCCCGACCGGATTCTCGCGCCCGCAGCGCTCGCAGGCGGCCATCAGAGAGGCGCCGCACCCTCCGCAGAAGCGCCCGTCGGGCGGGTTCTCGTGCCCGCAGCCCGGGCAGCGAATCGTTTCGGCGGCCTCAGGCATCGAACGGATTACCCCGCGGCGGCGCCGTACACCTCCCACAGGTCTCCGGCGAACAGCTCCCCGAAGCGCCCCAGCGCGTCGAGCCGGCCGGGCGGGTCGGTCCGGAACGTGGTCAGCTGCTTGGCGAAGTCGCTCCAGTGGATGTGGATGATCCCCATCGCGACCTGCTCGGCGCGCTCGTCTTCGCCGAGCGCCAGGTGACCCCGCAGGACCCGCGTGTAGAGGGTCGTGGTGTCCTGCCAGATGTCGAAGCCGGGGTCGTCCTCGATCACCTTGAAGCCGCTCAGGGTGAGCGGCTGACCGGAGCGGTCGGCGAAGTGGAGTCGGTAGAGCATGCGCTTTCGCTCCCGGTCGCCGTCCTGGTCGACGAACAGGTTGAAGGTCCCCCGTCGCACAGCCAGCTCACCGCCGAGGGCCTCGCAGCGAACATATCCCTGGGCCGCGCAATCCTGCTCGGGGTCGGCGATGAAGGCGTCGATGTCCTCGGCGGTGATCGTCAGGCGGAACATCAGCGCCGTGCGACTCTCCCTGCCGTCCCGGTAGCCGCTCCCGTAGTCGCTGGCGCCGGGGGTGACGAAGCCCTTCATCTCCTCGGTGAAGGAGACGGCGACCGGCTGGTGGGCCGGGGCGGGCGTGGGACGGCGAGCGGGCGCCGGCTCACGGGCGGCTCGCGGCCCGGCCCCGCCCTCGATCATCGCGTCGGCGAAGCGGTCGGCGAGGGCGGCGATCGTCAGGCTGGGGTTGGGTCCCACCGGGCCCGGCATCACGGAGCCGTCGGCGACGAACAGCCCGGGCTGGCCCCAGGCCTGCCCGTCCCTGGCGCTGATGACCCCTTCGCTCTCCGAGCCGCCCATCGGGCAGCCGCCGAGCGGGTGGACGGTGATCACCCGCCGCCCCAGGTGCCAGGTCGGGGTGTCGGCCAGCTCGGCGCCGAGCGCTTCGGCGAGCCGCTGCGCCTCCTTGCGCACCCGCCGGAAGTAGGAGCGCGACGAGCGAGTGCTCCAGTCGACGTCCAGGTAGCCCTTCCGCGTCAGGCTCATCCTGCCGTCGGGGACGTCGCGGCCCATGGCCAGGAACGGGAGGTAGTGGGAGGAGAGCTTCCCACCGCCGAGGATCCCGGCGACCTCGGCGCTCAGGTTGCTCTCCGGGTCGGCGAGCAGCCGCTGGCGCACCACCCGCCAGAGGACGGAGAGCAGGCGACGGGCCGAGCCGGGGGCTTCGCTCGCCTGGACCAGCCAGTTGGCGAACTCCGGCGCTCCCCCCTCCTCCAGGTAGAAGCCGCGGCCCTCGCCGCCGTCCAGCTCGTCCGCGTAGCGGATCGCGGTGGTGATCACCGGACCGCGGGCGGGGTCGGTGGCCTCGCGGCAGCCGATCGCGAAGCCGAGGAAGTCGCCGTTGCCGCAGAACCGGGTGCCGAGCCGGTCGCCGAGGTTCCCGAGCGTCTCGCGGTTGCGCAGCAGCAGAAACGTCGAGCCGAGGGTCCCGGCCGAGAGCACCACGCGCCCGGCGGTCAGGCTGCGGTCCTCGCCATCCGGGTGGACCCTGTAGCCGATCCGGAATCCGCCGCTCTCGCTGGCCAGCGTGCGCACCTCGGCGCCCGTCCACAGCTCGGCTCCGTGCCGCTTCGCGGCGGAGAGGTAGGTGTAGTCGAGCGTGTTCTTGGCGCCCCAGTTGCAGCCGACGTCGCACTCCCCCACCAGGCGGCAGGTGAAGCGCTTGGCGCCGTGCAGGTTGGGGTGGGGCTCCTCGATCTCCTCGCCCGGCAGCGGCGCCAGGCCGTCGTTTGCGAAGGTGACGGCAAGCGGCGGGTACTGGAGGTTGAGCCCGAGCCGCTCCGCCGCCTCGCCGACCGCCCGCGTCTTCGGAGTGGCGTCGTAGGGCGGCGCTCCGACCGGGTAGCGCTGCGGCTTGAGCATCGCCTCCACCCGGTCGTAGTGGGGATCGAGGTCGGCCCGCGAGACCGGCCATTCCTCGTCGCCGCCGCCCTCGGGATCCTCGGTCCGGAACCACTTCTCATCCTTGCGCAGCAGCACGTTGGCGTAGATCAGCGAGCCGCCACCGAGCCCGCTCCCCACGATCGCCTCGAGGCCGCGGAACGACCAGACGTCGAAGAGGCCGTGCAGGCCCTCGCTCGGGTCCCAGAAGTTCGCTCCCATCTCGCGGGGGCTGCGGGGAAAGCTCCCCGGCGGGTACGGCTTGCCCCGCTCGAGCAGGCAGACGTCCAACCCCGCCTCGGCCAGCCGGTACGCCATCACCGAGCCGCCGAAGCCCGACCCGACGACGACGACGTCGAAGTGCTCGGCGCTCACCCCGCCCCCACCCCGCTCGGACGCCTTCCCTTGTGCTCCCGCAGGAAGTCGAGTATCGCCGGGAACACGTCCCGCGCCGCGTCCTTGCCCATGAAGACGTCCTGGTGGCCGTAGCCGGGGAAGACCTCCAGCTCGTGCCAGGTGCAGCCGATCTCCCGCAGGCGCCGGTGGCACACGACGTTGGAGTCGCGAAACACGTTGTTGTCGGCGCCGGTGGTGAACAGGATCGGGGTGCGGACCTCGCGCGCCCCCTCGAAGTAGTCGTCGGGCAGGGCCGCGTAGCGCCGATCGCCCGGGTCGTACTTCACCGCCGAGCCGGCCTTGACCATCTTGCGGATGTGGCGGAAGTAGTGCATGTTGGTCGCGCCGAACAGGTCGCCGGCGCGTCGGTGGGTGCGCTCGTCGAGGTTCTCGTGGCTGTATAGCGCCGGCCAGCCGCTACCCCACATGAGGCTGAGCATGTGGCAGGCCGGGACGTCGCACTCGCGGTGGAAGAAGGACACCCCCTTCGAGAACACCTTCCCCGGGGTCAGCGCGGGATCCTCGCTCCAGCGCGGGTTCACGTACTGGAACCCGGCCAGCTCGATCAATCGTGCCCCGAAGAGGATCTTGACCCGCGACCAGGCGGGCACCCGGGGGGTCAGCGCGACGCTGTTGGCGACCATGCTCGCGATCCCGTCCACCGTCCCGCCGAACAGGCTCATCGCGAACGTTGCCGAGCCGATGCAGTGGGCGATCACGTGCAGCGGGCGCTCGCCGATCTGGCCGCGGATCAGCTCGACCGCCGCAGGTAGGTCGAAAAGGGCGACGTCGTCGAGCGTGTAGCGGTTGTAGGTGAGGTTGTAGCTGTGGCGGTTGCTGGTCCGGTTGTCCAGGCACCAGACGTCGAAGCCGGCATCGAGCAGGCAGGAGACGAGGTTGTCGTGCTCGGGCATGATGAACATGTCCGTGGAGGTGGTGAGGCCGGGGATGACCAGGACCGCCTCCCCCTCCGCATCGCGTTTGAAGCGCAGCAGGCTGAGGCCGAGGCCGTCGGCGGTGCTGAAGTAGTGGGTCGAGATCTCGGCGTCGTGGACCCCTTCGAGCGTGAACTGCGGAATCTCACGGTCCATGGTTCGCCTCCGGTTGGTGCAGCGGGTGGCGCCTCCGAGCCCTCCCAACCGATCCCGCAAATCTCCGACGCTACTCACCATACCGCGCATCGGACCCCCAATGCAACAGTGTGGACCTTTATTACAAGTGGGCTTGACCGTTGTAGTTGCGTGTGCATAGGCTTGCGCGCAGTGGCTGAAGCGAGCGACCTCAGCGATCGGCTGCGACCGCGCACGCGCGCGCAAGCCCGGGCTGAGCGGCGGCGGTTGGGGTTCCTGCGACAGCCGCGGGTCCGCTGGCTGAACCCGCCGCTGCTGCTCAAGGCGGGAATCGACGTCGCAGTCTCGTCGACCTTCGGCAGGTTCGCCGACAAGCGCGAGCTGGAGACCGCCGACCAGGGCGAGTTCTTCGACTACCGCTCCAGGGAGAGCCCGTTGTGGCGTGGAGAGGAGCTGTGGATCGACTACATGGCCGATACCGGCGACGGCTGGGAGGCGACCCAGACGATGGCCTGGCTGCTGGCGCGGGACGAGCTCACTCCGGCCGAGCCGGGGCTCCCCTCCAGCGAGCAGGGGCTCCGGCGCGGCGATCTGCTCCTGCTCGGCGGCGACCAGGTCTACCCGGCGCCGGGCGAGGACGGCGTCGCCTACGAAGACCGCTTCCTCGGCCCCTTCGGCGCCGTGGCCAACGACGAGAAGTCGCACGACATCTTCGTCTTGCCCGGCAACCACGACTGGTACGACGGGCTGGTCGGCTTCCAGCGCATCTTCTGCCGCCCGGACTCGATCGAGGCGAAACGGATCGGCGACTGGCAGACCAGGCAGAAGCGGAGCTACTGGGCCCTGCGCCTGCCGCACGGCTGGTGGATCTGGGCGATCGACATCCAGCTCGACACCTACATCGACAACGAGCAGCTCGAGTACTTCGAGGGGATCGCGACGCAGCTGGGCGAGGGTCAGCGGGTCATCCTGCTCACCGCGAAGCCGAGCTGGGTGAAGGCCGAAGCGGACCAGCTCGGCCCGCCATCCTGGCGCAACCTCGCCTACTTCGAGCGCAAGATGATCCGCGAACGGGGCGCCGAGCTCGTCGCCACCCTGACCGGGGACCTGCACCACTACAGCCGCTACGCGCCGGTTTCCGAGGGGGACCGCCCGGTGCGGATCACCTCGGGCGGCGGCGGCGCCTACCTGTCGGCGACGCACCCGCTGCCCGAGACGATCGACCTCGTCCCGGCGCGGGGCGCAGACCCGGCGCGGTACGAGCGCGCCGAGATCTATCCGGATGCGAAGACCTCGAAGCGGCTCAGCTGGGGCGCCTTCACGATCCCCTGGCACAACCCCGGCTTCGCGCTGCTGCTCGGCGGCGTCTACGCCCTGGTCGCGGCGACCATCCTCGGCACCCTCAATGCCGGGCCCGAAGGCCTGGTGGTCGCGGCGCAGCTGGGTGGCCTGTGGGACTTCCTGGGCAACTCCGCCGCCGGACCCAGCCTGGTGGCCGCCGGCCTGCTCGTCCTCATCCTCGTCGCCCACGCCGACTTCGCGCCCTGGCCGGCGAGGATCTGCGCCGGGGCGGCGCACGCCCTGGCGCACCTCGCCCTGGTGGCCGTCGTCGCCTACCTGCTCGCCCAGCCCTTCGCGGCCTCGGCCGCGGGCGGCTGGCTGTGGCTGACGACGTTGGGCGCGGAGCTACTCGCAGGCCTGATCGGCGGCAGCTTCCTGTTCACCCTGTACATCTTCGTCGTCCATCGGTGGCGAGGACAGAAGGCGTCCAACCACACCAACGAAGCGTTCGCCGCCCAGGGCATCCGCAACTACAAGAACTTCCTCCGCATCCACCTCTCCGACAAAGGGCAGGTGACCGTCTACGCGCTCGGCGTCGACCGCATCTGCCGTCGCTGGAAGCTGGACGGGCAGGCCGACGGGGCCGCGCTTCGAGCCGCGCGGCGAGCAGCCACGGGTCAGGCTGATCGAGGAACTCGCGGACTTCAAGCCGCCGAGTAGCTAGCGAGACCGGGGCTCAACCCTTCTCGATCGAGATCTTCTCGATCAGCACGGTCTGCTTCGGCTGTTCGGCCGGGGTGCCGAGCTCGCCGATCCGTTCGACCGTGCCGAAGCCCTTGCTGACCCTGCCGACCAGCGCGTATTCGGGCGGCAGTCCGGCGTCCGGGGCGAGCACGACGAAGAACTGGCTGCCGGAGCGACCGGGCGGCTCGGCCGAGCTCTTCGCCATCGCCACCGCGCCCTTCGTGTAGGAGAGGTTGGCGGGCGGCTTCTCGTCGACGCTGTAGCCCGGTCCGCCGGTGCCGTCGCCGAGCGGGTCGCCGCCCTGGATCACGAAGCCCGGCGCCACCCGGTGGAAGCTGAGCCCGTCGTAGAAGCCTTCTTCGGCGAGGAACGCGAACGAGTTGACGGTCTTCGGCGCCCGCCCGCTGTCCAGCGCGATCTCGAAGCTGCCGCAGCTCGTCTCCACCACCGCGGTCAGCTTCTCCCCCTTCTTCACCGTCTGCTTCGGCGCCCTGTAGCTGACCTTCTTCGGCTGCGGCGCTTCGACCTGCTTGCAGCCGGCGGCGCCGGCGGTCGCGCTCGAGTCGCTGCCGCCCCCGCCGCGGGAGATCAGGATCGCCGCGACGACCCCGGCGATGACCAGGGCGAAAACGGCGAGGACGATCAGCTTGCTGCGGTCCCGAGACCCCTCCATGGGCGGGAAGCCTAGATCATGTCCTCGAGATGCCGGCCCCGCTGATACCGCTCGCCGCCGCGGTGCTCCAGGTTCCCGGCAACCCCGAGCGCATCCTCGAGGTCGGCTGCGGGCGCGGCGACGGGGTGCTGTTCCTGGCGCGCGAGTACCCGGCGGCGCGGGTGCGCGGGGTCGACCGCTCCGCGGAAGCGATCCACGACGCCGTCGCCCGGGTCGGCCTCGACCCCGAGGGCCGGGTCGCCTACAAGCGCGGCGGTCGGCGCGGCCTCCCCTACCCCGACGCCTTCTTCGACCTGGTGGTGCAGGGCGATGGTCCGCTGCGCCCCGGCGAGCTGGCGCGGGTGCTCCGGGACGGCGGCCACCTGCTGTTGATCGGCCGGCGGCGACTGGCCGACTGGCGGCTCGCTCAGCACGGGTTCGAGCGGTTCGAGGCGGGCGAGGCGGGGGGCGAGCCGTTTCTCCTTGCGCTCCGCGCCCTCCGCGAAGGGAAATAGGCTGCCGCGGGATGGACGTCTCGGGTAAGCCGCTGGCGCTGCTGGTCAATCCCGCCTCCGCGCACGGGCGCGCGCTGAAGCTGCTGCCGCGGCTCGAGGGGGAGCTGGACGCACTGCGGGTCGCCTTCCGGGTGGAGCGCACGCACGGGATCGAGGACGGGGTCGAGCGGGCGCTGCGCGCCGCCGAGGCCGGCGAGGCGCCGGTTGTGGTGAGCGGCGACGGCCTGATCGGGGCGGTCGGCGGCGCTCTGGCCGGCTCCGAGACGCCGCTCGGCATCGTCCCCGGCGGGCGCGGCAACGACCTCGCCCGCGTGCTGGGCATCCCGGAGGATCCGCGGGGCGCGGCGGCGGTGTTGGCGGGCGGGCGGACGCGACGCATCGACGTCGGCGAGGCGAACGGCAAGCGCTTCCTGGGGATCGCCAGTACCGGCTTCGACTCGGAGGCCAACCGCCGCGCCAACGAGACCAGGTGGCTGCGTGGCAACCTGGTCTACGCCTACGCCGGGGTGCGCGCGCTGCTCGGCTGGAAGCCGGCCCGCTTCACGATCAAGGTCGGCGAGGAGAGCCGGCGCTTCACCGGCTACACGGTCGCGGCCGCGAACAGCCGTTTCTACGGTGGGGGCATGATGATGGCCCCCGATGCCGAGCTGGACGACGGAGAGTTCGACGTGATCACGGTCGGCGAGGTCGGCAAGCTGCGCTTCCTGGGTAACCTGCCCAAGGTGTTCAAGGGCGTCCACGTCGAGGAGGACGAGGTCCGCGTCTTCCGCGCTGCGCGCCTCGAGCTGAGCGCCAGCCGTCCGTTCTCCGTCTACGCCGACGGCGAGCGCCTCACCGACCTGCCTGCCTCGCTGCGGCTGCTGCCGCGGGCGCTGAGCGTGATCGTGCCGCCGCAGCCCGGGGAGTGAGACGCGGGCCGAACGGGGCGTTGTTCGGGGCGAAGCGGCTCGCTGCGCGGGCGGTCGGCGCCGCCAGCCGGACGAGCGGGCGGGGCGGCGGCACGACCCTGCCGGGACGGATGCTGCTGCGCATGGAGCCGGCGGCGATCGCCCGGATGGGCGCTCGGCTGGATCGCGGCGCGACGCTGATCAGCGCCACCAACGGCAAGACCACGACGGCGGCGATGCTCGCCGCGCTGCTCGCCGCCGAGGGCCGCCGCCCGGTCCACAACCGCGCCGGCTCGAACATGACCTGGGGGATCGCGACGGCGCTGCTCGAGCAGAAGGGCCGCGAGGGCCTGTTCGAGGTCGACGAGGCCTGGCTGCCGGAGGTCGCGACGCAGCTCGACCCCTCTTTGCTCGTGCTGGGCAACCTCTTCCGTGACCAGCTCGACCGCTACGGCGAGACCGAGGTGCTGGCCGACGAGTGGGCGAAGACCGTGGCCGGGCGAGCCGGACGCAGCCGCTTCGCCCTCAACGCCGACGACCCGCTGGTCGCCGACCTCGGCCGCGACGCCGAAGGGCGGCGGCGCGAGGGCGTCGTCTACTTCGGCATCGACGACGCCTCCCAGGCCCTGCCCGAGCTGCAGCACGCCTTCGACGCCAGGCACTGCCGGCGCTGCGGGCACCCCTACGCCTACGCGCGCGCCTTCGTCGGCCACCTCGGCCATTACTCCTGCCCCAACTGCGGCGCCGAGCGGCCGGCGCCCGACGTCGCGGCCACCGGGGTCGAGCTGCACGGGATGCGCGGCTCGACGGTCGAGCTGCGGATCCCGGGCGGTGAGCTGGAGCTGGAGCTGCCCCTGCCGGGCCTCTACAACGTCTACAACGCGCTCGCCGCCGTCGCCGCGGCACTGGAGCTGGGGATCGAGCCGCACCGGATCGCCGCGGCGCTGGCCGCGATGCGCGGCGCCTTCGGCCGGGTCGAGACGGTCGCGGTCGGCGAGAAGTCGGTCTCGATCCTGCTGGTCAAGAACCCGGCCGGGGCGAACGAGGTCTTGCGCACGCTGAAGCTGGAGGCGGGCGAGGCTAAGCTCGACCTCTGGATCGCCCTCAACGACCGGATCGCCGACGGGCGCGACGTCTCCTGGGTCTGGGACGCAGACTTCGAGCTGCTCGGGGGTTCCGTGCGGCGGGTGACCTGCGCCGGGACGCGGGCGTCGGAGATGGCGTTGCGGCTGAAGTACGCCGGCTGGCCTCAGGAGGCGATCGACGTCGAGCCGGGGATAGAGCGATCGTTGGACCGGGCGCTCGACGAAGCCCCCGGGAGGCTCTTCGCCCTGCCGACCTACACCGCTCTGCTCGAACTCCACAAGGTGCTGTCCTCGCGCGGACTCGCCGAGGAGTTCTGGCGATGAGGGCCCATGCGCTCGGCGGGCGGGTCCTGGCGCCGGGGTGGCGCACCCTCCTTGCCCTACGTGCTGCTCCGGGCGCCGGGATGGTGGCGCTTGCAGGGATGTGGGCTTGCCCTCCGCAGCCTTCGGGCGGCGGGGGGTCCCCCACCGCGACGCCTCCCGCCCGAGATTTGTCTCTCATCTGGCACGAAGTCGAGTGCGGGAGCTATGTGGCCGACCTGACGCTGTGGGAGGAGCTGGCGGACGAGAACAGGGGCCCGATCCTCGATCTCGGCTGCGGGACCGGGCGGATTGCCTCGCATCTGGCACGACGAGGGCACCGGCTGGTCGGGCTGGATGCGAACGCAGTTTTCGTCGCTGAGCTGGGTGGAGCTGCGAACGCATCGGCGATCGAAACGGCCGTCGCCGACGCCAGGGACTTTGAGCTTGGCGCGAAGTTCGGGCTGGTGCTGGCGCCGATGCAGCTCGTGCAGCTGTTCGCCGATCGGGACGAGCGGCTGCGCTGCCTGCGCTCGGTCGCGTCGCACCTGGCGGACGGCGGGACCGCGGCGTTCGCCATCGTCGAGTCGGTTCCGGCGACGGACGGCGCCGCCCCCCCACTCCCCGACGCGCGCGAGGTCGACGGCTGGGTCTATTCGAGCCTGCCGATCGAGGCGGCGGTGGGCGATGGGAAGATCCGGGTTCGGCGGTTGCGCCAGACCGTCTCGCCCGCCGGCGAGCTGAGCGAGGCAGTCGAGGAGGTCGTGCTGCGAGAGCTGGACGCCGAGACGCTGGAGCGCGAGGCCGCGGAAGCCGGCCTGCGGGCCGCCGGGCGGCGCTCGGTTCCCGCGACCGACGCGCACGTCGGCTCTACCGTGGTGCTGCTGCGCAAGGAGGACTGATGGAGCTTCGACTGCTTGCCCTGTATCCCGAGCAGATGAACATCTACGCCGACCGGGGGAACATCCTCTTCCTGCGGCGGCGCTGCGAGTGGCGGGGGATCGGCTTCTCCTATGCGGCAGCCGGGCCGGGCGAGGGGTTCGACCCCGGCGCGCACGATCTGCTCTACCTGGGCGGCGGGCAGGACCGCGACCAGCGGGCGGTCGCCGCCGACATGGTCGCCAGCAAGCGTGACGCGGTTGCCGCAGCGGTCGGCGACGGCGCCGTGCTGCTCGCCGTCTGCGGCGGCTATCAGCTGCTCGGCCGCAGCTACCAGCTCGGCGAGGAGAAGCTGCCCGGTCTCGGCCTCGCCGATCTCGAGACGGTGCGCGAGCCGGGACCGCGGCTGATCGGCAACGTCGCGATCGAGGTCGACCTCGGCGACGGGGCGCGCACCGTCGCCGGATTCGAGAACCACGGCGGACGGACCTACCTGGGCGGCGACGCCGAGCCGCTCGGCCGCGTCCTCTCCGGCTTCGGCAACAACGGCAAGGACGGCTTCGAGGGGGTGCGACGCGACAACCTGATCGGCACCTACCTGCACGGCCCCCTGCTCCCCAAGAACGCCTGGCTGGCCGATCGCCTGCTCGCCCTCGCCCTGGAGCGCCGCTACGGCGCCCGGCCCGACCTGGCGCCGCTCGACGACGAGCTGGAGCGGGCGGCGGAGGCCTGCGCCCGCGAGGTCGCCTTGCGCAGCTGAGTGGCGAGTGAATGGTTTGAGTGACCAGTGGCGATGCGATCCGACCAAAGCCAGCGGCGCGGTCGTCATTTGAGCCGCTATGGGACTCAAATGTCGATCGCGCCCGCGGTGCTGCTTGCGATGGTCGCGCTGGCAGCGCACGCCTCGTTGGCCGATGCGCCCCCAGCTGCGCCGAAGGGCCGCAGACGGTCGGCGAAACGATCGTCGGCACGCCGTGCGCCGACACGATCCACGCCCCGCGCGGCGTCACGACCGTCTACGGCGAAGCGCGGCAACGACACGATCTTCGGCGGGCGCGGCAACGAGAGCCTCTACGGAGGCGAGGGTAACGACCGCCTCTACGGCGGGCCCGGCGACGACCGGCTGCGCGGCGGCGCGGCTGACGATCTCCTCTCCGGCGGCTTCGGCGCCGACTCGCTCGACGGCGAAGCGGGCAGCGACTACGCGCGCGGCGACGCGACGATCGACTACATCGGGGACAGCGGCACCGGCGGCACCGACACGCTCAGCTTCGCGACCGGGGCGACCCCCGGCTTCCCCAATCGCGGGCAATCTCGGTTTCGACGGCTTTCCCGACACGGCGCAGACGGCCGTGGAGTCTTCATCGAAGCTCGACAAGGACTTCGCCAACGACGGCCTGGCACCGGCCGGCGGCGGCGTCGACCGACCCCTCTCGAAGGACAACCCCGCGCTGAAAAAGAGACCTTCGAAAGCTTCGAGACGGTCATCGGAACGCCGTTCTCCGACTACATCGTCGGCACCGCGAACGCCGAGACGATCTACGGAGGCGGCGGTGCCGACGTGATCCTCGGCGAAGGGGGCGAAGATCACATCTTCGGTGGCGCCGACGGCGACTACTGCGACGAGGACGCGGGCACCCTCGACTCGCTGCGAGTTCAGCGACACTGCAAAGGAAGTCGTTCCGCCTAATCCATCGAAGGTGAGCGTCGGCTTGATGATCGGTGCGAGCGTAAGCCCACCAGCCCTGTACCTGGACGGCAGCGACAACACTGACCTGGCCTCTGCGACGTTCAGCGAACCGCCGAGCGAACCGCCGCGGGTCACCTTCGAGCTGCTCTCGGGCTCAGCTGCGTCTTTCGATACGAGCGCTTCAGCTGCCGGAGGCTGCGATCCGCCCGAACCGACCGAAGTCGTCTGCCCGGTAATCGAACCGCCCGACTCGATCGTCCTCGCCGGCCTGGCGGGAGACGACACGCTCGCCGCCAGCGGCTTCCCGGCGACGACCTCGATCGTCCAACTCGGCGGCGAGGACGACGACGAGCTCAACGGCACGAGCGGCGAAGACGTGCTCGTCGACGGGCTCGGCGACGACATCGCCAGCGCCGGCGGCGGCGACGACGCGCTGCCCAACAACCAGGGCGACGACAGCCTCTCCGCCGGGGCCGGCGACGACCTGTTCATCTCCGATGCGGTCTGCGAAGGCGACGCGCTGGACGGCGGCGAGGCCGCGACAACGCCAACTGGGCGAAGTTCGGAGTCGGCCGTCTCGCTCGACCTCGAGACGGGGGCCGCCGGCCTGGTAGGTGCGGGCGGCCTGCCCGAATGCGAAGGCAACCCGCCCTCCTCGCTGCACGGGCTCGAGGATCTGGAGGGCTCGGACCTCGGCGACACGCTGATCGGAGACGCGGGCTCCAACCAGCTGCTCGGCAGGCCCGGCGCCGACTCCTACTTCGCCAGAGCGGGTGACGACTCGATCCTCGCCAACTCGGCCGATTCGGACGCGCTGATCGATTGCGGCGCAGGCTTCGACACCGCGCAGATCGACATCCCGACCAGCGAATACGCGGATCCGGCCCCGATCGGCTGCGAGGCGGTCTACGAACGCCCGCCGAACAGCTTCCGGCCGCCCGACACGCCGCCGGCGCTCCGGGGCCGGAATCCGCATCGCCGGCGACCCCTCCGGACCGCGTCTGCACCCACCGCTCTCCGCAGCCGACCCCTCTTCCCCGAGCATCCCACGCCCGGCCGCGGCGCGACACCACGCCACCGCAGACCCGCATCCTCCACCGCCCCCACAGGCTGGTCTTCGCCCAGCGCCGCCGGCGCCGGGTCGCCTTCGCCTTTGCCTCGAACGAGGCCGGCTCCAGCTTCCGCTGCAGGCTCGACCGCGCCGCTTCAGGCGCTGCCGTTCGCCGCGCCGCTACCGGGTCCGGGCGGGCCGGCACGCGTTCCGCGTCTACGCCGTCGATGGCGCCGCGCAATCGCGATCGCTCGCCGGCGCTGTTCCGGTTCCGGGTGCGCCGCCGCGGCTAGCGGCCGCTCGAGCCGAAGCCGCCGTCGCCGCGAGCGGACTCGCTCAGCGCCTCCACCTCGACCGGCTCGGCTAGCGCGATCGGCACGATCACCAGCTGCGCGATCCTCTCCCCCGGCTCCACCCGGAAGATCTCCGCCGGATCGGTGTTGAGCAGCAGCACCCGCACCTCGCCCCGGTAGCCGGAATCGATCAGCCCCGGCGCGTTGACCAGCGCGATCCCGTGCTCCCGCGCCAACCCGGAGCGCGGCAGCACCAGCCCCGCGTGCCCGTCGGGCACCTCGACCGCCACCCCGGTCCCGACGCTCCACCTCTCCTCCGGCCCCAGATGCGCAGCCTCGCAGGCGTACAGATCCAGTCCAGCATCCCCCTCATGCGCCTGCGTCGGCAGCACAGCCTCGTCCTTCAGCTTGCTCATCCGAATCTGCACGGCGGCCACCCTACCGCTCCACGCAGGGGAGGGCCGGGTGTCCCCCGGACGGGCGGATACTCAAATGTCGCGCTCATTAGCGCGACACTTGTCCGGGCGGGGGACACCCGGTTCTCCCCCTACGCAGCCGTGGTCCGCAGGTCGTCGAACCGGTGCATCTCGGCCCGCGGCACCCTTGCATGGACCAGCACGCCGTCCCCCCGCTCGGTCCGCTCCAGGTCTCCGGCCACCTCGTGCAGCTCGGACAATCGCGCCCCCTCGCTGTAGGGGACGAGCAGCTCGACCTCGACCAGCGTGTCCTCGAAGGCCGCCTCGATCCGCTCGCGCAGCTCCTCGATCCCCTCGCCTTCGAGCGCGGAGACGAGGACGGCGCCGGGGTGGCGCAGCAGCGCCTCGTGCCGCTGGTCGGCGTCGAGCAGGTCCGCCTTGTTCAGCACCAGCAGTCGCGGGCGCTGGCCGGCTCCGATCTCCTCGAGCACCGCGTCGACCGCCGCCAGGTCGGCCAGCCGCCGCTCCTCGGGCGCCGCCGCGTCGACCACCTGGAGGACCAGGTCGGCGAGCACCGTCTCCTCGAGGGTCGCCTTGAAGGCCTCGACCAGCTGGTGGGGCAGCTTCTCGATGAAGCCGACCGTGTCGGTGATCAGGAAGTCGCGGCCGGAGAGCGCGACGCTCCGCGTCGTCGGGTCGAGGGTGTGGAAGAGCCTGTCCCCCACACCGACCTCCGCCCCGCTCAGCGCGCCCAGCAGGGTCGACTTGCCGGCGTTGGTGTAGCCGGCGAGGGCGACGCGGGGCAACGAGGAGCGCTGCCGGCGCGCCCGCATCACGCCGCGGTTGCGCTCCAGCCGCTGCAGGCGTCGCCGCAGGGCGGCGATCCGATCGCGAGCGAGGCGCCGGTCGGTCTCGATCTGGCTCTCGCCCGGCCCCCTGGTGCCGATCCCGCCGCCGAGCCGCTCGAGGTGGGTCCACAGCCCGCGCATCCGCGCCAGGTTGTACTCGAGCTGGGCCAGCTCGACCTGGAGCTTGCCCTCGGCCGAGTGGGCGTGATCGGCGAAGATGTCGAGGATCACCGCGGTGCGGTCGACCACCGGCACCCCCAGCGCCGCCTCGAGGTTGCGCTCCTGACGCGGCGCCAGCTCGTCGTCGCAGGCGACCAGGTTCGCGTCGCAGGCGGCGATCTGCCCCTTCAGCTCGGCCAGCTTGCCGCGCCCGAGGTAGCGGTCGGGGTCCGGCGCGGCGCGGCGCTGAACCGCCTCGCCGGCGGTCGCCACGCCGGCGGTGCGCAGCAGCTCCTTCAGCTCGGCCAGCCGGTCGCCGTCCTCGCCGTCCTCGGCGATGCCGATCGCCAGGGCGCGCTGGCGGGCGCGCGGGTTGGAGACGCCGGCGCCGTTCGGGTCGTGGCCCGTCTGCCTGTTGCGTCCGTTTCTCGATCGATCCACTCGAACGGATTGTATGTGGAGACGTTGGGCCTATAGGATCGTCGGCGATGAAGGTCTTCGTAACGGGCGGCACCGGATTCATCGGCGGCGAGGTCGTCCGGCAGCTGCGCGAGCGCGGCGACGAGGTCGTCTGCCTGGTCCGCAACCCCGAGAAGGGCCGCGAGGTGGCCGAGCTGGGCTGCGAGCTGATCAGCGGCGACCTCGGCGACGCGGAAGCGATCCGCCGCGGCATGGACGGCTGCGACGGGGCGGTCCACGCCGCCGCGATATACGAAGTCGGCATCCCCGCATCGCAGCACCCGGCGATGTGGGAGGCGAACGTGGCCGGCACGGAGCGGGTGCTGAGCGCCGCCCTGGCGGCCGAAGTGCCGAAGATCGTCTACGTCTCGACGGTCGGCGCCTTCGGCAACACCCATCGCAAGGTGGTCGACGAGTCCTACGAACACCCCGGCAAGGAGTTCACCTCCTACTACGAGGAGACCAAGCTCGAGGCGCACAAGATCGCCAAGCGGATGATCGCCGAGCAGGGCCTGCCCGGCGTGATCGTCCAGCCCGGCGGCGTCTACGGACCCGACGACACCTCCTCGATCGCCGCCCTGCTCGAACAGTTCTTCGCCGGGAGGATGCCACTGCTGCCCTTCCCCGAGCTGGGGATCTGCCTCTCGCACGTCGGGGACATCGCCGCCGGGATCGTCCTGGCGCTGGACAAGGGCGAGGTCGGCGAGAGCTACGTGCTGAGCGGGCCGGTGACCACGGTCCGCGACGCGATCCAGGTGGTCGCGGGCCTCACCGACCGCAAGGCCCCGAAACACGCGATGCCGATCACGGTGATGAAGGCGCTGACCCCGATCGGGCCGCTGGTCGGCAAGATGATGGGCCAGCCGCCCAACCTGCGCGAGCTGATCTCCTCCGCCGACGGCGTTACCTTCTGGGCCAGCCACGAGAAGGCGAGCCGCGAGTTGGGGTACGCGCCGCGCGGCATGGAGGAGGGACTGCGGCAGACGCTGGAAGCCGACGATCGCTTCCCCGCACCGGCAGCCGCCTGAGCGAAAAGGGCGAGCGACGATGCGGGTGATCGACGTCATGCACCTCGGGCGGCCCCATGTAATCGGCTGCTGGCAGGTCGATGAGGCGCTGGTCGACCCGGGCCCCGAGTCTTCTCTGCCGACCCTGCTGGAGGCGCTCGGCGAGGAGCGGCCGCGATCGCTGCTGCTCACCCACATCCACCTCGACCACGCGGCCGCGACCGGCGCCCTGGTGCGGCACTGGCCCGACCTCGAGGTCTACGTCCACGAGCGCGGCGCGCCCCACCTGGTCGATCCCTCGAAGCTGCTGGCCAGCGCGAGTCGTCTCTACGGCGAGCAGATGGAACGGCTCTGGGGCGAGATCGTCCCGGTGCCGGAGGCCAACGTCACGGCGCTCGCCGGCGGCGAGACGGTGCTCGGCATGCGCGTCGCCTACACCCCCGGTCACGCCTCCCACCACGTCTGCTATTTGCACACCGATAGCGGCACCGCCTTCGTCGGCGACGTCGCCGCGGTGCGGATTCCCGGCACGGGGCTTACCATCCCCCCCACCCCGCCGCCCGACATCGACATCGAGACCTGGGAGGACTCGACCAGGATCGTCGAGGGCTGGCGGCCCGAGCGTCTCGCCCTCACCCATTTCGGCGCGGTCGACGAGCCGGCGGCGCACCTGGCCGAGGTGCGGGAGCGCCTGCACGAGGAGGCGCAGCTAGCCCGTGAGCTCTCCGAGGAGGACTACGAGGCTCGCCACCGCGCCCGCGTCGCTGAAAGCTCCACGACCCCCGAGGCCGCAGAAGAGCTGATCCAATGCGTCCCGCCCCAGTACCAGTGGCGCGGCCTGAGCCGCTATTGGAACAAGCTCCAGCAGCGACAGGAGGGGTCCGGGTAGGGCCGGAACGTCTTGTACTTTTTCCGCGGCGACAAGCGCGGACGACAGGCAACTGTCTTCGGAAAAAGTTAAGTGGAGGCCCTACCCGGACGCCTCCCTCACGCCAGATGCTCGCGCATCCGCTCGACCGCCTCGGCGATGCGGTGGTCGGGCGTGGTCAGCGCGATGCGGAAGAAGCCCTCGCCGCTCGGCCCGTACATCGAGCCGGGCGAGACGACGACCGCCGCCTGCTCGAGGACCAGCTCGGCGAACGAGGCGGAGGTGTGGCCCTCGGGGACAGGCGCCCAGACGTAGATCGTCCCCTTCGGCGCGCCGACCTCGACGCCGATCTCGCGCAGCGCGCCGACCACGAGGTCGCGGCGCCGGGCATAGGTCTCATTCATCCGTTCCAGTGGCCCGCTCGGGCCGCGCAGCGCCGCCGCGCCGGCGAGCTGCACCGCCTCGAACAGGCCCGAGTCGACGTTGGTCTTCAGCCGCCAATAGGTCTGCACGGCCTCGGCGTTGCCGAGAATCGCCGCACAACGCCAGCCGGTCATGTTGTAGCCCTTGGAGAGCGAAAAGACCTCGACCCCGACCTCCTTGGCGCCCGGCGTGGCGAGGAAGCTGGGGGCGACGTAGCCGTCGTAGGTCGTCTCCGAGTAGGCGTTGTCGTGGACGACGAGGATCTCGTGCTCGCGGGCGAATGAGACGACCAGCTCGAAGAACCCCTCGGGGGCGACGGCGCCGGTCGGGTTGTTGGGGTAGTTGACGAACATCAGCCGCGCCTTCGCCGCCACCTCGGGCGGCACCGCGCCGAGGTCGGGAGCAAAGCCCAGCTCGGGCACCAGCGGCAACAGCTCGGGCGTCGCTTCGGCGAGGATCGGCCCGCCGGTGTAGACCGGGTAGCCGGGGTCGGAGGCGAGCGCGACGCCGCCCGGGTCGAGGAAGGCGAAACAGAGGTTGTAGATGCACTCCTTGGCGCCGATCGCCGGGATCACCTCGCTCTCGGGGTCGATCTCGACCCCGAAGCGGCGCTCGTAGAACTCGGCGAACGCCTCGCGGAACTCCTCGCGGCCGCGGTTGCTCGGGTAGCGGTGGGTCGAGGGGTCGGCGACCGCCTCCTGCATCGCGGAGACGATGTAGGGGTAGGTGGGCTCGTCGGGATCGCCGATCCCGAGGCTGATCACGTCGATCCCGGCGGCGCGCTTCTCGGCGATCTGCCGCTCCAGTTCCTGGAACATGTAGGGAGGCATCGCCTCCAGGCGCTTGGACGGGTCCGAGATTCCCACGGGCGGGAGAATCTATTCGCTGAGCTCGGCCAGCGCTTGCAGCAGCTCGGCCGACAGCTCGCCTGCGCAGACGGGCTCCGCCCACCCGCTCAGCCGCAGGTCGAGGTTCTCGGAGATCTCGACCTCCAGCTCGCCGCCGTCCAGCGCGACGACGATCGGGCTCGGCGCGCCGCGCAGGAAGGCGGCGACCGCGGCGCCGCCGGCGCCGGTACCCGAGGAGAGCGTCTCCCCGACGCCGCGCTCGAAGATCCGCGCCCGCACTCGGCTGCCGTCGACCCCGAAGAAGGAGACGTTGGTGCGGTTCGGAAACAGTTCGTGGGCTTCGATTCCGGGCCCGATCGCCCCCAGGTCCAACCCCTCCAGCTCCTCGCCGACCTCGATCGCGCACTGCGGGTTGCCGATCGAGACGTGCTGGAACTCCCACTCACGGCCGGCGGCGCTCAGCGACCCGCGCCCGTCCGGCCCGCCCGAGGGAAAGCCCTCGGAGACCGTCGAGGCCCGCCCCATCTCCACCGAGCAGGTGCGCTCGGAGGTGATCGTCGGCGTGATCGGACCGGCCGGAGTGCCGATCGTGAAGACGTCTTCGTCCGTCCATCCATGGCGGCGCAGATAGAGGATCGCCTCCCGCGCCCCGTTCCCCGACAGCTCGGCCTCAGAGCCGTCCGGGTTGAAGATCCGCAGCTCGGCGACCAGCCCGGGGTCCTCGCTGCGCGCCAGCAGCAGGACCCCGTCGGAGCCGATCCCGAAGTGCGGGTCGCAGAGCCGCCGCGCCCGCCCGGGCGTCAACTTCCAAAGAAGTCCCTCAGCCTCCAAGATCACGTAGTCGTTCCCCAGCGCCTGCCACTTCTCGAATCGCACGCCGGCAGCCTATTGCCCCCCCTCACCGCTCGCGGCGTTCGCACTTATCGGTGCTATGGGCGGGTAAGTGCGAACTCAGCCGAGGAGGCGGAGGATGGCGCCCGCAACGGCAGTGTCCTCGAGGTCGGTTCGGTCGATTCGCAGCAGGTCGGGGATCTTGCGCATCCAGGTGAGCTGGCGGCGTGCGTAGTTGCGCGAGCGTTTCTTCATCCGCTCGCGGTCGCCGCCGAGCAGCTCGTCGAAGCCGAGCGCCTTGCGGGCGGTGCGCGACGGGCCCAGCGCTTCCGCCCGCCGCACCTCCTCCTCCGCCCCCGCGGCGACGATCGCCTCGGTGCGGGCGTCGATTCGCTCGTAGAGCAGCGACCGCCTCATCTCCAACCCGAAGATCGTGGTCGGCAGCCGCGTCTCCGGCGACCACAGCTCGGAGTCCTCGGCCCCGGGGGGAGCCTTGACCAGCGACAGCTCCGCCACCGCCGCCCGCAGGTACAACCCGGTACCCCCCACCACGATCGGCCGCCTGCCCGCCTCCAGAGCGGCATCGATCTCCCGATGGGCCAGCCGCATGTAATCGCCGACCGAGAACGGCTGCGTGACCGGCACGAACCCGACCAGCCGATGCTCCAGCTTCGCCTGCTCCTCCGCCGTCGCGACGCCCGTCAGAACGCTCAACCCCTCATACACCTGCAGCGCGTCGCAGGAGATCGCAACCGGCTCCTCCCCCCGCTCCCGCAGCAGCTCAGCCAGGGCGACGGCAATCCCGGTCTTCCCGACGCCAGTAGGCCCGAAGATGCCTAGAACGCGCATGAGCGGGGTGTCGGCGATGCCCCGAACGGCTTGTACTTTTTCGCCAGGAGGCCGGGGCGTAGCCGCAAGCGATTCACCGAAAAAGTTGAGTGAGGGGTTTCACCGACACCCCGCTCAAGGTGGTGGAGGTGGCAGCGTGGATCTCGACGTCCACGAGTTCACCGGGACTTGCATCGCCATCGAAGTTGACGGTCTTGTTGTGCCTCGTCCGCCCCCGTAACCGCGCCGGATCGGTCCGGCTGGGCCCCTCGACCAGCACCTCCATGGTCCGCCCGACGAACCGCCGCGCCCGCTCGGTGGCCCGCCGCTGCACCAGCTCGACCAGCCGCTCCATCCGCTCCCGCTTGACCGGGTGCGGCACCTGCTCGCCCATCGTCGCCGCCTCGGTCTCGCGCCGCGGCGAGAAGACGAAGGTGAAGGCGCTGTCGTAGCCGACCTCGTCGACCACCTCAAGCGTCTGCTCGAAGTCGGCCTCGCTCTCGCCGGGGAAGCCGACGATGACGTCGGTGGTGATCGCGCAGTCGGGGACGTGCTCGCGGATCAGCGCGACGCGGTCCATGTAGCGCCGGCGGTCGTAGGTGCGGCGCATCCGCTTGAGGACCGTGCTGGAGCCCGACTGAAGCGGCAGGTGGATGTGCTCGCAGAGCGCCTTCAGCTCGGCGTGGGCGCGGATCACGTCCTCGCGCATGTCCTTCGGGTGCGGGCTCGTATAGCGGACGCGGTCGATCCCCTCGACCCCGTCGACCCGGGCAAGCAGCTCCGAGAAGCCGATCCGCGACTCCTTCGGCAGGTCGCGTCCGTAGCTGTTTACGTTCTGCCCCAGCAGGGTCAGCTCGCGCACTCCATCGACCGCCAGTGCCTTCGCCTCGGCGACCAGCTCGCCGGGATCTCGGCTCTGCTCGCGGCCGCGGGTCGAGGGGACGATGCAGTAGGCGCACCTGCAGTTGCAGCCCTGCGAGATCTGAAGCCAGCCCTGGAACTCGCGCTCCCGCCGCGCCGGCAGGTGGCCTGAGAAGTCCTCGAACTCGAAGTAGCCCTGTGCGGTCAGCGAGTCCGAGTTGAGGAACTCGGCGAGCCGGTGGATCTGGCCGGGACCGAAGGCGACGTCGACGAACGGAAAGCGCTCGAAGACCTTCTCCTTGACCGACTGCGCCCAGCAGCCGCCAACCCCGACCACCCGCTCGGGGTCTTCGCCCTTCAGCCGCTTCGCCTCGCCGAGGTGGGCGACGAAGCGATTGTCGGCCGACTCGCGAATCGAGCAGGTGTTGAAGAGGATCAGATCAGCCTCGGCGCGGCTCTGCGCCTGCTCGTAGCCGAGCGACTCGAGCATCCCCCGCATGCGCTCGGAGTCGTGCACGTTCATCTGGCAGCCGAACGTGGTGACGTGGTAGCTGGGCATCGCGCCCAACTCTAATCGGCTACCGGTTCTCCGCTTCTTCGGATTCTTGGGTCGCCTCCGGCAATTCGCGCTCCTGCTCGCGGTGGACTTCATCGTCCTGGGAATGCAGGACGGCGTAGGTGGTCGTGCCGCCGACCAGGATCGCGAACCAGAGGAAGATCAGCGGCGCCACCCTGCCGGGGAAGCTCTTCAGCCGCAGGCCGAGGAAGCTGACCACGATCGCCGAGGCGGCGAGGACGGGCCCGACCACGTAGAAGATGGTTTCGACGCTCACGCGGCGGGCATGCTAACCGGTTCTGAGGTCACTCGACCAAGCAGATCAAGGACGCAGGGAGCGTGGCGTGCTCTGCACGCGAGCGACCGAGGACGCCGATATGCGCCGGTCGAGTGACCTCAGGCAGCTTTCGCCTCGGCCACCGCGGGCTCCTGCTGCTCCGCCGCCGATCCCTCGCCGCCGATGCCGAGCGCGGCGCGGATCTTCTCCTCCAGCTCGGCGGCGATCTCCGGGTTCTCGGCGAGGAACTGCTTGGCGTTGCCGCGACCCTGCCCGAGCCGGGTGTCGCCGTAGGAGAAGAACGACCCGGACTTCTGGACCAGGTCGTGCTCGATCCCGAAGTCGATCAGGCCGCCCTCGCGCGAGATGCCGACCCCGTACTCGATGTCGAACTCCGCCTGCCGGAAGGGCGAGGCGAGCTTGTTCTTGACGACTTTGACCCGCACCCGGTTGCCGACCGCCTCGGTCCCTTCCTTGAGGGTTTCGATGCGGCGGATGTCGAGCCGCTGCGAGGCGTAGAACTTCAGCGCCCGGCCGCCCGGCTGGGTCTCCGGCGAGCCGAACTGGACGCCGACCTTTTCGCGGATCTGGTTGGTGAACACGCAGACGGTGTTGGTGCGGTTGAGGTTGCCGGCCAGTTTGCGCATCGCCTGCGACATCAGGCGGGCCTGCAAGCCGACGGTCGTGTCGCCGATCTGGCCGTCCAGCTCCGCTTTCGGGGTCAGCGCCGCGACCGAGTCGATCGCGACGACGTCGATCGCCGCCGAGGCGATCAGCCGGTCGGCGATCTGCAGCGCCTGCTCGCCGTAGTCGGGTTGGGAGACGAGCAGCTCGTCGGTGTCGACGCCGATCTTGCGCGCGTAGGACGGGTCGATCGCGTGCTCGGTGTCGATGAAGGCGCAGACCCCACCGCGCGCCTGGGCCTCGGCAATCACGTGGTAGATCAGCGTCGTCTTGCCCGAGGACTCGGGGCCGAAGACCTCGACGATCCGCCCCCGCGGCACGCCGCCGATGCCGAGCGCCAGATCGAGCGCCAGCGCCCCGGTCGGGATCGCCGGGACCTTGATCGTGCTGTCGGCGCCGAGGCGCATCAGGGCGCCCTGGCCGAAGTCCCGCTCGATCTGGGTCACCGCCGCCTCGAGGGCGGCGTCCTTGGCCTTGGCTTCCTTCGCCGAGGCGTCCTTCAAAGCCGCTTTCTTGTCTGCCATCCGATTCACCTCACTGCCGCCCGTCTGCGGGCAACTCGACTTGCGCCAGCGGGGTGTACTGCGCACCCTGCGGCTGGAGTTTGGAACGGTAGAGCGTCAACCGGACGCCATCGAAGGGCCGCAGCAGCCCCTTCGGCAGCGCCCCCGGAGGGCGGGCGACGGGCGCCGGGCGCTTCGAGCCCCGTTCCTCCCTGCGCACCCTGGCCACGCTCACATGCGACCAGAACGGGCGCTTCTCCGGCTTGTAGAGGCGGGCCGCGACCAGCCTCTCCTGCAACTCCGCCTGCAGCGAGACGGCGCCCTCGGACTCGGCCGGGAGCGCGAAGAGGCGGGCCCGGCCCCGCGGCGGCACCGCGACCGGGTCGCGCAGCTCGATCGAAGCCTCGGGGGACCCGACTTCTCCGACGATCGCCGCCAGTCGCTCGATCTCCTTCTCCGGCAGGTAGCCGAGGAAGGCGAGGGTGATGTGGAGGGAGTCGGGCGACAGCGCTCGCAATGCCGGGTCGGCCAGGGCCTCGCGGCCCCATTCGACGATCCCCTCCCGAACCGCCTCGGGGAGATCCAGCGCCACGAACAGCCGCGCCCGCGGGCTTTTCAGCCTTTCCTTCGCCATAGCCGGGGACGCTACGGGTCGCCGTCGCACCGAACAACACGCAAACGTGAAAAGTGCGTCAAGGCCGTCGCGCAGATGCGTGACGTCTTGGCGTGGATCGCAGCCGTGACCGGCAAAGCGTGGGCACGGCTGAACCCTTCACCACCGTATGCGTGGGTCAATGGTTCAGCCGGCCCCGCGTTCAGCTACAGCGGCGTGTCTTCCTCGCCGAGCAGCGCCCGCAGCAGGTGCATGCCGACCAGGGCCGAGCGCTCGCGGACGTCGGAGCGGCCGCCGGGAATGACCGGATCGCGGGCGATGCTCGCGCCGCCGGCGCGGCGGGCGTCGAAGCAGACGTAGCCGACCGGCTTCTCCTCGCTGCCCCCGTCGGGGCCGGCGATCCCGGTGATCGAGACGGCGACGTCGGCTCCGAACCGCTCCAGGGCGCCTGCCGACATCGCCGCGGCGACCTCCGGCGAGACGGCGCCGCGCGCCTCGATCAGCTCCGGGTCGACTCCGAGCAGCTCCGCCTTGGCCTGGTTCGAGTAGGCGACGACGCCGCCGGCGAAGTAGGCGGAGGAGCCCGGCAGGTCGGTGATCCGCGCCGCCAGCAGCCCGCCGGAGCAGGACTCGGCGAGGCCGAGCCGCCGCCCCGGCAGCAGGCGAGCGACCTGGGCGTCGATCGTCTCCCCGTCGATGCTGAAGAGGTGACGGGGGTGGCGCTCGACGAGTCCATCTCGCACGGCCGCGGCGACCGGCGCCTGCTCGGCCCGGTAGCGGACGTCGATCTCGATCTCGCCGCGCCGCAGGCAGGTGGTGATCTCGATCGCGGCCAGGTCCACCCCGCCGGACTCGATCTCGCGCAGGCTCTTGGCGATCTCCGACTCGGGGATGCCGAACATCCGCACCGTGTAGGCGAGCAGCGGCGTGGCGCGGGCGAGGACCGCCTGAGCCGGACGGGACTCGATCGCCGCCGGCCACATCGGCCGCAGCTCCCGCGGCGGGCCGGGCAGGACCAGCACGACCCGATCGTCGGCGGGAACGACCAGCCCCGGCGCGGTGCCCACCGGATCGAGCGCGATCGACCCCTCGGGGACCAGCGCCTGCTTGCGGTTGGCCGTCCGCACCGCCTCCTCGTCGAACCTGAAGCGGCGGGCGAAGCCGCGGATGATGCCGGCGATCTTCTCCTCCAGCTCCTCGTCGAGCACCGTCTCGCGGCCGGCGAAGCGGGCGACGATCTCCGCCGTCAGGTCGTCGGCCGTCGGGCCGAGGCCGCCGGAGGTGACGATCAGGTCCATCTCCTCCTCCGCCATGAAGCGCAGCGCCGAGGAGAGGTCGTCGGGGCGATCGCCGACCACCAGGATGTGGGCGACCTCGACGCCCAGCTCAGCCAACCGTTCGGAGACCCACGGCCCGTTGCGGTCGGCGATGCGTCCGGTCAGCACCTCGGTCCCCGTCACCACGATCCCGGCCCGAACCGCGCCAGCCGCCCCCGGACGCGGGAGCGGATGCCCCTCCATCTCAACCTTTCTGGACATTCGCGGGAGCAGAGGAGGCGGCGCTATTTGTCATTCGCAGCTTGGCCTTTCGCCTTCTTCCAGCGGGGTCAGCTTGCCGGAGGAGTCGATCGCGTAGCCGACGGGGCTACTGCTGGGCGGGGTGTCGACTTCCCTGCCGTTGACGGAGAGCTTCGCTTCGCCGTTGCCGAGCGCGATCGCAAAGCTGCGCGAGCGGAAGGGCCCGGCTTCTTCTCCAGCTTCGAGGATCGCCCCGTCGACCAGCGGTTCTTCGGCGGCGTCGAGCATGCAGACCCAGACTTCCCCGGTGGCGGCGAGGCTGAGCGCCACGCCGGGCTTGGCGGCGGCCTTCGAGCGTTCGTTCGCCTTGCCCTGCTTCTTTCCCCGCTTCGAACCGGTCTGCGTCGAGGAGCTGCCGTCGTTGCCGCTGAGCAGCCCGACCGCGACCAGCACGGCGGCCAGGCCGACTACGGCGAGGGCAACCAGGACGCGGGCGGACCAACGCGGGCCGCGGGGCCGGGCGCCGGTCGGCACCGGCTCGACCCGCTGCGGCGCCCGCTCGCCGCTGGGCTGCGCCGTGGCGCGCCGGTACTCGTCGGCGAGCCGGTCGCCGTCGAGGCCGAGGTAGCCCGCGTAGGTGCGGATGAAGGCGCGCGTGTAGGCGCCGCCCGGGAGGACGTCCCAGTCCTCGTTCTCGATCGCGCGCAGGTACCGCGAGCGGATCTTGATCGCCGCTTCGACCTCGGAGAGATCGATTTTGCGGCGATTGCGCGCCTCGCGCAGGGTAGCTCCGATGCCTATGTCCACCCCGACATTGTGTCTATTGCGCCGCTTCGGCGCGCAAGGAACGTGTTATCGCTCCTCGTCGGCGTCCGCCGCCACCGGCTCCTGCTGCTGCGACCCGCCGAGGACGCGGGGCAGGTCGGCCTCGGTGATCAGCACCTGGCGGGGCTTGGAGCCCTCGTAGCCGGAGATCACCCCGCGCCGCTCGAGCATGTCGATCAGCCGGCCGGCGCGGGTGTACCCGACCCGCAGGCGGCGCTGGATCATCGAGACCGAGGCGGTTCCGGTTTGCACGACGGTGCGGATCGCCTCGTCGAGCAGGTCGTCGCTGTCGGGGTCGAAATCGCCGTCGACGTCGCCCTCGACGCCCTCCTCGCGGGCCTCCAGCAACTCGGCCTCGAACTCGGGTTCGCCCTGCTTGGCCCAGTGGCCGGTGATGCGCCCGATCTCCTCCTCGGTGACGAAGGCGCCCTGGATCCGCTCCAGTTTCGAGGTGCCGGCGCCGCGGAACAGCATGTCGCCCTGGCCGAGCAGCGCCTCCGCCCCACCCTGGTCGAGGATCACGCGCGAGTCGGTCTGCGAGGAGACGGCGAAGGCGATCCGGGCGGGGATGTTGACCTTGATCGTGCCGGTGATGATGTCGGTCGAGGGCCGCTGCGTCGCCAGCACCAGGTGGATGCCGGTGGCGCGCGACTTCTGGGCGAGGCGGATGATCGAGTCCTCGACCTCGGCCGGCGAGACCATCATCAGATCGGCGAGCTCGTCGATCACGCAGAGGATGTGCGGCAGCGGCGGCTCGCCGGCCTTGGCGCGGGCGCGGTTCAGCTCGGCCAGGTTGCGGCAGCGGGCCTTGCCCATGATCCCGTAGCGGCTCTCCATCTCGCCGATCAGGTTGGCAAGCACATTGGCGGCGAGACGGGGCGAGGTGACGACCGGGGTGAGCAGGTGGGGGACGTGCTCGTAGTGGTTCAGCTCGACCTGCTTGGGGTCGACGAGGACGAGGCGCACGTCATTGGGCGACGCGTACATGAGGATCGAGCAGAGGATCGCGTTGACGCAGCCCGACTTGCCCGACCCGGTCGTGCCGGCGACCAGCACGTGCGGCATCCTCGCCAGGTCGGTCCAGACCGAGTTGCCGTCGATTCCTTTGCCGAGCCAGGCGACCAGCGGCGAGGTCTTCTCGGGGCGACCGGCGTAGATGTCGCCAAGCCGCACCAGGCGGCGGCGGGTGTTCGGCACCTCGACCCCGACCGCCTGCTTGCCCGGGATCGGGGCGAGGATGCGGATGTCGGTCGAGGCCAGGGCGTACGCCAGGTCGTTGGACAGCTCGGTGACCTTCTTCACCTTGGTGCCCGGAGCGAGGCGCAGCTCGTAGCGGGAGACGTGCGGTCCGCTGACGATGCCGACGATCGTCGCCTCGACCCCGAAGTGGCCGAGCGTTTCGACCAGCTTGCGGCCGACCGCGTCGTGGTCGCGCGGGTCCGGTCCCTTGTCGCTGCGTCCCTTCTCGAGGGCGCCGGCGGGCGGTGGCCGGTAGTCGATCTCCTCCGAGGCGGTGATGCCGCGCTCGTTGCCCATCGGCGTCAGGGGCGCCGGCTCCGGCTCGGCTTCGGGCGGCTCCCCGTTCAGCGGCTCGGCCGGGGTTTCGGCTTCCTCCCGCTCCGCCTCGAAATCCTCGGTGGCCGGCTCGGACGGCTCCCCGGCGACCGCCACCGTGGGCTCGAAGTCGTCCGTCTCGGGATAGGAGCTCATCACGTCGGTGGGGCCGGCCCTGGTCTCGAAGTCGAAGGTCTTCTCGGCGCGCCGCGCGTCGCGGTGCTGGATCGCCGTGCGGGCGACGTCGCGGCTGCCGGCGAAGCTGTGGCGGAGCCCCCGGCCGAGCCCGCGGAAGACGGTCGAGACCGAGGCGCCGGTGACCAGCATCGCCCCGACCGCCAGCATCAGCACCGTCGCGATCCTGGCGCCGACCGCGCCGAACAGGTATTCGAGCCCGGTTTCCACCCCGTAGCCGACCTTGCCCCCGTCCCAGCCGAAGAACAGCACGAAGCTCAGGTAGACGCCGGCGGCGATCAGGAAGATTCCGATCAGGTCGAGCTGGCGCTGCTGGAGGCCCTCCGGCAGGCGCAGCCGCGGGCGCCGCGACTTGGCCTTGCCTTTCGCCTTGGCGCCGGAGCGCCGCGCGGAGGAGCCTCGCTTCTTGCGCACGAACACGGCAGCCCCTTCGACGCCGCCCGCCCCTCCCCTGCTCCGCTTACAACTGCGTGACGATCAGGGCGGCGAGCAAGGCGATGAAGCCGCTGGTCGTCGTAGCGAACATCGTGACAGCCAAGCTGGTCATCGAAGACTGGAGCCGATCGAGCCTCCTGTCCATATCCGAGCGCATGGCCTGGATCTCGGACCGCAAGGCGCCGGCCTCCTCCTTCATCTCGCCCCTTACGGCTTTGAACTCCGCACGCATCTCGCCGCGGACAACTTTGAACTCCGCACGCACCTCGCCCTGCATCGCCTCGACCCGTCGGCTCGTCTCGCCGATCTTGCCGTTCAGGTCGTCCAGCCTGTCGTCGGTCCAGCTCACTGTCATCGCCTCCATGCAGTCGACGTTAGCCGGGCGCATCGCAGGGGTGGCGCGCGGAATGCAAAAAGTTTCGCAGACTTCTGTCTTAGATGCGTCTCAGCCGGCGCAGACCCAGGCGCCGCCGCCCGAGTCCGCCCAGATTTCGGCGGCGATCCGATCCTGTTCGGCCTTCGAGGCGTCCTGGGGCGCTCCCTGGCCCCCGTAGAGGGCCCAGGTCGAGGGAAGGATCTGGTAGGCGCCGCCGGCGCCGCTGCCCGGGTTGACCGCGCCGTAGTTGCCGCCCGACTCGCACATCACGATGTAGGTGGGGATCGCGAAGGGGCCGCCGAGCCAGCGGCCGACCGTTTCTTCGGCGGCGGCGCGGCTCGCCGCTTCGGCCGCCTGGATGTCCGCCACCCACTGGCCGATCCGCGATTTGAGCTTGGCCAGCGCCGCCGATCGTTCGGCCGAGAGTGCCTCCAGGCGCGCCGCGGCCGATTCGGCTTCGGCGCGTACCGCGGCGATTTCCGAGCGGGCTGCGGCGAGGCGTTCGTTGTACGCGTCGACCCGCGCCTTCAGCGCCGCGACCAGCTTCAGCTCGTGGCGCACCGTGTTCCGCACCTGCTCGACCCGCGCCGCCAGCTCGGTGTCGGAGTCCTCGATCCGCTGCAGGTATTCGGAGCGGGTGGCCAGCTCGTCGAAGTCGCTCGCGGCAAGGACGACGCCGGCGGCGCTCGGCGAACCGCTCTCGTAGATCGCCACCAGACGCTGCGCGAGCGCCCGCCGGGCGCGGCGCAGGCGTGCCCGCTCGGCTTCCAGGCGCCTTTCGGAGCGCGCCACCTTGGCCGCCAGCCTGGCCGCCCGTTCGCGGCCATGGGCGAGCAGGACGCTGAGCCGCCGCTGGCGGGAGGCGGCCGCCGCGGCTTCCCCTTCGGCGGTGGCGACGCGGCTCTGCGTGGCTCGGATCTGGCTGCCCAGCGCCGCCGCTTCGTCGCGTCCCCGTTCCACCTTGGAGCGCAGCGCGCCGATGCCGGCGGCCTGGGCCGAGGCGGCGACGAGCAGCGCCGCGAGGAGGATTGCGATCGCCGGCCTGCGCCGCAAGGCTCAGCCCTCGGGGACTTCTCGGTTGGCGAGGTAGACGGCGACGCCGATCGCCACCGCACCGAGGCCCAGCCCGATCCGGATCTCGCGGCGGTAGCGGCGCCGCAGATAGGCGACCGTGAAGCGCAGCGCGGCCTTGCCGATCCTGTCGTACATCAGCCGTCCCCCTCTCCGCGCCGGCGGATCCTGTGCGCCATCCGCGATTGCAGCGACCACAGCTCGATGAAGCCCGGCGAGGCGGCCTGCGAGAAGAGGCCGCCCGACTCGGCGAAGGAGGCGAGCTCGGCGTCGTAGACGGCGTTCGGCGAGGAGCGGGTGACGACTCGAACGCTTCCTTTGTACAGCTGCAGCCCGATCGTCCCGGTCACCTGCGCGTTGGCCGCGTCCATGTAGGCGTCGAGGTCGGAGCGCAGCGGCTCCCACCACAGCCCGGCGTAGACCAGGTAGGCCCACTTCTGGTCCAGCCCCGGCTTGAACTGGTTCTGGTGGATGGTGCCGACCAGCTTCTCCAGCTCGCGGTGGGCGGCGAGCAGGATCGCCGCCGCCGGCGCCTCGTAGATGTCGCGCACCTTCAGCCCGACGATCCGGTCCTCGATGTGGTCGACGATGCCGACCCCGTGCCGGGCGCCGAGCTCCGCCGCCCGTTCGAGCAGCTCGACCGGGCCGAGTCGCTCGCCGTTCAGCCCGACCGGGAGGCCGGACTCGAACTCGACCTCGACCGTCTCCGCCTCGTCCGGCGCCTGCTCGGGCCGGGTGACGAGCTGGAAGACGTCGTCCTCGGGCGCGTGGCCGAGGTCCTCGATCCAGCGCCCCTCCGAGGAGCGCCCCCAGAGGTTGTCGTCGATCGAGTAGGGCGCCGCCTCCGTACCGCCCTTGACGGGGATGCCGTGCTCGCGCGCGTAGGCGATCTCCTCCTCACGCCCCATCTGCCAGGAGCGCACCGGGGCGATCGTCCGCAGCTCCGGGGCGAGGGTGGCCACGGTGGCCTCGATCCGCACCTGGTCGTTGCCCTTGCCGGTGCAGCCGTGGGCCACCGTGTCGCAGCCCGAGCGCCGCGCCTGCTCTACCGCCAGCTCGGCGATCAGCGGCCGGCCGAGCGCGGTGAACAGCGGATAGCCGCCCCCGTAGAGGGCGTTGGCCTTGATCGCCGGCAGGACGAAGTCGCTCGCGAAGCGCTCGCGGGCGTCGACCACGTGGCACTCGAGCGCGCCCAGCCGCTTCGCCTTGTCTTCGATCGCCGCGTAGTCCTCGCCGGGCTGACCGAGGTTGACGGTCAGGCAGACGACCTCGGCGCTGTAGCGGTCCTGGATCCACTTCAGCATCACGCTGGTGTCGAGTCCGCCCGAGTAGAGCAGCAGGACGCGGCGGACCTCGGCGGGGTCCGCCTCGTAGCCCGCGGTGCGGACCTGCTCTGACGCGTCCGCCATGGTGCCCCCCTTAGGGAACTTCGAGGCCGCCGCTGCCGCCTTCTTCGGGCGACGTCGTGGTCGGTTCGGTGGTCGTGGTCGGTTCCGTGGTTTCGGTGCTGTCCGGTTCCGTGGCTTCGGTGGTGGTCGACTCCGTCGTCGCGGTGGTCGCTTCGGTCGGCGTCGATTCGGTGGTCACCGCCGAGGGCGCCGAGGTCGATTCGCCGCCGTTGTCGGAGGCGATCACGACGATCGCCACGATCAGCCCGACGATTACGGCGACCAGCCCGGCGATCAGCAGGCGGACGTTGCCGTGCGGGCGCCCGCCGCCGGGCTGATCGGGCTGCTGCATCCTGCGGGTCGGGTCGTCGTGCATCGCCTACTCCACCGGGCCGAGTATCGCGTCGAGGATCTCGCTGGTGTCGTCGAGGTCGAAGCCCCTCCGCAGCCGCCCCTCTATCTCCTCCCGCCCGGCCCCGGAGACGGCCATCTGGGTGGCCAGCAGGCGAGCGGCGGCAGTGGAGCGATCGCCGGCCTCGGGCTCGGCGTTGGGCACGGGGGGCGCGGAGGGCGAGGTGACCGGCTCCAGGTGCCGCGTCCCTCGCTGGCCGCCGGTCGGCGGGTCGAGCTGGTCGGCAAGCTCGCGCAGCCGCTCGGCGACGATCCGGTCAGCGCGCTCGCGGGCCTCGTCGAGATGACGGCGGGCCTCCTCCTCGGCGTCGTCGATCACCCTCGAGGCAGCCTGCTCGGCCGCCTCGACGATCTCGGCGAGGCGGGTCGCCGCAGCAGCCGCCGAAGCGGGCTGACGCCGCTCGGGGGGAAGCTTTCGAGCACTCATCGCGCTGCGTAGGTTAGAAGCGAATCGGCGATCAGGCCAACGGCGCGCTCGACCTGGGCCGAATCGACCGTCAGCGGCGGCAGCAGCCGCAGCGTGCCGGGCTCGGGGACGTTGACGATCAGGCCGCTGCGCAGCAGGTCGGCGCCGAGCGCGAGGCCGTCGATGCCCTCGCCGAGCCCCACCCCGAGCATCAGGCCGCGGCCGCGCACCTCCTCCACCCCGTCGATCGCCAGCAGGCCCCTCCGCAGCACGGCCCCCAGCTCGCGCACCCGGCGCAGCAGCCCCGGATCGTCGACCTGGTCGAGCACGGCGAGCGCCGCCGCCGAGGCGACCGCGCCGCCGGCGAAGGTCGAGCCGTGATCACCGGGTTCCAGCACCTCGCCGGCCTGCGGCGTCGCAATGCAGGCACCCGTCGGCAGGCCGCCGCCCAGCGCCTTGGCCGAGGTCAGCAGGTCGGGACGCACCGGCGTCTGCTCGTAAGCCCACAGCGAGCCGGTCCTCCCCATCCCGGTCTGGATCTCGTCGAGGACGAGCAGCGCCCCGACCTCGTCGCAGGCCTGTCGCGCCGCCAGCAGCACCTCCTCGCTCGCAGGGTAGACGCCCGACTCGCCCTGGATCGGCTCGATCATCACCGCCGCGGTCTCCTCGAAGACGGCGTCGCGCAGCGCCCCGACGTCGTCCAGCGGCACCGAGCGGAAGCCCGGCAGCATCGGGCCGAGGGCCTCGTTCTCCGCCAGGCTCGGGGTCGCCGAGAGCGCCCCGTAGGTGCGGCCGTGGAAGCCGCGCTCGAAGCTGACGATCTCCGGGCTTTCGACCCCCCGCCGGTAGGCGTGCTTGCGGGCCAGCTTGATCGCGCACTCGTTGGCCTCCGCCCCCGAGTTGCAGAGGAAGACGCGGCCGCCGAGACTCGACTCGGAGAGCCGCTCGGCGAGCCGCACCATCGGCTCGGTGAGGAAGAGGTTGGAGACGTGCATCAGCCGGCCCGCCTGCTCGCGCACCGCCTCTACCACCGCGGGGTTGCAGTGGCCGACCGAGCAGACCGAGATCCCGGCCAGGAAGTCGAGGTACTCCTTGCCCTCGGCGTCCCAGAGCAGCGCTCCCTCGCCGCGCACGAACTCGACCGGCGCCCGGCGGTAGGTCTGCATCAGGTAGCGCTGCTCGAGCGCCTGCAGCTCGGCCAGCTTCATGGGGTGACCATCGTGCCGATGCCGGCATCGGTGAACAGCTCCAGCAGCAGGCTGTGCGGGCGGCGGCCGTCGATGATGTGGGCCGACTGGGCGCCGCCGCGGATCGCGTCGACGCAGGCCGCCAGCTTCGGCCGCATCCCGCCCTCGATCTGGGGCAGCCCGGCTTCGACCTCCTCGACCGTGGCGCTGGAGATCAGCGAGCCCTCGTCGGGCGGGTCGGCGAGCCAGCCCTGCACGTCGGTCAGGAAGATCGCCTTGTGGGCACCGAGCGCCGCGGCGACCTTGCCCGCCGCCTCGTCGGCGTTGATGTTGTAGGCGCGGCCCTCGCGGTCCGAGGCGGAGGAGGCGATGACCGGGATGTAGTCGGCGGCGATGTGTTTGAGAACGTCGACGTCGACCCTCTCGATCGAGCCGACGAAGCCGACCTGCTCGGCGTTGGCCACCGGCGCCACCTCGAACAGCGTCCCGTCCTCGCCGGAGAGCCCGACCGCCGGCTGGCCGTGCCGATTGAGCCGCTGCACGATGTCGGAGTTGAGCTTGCCGAGCAGCACCATGCGGGCGACCTCGACCGTCTCGGGGTCGGAGACGCGCAGCCCCTCGTGGAAGCGGACCTCGAGCCCCAGCCGCTCCATGTGCTCGGTGATCTCCGGCCCGCCCCCGTGGACGACCACCGGGTCGAGCCCGACGTACTTGAGCAGCACGACGTCGGTGGCGAAGGCCTCGCGCAGCCCCTCCTCGCGCATCGCCGAGCCGCCGTACTTGATCACCACCGTGCGGCCGTGGAACTCCCTGATGTAAGGGAGCGCCTCGAGCAGCGTGTCGACATTGGCGGCCATCGGCTTCTCAGGTCGTGTACTCGGCGTTGATCCGAACGTACTCGTAGCCGAGGTCGGAGAAGTAGACCCGGGCGGAATGGTCGCCACGTCCCAGCCGCACGCCGATCTCGGCCTCGGCGACGTCCTCACCCAGCTCGGCGGCATCGATCGAGTCGGCGCCGATCTCCTCCAGGTCCTCTCCGGCGAGCGCCATCCCCGTCGCCTGCGCGATCCGGCCCCAGTTGGGATCGCGGCCGAACAGCGCCGTCTTGACCAGCGGCGAGTTGGCGATCGCCCGCGCGACCCGCTCCGCCTCGGCGGCCGAGGCGGCACCCTCCACCTCGACCCGGCCGACCCGCACTGCGCCCTCACCGTCGGCGACGATCTCGATCGCCAGCTGGAGCAGCACCGCGTCGAGCAGCCCGTCCGGCAGCGGCGCGCCGGCCTCGCCGCTTGCCTGCAGCAGCACCGTGTCGTTGGTGCTCATCTGACCGTCCACGGTGATCCGCTCGAACGAGGCGGCGACCGCGGAGCGGAGCGCCGCGTCCGCGTCCTCGACCGCCGCGTCGGTCTGCACGAAGCACAGCATCGTGGCGAAGCCCGGCTGCATCATCCCCGCCCCCTTCGCCTGGGCCGACAGGGTGACGCCGCCCGCCCTCAGCGTGCAGCTCTTCGGCCAGCGGTCGGTCGTGAGGATCGCCTCGGCGAAGGCGCCGCCGCCCGAGCCCGAGAGCGTCTCGGCGGCTTGGCCGATCCCGTCCAGCACCGTCTCGACCGGCAGCGGCACCCCGATCACCCCGGTCTCGGCGACCGCGACCGCCTGCGGCGGGACGTTCAGCTGCCGCCCCGCCTCCTCGCACATCGCCCAGGCGTCGGCGACGCCCTGTGCGCCGGTCTCGGCATTGGCGTTGCCGGCGTTGACGACGGCGGCGCGCACCGCGCCGGCCTCGACCCGCTCGCGGCAGACCCGGATCGGCGCCGCCGCGGATGCGTTGCGGGTCAGCAGCAGCGACGAGGCGACCTGTGGCGCGTCGCAGACCAGCAGGCCGATGTCGGTCTTGCCGCCCCCCTTCAACCCGCAGCCGGCGCCGGCGGCCCGGAAGCCGGGGGCGAGCTGCGCCGGGTCCAGCTCCTCGACGCCCGGCGGCTGCTCGACCCAGCGGGACCGGAAGAAGCTCATCTCAATCCCTCCGTCTCGTCGAAGCCGAGCATCAGGTTGAGGCACTGCACCGCCTGCCCGGACGCGCCCTTCCAGATGTTGTCGATCGCCGAGAGGGCGAGCACGCGGCCGTGCTCGTCCACGGTCACGTAGACGTGGCACTCGTTGGTGTCGCGCACGTCGCGCACCCCGGGCGGGCGGTCGACCAGGTGGACGAAGGGCTCCTCGGCGTAGCGCTCCGCGTAGAGCGCCTGCGCCTCCTCCCTGGAGAGCGGCGCGCTGGTCCGCGCGAAGCAGCTGGCCAGCTCGCCCTGGTCGAGCGGCAGCAGGTGCGGCACGAAGCTCACCGGCGCCGGGCTGCCGAGCGCCGCCAGCTCCTGTTCGATCTCCGGCCGGTGGCGATGCCCCTCGGCCTTGTAGGCGAAGGCGTTCTCGTCCATCGCGGAGAAGTGGACGATGTCGTCGCTGCTGCGCCCGTAGCCGGAGGTCCCCTGCTTGGCGTCGATCACCACGTCGGCGAGCAGGCCCCGCTCCGCCAGCGGCGCCAGGGCGAGCACGCCCGCGGTCGGGTAGCAGCCCGGCACGGCGGCCAGCTTCGCCTCCCGCAAGCGCTCCCTGTGCACCTCGACCAGCCCGTAGACGGCGTCCTCGAGCAGCTCCGGCGCGCCGTGCTCGCCATACCAGCGCTCGTAGGTGGGCAGGTCGCGCAGCCGGAAGTCGGCGGAGAGGTCGGCGACGATCGCCCCGAGGCCGCGCAGCGCGGCGACGGTTGGCGCCGAGGCGCCGTGCGGGTAGGCGACGATCGCCGCGTCGATGTCCTCGAGCGCGTCGAGGTCGAGCTCGGTCAGCTCGAGCGGCACCCGGTAGCGAGGGTAGAGGCGGTCGAGCCGCGTGCCGACGTCGCTGCGCGAGGTGACCCCCGCCAGCTCCATCGAGGGGTGGTGGTGGACGATCTGGGCGGCGAGCGCCCCGGTGAAGCCGGAGGCGCCGGCCACCAGCACCTTTGCCTTGTCAGCCACGGAGCGAACCTCCTATCTGGTCGAGCTTGGCGGCGATCTCCTCGCGCCGCGCCGCCACCTCCTCGTCGGTCAGGGTGCGATCGGGGGCGCGGAACTCGAGCCGCAGGGCGAGGCTCTTGCGGCCCTCGCCGACCTGCTCCCCCGCGTAGAGGTCGAAGATTTCGGCCGAGCGCAGCAGCTCACCGCCGCCCCCCAACACGGCCTCGCGCAGCTGCGCGGCGCTGAGCTCCTCGGGCACGACGACGGCCAGGTCCTGGCGCACGGCCGGGTAGGTCGTCACGTCCTCGAAGGTCTCTTCGCCCGCAGTCGCGGCGGCGGCCAGCGGCGCCAGGTCGACTTCGAACCCGGCCGCCGCCTCCAGGTCCCACTCGCGGCAGACCAGCGGGTGCAGCTCGCCGATCCAGCCGGCCTCCTCGCCGCCGGCGCTCGGCCGCGCCGCCCGGCCGGGGTGCAGGAACGGCTCCGTCGCCCGCTCGAAGCCGAGCTCCGCTCCGAGCCGCGCGGCGAGCCCCTCCAGCACGCCCTTCAGGCCGAAGAAGTCGGCGCCCTCTCCCCCGCCCCGCCACGACTTCGGCGTCAGCGGGCCGCTCGCCAAGCAGGCGATCCGGTGCGGCTCGGCGAACGGCGCCGGCCGCTCGCCCGCAAACTCCCCGGCAAGTGGGTCGATGGGCCGATTTGTGGAGTCGGAGTGGACATTTCGGCCCGTCGGCGGGGGGTGCAGGTAGACGCGGCCGGACTCGAACAGGGCGACGCGGTCGACCCCGCGCGCCAGGTTGCGCTGCGCCACGTCGAGCAGCGAGCCGAGCAGCGTGGTGCGCATCGTCGACTGCTCCTCGGAGAGCGGGTTGGAGACCGCGACGCCGGCGGCGCGCGGGTCCGCGGCGGGGATCCGCAGCCGCTCCGCCTCGCCGGGGTCGGTGAAGCTCCAGCCGACGACCTCGTCGAAGCCGAGGTCGCGCATCGCGTCCTCGGCGCGGCGGCGCAGCCGCTGCGCGCGGCTCAGGCCGCCCGCCTGGCCGGCCGCCGCGGGCAGGGTCGAGGGCAGGTGCCGGTCGAGCCCGTGCACCCTCGCCACTTCCTCGATCAGGTCGGCCTCGCGGGTGACGTCGTAGTGGCGATCGGGCGGGACCTCGACGGCGAGGTCCTCGCCGTCCACCTCGACCCCGAAGCCGAGCCGCTCCAGATAGGCCGCCTGATCGCTCTGCGCGATCGGCATCCCGAGCAGCCCCGCGACCCGCTCCGCCCGCAGCCGGATCGCCTGCGGCGCGGGGATCTCCGCCGCCACGTCGATCGTCCCGGGGACGAGCTTCGCCCCGCACAGCTCGACCATCAGCCGCGAGGCGATCCGCTGCGCCCGCAGGCAGAGCGCCGGGTGCAGCTGCTTCTCGAACCGCGAGGAGGCCTCGGAGCGCAGCCCGAGCAGCCGCGAGGTGCGGAGGATGTTGGTCCCGTTCCAGTTGGCCGCCTCGAGCAGCACCCGGCTCGTCCGCTCGGAGACCTCGGAGACCTGGCCGCCCATGATCCCGGCGATCCCCGAGGGGCCGTCGCGGTCGCAGACCAGCACCGTCTCGGCGTCGAGGCTGCGCTCGACCCCGTCGAGGGTCGTCATCCTCTCCCCCTCCGCGGCGGCGCGGACGGTCAGCGCGCCGTCCGGCACGCGCTCGAGGTCGAAGGCGTGCAGCGGCTGCGCGGTGAGCAGCATCACGTAGTTGGTGATGTCGACGACGTTGAAGATCGGCCGCTGCCCGGCCGCGGTCAGCCGCGCCTGCAGCCAGGACGGCGAGGGGCCGATCTCGACGTCGGTGAAGACGCGCGCGGTGAAGCGCGGGCACAGCTCCGGGACCCCGACCGCGACCGAGGCGTACTCGCCCGCCTCGCCCTCGCCCTCGGCGGGGGCGTCCTCGGCCCACGGCTCGGGGCCGAGCGGCGCCGCGGTGACCGCGTGCGCCTCGCGCGCCACCCCGTAGACGCCGAGGCAGTCCGGCCGGTTGGGGGTCACCTCCAGCTCCAGCACCGGCTCGGCCAGCGGCAGCACCTCCGACAGCGGCGCGCCGGGCGCGGCGTCGCCGTCGAGCACCAGGATCCCCGCCGCCTCCTCGGCGATCTCCAGCTCGGCGGCGGAGAGGATCATCCCGTCCGACTCGACCCCGCGCAGCTTCGCCTTGCCGAGCTCGGTCCCGCCCGGCATCGTCGCGCCGGGCAGCGCGACGGGCACCGCCTGGCCGGCGGCGACGTTGGCCGCGCCGCAGACGATCGTCCGCGGCTCGGCCTCGCCGACGTCGACCGCGCAGACGCTGAGCCGGTCGGCGTCGGGGTGCTTCTCGCAGGCCATCACGCGGCCGACGACGAAGCCCTCGACCGAGGGCGGCCCGACCGAGCCGACCCGCTCGACCTCGGTGCCGGTCATCGCCAGCCGCTCGGCCAGCTCGGCGGCGCCGATCCCCGGGTCGCAGTGCTCGCGCAGCCAGGAGTAGGGCACCCTCATGAGAATTGCTCCAGCATTCGCACGTCGTTGTCGAAGAAGCGGCGCAGGTCGGGCACGCCGTGGCGCAGCATCGCCACCCGCTCCACGCCGATGCCGAAGGCGAAGCCCTGTACCCGCTCGGCGTCGTAGCCGCTCGCCTCGACGAAGCCCAGCACGTTGGGGTCGACCATCCCCGCGCCGAGGATCTCGATCCAGCCCTGGCCCTTGCACAGGTTGCAGCGCTCGCCGCCGGCCAGCTCGCCCGTCCCGCCGCACTGGAAGCAGGAGACGTCGACCTCGACGCTGGGCTCGGTGAAGGGGAAGAAGTGCGGCCGCATGCGGATCCGCCGCTCGGCGCCGAACAGCGCCCGCAGCATCTGCTCCAGGGTGCCCTGAAGGTCGGCGAGCGTGATCCCCGCGGCGATCGCCAGCCCCTCGACCTGGTGGAACATCGGGCTGTGGGTGGCGTCGGAGTCGCGCCGGTAGACCTTGCCGGGGACGATCACGAAGATCGGCGGCGGCTGCGCCTCCATCGCCCGCACCTGCACCGGCGAGGTGTGGGTGCGCAGCAGCAGGTCGGGGTGCGACTGCACGTAGAAGGTGTCCTGGAGCATCCGCGCCGGGTGCCCGGGCGGGTGGTTGAGCGCGGTGAAGTTGTAGTAGTCGTGCTCGACCTCCGGCCCCTCGGTCACCCGGTAGCCGAGGCCGGCCAGCACGTCCTCGATCTGCCGCGTCGTGCGGGTGATCAGGTGCAGGTGTCCGGCGGGACGGGCGGGCGCGCCCGGCAGGGTGACGTCGAGGCGGTCGCTCGACAGCCCTGCCTCCAGCTCGACCGCGTCAAGCTTGGCGGCGCGCCGCTCGAGCAGCGACTCCAGCCCCTTGCGGGCCCGGTTTGCGCCGGCGCCGACCTCGGCGCGCTCCGCTTCGGGCAGCTCGGCGATCCCCCGCAGGATCGCCGTCAGCTCGGCTTTGCGCCCCAGGAAGCGGACCCGCAGCTCCTCCAGCTCCGCGGTTCCCGGCGCCGCTTCGATCGCCACGGTGGCCTCGGCCTCGATCTTCTCGATCCGCTCGAGGGTCATTCGGCCGCCTCCTGCATGGCGGGCGACGATATCCGCTCGCAGCCAATCGCAGCCGCCGCGGCGACGTTGAGCGAGTCCGGCCCGCCGGGCCGCAGCGGGATCGTCACCCGCAGCTCGCATTCCCCCAGCACCGACGGGGGGAGCCCCTCGCGCTCGGCGCCGAGGCAGAGGGTCGCGGCGGAGGCGAGCGCATCGGGCTCCTCGCCGCCGTGGGCGACGAGCGCCGCGCGCGGCCGCGGCGTCGCCGCGACCTCGGCCCGCAGCGGCGGCGCGGCGAAGATCGAACCCATGCTCGCCCGCACCGCCTTCGGCCCGTAGGGGTCGGCGCAGCCGGGCCCGAAGGCGACGCTGGCGCCGAGCAGCGCGTCGGCAGTGCGGACGATCGCGCCGACGTTGCCGGGGTCCGCGACCCCGTGCAGGTAGAGGCAGGGAGGCTGCGGGTCCGCCGCCCAGCGCTGCGGCCAAACGGCGATCGCCCGGGTGCCCGAGCCGAGCGCCGAGACGGCGGCCAGCAGCCGCGGCTCGACCTCCTCGCCGCCGAGGCCGCTTCCGGCCGCGGTGAGCAGGGCGCGCGGCTGCAGCCCCGCCGCGAGCCCCGCCGCGACCAGGTCCTCGCCCTCGGTCGCGAACAGCCCCTCGCGCTCGCGGTGCTTGCGGTCGCGCAGCTTGCGGACCAGCTTCAGCTTCTCGTTGTGGGGGCTGGAGATCATCTGCGTTGCGTTGGCTCGGTGGTTTGGAATCTTCTCCTGGAACGCGGGCACAAATAAAAAACGGGCCGCGAAGACGGCCCGCCCGGGAAGTGGAGTGTTGGGTTGCGGCTAGGCGGCCGCACCCTCCCGGGCGAGCTCCACGAATCGGCGAAAGGCGTCGCGATCGCTGACCGCGATCTCGGCGAGCATCTTGCGGTTCACCTCGACGCCGGCCTTGTCGAGGCCGTGGATCAGCTGCGAGTAGCTCATCCCCTCGAGCCGCGCGGCGGCGTTGATCCGGGTGATCCAGAGCCGCCGGAAGTCGCGCTTGCGGTTGCGCCGGTCGCGGTAGGCGTACATCCCGGAGCGCTGCACCTGCTCCTTGGCGAAGCGGTAGGAGGAGTGCTTGCGCCCGTAGTAGCCCTTCGCTTCCTTCAGCACCTTGCGCCGCTTCTTGCGGGCGGGGACGGAGCGCTTCACGCGGCTCATTTGCCGCCTCCGAGCAGGGTGCGGACCCGCTTGCGGTCCGCGGGGGCGATCTCCACCGGCCGCGCCATCTGCCGCTTGCGCTTCGGCGACTTCTTCTCGAGGATGTGGCTCGAGTAGGCGCGCCGCCCGCGCAGCTTGCCCTTGGCGGTCTTGCGGAAGCGCTTCTTGGCGCCGGAGTGGGTCTTCATCTTCGGCATCGGGAGGGGTATTGAAGCAGACGCAGGTACGCTGCCGCCGCATGCGGATCGTCTACGTGGTCGGGACCCGGCCGAACTTCGTCAAGACCGCGCCGGTGGTCGCGGCGCTGCGCGACCGCCTCCCGCAGGGCCGTCACGTGATCGTCCACACCGGACAGCACTACGACCGGGCGATGTCGCAGGTCTTCTTCGAGGAGCTCGGGGTGCCGGCTCCCGACTACATGCTCGAGGTCGGCTCGGGCAGCCACGCACAGCAGACGGCGCGCACGATGGAGCGGCTGGAGCCGGTGCTGGAAGAACAGCGGGCCGACCTGGTGTTCGTCCCCGGCGACGTCAACTCGACCCTGGCGGCGGCGCTGACCGCGGTGAAGATGGACATCCCGATCGCCCACATCGAGTCGGGGCTGCGCAGCTTCGACCGCACGATGCCCGAGGAGATCAACCGGATCGTCGCCGACGAGTTCTCCGAGTACCTCTTCCTGCACAGCGAGGAGGCGGTCGAGAACCTGCGCGCCGAGGGCATCCCCGCGGAGCGCATGCACTTCGTCGGCAACACGATGATCGACACCCTCCTCGCCCTGGAGGATCGCTTCCGGGCGGCAAACGCGGCGGCGAGGCACGGCGTCGAGCCCGGCTCCTTCCTGCTCGTCACCCTGCACCGCCCCGCCCTGGTCGACGGCGAGCTGCTGCCGGAGACGGTGCGCCGCCTGGTGGCGCTGGCCGGCGAGATGCCGGTCGTCTTCCCGGTCCACCCCCGCACCCGCAAGGCGATGGAGGCGGTCGAGTCGGAGCATCCGGGACTGCGGCTCTGCGAGCCGCTCGGCTACGTCGACTTCCTCTCGCTGCTCGCCGACGCCGGCGCCGTGCTCACCGACTCGGGCGGCATCCAGGAGGAGACCACCTACCTCGGCATCCCCTGCTTCACGCTGCGCGACAACACCGAGCGGCCGGTGACGATTCGCGCCGGCACCAACACCCTGCTCGGCCTCGACCCGGCGGCGATCGCGACGATCCCGGCGGCGCTGGCGGACCGCCCCGCCGAGCGGCGCGAGCCGCCGCCGCTCTGGGACGGTCACGCCGCGGAGCGGATCGCCGAGACGATCGCCGGCCGGCGCGGCTAGTCGTCGTCCTGCTTGCCGGCCTCTTTGCTCGGGGCCAGCATCATGCTCATGTTGCGGCCTTCCTGGAGCGGTTCGGACTCGATCGTCGCCAGCCCGTCGAGGTCCTCGAACAGCCGCTGCAGCAGGTCCCTGCCGCGCTCCGGGTGGGCCTGCTCGCGGCCGCGGAACATGATCGTCACCTTCACTTTGTTGCGCTGACGCAGGAAGCGCTCGACGTGGCCCTTCTTCGTTTCGTAGTCGTGGTCGGCGATCTTCGGCCGCAACTTGATCTCGCGGACGTTGACCTGCTGCTGGTGCTTGCGCGCCTGCTTCTGCTTTTGCTCCTGCTCGTACTTGTACTTCGAGTAGTCGAGCAGCCGGGTCACCGGCGGTTTCGAGTTGGGCGCCACCTCGACCAGGTCGAGGTCGGCCTCCTGGGCGCGCTGCAGCGCTTCGGGGGTCTCAACGATGCCGAGCTGCTCGCCCTCGGCGCCGATCAGGCGCACTTTGGGGACGCGGATGCGCTCGTTGATCCGCGTCGTGTCGCGCTCCGGCGGGCGCCGATCGAACCTGCGCGGGACAGGCACTATCTAGCGGAGAGGTGGAGCTTCAAGAGGGCGAGGGATGGAGAGGCGGCCACGGGACGCTCAGCGGCGCTGTGTGTTTGGCATGCCTGCGAACAAGTGCCCCGCAGTATAGACACAACCGGCCGGGCGACCCGGCGGCCGCTCACTCCACCTCCTCGCGGTGGACGAGCGCGGCGAACTCGGCCAGAGACATCGAGCCTAGCTCGCCGTCGCGGTGGGAGCGCACCGCCACCTCCCCCGTCTCTTCCTCGCGATCGCCGACCACCAGCATGAAGGGGTTGCGGCCGATTTCGGCGTTGCGGACCTTCTTGCCGATCGACTCCGAGCGGCGGTCGACCTCGACCCGGACGCCCAGCTCTCGCAGCTTCGCGGCGACCTCGACGCCGTGCTCGACGTGGCGGTCGGAGATCGGCAGCACCGCCGCCTGCACCGGCGCCAGCCAGACCGGGAAGCGGCCTCCGTAGTGCTCGATCAGGATGCCGGCGAAGCGCTCCATCGAGCCGAGCAGGGCGCGGTGGATCATCACCGGGCGCTGCTGGCCGTCGTCGGGGTCGGTGTAGGTGAGGTCGAAGAGCTCCGGCATCGAGAAGTCGACCTGACAGGTGCCGCACTGCCAGGAGCGGCCGAGCGCGTCGGTGATGTGGAAGTCGATCTTCGGCCCGTAGAAGGCGCCGTCGCCCGGGTTGAGCGTGTGCTCGCGGCCCTGGGCCTGCAGGGCGCTGCGCAGCGCCTCTTCGGCCTCTCGCCACTGCTCGTCGCTGCCGATCGACTTCTCCGGCCGGGTCGACAGCTCGATTCGCACGTCGTCGAAGCCGAAGCGCGCGTACAGCTCGTCGATCGCCTCGCAGACGCCGGTCACCTCGCCGACGATCTGCTTCGGCATGCAGTAGATGTGGGCATCGTCCTGGGTGAAGGCGCGGACCCGCAGCAGCCCGTGCAGGACGCCCTCGCGCTCGGCGCGGGAGACCTGCCCGAACTCGGCGATCCGCAGCGGCAGCTCACGGTAGGAGTGGCGTTCGGCGGCGTAGACGAGGCAGGCGCCCGGGCAGTTCATCGGCCGGATCGCGTACTGGCGCTCGCGCGACTCGGTGAAGTACATGTTCTCGCGGTAGTTGTCCCAGTGGCCGGAGCGATGCCAGAGGTCGACGTCCATCACGTGCGGCGTCTTGATCTCCTCGTAGTCGCGCTTGCGCAGCTGCTCTTGCACCTCCTCCTCGATCAGGCGCAGCAGCGTCGTGCCGTGGGCGAGCCAGAAGGGCATGCCGGGCGCCTCCTCGCGCAGCATGAAGAGGCCGAGCTGCGGGCCGAGGCGACGGTGGTCGCGCGCCTTCGCCTCCTCGATCCGCTCCAGGTGGGCGTCGAGGTCCTTCTTCGAGAAGAAGGCGGTGCCGTAGATGCGGCTCAGCATCTGGCGGCTCTCGTCGCCGCGCCAGTAGGCGCCGGCGATCGAGTTGAGCTTGACCGCCGCGATCCGCCCGGTCGAGGGGCCGTGCGGCCCGCGGCAGAGATCCTCGAAGGGGCCGTTGCGGTACAGCGAGACGGTCTCCACGCCCTCGTCGCGGACCAGGTCCTCGATCAGCTCGACCTTGTAGTCCTGGCCCTGGGCGAGGAACAGTTCGATCGCCTCCCCTGGCGGCAGCTCGCGGCGCTCGAAGGGCTCGTCGGCCTCGATGTGCTCGCGCATCGCTGCTTCGATCCGCTCCAGGTCCTCTTCGCGGACCTTGACGTCGGGCGGGAACTCGAAGTCGTAGTAGAAGCCCTGCTCGACCGGCGGCCCGATCGTCACCTTCGTCCCCGGGTAGAGCTGCATCACGGCCTCGGCCATCACGTGGGCGGCGTCGTGGCGGATCAGCTCCAGCGCCTCGGGGTCGCGGCCGGTGACGATCGCGATCTCCGCCCCGTCGGGGAGCGGCGCGCTGAGGTCGCGCAAAGCGCCGTCGACGCGGATCGCCAGCGCCGCCTTCGCCAGGCCGGGGCCGATCGCCGCCGCGGCGTCGGCGCCGGTCGCGCCGTCGGGCAGCTCGAGCGCGGCCCCGTCCGGCAGCGTGACGGTGATCTTGGTCGCAGCCTCCATCGGCTCCATGCTACGTGGCCGCATCCCCTCCCGCCGAATGAAGCTTTGTGTCCTTTATAGGGGGCAAAATCCTTCAATCTGCCGCGGCGCGGGCCTGGCGTACGGCGATCAGCGGGCACGGGCTGGGGCCGCCGAGGACGCCGCGGCGTTCCCAGACCGCGATAGGGGCCGGCGCGGCGACGCAGCCGCAGGCCGCGGAACGGCGGCCGCGCCGCAACTCGGTAGCTGACGACGAAGCGGATCCCGCTCGGCGGCCTCCCCCCCGTGCTGCTCGCCGGCTCGATGCAGACCCGGCCGCCGCGCAGCTCCCAGGCGATGTAGCGGGCGCCGTGTTCGTCGGCGAGCAGGCGGTCGGGGGCGAGCACCAGGGTCGGATCGGGGGCGAGGAGGGGGCGCAGGCCGGTAAGCGCCGGCGAGTAGGAGGTCGGCCCGACCGGGGCGTTGGCGAAGGCGAGCACTGAGCAGGCGGCGGCGGCCACGACGTAGGCCCATAGAACCAGGCGCGCGGGTCCTGTCGTCGAGGGGGGGTCCGCCGCGTTGCTGGGTTTTCCGCCCGGGGAGTCGGCGGGCCGTCCGAGAGCGGGGTTGGGGCGGAAAAGAGGACGCCGCGCCGCGGCCGACCCCCCCTCGACGCCACCCGCGCGAGAGGCCGTATGGAGCCACGGTGACAACACCGTCAGCGTCAGGAGCGGGGCGGCGACCTCCAGCGCCTTGGCGGCCGTGTACGGAGTGCCGCCGATGCGGGCTGCGACGTAGAGCGTCGCGACGGAGATCGCCCCGGCGAGGATCGCGCGGTCGCGGCGGCGGGCGCAGCGCGCGACCCCGTAAATCAGCAGCGCGGTCGCGAAGGCGGCGCCCAGGTAGTAGAGGAAGGCGGGGGCGGCGCCGTCGCCCGGCGCCAGCCGGAAGTCGCCCGACGGCCAGATGCCGAGTGCCTCGAAGGGCGAGATCTGGCCGAACAGATTGCCGAGGCCGGGGCCGGAGGGGTCGAAGGTCTCGAAGCTGCGGAAGTCGATCATCCGGCCCAGCTCGGGGAGGGCGCCGACGAGGAAGACGAGGACGGCCAGGGATGCGGCGCGCCCGGCTGCCGGTCCCGTCACGCCACTCGCGGCAGAGGCGTCTCGTCCAGACCCCCACCACTCCAAAGCGGCCCAGAGGACAGCTATGGCTGCGAGCCACGTGAGGCCCGGGAAGCTGTAGACGTAGACGCTTCCTATCGCGATGAGCGCTGCTGGGGCGAAGCGGAGGGGGAGCTGGGACCAGCTGCGGCTGCTCTCGCGAAGGGCGAGGACGAAGGCGAGGACGAGCAGGGCCTGGATCGTCTCCTTGAAGGCGCCCTGGGCGTAGTAGGAGGCGACCAGGTACGGGAGACCGACGAGCAGAGCCGTCACGGCGCGCCGCAGGGGCGGCTGCTCGGCGAAGGCCGCCAGGGCGGTCAGCGGGGCCAGCACCGCCACCGCGACCGTCAGGCCGCCGAAGCCCTGGACGAGGCCGATTCCGAGGCCCTTGTTGAGAGCTACGACGACCGCGTGCGGGCCGAGCGGATAACCCTGGTGCAGGAGCTGGGAGCCGCTGCCGTTGGCCAGGCGGTCGGCGCCGAGCAGATGCTGGGACATGTCCGGGTTGAAGCCGGTGCCGAGGATGCCGAAGTGGCCTTCGACCGCGAACGGCAGCGAGGCGGCGGCCAGCGCCACCACGGCGACCGGCAGGCCGGATCGCAGTGCCTCTCCCCCGGCCTCGATCCGGTTCCAGAGGAAGAGGACGGACGCCACGCTAAGGATGAGGACGGCGATCGCCGAGATGACGCCGTGCCCGGGCAGCCGCACCGTCGCCCAGCAGACCGCGCAGAGCAGCGCCAGGCCGACGGCCGGCGACAGCCAGGTCCACCGCCGCACGCCGCAGAGCGCGACAGCCGCCTGTCCGATCGCCAGCGAGGCGCCGCAGACCGCCAGCACCGCTGCGTAGGTCGCGATCACAAGGCGGCGAGCCTAGAGG
>CAVVHQ010000018.1:0-67831 GCA_963748075.1 uncultured Solirubrobacterales bacterium | reverse complement strand
CGGCCGGCTCGTCAAGCGGCTGGAGAACCTCGCGGTCGAGATCGGCGCCCCGCGGCCGCAGAGATCGGACAGCCCGGTGCACGCACTGCTCTTCGACGCAACCGGGATCTCCGACTCGACCGAGCTGGTCGAGCTGCAGCGCTTCTTCCACCCCAACGTGAAGCGGATCGAGCGCTGCGGCCGCGTCGTCGTGCTCGGCACGCCGCCGGCCGGCCTGGCGCCGCGCGAGGCGACCGCGCAGCGCGCCCTGGAGGGGTTCACCCGCTCGCTCGGCAAGGAGGTCGGCCGCGGCATCGCCGTGCAGCTCGTCTACGTCGCCGACGGCGCCGAGAAGCAGCTCGACTCGACCCTGCGCTTCCTCCTCTCCCCCCGCTCGGCCTACGTCTCCGGCCAGGTGATCGAGGTCGGCCCGGGCGTCGCGAAGACGCCGCAAGTCGACTGGGAGCGGCCGCTCGACGGCCAAGCTGGCGCTGGTCACCGGCGCCTCGCGCGGGATCGGCGAGGCGATCGCCGAGACCCTGCGCCGCGACGGCGCCAAGCTGGTCCTGCTCGACGTTCCCGCCCTCGCCGAGGATCTGGCGAAGGTCGCCGGAGCGGCTCGACGCCGAGACGATCGAGCTCGACATCACCGCCGACGACGCGCCGGAGAAGATCGCCGAACGGCTGGACGGCGGCGTCGACGTCGTCGTCCACAATGCCGGCGTCACCCGCGACCGCACGCTGGCGAAGATGCCGGAGGAGCGCTGGGCCTCGCTGCTGGAGATCAACCTCTCCAGCGAGGAGCGGATCGACGACGAGCTGCTCTCCCGCGGCCTGCTGCGCGACAACGGGCGGATCGTCTGCGTCTCCTCGATGAGCGGCATCGCCGGCAACGCCGGCCAGACCAACTACGCGACCTCGAAGGCGGGCGTGATCGGCATGGTCGAGGCGCTGGCGCCCTAGCTGGCGGAGCGCGGCGCGACGATCAACGCCGTCGCCCCCGGCTTCATCGAGACGCAGATGACGGCGCGGATGCCGATCGCCCTGCGAGAAGCGGGGCGGCGGATGAACAGCATGTCGCAGGGCGGCCTGCCGGTCGACGTCGCCGAGACGATCGCCTGGCTCGCCAGCCCCGCCTCGACCGGCGTCAACGGCAACGTCGTCCGCGTCTGCGGCCAGAGCCTGCTGGGGGCTTAGATGATCAACCCCCCAACCCCGCACACCTGGATGACGCGCCTGTCATCCCTCTGATGGCGACGCGGACCCTCGACAGCCCGCCCAGCGTCCTGCCGCTCTACGCGCGCGCCGCCGCGCCGCTGATCCCCGGCGCCTCGCTGCTGCCGTTCGTGCCGGGCCGCGGCAAGGAGGTCCCGGAGACCGAGCTGATCCTGCCGGGAGTCCGACCCGACCCCGAGAAGGTCGCCGCCTACGCCAGGGTCTGCGGCTTCTCGCTGCGCGACAGCCTGCCGCCCACCTACCCGCACGTGCTCGCCTTCCCGCTGCACATGGCGGTGATGGCCGACGGCAGCTTCCCGTTCGGCGCGGTCGGCCTGGTCCACGTCGAGAACCGGATCGTCCAGCGGCGGCCGATCGGCCTCGGCGAGGAGCTGGAGCTCCGGGTACGGCCGACGAAGCTCGAGCCGCACCCGCGCGGGCGCACCTTCGGCCTCGTCACCGAGGCCCGGAGCGGCGGCGAGACGGCCTGGGAGTCGGCCAGCACGATGCTGCGCCGCGGCCCCTCCCCAGGCTGATGTCGCAGTTTCTCCGCGGTTGCGCGGGGAAGCTCGAACGCCCGGGGCGGCGAGAGGACGAGCCGGCGAGGAACCCGGCGCCGACGCCGAGCGCCGAGTGGAGCCTCGGCGGCGACCTCGGCCGCCGCTACGCCGCCGTCTCCGGCGACCGCAACCCGATCCACATGCACGCGCTGACCGCGAAGCCGCTCGGCTTCCCCGGCGCGATCGCGCACGGGATGTGGACCAAGGCGCGCTGCCTGGCGGCGCTGCAGGGCCGCCTGCCCGACGCCTTCGCGGTCGAGGTGCGCTTCCGCAAGCCGATCGTGCTGCCCGCCCGGGTCGAGTTCCTCAGCGACGCGGAGGGCGAGGAGATCGGCTTCGCGGTGCGCGACGCGAAGCGCCACACCCCCCATCTCGACGGCCGCTGTGCGGCCGGCCGCAGGCCGAAGCAGACACCGAACCGAACCGGCGGGAAGGGCGAAAGGCAAGTGAACGGCAGACACCGACAAGGGAGTGGCCGAGCGCAGCATGGGGCTCGGCCTGCGGGCGCTCAACTGGCTCGCCGGCTCCGACCTGCTGGACAGGATCAGGGCCCGCAAACAGGTCGAGCGGGCGCTGTTCCGGAGCAGCAAGGACGGCTTCCGCACGGCGACCGCCGCCGGGCGCACCTTCAAGGCCGCGCAGAAGCTGGCCAGGCCGGCGCGCCAGGCGGCCGGCAAGCCGCGCGCCCTGTTCGACGTCACCCCCGACGAGGAGCAGCAGATGTTCCAGGAGGCGGTGCGCGACTTCGCCGCGGCGAAGGTGCGGCCCGCCGCGCAGGAGGCCGACGCCGAGTGCGCGACCCCGGCCGAGCTGCTCTCCCAGGTCGACGAGCTCGGCGTCAACATGCTCGGCGTCCCCGAGGAGCTCGGCGGCGTGATGCACGAGCAGGCGGCGGTGACCAGCGTGCTGGTCGCCGAGGCGCTCGCCCACGGCGACATGGGGATCGCCTACGCGGCGCTCGCCCCCGGCGCGGTCGCGACCGCGATCGGCCACTGGGGCACGGCCGAGCAGCAGGCCACCTACCTGCCGGCCTTCAGCGGCGAGGACGTGCCCGCCGCGGCGCTGGCGCTGCTCGAGCCGCGGCCGCTGTTCGACCCGCTGAAGCTGGAGACGAAGGCGCGCCGCGACGGTGAGGACTGGGTGCTCGACGGCGCCAAGTCGCTGGTCGCCCGCGCCGCGGACTGCGAGCTGTTCGTCGTCGCCGCCGAGGCCGAGGGCCTCGGCCCGGCGCTGTTCGTGATCGAGTCCGGCGGCGACGGGCTCTCGGTCGAGCCGGAGCCGGCGATGGGGCTGCGCCCCGCCGCGACCGGCCGGCTGCTGCTCGAGGGCGTCCGCCTGCCCGGCGAGGCGCTGCTCGGCGAGGGCGGTCGCGACGCCTACGCCGAGTGCGTGCAGCGGGCGCGGATCGCCTGGTGCGCGCTCGCGGTCGGCGCCTCGCAGGCGGTCCTCGACTACGTCATCCCCTACGTCAACGAGCGCACCGCCTTCGGCGAGCCGATCTCCAACCGCCAGGCCGTCGCCTTCGGCGTCGCCGAAATCGGCATCGAGACCGACGGCATGCGGCTCGCCACCTACCGGGCGGCCGGACGCGCCGACCAGGGCAAGGACTTCGCCCGCGAGGCGGCCCTGGCCCGCCGGCTCTGCGCCGCCAAGGGAATGGCGATCGGCTCCGAAGGCGTGCAGCTGCTCGGCGGCCACGGCTTCGTCAAGGAGCACCCGGTCGAGCGCTGGTACCGCGACCTCCGCGCAGCGGGCGTCATGGAGGGCGCCCTGCTCGTCTAGAGCGAAAGGAGACGATGATCAACCTCGAGATACCGAAGAAGTTCCAGCCGCTGGTCAGCCAGGCCCACCAGGTCGCGACCGAGGTCTTCCGGCCGATCTCGCGCAAGTACGACGAGGCCGAGCACGCCTACCCGAAGGAGCTCGACATGCTCGCCTCGCTGATCGACGGGATGAACGAGGGCGGCGACAGCGGCGCCGGCGCCGCCGGCGTGCGCCGCGAGTCCGACGGCAAGGGCGAGGGCGAGAACCGCAACGGCTCCAACCTGGCGACCGTGCTGGGGATCATCGAGCTGTGCTGGGGCGACGTCGGCCTGCTGCTCTCGATGCCCCGCCAGGGCCTCGGCAACTCGGCGATCGCCTCGGTGGCGAGCGAGGAGCAGCTGGAGCGCTACGGCGGCAAGTGGGCGGCGATGGCGATCACCGAGCCGGAGGCCGGCTCGGACTCGGCCTCGATCCGCACCACGGCCGAGCTCGACGGCGACGAGTACGTGCTCAACGGCGAGAAGATCTTCGTCACCTCCGGCGACCGCGCCGAGCTGATCGTCGTCTGGGCCACGCTCGACCGCTCCAAGGGCCGGGCCGCGATCAAGTCGTTCATCGTCGAGCGCGACAACCCCGGGCTGAAGCTCGACCGGCTCGAGCACAAGCTCGGGATCCGCGCCTCCGACACCGCCAACTTCACCCTCCAGGACTGCCGGGTGCCGAAGGAGGCCCTGCTCGGCAGCCCCGAGATCGACGTCAAGCAGGGTTTCGCCGGGGCGATGCAGACCTTCGACAACACCCGCCCGCTGGTCGCGGCGATGGCGGTCGGCGTCGCCCGCGCCGCGCTGGAGCGGACCCGCGAGCTGCTCGCCGAGGCCGGGGTCGAGATCGACTACGACCGCCCGGCCCTCTCGCAGCCCGCCGCCGTCGCCCGCTTCCTGGAGATGGAGGCCGACTACGAGGCGGCCCGCCTGCTGACCCTGCAGGCCGCCTGGATGGCCGACAACAGCAAGCCGAACTCGCTGCAGGCCTCGATGGCGAAGGCGAAGGCGGGCCGCACCTGCGTCGACGTCGCGCTCGGCTGCGTCGAGCTCTGCGGCGCCGCCGGCTACGGCGAGGACGAGCTGCTGGAGAAGTGGGCCCGCGACGCGAAGATCCTCGACATCTTCGAGGGCACCCAGCAGATCCAGCTGCTGATCGTCGCCCGTCAGCTGCTCGGCAAGAGCTCCGCGGAGCGCCAAGCGGCTGGAGAACGTCGCGGTCGAGATCGGCGCCCCGCGGCCGCGGAGATCGGACAGCCCGGTGCACGCCCTGCTCTTCGACGCAACCGGGATCTCCGACTCGACCGAGCTGGTCGAGCTGCAGCGCTTCTTCCACCCCAACGTGGGGCGGGTCGAGCGCTGCGGTCGCGTCGTCGTGCTGGGCACGCCGCCGGCCGGCCTGGCGCCGCGCGAGGCGACCGCGCAGCGCGCCCTGGAGGGGTTCACCCGCTCGCTCGGCAAGGAGGTCGGCCGCGGCATCGCCGTGCAGCTCGTCCACGTCGCCGCCGGCGCCGAGGACCAGCTCGAGTCCACCCTGCGCTTCCTCCTCTCCCCCCGCTCGGCCTACGTCTCCGGCCAGGTGATCGAGGTCGGGCCGGGCGTCGCGAAGACGCCGCAAGTCGATTGGGACCGACCGCTGGCGGGCAAGGTGGCGCTGGTCACCGGCGCCTCGCGCGGGATCGGCGAGGCGATCGCCGAGACCCTGCACCGCGACGGCGCCAAGCTGGTGCTGCTCGACGTCCCCGCCCTCGGCGACGATCTGGCGAAGGTCGCGGCGCGGCTCGGCGCCAAGACGATCGAGCTGGACATCACCGGCGAGGATGCCCCGGCGAAGATCGCCGAGCGGCTGGACGACGGCGTCGACGTGGTCGTCCACAACGCCGGCGTCACCCGCGACCGGACGATCGCGAAGATGCCCGAGGAGCGCTGGACCTCGCTGCTCGAGGTCAACCTCTCCAGCGAGGAGCGGATCGACGACGAGCTGCTCTTCCGCGGCCTGCTGCGCGACAACGGGCGGATCGTCTGCGTCTCCTCGCTGAGCGGCATCGCCGGCAACGCGGGGCAGACCAACTACGCGACCTCGAAGGCGGGCGTAATCGGCATGGTCGAGGCGCTGGCGCCCTCCCTGGCGGAGCGCGGCGCGACGATCAACGCGGTCGCCCCCGGCTTCATCGAGACGCAGATGACCGCGAAGATGCCGCTTGCCCTGCGCGAAGCGGGGCGGCGGATGAACAGCATGTCGCAGGGCGGCCTGCCGGTCGACGTTGCCGAGACGATCGCCTGGTTCGCCAGCCCCGCCTCGACTGGCGTCAACGGCAACGTGGTCCGGGTCTGCGGCCAGAGCCTGCTGGGGGCTTAGATGATCAACCCCCCAACCCCGCACACCTGGATGACGCGCTTGAGCAGGGGGTCGACCATCTGATGGCGACGCGGACGCTCGACAGCCCGCCCAGCGTCCTGCCGCTCTACGCGCGCGCCGCGGCGCCGCTGATCCCCGGCGCCTCGCTGCTGCCCTTCGTGCCGGGCCGCGGCGAGGAGGTCCCCGACACCGAGCTGGTTTTGCCGGGAGTGCGGCCCGACCCCGAGAAGGTGGCCGCCTACGCCAAGGTCTGCGGCTTCTCGCTGCGCGACAGCCTGCCGCCCACCTACCCGCACGTGCTCGCCTTCCCGCTGCACCTGGCGGTGATGGCCGACGGCAGCTTCCCCTTCGGCGCGGTCGGCCTGGTCCACGTCGAGAACCGGATCGTCCAGCACCGGCCGATCGGCCTGGGCGAGGAGCTGAAGCTCCGCGTCCGCCCGAGCAAGCTCGAGCCGCACCCGCGCGGGCGCACCTTCGGCCTGCTCACCGAGGCCTGGAGCGGACGCCAGAAGGCCTGGGAGTCGGTCAGCACGATGCTGCGCCGCGGCCCCTCCCAAGGTGATGTCGCAGTTTCGCCCGGTATGCGAGAAGAAATACGACCTCATGGGGAGGCGGAGGAGGGCGCTGCCGATGAACCCGGCCCGACGCCGAGCGCCGAGTGGCGGCTCGGTGGCGACCTCGGCCGCCGCTACGCCGCCGTCTCCGGCGACCGCAACCCGATCCACATGCACGCGCTGACCGCCAGGCCGCTCGGCTTCCCGGGGGCGATCGCGCACGGGATGTGGACCAAGGCGCGCTGCCTGGCGGCGCTCGCGGGCCGCCTGCCCGACGCCTTCGCGGTCGAGGTGCGGTTCCGCAAGCCGATCGTGCTGCCCGCCCGGGTCGAGTTCCTCAGCGACGCGGGGGGCGAGGAGATCGGCTTCGCGGTGCGCGACGCGAAGCGCCATACCCCCCACGTCGAAGGTCGTGTGCGGCCCCCATTGCGGTCGTACTTGCTCCCGCATACCGAGAACAACTACGACCGCAAGCCGGCGGACCGAACCAGCGGCGAGAAGGAGGAGGGGTGAACGGCAACGACAAGGGAGTGGCGGAGCGCGGCATGGGGCTCGGCCTGCGGGCGCTCAACTGGCTCGCCGGCTCCGACCTGCTGGACAGGATCAAGGCCCGCAAGCCAGTCGAGCGGGCGCTGTTCCGGAGCAGCAAGGAGGGCTTCCGCACGGCGACCGCCGCCGGGCGCACCTTCAAGGCGGCGCAGAAGCTGGCCCGGCCAACGCGCCAGGCGGCCGCCAAGCCGCGCGCCCTGTTCGACGTCACCCCCGACGACGAGCAGCAGATGTTCCAGGAGGCGGTGCGCGACTTCGCCGCCGCGGAGGTGCGGCCCGCCGCGCAGGCGGCCGACGCCGCGTGCGCGACGCCGGCCGAGCTGCTCTCCCAGGTCGACGAGCTGGGCGTCAACACGCTCGGCGTCCCCGAGGAGCTGGGCGGCCCGATGCGCGAGCAGGCGGCGGTGACCAGCGCGCTGGTCGGCGAGGCGCTCGCGGGCGGCGACATGGGGATCGCCTACGCGGCGCTCGCCCCGGGCGCGGTCGCGACCGCGATCGGCCACTGGGGCACGGCCGAGCAGCAGGCCACCTACCTGCCCGCCTTCAGCGGCGAGGACGTGCCGGCCGCGGCGCTGGCGCTGCTCGAGCCGCGGCCGCTGTTCGACCCGCTGGCGCTGGAGACGAAGGCGCGCCGCGACGGCGAGGACTGGGTGCTCGACGGCGCCAAGTCGCTGGTCGCCCGCGCCGCCGACTGCGAGCTGTTCGTCCTCGCCGCCGCGGCCGAGGAGCTCGGCCCGGCGCTGTTCGTGGTCGAGTCGGGCGCCGATGGCCTCGCGGTCGAGCCGGAGCCGGCGATGGGCCTGCGCCCCGCCGCGACCGGTCGCCTGCTGCTCGAGGGCGTCCGCCTGCCGGGCGCGGCGCTGCTCGGCGAGGGCGGGCGCGACGCCTACGCCGAATGCGTGCAGCGGGCGCGGCTGGCCTGGAGCGCGCTCGCGGTCGGCGCCTCGCAGGCCGTCCTCGACTACGTCATCCCCTACGTCAAGGAGCGCAGCGCCTTCGGCGAGCCGATCTCCAACCGCCAGGCGGTCGCCTTCGCGGTCTCCGAGATCGGCATCGAGGCCGACGGGATGCGGCTCGCCGTCTACCGCGCGGCCGGCCGTGCCGACCGGGGCGACGGCTTCGCCCGCGAGGCGGCCCTGGCCCGGCGGCTCTGCGCCGCCAAGGGGATGGCGATCGGCTCGGCGGGCGTGCAGCTGCTCGGCGGCCACGGCTTCGTCAAGGAGCACCCGGTCGAGCGCTGGTACCGCGACCTCCGCGCAGCGGGCGTCATGGAGGGCGCCCTGCTCGTCTAGAGCGACCCGAGACGATGATCAACCTCGAGATACCGAAGAAGCTCCAGCCGCTGGTCAGCCAGGCCCACCAGGTCGCGACCGAGGTCTTCCGGCCGATCTCGCGCCGCTACGACGAGGAAGAGCACGCCTATCCCAAGGAGCTGGACATGCTCGCCTCGCTGATCGACGGGATGAACGAGGGCGGCGACAGCGGCGCCGGCGCGGCCGGCGTGCGCCGCGAGTCCGCCGGCAAGGGCGAGGGCGAGAACCGCAACGGCTCCAACCTGGCGACCGTGCTGGGGATCATCGAGCTGTGCTGGGGCGACGTCGGCCTGCTGCTCTCGATGCCCCGCCAGGGCCTCGGCAACTCGGCGATCGCCTCGGTGGCGAGCGAGGAGCAGCTGGAGCGCTACGGCGGCAAGTGGGCGGCGATGGCGATCACCGAGCCGGAGGCCGGCTCGGACTCGGCCGCGATCCGCACCACGGCCGAGCTGGACGGCGACGAGTACGTGCTGAACGGCGAGAAGATCTTCGTCACCTCCGGCGACCGCGCCGAGCTGATCGTCGTCTGGGCCTCGCTCGACCGCTCCAAGGGCCGCGCCGCGATCAAGTCGTTCATCGTCGAGCGCGACAACCCCGGGTTGAAGCTCGACCGGCTCGAACACAAGCTCGGGATCCGCGCCTCGGACACCGCCAACTTCACCCTCCAGGACTGCCGGGTGCCGAAGGAGGCGCTGCTCGGCAGCCCCGAGATCGACGTCAAGCAGGGCTTCGCCGGAGCGATGCAGACCTTCGACAACACGCGGCCGCTGGTCGCGGCGATGGCGGTCGGGGTCACCCGCGCCTCGCTGGAGCGGACCCGCGAGCTGCTCGCCGAGGCGGGGGTCGAGATCGACTACGACCTCCCCGCCCTCTCCCAGCCCGCCGCCGTCGCCCGCTTCCTCGAGATGGAGGCCGACTACGAGGCGTCCCGCCTGCTCACCCTGCACGCCGCCTGGATGGCCGACAACAGCCGGCCCAACTCGCTGCAGGCCTCGATGGCGAAGGCCAAGGCGGGGCGCACCTGCGTCGAGGTGGCGCTCGGCTGCGTCGAGCTGTGCGGCGCTGCCGGCTACGGCGAGGACGAGCTGCTCGAGAAGTGGGCCCGCGACGCGAAGATCCTCGACATCTTCGAGGGCACCCAGCAGATCCAGCTGCTGATCGTCGCCCGTCAGCTGCTCGGCAAGAGCTCCGCCGAGCTCCGCTAGCCGCTAGCTCAGGCCGGGGCGGCGCTTCCCAGCTCGGCCTGCGCCGCCTCGCGCAGGCGCTCGGGCAGGACGACCATCGCGCGCAGCTCCTCCAGCGCCCCGCGGTCCCCCTCGACCTCGAGCTTCTCCGCCTCCTCGCCGGTGACCAGCAGGCGGACCACGTCCCGCGGCGAGCCCGAGATGGTCGAGGTCGGGGTCCGGCGCCTCGCCCCGCTCCGCGGCGATCGAGCCGGCTCGCGACCCGCAACCGAAACGAGTGCCCCTCGCTGTGCAGCTGCACGGTCAGCTCGGCGCCGGGGGGCGGCTGGAGGATCACCCGCAGCGAGTTCGGCAGCCCGGACGACTTGAGCCCGGCGACGTCCTCGACGCCGTAGAAGTTGAGCCCCCAGCGGCCCAGCTCGAGCAGCGGGCGCTCCAGCCCGCGCCCCAGCTCGGTCAGCTCGTAGACGACGGTCGAGGCGGGCGGGTCGAGCTCGCTGCGGGCATCCACCTCCGCCTCGGATTCTCGGAGGCCTGAGCTTCCCGCGACGTTCGCAATTGCTGTCCCTCCCGCCGCGGCGTTCGCGCTTAGCTCTCCAATGGGACGGAAAGTGCGAACGCCGACCCGAGGGCGCGGTAGAGATTCGAACCGCTATGCGACTCAAACCTCTACCGCGCGGCGCGCGGCGCGTAGCAGCGCGTGTCTGCGGCAGACTGCCGCAGGTGAACTTCGTCGAGGACGTGATGGAGCGCTCGCCGGCCTCGCGGCTGGGGATCGTCGCGATCGACGCCGAGGGACGCCGTCGCGACTGGGGCTTCGGCGAGCTGATCGCCCGCTCGGCCGGGCTTTCGGGCGCCTTCGCGGCGCGCGGGGTGCGGCGCGGCGACGTCGTGATGACCCTGGCCGGCAACCGGATCGAGTGGGCGCTGTCGCTGCTCGCCTGCTGGCGGATGGGAGCGGTGGCGCTGCCCTGCAGCCCGCAGCTCCGCCGCCACGACATGGAGCTGCGCACCAGCGCCGCGGCGCCGGCCCTGTGCGTCGTCGAAGAGGAGCTGCTCGACGAGATCCCGGACGAGGTGCCGGCGATCACCCTCGGCGAAGTCGCCTCGACGCTCGACGAGGACCGCCCGCAGGAGACGCCGGCGGCGGTCGAGCAGATGGGCGCCGAGGACCCGGCGCTGATCGTCTTCACCTCCGGCACGACCGGCGAGCCGCGCGGCGTCGTCCACGCCTACCGCTACCTGGCCGGACAGCGTGCCCAGGCCGAGCAGTGGCTCGGCTCGCGCCCCGGCGAGCTGGTCTGGTGCACCACCGCTCCGGGCTGGTCGAAGTCGGCCCGCAACGTCTTCCTCGCCCCCTGGCTGACCGGCGCCGCCGCGGTGATCCAGGACGGCCGCTTCGATCCGGCCGAGCGGCTCGACCTCGCCGAGGCGCTGGGCGTCAACGTGCTCTGCCAGGCGCCGACCGAGTACCGGATGCTGGCCGCGCGCACCGCGCTGCGACCCCTCCCCGCCCTGCGCCGCATGGTCTCCGCCGGCGAGGCGCTCGGGGCGGAGACGGTCGCCGCGTTCCGCGAGGCGATGGGCGCCGAGCCGGCCGACGGCTACGGGCAAACCGAGACCGGGCACATCAGCGGCAACCTGACCGGCGAACCCGTCGTCCCCGGCTCGATGGGCCGGCCGCTGCCGGGGTTCGAGGTGCGGATCGAGGCGGGCGAACTGCAGCTGCGCGCCTCCTCCTCCCCCACCTTCTTCTCCCGCTACCTCGACGGGGAGTGCTTCGAGGGCGAGTGGTGGCCGACCGGCGACCTGGTCCGCGAGCAGGACGGGCACCTCTTCTTCGAGGGCCGCGGCGACGACATCATCGTCTCCTCCGGCTACCGGATCGGCCCGGTCGAGGTCGAGTCGGCGCTGCTCTCCCACCCTGCGGTCGCCGAGGCCGTCGCGGTCGCCGCGCCGGATCCCGAGCGCGGCGCCGTGGTGCGAGCGGTCGTCGTGCCGCGCGGCCGCGAGCCAGGCGAGGCGCTGGCCCGCGAGCTGCAGGAGCACTGCAAGCGCGAGACCGCCCCCTACAAGTTCCCGCGGATCGTCGAGTTCGCCGCCGAGCTGCCGAAGACGGCGAGCGGCAAGGTGCGGCGGGCGGCGCTACGCCGCTGAAGCCGCCACGAAGACTTGATTGATTCCAGAAAATGGGCATACTCCAGCCCGTGCCGACGACCGTGGAACTCGAGCGCATGTTGCGCGAGGCCAACCTCCGCGCAACCCGTCCTCGCGTGGCGGTGCTGGCCGCAGTGCATGATCATCCGCACGCCGACACGAGCTCGATCATCGATGCCACGCGCGAAGACCTCGGTGAGGTGTCCCTCCAGGCCGTCTACGACGTGCTGCGAGCGCTGACTGACGCGAGCCTGGTGCGGCGCATCCAGCCGCTGGGCTCCGTGGCGCGCTACGAGTCGCGGGTCGGCGACAACCATCACCACATCGTGTGCCGGTCGTGCGGTGCAATCGCCGACGTCGATTGCGCGGTTGGCACGACCCCCTGCTTGACCCCGTCCGAGGACCATGGCTTCGCGATCGACGAGGCCGAGGTCATCTATTGGGGCCGGTGCCCCGACTGCTCGGCCGCACCCAGTTCCCGATCACAACCCTGACCCTGAAAGGAATCCCGTGTCTGACAGTACTGATGCCGTTGTTGGAGAGATGAACGAGGAGAACGGCGGTGGCTGCCCGGTCGGGCACCCGCGCGCCCCGCACCCCGCCGAGGGCGGGGGGAATCGCGGCTGGTGGCCGAACCAGCTCAACCTGAAGATCCTCGCCAAGAACCCCGCCGAGGCCAACCCCCTGGGCGAGGAGTTCAACTACGCCGAGGCCTTCGAGACCCTCGACCTCGACGCCGTGAAGAAGGACATCGAGGATGTGCTGACGACCTCGCAGGACTGGTGGCCGGCCGACTACGACCACTATGGCCCGCTGATCATCCGGATGGCGTGGCACAGCGCCGGCACGTACCGCATCAGCGACGGTCGCGGCGGTGCCGGGACCGGGCAGCAGCGCTTCGCGCCTCTCAACAGCTGGCCGGACAACGCGAACCTCGACAAGGCTCGCAGGCTGCTCTGGCCGGTCAAGAGCAAGTACGGGCAAAAGCTCTCGTGGGCGGACCTGATGGTCCTCGCCGGCAACGTCGCCCTGGAGTCGATGGGATTCGAGACCTTCGGCTTCGGGGGCGGCCGGGAAGACGCCTGGGAGCCCGACGAGGACGTCTACTGGGGCCCCGAGACCACCTGGCTGGGCGACGAGCGCTACAGCGGCGACCGGAAGCTCGAGAACCCCCTGGCTGCCGTCCAGATGGGTCTCATCTACGTCAACCCGGAGGGCCCCGACGGCGACCCGGATCCGCTCGCCGCGGCCAGGGACATCCGCGAGACGTTCCGGCGCATGGCGATGAACGACGAGGAGACGGTGGCGCTGATCGTCGGTGGGCACACGTTCGGCAAGACTCACGGCGCGGCCGACCCGGATAAGTACGTCGGCCCCGAGCCCGAGGGCGCTCCGCTCGAGGAGCAGGGCCTTGGCTGGCGGAACACCTACGGCAGCGGCAACGGCACGGACGCGATCACCAGCGGGCTCGAGGGTGCGTGGACGGCGACCCCGGTGGCGTGGGACAACAGCTTCCTCAAGACCCTGTTCGGCTATGAGTGGGAGCAGGCGAAAAGCCCGGCCGGCGCGTGGCAGTGGAAGCCGAAGGGTGCCGAGAGCAACGTGCCGGACGCCCAGGACCCCTCGGCAGGACATACGCCGACGATGTTGACGACGGACCTCTCGCTCCGGCTCGACCCGGTCTACGAGCCGATCTCGCGGCGCTTCCTGGAAAGCCCGGACGAGCTCGCGGACGCCTTCGCCCGGGCATGGTTCAAGCTGACGCACCGCGACATGGGCCCCGTCGCGCGCTACCTCGGGCCGGAGGTCCCGACGGAGACGCTGCTGTGGCAGGACCCGGTCCCCGAGGTGACGCACGAGCTGATCGGGGCCGAGGACATCGCCTCCCTCAAGGACCAGGTCCTCTCCTCGGGGCTGTCCGTCTCCCAGCTGGTCTCCGCCGCCTGGGCGTCGGCGTCGACGTTCCGCGGCAGCGACAAGCGCGGCGGCGCCAACGGGGCCCGCATCCGCCTCGAGCCGCAGAACGGCTGGGAGGTCAACGACCCCGACGAGCTGGCGACGGTGCTGCGCACCCTGGAGGAGATCCAGGGGTCCTTCAACAGCGCCCAGACCGGGGGCAAGGAGGTCTCGCTCGCCGACCTGATCGTGCTCGGTGGGTGTGCCGCCGTCGAGCGGGCCGCCAAGAACGCCGGTCACGAGGTAGAGGTCCCCTTCACGCCGGGGCGCACGGACGCCTCGCGGGAGCAAACCGACGTGGAGTCCTTCGCCGAGCTGGAGCCGACCGCGGACGGGTTCCGCAACTACCTCCAGAACGGTCACGAGATGCCCGCCGAGTACCTCCTGCTCGATCGCGCGAATCTGCTGACCCTGAGCGCCCCCGAGATGACCGTCCTCGTGGGCGGTCTGCGCGTCCTGGGCGCCAACTCGAAGCAGGCTCCGCTGGGCGTCTTCACCTCGACGCCCGAGTCGCTGACCAACGACTTCTTCGTCAACCTGCTCGACCTGGGCACGACGTGGAAGGCGACGTCAGAGGAGGCCGAGACCTTCGAGGGCCGCGACCTCGGCGAGCTCAAGTGGACCGGCAGCCGCGTCGACCTCGTCTTCGGCTCGAACTCCGAGCTGCGCGCGCTCGCAGAGGTCTACGCGAGCGACGACGCGCGGGAGAAGCTCGTGCGCGACTTCGTCGCGGCGTGGGCCAAGGTGATGAACCTCGACCGGTTCGAGCTCGCCTGATCTCGACGTCCAGGTCGGTCGCTCGTCGGCCGACCTGGATGTCATCGAGTTCCAAAAGCTCTCGGTGACGGCGGCGACCTCCGGGGCTTTTCGTCCTATGTCGGGGGGGCGATTCGGTCTTACGGGTAACCAAGCCGTCGCCATTGAATCAAGCGCCAAAACGGCTTCAGCATTGAGAAAGCAGCAATCTGAAGAGGCTGACGCTGCTGCCTCTCTCAAAGACCCGCTATCGCATTCTCCGAAGTTCGACCGTCGTGAAAGGCGATGACGACAACCCTGTCGGCTGACTCGACGTACATGTAGACGACGATCAGCCAGCCCCATGAACCGATCAGGGCACGGCAGTCTCGCCAAACACCGGACAACTGCCTGCCGGCCCGCGGGAGCTCCTCCAAAGTGAGCAGCGAGCGCGAAACGCGCTCCCGCGTATCGGCAGGGAGATCGCGTGTTTCAATCAGCTCTCGCAGATCGTCGCGCGCGAGACGCGTGACCTCGATGGCCGACATCCACTACAGCTCCGAGAGGGGCACGTGCCGTACAACTTTTCGTCGCGCTCGATCTCGGCAAGGCCCGCCTCAAGCGCGGAAGGCGCGTTCGGGTCTGAGAGAACCTCAGCCGTCTCTTCCAACGCCGCGGACCCGTCGATCGGGACCAGAGCCGCGGTGGGAGCGCCGTTCCGAGTCACCAGCACACGATCGTGTCGGCGGCTGACATCATCGAGCAAGCTGTCGAGGTTGCTGCGCAGCTCCTGCACGGGAACGGTCTCTGCCATCTGAGTCGAGACCCGGGTTTGAGCGACCTGGATTGGTCGCCCATAAGGCCATAGCGGGGGCGGGATTCGAACCCGCGAGCTTCAGTTATGAGCTGCCGGGTCGGAGTGTCGGACTCAGGTCATCGGTCAGACTGCACTCACCTGCGGAGCGGGAAGCACTTTTAGCCGCCCCTCGTCCGGAAACAGACCGGCGATCGCGTCGCTCAGCACCTCGAAGTGATCCCGGTCGGCTGTGCAGACATCCTCTCCCGCAAGCCATGCGGTCGCCGCGATTTGGATGTCGGCGATCCAGGCCACCCGGCGCTCGGGCTTCGGGTCGCGCGAGCGCCTTTTCCGGCCGCGCCCGCCGGTCGGCGGAGTCGGCCGGTTCGCGCGCAGTCGTCCGGCCAGCAGCGCCGCCTCCCAACTCAGCGGCAGAACCTCGACCACGCCGGCATCGAGGAGATCGGTGAACCAGCGGAAAAGCGTGGCGAACCTGGCGTCTGCCTCGGCGCGCCGCTGCAGGCCGAAAGCAATCTCGTGCACGGTGGGCGCGGCGAGCCGAAACGGCTCCTGGGCCAGCGCCGCCTCGCTCGCCAGCTCATAGAGCGGGGAGTCGGGATGCAGACCAGAGGCGACTGAGGTGTCCCAGACCGCCATCTGGCCGACGTCCTACCCGCGCTCGGTGAGGATCGCCGCGCGCGCCTCCTCGGGAGAGGGAAGTCCCTCGGCAGTGGCACCTCGGGGGCCGACGAGCGCCCGACGGCGTCGCGCAGTCACCTTCTCGACCGCGCGTTGACGCTTTGCCGCGTCGGCGCCCAACTGGGCGAGGTAGACGAGTGCCTCGTTCTCGGTCGCCTCCAGCCGGCGCGCGGTCAACGACAGCTCTGACTCGAGCCCCACTGGAACCCGCAAGGTAGTGCGACGACCGGCGCGACGGGCAGAAGTCGATCGGTCCTTTTGCTTGGTTGCCATAGGCTCAGACTAGCGCATCAATTTGATGCAGACCAGCGAATCGCCAAGAATGATGCCCGATCACCCTTCGTTCGTCGGCGGTGACTCCGGGGCGCGGTCATCGGCTTGGCCCTCCTCCTCGCTTCCCTCTCCGAAAGCGGCCCTTCGCCGAACTGCTTGACGGTGGAACTGGTCCGGCTCACATCGCTCTCCGCCGAGACCAAAATGCGCCTCATCCCTTGGGTTCTCGGGACAGGACCCGACGGGTTATGAGCCCGGCGCTCAGACCGGGAACGCCTCGGCGAGGTCGACGGGGCGGCCGAGGTGGAAGCCCTGGGCCATGTCGACCCCGTACTCGCGCAGCATCTCGGTCGTCCGGTCGTCCTGGACGTACTCGGCGATCGTCGTCTTGCCGAGGCCGCGGGCGATCTGGACGATCGCCTGCACGGTCAGCTGGTCGGCGTCGCTGCGCGGCATGTCCTCGACGAAGGAGCCGTCGATCTTGATCAGGTCGAAGGGGATCCGCTTCAGGTAGTGGAAGGGGCCGAAGCCGGCGCCGTAGTCGTCGATCGCCAGCTGACAGCCGAACTCGGTGAGCCGGTCGGCGAAGCCGGCCGCCTGCTCGTAGTCGTAGGCGTTCGCCGTCTCGGTGATCTCGAAGGTGCAGCGGGAGGGGTCGACGCCGCCTTCGTCGAGCCGCCGCTCGATGAACTCGAGCACCGAGACGTCGGTCAGCGAAGCGCCGGAGAGGTTGACGTGGAGACTCGGGGGAGTGCCCTTGCCTTCCCGCTCGGCAAGCAGCTCGAGCGCCCGGGAGACGACCCAGCGGTCCAGCTCCTGCACCATGCCGGAGCGCTCGGCGGCCTCGATGAAGGAGGCGGCCGACAGCAGCTCCCCCTCCTCGCTCCTCATCCGCAGCAGCAGCTCGTAGCGCTCGATGCCGCCGGAGGCGAGGCTGCGGATCGGCTGCGAGTGGAGGCTGAGGCGATCTTCGGTGAGAGCGTCGCGAATCCGCGCCGCCGTGGTCTGGTTGCGCTTCGGGCCACGCTGCGGCTCGCTCGGGTCGCGGAACAGGGCGATCTGGTTGCGCCCTCCCTCCTTCGCCCTGTACATCGCCTGGTCGGCGGCCACCAGCACCGCCTCCGATCCGCCCAGCCCGCCGCCGAACATCGCGATCCCGACGCTGATCGTCGCCCCCTCGCCCTCCGGCACGGGGCGGGCCTTCTCCGCCACCCGGAAGCGCAGATCTTCGCCGAGCTGAAGCGCGCCGGTGGTGTCGGTTTGCGGCATCAGGATCGCGAACTCGTCGCCGGAGAGCCGCGCGACGACGTCGGTGACGCGGACCCGCTCCCGCATCACCTCGGCGACCTGGCGGATCAGGTTGTCGCCGGCGTGATGGCCGAACGAGTCGTTCACCGCCTTCAGCCCGTCGATGTCGACGATCATCACGGCGCCCTGGCCGCCGTAGCGGGCGGTGAAGGAGACGTGCTGGTCCAGCTCTGCGCGGAAGCGGAGCCGGTCCAGCAACCCGGTCAGCGAGTCGTGGTCGGCCAGGTAGCGCAGCTCGGCCTCGGTCCGTTCGGCCCGCGCCAGCGCTGTCAGCACCACCTCGCGCTCGTCCTCGTCCAGCTTCCCCAGGACGGCATCGAGCGCCGGCTCGCCGCGCTTGCTGAGTCGTCTGTTTGCCACCTGTGGAATGTAGACCCGCAGCGGTCTGGGTCGATGCGGGACGGGGTGCGACATTCGGCCACCGCGACCCACTTTCGCTGACCGCGCCCCGCCAATAGTCGGCCTGCCGAGGTCCCCGGGTACCCTGGCCGGGTGCCCAACCGACTGGCGCATGAGACCAGCCCATACCTCTTGCAGCACCGCGAGAACCCGGTCGACTGGTACCCGTGGGACGAGGAGGCGCTCGAGCGGGCCCGCCAGCTGGACCGCCCGCTGCTGCTCTCGGTCGGCTACTCGGCCTGCCACTGGTGCCACGTGATGGAGCGCGAGTCCTTCGAGGACCCCGCGACGGCCGCCTACATGAACGAGCACTTCGTCTGCATCAAGGTCGACCGCGAGGAGCGACCCGACCTCGACGCCCTCTACATGGAGGCGGTGCAGGCGATCAGCGGCCACGGCGGCTGGCCGATGACCGTCTTCTGCGACCCCGACGGCGTCCCCTTCTACGGCGGCACCTACTTCCCGCCCGAGCCGAGCCGGGGCATGCCCGGCTTCCGGATGGTGATGGAGGCGGTTGTCGACGCCTTCGCCGGGCGCCGCGAGGAGCTGCGCCAGCGGGCGCCGGAGACGCGGGCGCGGCTGGGGGCGATCGGCGCGATCGAGCCGGCCGCCGAGTCGCCCGGCGCCGAGCTGCTGGAGACCGCGCTGGCGGGGCTTCGCGAGTCGGCCGACAGCGAGCGCGGCGGCTTCGGCGGCGCCCCCAAGTTCCCGCCCGCCTCGACGCTGGAGCTGCTGCTGGCGCGCGGCGAGACCGGGCACGTCGAGCGGACGCTCGACGCGATGATGGCCGGCGGCATCTACGACCAGCTCGGGGGCGGCTTCTCCCGCTACTCGGTCGACCGGGCCTGGCTCGTCCCGCACTTCGAGAAGATGCTCTACGACAACGCGCTGCTCGCCCGCGCCTACCTGCACGGCTGGCAGGCGCTCGGCCACGAGCGCTACCGGCGCGTCTGCGAGGAGACGCTCGACTGGGCGCTGCGCGAGATGCGCGGCCCCGAGGGCGGCTTCTACTCGGCGCTCGACGCCGACTCGGAGGGCGAGGAGGGCCGCTTCTACGTCTGGACGCCGGCGCAGATGCGCGAGGCGCTCGGCGAGGGCGCCGCCGCGGCGATCGACTTCTACGGCGTCACCGAGGCGGGCAACTTCGAGGGCCACAACGTCCTGCACCGGGCGGGCGGCGCCGCGGCGCCCGAGCCGGAGGGGCTGGAGGCGGCGCGGCGGGCACTGCTCGCAACGCGGTCCGAGCGGGCACGGCCCGGCCTCGACGACAAGCGGCTCGCCGCCTGGAACGCGCTGATGCTGGCGGCGCTGGTCGAGGCCGGCGCGGCGCTGGGCCGCGCCGACTACCTCGACGCGGCGCGCCGCTGCGCGGAGTTCCTGCTGAGCGAGCTGCGCGACGAGCGAGGGCGCCTGCTGCGCACCTACAAGGACGGCGAGGGCCGCCTCAACGCCTACCTCGAGGACCACGCCTTCCTGCTGGAAGCGCTGCTCACCCTCTACGAGGCGAGCTTCGAGCCGCGCTGGTTCGAGGCGGCCGAGGCGCTCGCCGGCACGACTATCGACCGCTTCGGCGACCCGCAGCGGGGCGGCTTCTTCTCGACCTCCGACGACCACGAGGAGCTGATCGCCCGCCGCAAGGAGATCGGCGACCACCCGATCCCCTCCGGCAACTCCGCGATGGCGCTCGGCCTGCTCCGCCTCGCCGCGCTGAGCGGCGAGCTCGCCTACGCGCAGCAGGCCGAGGGCGCCCTGCGGCTCTTCGCCAAGGCGGCGCCGCGCCAGCCCGACGCCTTCGCCCACCTGCTCCGAGCGCTCGACTTCCAGCTCTCCCCGACCAGGGAGGTCGCTTTGATCGGCGGGGACCTGGCGGAGCTGGCCGCGGTCGTCCGCTCGGGCTATCGCCCCCACCAGGTCCTTGCCGGTGGCCCGCCGGGCGCCCAGGCCCCTCCCCTGCTCGCCGATCGCCCCGCGATCGACGGCAAGCCCACCGCTTACGTCTGCGAGCACTTCGCCTGCCAGGCGCCCGTAACCGATCCGCAGCAGCTGGCACACCTGCTCTGAAAAAATGCCGCGGATGCGCGGTTCCATCTTCACCTTCTCCGCCGGCCGGCGCGCGAAGTGGGTCGTCTTCGCGATCTGGTTCGTCGCGATCTTCGTCGCCGCCGGCCCCGCCAACCTCCCCGGCAAGTTCCAGGACGCCGAAAACAACGAGGCCTCCTCCTACCTGCCCGGAGAAGCGGAATCGACCAAGGCGCTGGACGCAACCGAATCGCTGCAGAACGGCCGCCTGGCCCCGGCCGTGGTCGTCTTCAGGCGAGAATCGGGCCTCACCCGGGCGGACCGCCGCACGCTCGTCGAAGACGTCGGGAAGATGACCCGGGCGCGCTTCCCCGGGGTCGTCGCCGATGGCGAAACGGCCGCCGCGGGCGGCGAGGGCGGTGGCTCAGGCGAAGCGCCCGCCGCGGCGCCGGCGGGCCTTCCCCCCGCCTGCGGCGGACCGACCAGGGCGGTCCCCGGCCAGCCGCCCGGCTACGCCCCCTTCGTCGGCCCGCTCTGCTCGCCGGACGGCAAGGCGGCGATCGTCACCGCCTACATCAAGGCCAGCGGCCAGGGGGAAACGATCATCGACCCGGTCGATTACTGGCGCGAGCAGGCCTCCGACCCGGGTGGCGGCCTCGAGGTCAAGGTCACCGGCGGCGCCGGCTTCTCGGCCGACGCGCTCGAGGTCTTCGAAGGGATCAACGGCACCCTGCTGCTGGCCGCGGTCAGCCTGGTGATCTTCCTGCTGATCCTGATCTACCGCTCGCCGATGTTTCTCTTCATCCCGCTGATCGCGGTGCTGTTCGCCGAGGCGCTCTCGCGCTCGATCGGCTTCGGGATCTCGGAGCTGGGGGTGACGATCAACGGCCAGTCCAGCTCGATCATGTCGGTGCTGGTGCTCGGCGCCGGCACCGACTACGCGCTGCTGCTGGTCGCCCGCTACCGCGAGGAGCTGCGCCGCACCGTCGACAGGCACGAGGCGATGCGCGAAGCGCTGCGTTCGGCCGGGCCGGCGATCTTCGCCTCGGCGGCGACGGTGATCGCCGCGCTGCTCTGCCTGACCGTGGCGAAGGTCAACGGCACCTCAGGGCTCGGCCCGATCGCCGCGATCGGCATCTTCTGCGCGGCGCTCTCGATGCTGACCCTGCTGCCGGCGCTGCTGACGATCTTCGGCCGCCGCGCCTTCTGGCCGTTCGTGCCGCACACCGCCTCGACCGCGCCCGGCGCAGAGGGGGTCTCCGAGCGGGCGCGGCGGAGGATCGTCGAGGGCTCGGCGCTCGGCGCGCTCGGCCGGGTGATCGCCGCCTGCCTGCTGGTGCTCGTGCTGCTGCCGCTGGTGCTCGTCAACTGGGTCCTGCGCCGGCTCAGCCGCCGACGGATCCCCTCGCTGATCGTCGGGCCGCTCGACCGCGCGGTCTTCCTGCCCTACGAGATGCGGCGCCACCGGCTCGAGCACCCGGCCGACGCCACTCACGGCTTCTGGAAACGGGTCGGCGACCGGGTCGCCCTCTCGCCGCGCCGGGTGATGGGCGGCTCGCTCGTCGTCCTGCTCGTCTTCTGCGCCGGCTTTGCCTTCTTCTCCACCGAACTCACCAACGAAGACGCCTACGTCGACGAAGTCGAGTCGGTGGAAGGCCAGAAGCTGGTCAGCAAGAGCTTCCCCTCGGGCGCCACCGCCCCCACCGACGTCGTCGTCCAGGGCCCGGCCGAGGTGCCGGCGGTGCGGCGGGCGGTCGCCGGGGTCGACGGCGTCGAGGCGGTCTCGCAACCGGTCGCGCGGGGGCCCTCCGGCGTCCTGGTGCAGGCGACCCTCGAACCCGATCCCTACTCGACCGCGGCCTTCGACCTGGTCGAGCCGATCCGCAAGGCCGCCCACGGGGTCGCGCCCTCCACCCTGATCGGCGGGCCGACCGCGATCGAATTCGACGTGCGCGACGCGGCCGGCTGGGACTCGATCGTGATCCCGCCGATCGTCCTGGTCGTCGTGCTGCTGATCCTGATCGGCCTGCTGCGCGCCGTGGTCGCGCCGCTGATCCTGATCGGCACGGTGATCCTCAGCTTCCTGGCGGCGCTCGGGGTGGGCTACTTCGCCTTCGAGCTCGTCTTCGACTTCCCCGGATCGGACCCCTCGCTGCCGCTCTTCGCCTTCGTCTTCCTGGTCGCGCTGGGGATCGACTACAACATCTTCCTGATCGCCCGCGCCCGCGAGGAGACGATCGCGCACGGCTCCGAACAGGGCATCCTGCGCGCCCTCGCGGTGACCGGCGGGGTGATCACCAGCGCCGGCATCGTCCTCGCCGGCACCTTCTCGGTGCTCGCCGTCCTCCCCCTCGTCTTCCTCGTCGAGCTGGGCTTCGTCGTCGCCTTCGGCGTGCTGCTCGACACCTTCCTGGTGCGCAGCGTTCTCGTCCCTTCGATCGCCCTGACCGCGGGCGATCGGTTCTGGTGGCCCTCGGCCCTATCCCACCCAAGAAGCTCCGACTGACGAAACGGGGAAGCCCAGCTCCCCTACAGCACCGGAAGGAAGTTCTCCAGCTCGTAGGGGGTGACCTGGACGCGGTACTCGTCCCATTCCTGCCGCTTGATCTCGACGAAGCGGCGGAAGGTGTGCTCGCCCAGGGTGCGCAGGACCAGCTCCGAGTCGGCCGCGATCTCGATCGCCTCGCCGAGCGTCTCCGGCAGCTCCTCGATGCCGCGCTGCGCCCGCTCCTCGGGCGATAGGTGGTAGAGGTTCTGCTCCATCGGCTCGGGCAGCTCGTAGCCTTTCTCGATCCCCTCCAGCCCCGCCTGGAGCATGCCGGCGAAGCACAGGTAGGGGTTGCAGGCCGGGTCGGGACAGCGCAGCTCGGCGCGGGTCGCCCCCTCCTTGCCGGGGTGGTAGAGCGGCACGCGGATCAGCGCCGAGCGGTTGCGGCGCGACCAGGCGAGGTAGACCGGCGCCTCGAAGCCGGGGACGAGGCGCTTGTAGGAGTTGACCCACTGCGCGAAGAGCGGTGAGATCTCGCGCGCGTGGCGCAGCTGGCCGGCGATGAAGGCCTTCGCGGTGGCCGAGAGGAAGTACTGGTCCTCGGGGTCGAAGAAGGCGTTCCTGCCGTCCTTGCCGAGCGACTGGTGGACGTGCATCCCCGAGCCGTTCTCCCCGTACAGCGGCTTCGGCATGAAGGTCGCGTGCCAGCCGTATTTCATCGCGTACTCTTTGACGACGATGCGGTAGGTCATGCAGTCGTCGGACATCGCCAGCGCGTTCTTGTAGCGCATGTCGACCTCGTGCTGGGAGGGGCCGACCTCGTGGTGGGTGTACTCGACGTGGATGCCCATCTTCTCCAGCGCCAGCACCGTCTCGCGGCGCAGGTCGGAGCCGGCGTCGAGCGTGGTCAGGTCGAAGTAGCCTCCTTCGTCGAGCACCTCGGGCACGCCGCCGGCCGGGTTGGCGGAGCGAAAGTAGAAGTACTCCAGCTCGGGGCCGATGTTGTAGGTGTCGAAGCCGAGGTCCTCGGCGCGTTTGAGGGCGCGGCGCATGATCCAGCGCGGGTCGCCCTCGTAGGGGTCGCCGCCGGGCACCCGGATGTCGCAGAACATGCGGGCGACCGCGTTCTCCTCCTCGGGGCGCCAGGGGATGATCGCGAAGGTCGAGGGGTCGGGCATCGCGATCATGTCCGACTCCTCGATCGGGTTGAAGCCGGTGATCGAGGAGCCGTCGAACCCCATGCCGCCCTCGAAAGCGTCGTCGAGCTCGGCCGCGTTGATCGAGAAGCTCTTCAGCTGGCCGAGCACGTCGGTGAACCAGAGCCGCACGAAGCGGACGTCGCGCTCCTTGACGATCTCCTGGACGTCGGCGGCACTCTTGGGCTGGTCTGCCATCTCCCGGCTCCTTTCTCGGCGCTGCGGCTCGTTGGGGCCAACGATAGGCGACGGGACGCCGGGGCGCGGCGCCGCGCATCACCCCACCTATTACGGGTATGTGACGGATGCCGAGAAGGGCTTGCGAGAGGCGGCGAAACCAGCTATAACTTACTACACGTAAGTTAGTGGCTCAAAGTAAAGTAAAGGCGACGTAAAGGCTCTGTGAAGCGGAATCCCCGGAATCGGAGCCAAAGGCGGAAGACGAAGTGACCGTAAAAACAGCAGTAAGCAGATTTCAGATCCACGACGAGTTGACGGCTCCTGACGAGAGCGCTCCCCTGATCAAGAGCGTCCAGGCGGCCGGCGGCGCGGTGACCAAGTTCGTCGGCGTCCTCGCCGGAGCGCCCGCCGTGCTGCGGGCCTACACGCGGATGCGCTCGGAGCTGCGGGGCGGCGTCCTGCCGCAGGCGACCCGCGAGCGGATCGCCCTGGCGGTCGCCGAGTACCGCAACGACGACTACAGCATCGCCCAGCACGCCAAGTCGGCGCGGCGGGCCGGGCTGGGCCTCGACGAGGTCTCGCGGGCACGCGGCTTCAGCTCCGGCGACACCAAGGAGGCGGCGCTGCTCGCCTACCTGCGGGCGACCCTCGAAGCCGGCGACGGCTATCCCCCCCACCACCTCCACGAGGAAGCGCGGGAGATCGGCTGGACCGACGAGGAGCTGCTCGAGGCGCTCGCGAACCTGGCGCTGAACGAGTTCCAGAGCCTGATCGCGAGCGCGGCGGCCCTGCCCAAAGACCAGGCGACGCCGAAAGTCCTGCCCTCGGCGGCGTAGGCGATAGAGGGGTGACTGCACCCTCTACCGCTACGTGGCCGGTCAGCCCTCGACGACGGTTGCCGTGTAGAGGAGGCGCGCGGTGCTGTAGCGGCAGGCGTAGACGGCGCGCCTGCCGACCTTCTGCTGGGGATGGCCCTGGCGGACGTCGGTGGTGTTGGAGCACTTGCCCGGCTCGCGGCTGGCCCGCCAGGCGTTCTGCGCCGAGAGGTCCTGGGCGAAGGCGGGCGCCCAGGTGGGGATGGTGAGGCCGACGATGTCGCCCTTTTCCACCTTGAGGGATGCGCCGAACTTGACGGTCTGCCCCAGGTAGGGGCTGAGCACGTGGAGCCGGCTCTGGCGGCGCAGTTCGTAGCGGGGCGGGCTGCTGCCGGGGATGCGGCGCAGGATCGCCAGGCGCGCCTCCGGCGGGGTGCCGAAGAAGCCGTTGAAGAAGGAGCGCTGCCGGTTGGTCGGCTGGGAGAGGGTCAGCGTCCAGGCCTTCACCCTGCCGGCCCGCTTGACGTTGAACGGCAGCTGCGACTGATTGGTGCTGACCTGGAAGCCGGTGACGCTGCCAACCGCCTGGCAGGGCAGCTCCGGGCAGGCCGGATCGGGCGTCGAGGCGGTGGCGCCGAGCACGACCGTGGTCTTCGAGCTGGTCGCCGCGCCGGCGCCGGCGGCGAGCGGGACGAGCAGCGCCAGACAGGCGGCGAGCGCGATCGCCGCCAGTGGCCGGCGAAGGGCGGCGGCCCGCCTCTCAGCGAGTGCTGCTCTCTGCGAAGACTGCGACATGCCCGTGCTCCTCTCGGTGGTAATCCCCCTCTGAGCGGGGAAGGTTAGCCGCCGGGACGGCCGTTACCGGCCCGGCTGGCCGAGGCCGGCGCGCGCGAAGCGCAGGGCGACCGCGTAGCGGATCCGGCCCGAGCCGCCGAAGCGCAGCACCCGGCGGGTGCCGTTGGTCAGGTCCCATTCGTTGCCGCGACTGTAGGGGCCGCGGTCGATCACCCTGGTGACGACCTGGCGGCCGTGGTAGACGAACCTGACCGGGGTGCCGCAGGGCAGGTCGCGGTGCGCGACGCCGATCGTCCGCGGCCGCAGGACCTGGCCACAGGCGGTGCGCTTGCCGTAGAGGCCGGGGCCGTACCAGGTGGCGCCGGCGGAGCGCAGCGGCGCGAAAGCGAGCCCGCGACCTTCCTGCGCGCCGCTGGAGGCGACGGTCGAGGCGCCGCCGGTGTCGCCCTGGGCCAAGCCCGGCGCGCAGGCCACCGTGGCCGCGGCGACCAGCAGCAGCGCGATCCAGCGTCGATCTTTCCGCTCGAGGCGGTTCCTGGCTTCCTTCATCGCTCTTTCCGGCGCTTACGGGGTTAGCTGACGGGCTCGCGCTGAAAGAGCTGCGCTACGCGGCAGATGCCGGCGATTCGCCCCAACCGGTGGGTCCCCCGCTCCCCGCGGTATGTGGCGGAGATTCAGCGGAAGTCAGCGGCACGTTAGCAAACGCTAAGACAGGATTCTGTGACGAAGTTGAGAAGGGCCCCCAGGCTGGGGGCCCTTCTCTCAGCGGGCCTGTAAGCCGGATCCTGTCGGGAGCGACCATCTATCTCCGCGGGACCTGGGTCCCGAGGGGGCCTGGACGGCCCTGCGGCCTACCTGGACCTCGCCGGGCAGGGTCGACGGTCCTGCTTGGCCTTGCACCGGGCGGGGTTTGCCTGGCCGCCGCGTCGCCGCGACGCCGGTGCGCTCTTACCGCACCATTTCACCTTTGCCTGTACGCGACTCACGTGTGGCCGCGCCATCGGCCGTGTGTTTCTGTGGCACTTTCCCGCGGGTTTCCCCGGGTGGGCGTTACCCACCGCCCTCGCCCTGTGGTGTCCGGACTTTCCTCGAGGGGTTTTCTCTCCCCCCGCGGTCGCTCGGCCCGCCACTCGATGGTACCGCGCGGCGTAGCGATCGATGCGATTGCATCGAATATCTCGGGGCCGACGCCAGTTGCCGTCGTCACCGGAGCCCCGGCGCGGCCAGCTCCATCTCCGGCCACTTGCTCACCCCCGAGCAGGTCGCGATCGAGGCGGCAAGCTGACCGAACGGTCGCGCCCGCTGCTCGTGCTGCCCCGCCGGCGCGCGCCGATGCTGCGGTTCTTCGACCTCTTCCCGCGGCTGGCCTTACGGTTGCTGCCGCTGGTGATGCGCGACGCGTGCCGCCGGCAACGGCGCTACAAGCAGCTGATCGAGGCGGGCCAGTGGCCTTGACGGCGCCCGGGTCCCGTCAGACCTTGCGGACGACCCCGATCACCTTGCCAAGCACCGTGGCCTCGGCGGAGCGGATCGGCTCCATCGCCTCGTTCTCGGGCTGCAGGCGAACGTGGTCGTTCTCGCGGAAGAAGCGCTTCACGGTCGCCTCGTCGCCGATCAGGGCGACGACGATCTCGCCGTCGGAGGCCTCGTCGGCCGGGCGGACGACCACGTAGTCGCCCTCGAAGATGCCGGCTTCCTTCATGCTTTCGCCGCGCACCCGCAGGACGTAGTCGCCGTCCTCGCCGCCGATCACGTCGGGGATCTCGATGTACTCCTCGATGTTCTCCTCGGCGAGAATCGGCTCGCCCGCGGCGACCTGTCCGACCAGCGGCAGCCCTCCCTCGCCCGGCAGGATCGTCCTCTTGGCCCGGTCGATCAACAGCTCGATCGCCCGCGGCTTGGTCGGGTCGCGCCGCAGCAGCCCGATCTTCTCCAGGTTGGCGAGGTGCGTGTGCACGGTCGAGGACGAATGCAACCCGACCGCCTTGCCGATCTCCCGCACCGTCGGCGGGTAGCCCGTCTTGGCCGCGTAGCGACCGATGAAGTCGAAGATCTCCTTCTGCCTCTTGGTCAGGTCAAGATCCACCCGATCCTCCTCATCGCCGGCAAAGCCGCCGTTAGCCTTCGAACAAGTGTTCGCAGGCTACCGCGTGCTCCGGACGCATTCAAGCCAGCCCCCGTCCCGCACGCGACCGACCGGCCCACGCCGTAGCGGAGCCGACCATCTAGAATCGACCGCCCACGAGCGGCTGTGGCGGAACTGGTAGACGCGCAAGGTTGAGGGCCTTGTGCCCCTCACGGGGCGTGATGGTTCGACTCCATTCAGCCGCATAGAAAGCCCCCGGAATCGAGGCGGCGGGGGTGCGAGAGGTCCGCTTCACGACCTGCCGCACACCTTCGGGACGAGAATGGCCGCAGCCGGAGTGCCGATGCGGACGTTGCAGGAGTGGGTGGGGCACCGCGACATCAAGCCCTGATCTACGCGGACTACTCGCCGAGTGAGCGCGAGAGCGCGATCGTCGAGGCCGCCTTTTCGATGGACCAACCGGCGGCCCGATGATGTCGGGGCGCCTACCGCAGACGGTGATGCGCATTGCCTTGTCGTCGCTACCGCCTCGCGTTTTCCGGGAACTCGCGCGCTACCATCCGCTGGCATGAAGCCGATCCGCACCGACTTCCGAGGCTACGAGGGTCAGTACGTGGCAATCGACCTGCGCACGGGCAAGGTCGTCATTGCCGACAAGGACCCGCACGCGGTCCTTCGCAAGGCGAAGGGCCGCGATCACGTCGTGGTCCACGGCCGCGTCCCGTATGCGGACGAGCCGCTTTATGTCGGAATGGGATGAGCCGCGGCCACCGTTGCCGTGGCTCTATCCATATCGCGAGGATGCCCAGTCGACTCGGCTTGGTGAGCCGGTCTTCCGCCCCTTCGTGCAGGTCTCCCTGGCGAGCGAGCGGCGAGCGGAGCACTTCGCAGCTGACCGGCCTCATCGACACGGGGGCGGATGCGGTTTTGGCGAGCAATCTGCTCACCGTCGAGTTGGATGTCGATCTCACCGACAACGAGGGCGAGAGCCAGCATGCGGTCGGGGGCCGTACGCTGACGGCTCGCTACAAGACAGTCTCGTTGCGCTTGCATCCCGCCGACGGTGTGCAGGATGCGCATCTGGAGTGGCAGGCCAAGATCGGCTTCGTCGAGGATTGGCACAGCGACGGCTTGGTGCTGCTCGGCAGCGTCGGCTTCCTCGATCGCTTCACAGTCACCGCGAGCCGCTTCGCCCAAGCTGTCGCCGTCGAGGACCGGGACGCCTTCGATCAGCGCTTCGGCGTCGTCCGCACGGGCTGAGAGCTGATCCCAAGGGCCTATTCGGGGGCCCAAATTGAGAGAAAACCGCAGAACTGGGAGAACCTGAAATGGCTCTGGAGAGCCAAATGCGCGCCAGGAAATCCGCCCTGCCCACGTCGCATCGTCGTGCTCGACTTGGGAGGCGACGAGCGTGCAGTAGCCGACCACATCGGACTCGCCGGCGCGACAGACGGCGAACGAGCGTGCCGTGTCGCGGCGCTGCCCCTGACCGGCATAGGCGCGCAGCCAGCGGTCGAGTTGCTCGCGGCCGCAGTCGAAGTGGTCGACCCGGTGGCGCGATCCGAGCGGCTCGACCGCCCCGAAGCGGGAACTCAACCGTCCAGGACGCTGGGGCGCTCGGTGAGAGCGCCGAGGCCGGGCTCGAAGGACGCGGGGTCGTCGAGCGCAGCAAGGAAGCGGTCGGCCTCCTCGGCGTTGAGCACAATGCTGGTTCTCTCGGCCAGCACCTGCTCGGCCTCGCGCCTTGCCGCCTGGCGGACGAACTCGCTGAGCGTCTGACCGCGAGCGGCTGCGGCGGCCTGCTCCAGATCGCGCTCCTCGTCGGTCATCCGGACCTCGACCCGGCGGGTCTTCGCGCTCGTCGTCGGCTCCATGCGCACAATGTACGACCTTTGTACGGACAGTGCAACGCCCAAGCGCCCGTCCCGATTCGATTTGGCTCTACAGAGGTGCTTACCCAGAGCCTCAAGCCGAGGCGACTCAGCCTGGGTCCGCAGCGACCTCGACGCGGCCGTCGCGGGCCGCGTCGCGCAGCGACGCGTAGTCCGCTTCGCTGCGGTCGGCGTAGGCCTCGGCGAACTCGGCCATCGCCCGGTCGAAGGCGTCGCCCTTGCCGAGGTAGGCGGCGATCGCGATCCGGTCGCCGCCGCGGGCATGGGCGTTGGCCAGGGTCGTGCCGCAGATCTCGGCGTAGACGGTGAGGCCGCGGGCGTCCATCGACTCGACCCGTGCCGAGCCCTTCCAGTCCCAGAGCTGGCGCAGGTAGAAGTCACGCAGCTTCCCGTCCGCCCCCTTCGCCCGCACCCAGCCGAGCAGGACGTCGCCCGCCGCCTGCATCAGCCGCTGCCCGTGGACGACCCGCTCGCCCTGGTGCTCGAAGCGGCTCGGCGCCGCATACGGCTCCAGCACCGAGCGCTGCGCCTCCTTGATCTGGAGGAACAGCGGGTCGGCCTGGTCCCGGCCCAGCATCAGGGCGATCCAGGCGCGGGTGCCGACGCTGCCGACGCCGACGACCTTGAAGGCCACGTCGGCGAGGCGGTAGCTGTCGACCACGGCGCGGCGCTCGGCCGCGATCGAGTCGCGGTAGTCGGAGAGGACCTCGAGGACCAGGGCTTTGACGTCCACCCCCGGCGCTTCCTCCGCGGCCAGCTCGCGGACCGGCACGACCAGCGGCGGGTCGGCGGCGATGCGCGGCTGGCCGTCGACCTCCTCGACCAGCTTCGCGAAGGCGCGGCTGCTGTCCTTGGCGCGCGCCTTGGCGACATTGCGTTTGAACGCCTTGCGCTGCCTGCCGCCCGCCGCGTCCGCCCACCGGGCGGCGATCGCGTCGGCGTCGAGCCCCTGGTACCAGGACTCGAGGTTGCCCATCCCCGCCAGCCGCCGCATCGTCTCGCGGTATTCGCGCGCCGCGGCCCGCACGATGCGACGCCGCTCCTTCTTGCCGCAGCCGCGCTCGCGGCCGGCCAGCGAGAAGCTGGCGGCGAGCCGCTTCACGTCCCACTCCCACGGCCCGGGCAGGGTCTCGTCGAAGTCGTTGAGGTCGAAGACGAGCCGCCGCTCCGGCGAGGCGAAGGCGCCGAAGTTGGAGAGGTGGGCATCGCCGCAGAGCTGCGTCTCGAGGCCCGAGCGCGGCGTGCCGTCGAGGTCCGCCGCCATCACCGCCGCCGCGCCGCGGTAGAAGGCGAAGGGCGAGGCCAGCATCCGACCGTAGCGCAGCGGAACCAGCGGGCCGACCCGCGAGCCGGCCTGGCGCTCCAGCAGCTCGACCGGGTCCGGGCGATCGCCGGCGGGCGCCCATTCGCCGTGGCTCGAGCGCGGCGCGGCGGCGCGGGCGGCCTTGCCGGCAGCGGCGCGCTCGTCCGGCGATCCCGGATGGCTTTGGATCGAATCGGGCATCGGCTCAGACGGGGTCCGCGGCCTTCGGAGGCGTCAGGGCGATCCTCACAAGGTAGGCGACCACGACCCCGGTGATCACCAGCGGCGCGACGGCGGGGCCCGCCGAGGCCGTGAGGACGATGCCGAGCACGGCGCCCGACAGCGGCAGGCCGAGCACCGAGACCACCGCGGCGCCGATGCCGACTGCCACGGCCGGGGTCGTCGAGAAGCCAGGGAGCTGGGCGGCCATCAGCCCCGCGGCGGCGCCGAGGAACATCGACGGGAACACCGGGCCGCCGCGAAACCCTCCCAGCGACACCGCGTAGGCGAGGCCCTTGAAGCCGATCAGCAGCGCCAGGGCGCCAAGCGACCAGGCGCCCGCGCCTTCGACCAGCGGGCCGAGCGCGTCCTGGCCCGAGAAGAGCACCTCGCCGGTGCCTTTGTCGGCGGCCTTGGAGAAGGCGATCGCCAGGCCCGCGACCAGCAGGCCGGCGGCCGGCAGCAGCAGGTAGGAGCGGCTGACGAGCAGGCGCCGCGCCTCGCCGGCGAGCCGGAAGATCGCGATCATCCCCACGGCGATCGCGGCGGCCAGCCCGACGGTCCAGACGAAGTCGACGAAGGTCGGGCTGGGGAAGGACGCAAGCTCGAGCGGGCTGATCGAGATGTCGGCGGTGCTGAGGCCCGTCCAGGAGCCCATCCCGATCCAGACCAGGGATCCGATGCCGGAGGCGAGCAGGCCCGGGACCAGGACCAAGGGCAGCTTCTCTCCCCCCAGCCCGGCGGCCTCGATCAGGATCACCGCGGCGACGATCGGCGAGCCGAAGAGGAAGGCGAGGGCGGCGAAGGTCGCCGAGGCAGCCAGAAGCTGGCCGACCTGCGCCGTGGCCGCGCCGCGCAGCCGCTGCGCGACGAAGATGCCGAGGCCGCTGCCGATCGCGATCAGGGGAGCCTCCGGCCCGAGCACCGTCCCGAGGCCGATCGAGGCGAGGCCCGCCAGGATCACGCCCGGGACCTCGACCGGCTGGACGGGGTCCGGGTCGAGGCCCTCGGCGGGAACGTGTCCCCCCTGGCCGGGAAGGCGCTCGATCGCCCAGGCGGTGATCAGGCCGGCGAGCGCCAGCACGGGGAGGGGCCACCAAAGGGGCATGCCGTCGAATCCGAGGCCTTCCGGGAGATCGGTGAAGGCCCACTGCTGCAGGTAGTAGACGAGCTCGAGGAAGCCCCAGGCGACGATCGAGGCGACGACGCCGACCAGGGCCGCCACCACCAGCAGGGCGAGGAACTTCCTGTCGCGGAAGATCGAGGCGGGGTCCGGCGCCGGCGCGGCGAGGTCAGGCACGGGCAACCGCCCCGGCTACGTCGAGGCGGTACCCACCGTGCGACTCGGCTAGCTCGTCGACTGTTTCGACGCCACGTCGACGTCTACGTCGACGTCCGTGTCGACCTCGACGTTGACCACCACGACGCTGCGCGCGATGCTGCGGACGGCGCTGTACTGCGCCCGGGCAATCGCCTGTGCCATCTCCAGGCCGGAGTTGATGATCTCCCGCTGTTTGGCGAGGCCGGCGCGCGCCGGCACGACCCTCTCCACCGTCTCGACGAACTCGCTCAGCGTCTCGGCCAGCGTCCCTTGGCCGGTCCTGATCAGCTCGATCCACTGCTCGGAGAGCTCCTTGCTCTCCCCCTCTGCGGTCTTGGCGACCTCGGCCTTGGGCGCGGTCATCCCGACTTCGCCTCCTCGCCCCCGCCGGTCCCAACCGACTCGCCGGCGCTGTGCACGACCTTCTTCAGGAAGTCGTACTGGGTCTCGACCAGCTTGTCGGCCATCTTCAGGGCCGAGTCGACGATTTCCTCGACCTGCGAGGGGCTTGCCGACCCAGCGAGCGTCTTGTCGACGCTGCCGACGAAGTTGCGAACGGCGCCGATCGCCGTCTCCTGCCCGTCTTTGATCTCGTCCAACACTTCTTCGGATAGCTCCACCGATTTGTCTGCGAGTGCCATCTGAACTCCCTTCCGAACCCCTGTCGGGATCCCCGGTCGTGCTTGCCTTTGTCGCCCTGTCGGGCTTTGCCGGAGTTGCAACTCGAATCCTTGCTTTCCCGGCGACGACGCGCATCCGGAAAAGCTACGGATCATCTGCGTGCTGGACGGCCAGCCAGATGTGGGGCTGTAACAGCCGGAAAGCGAGCTTGTAGATTCGTACGGAGCATCGCGGCCCCGGCAGGACAGACGAGATGACACCGACCCAGTCGAAGCGCAAGAAGATCCCGCGCGATCGCGAGGACGACTACACGCCCGAGGCCGCGGAGGCGCGCCGGGCCTTCCTGCGCGAGCAGACGGGCGTCGGACTGGAGCACGTCTCTCACCACTCCTTCGATCCGTCGGTTCTGCCCGGCAACGTCGAGCACTTCACCGGGGTCGCGCAGGTGCCGATCGGCATCGCCGGCCCGCTGCTGGTCGACGGGGAGCACGCGCAGGGCGAGTTCTACGTTCCCCTGGCAACCAGCGAGGGCACCCTGGTCGCCAGCTACAACCGCGGGATGAAGACGCTGCGCGAGGCCGGCGGAGTGAAGACGACGGTCCTCGACGACGCGATGCAGCGCGCCCCCGCCTTCGTCTTCGACAGCGCCCGCGAGGCACGGGCGTTCGGCGAGTGGCTGACGGAGCACTTCGCGGAGGTCAAGCAAGCCGCCGAGGCCACCACGCAAAGCGGCCGGCTGCGCGGCGTCGAGCAGTACTCGGCCAGCCGGATCCTCTTCACCCGCTTCGACTACACGACGGGCGACGCCGCGGGCCAGAACCTCGCGGGCAAGGCGACCGCCGCGGCCTGCGCCTGGATCACCTCCAACTACGAGGGCATAAGCGACTTCTACCTGGAGTCGAACTTCGCCACCGACAAGAAGAGCTCCCAGATCAACGTGCTGCGCACGCGGGGCAAGCGGGTCGTCGCGGAGGCGACGATTCCCGCCGCGCTGATCGAGGAGCAGATGCACACCAGCGGCGAGAAGCTGCTGCGCATACGGCACGTCGCGAACCTCGGCGGCTTCATGTCCGGGGTCAACAACAACGGCCTCCAGTCGGCCAACGGGATCGCCGCGATGTTCATCGCCACCGGCCAGGACGCGGCCAACGTCGCCGAGTCCTCGGCGGCCCTCGGCTTCAGCGAGCTGCTCCCCAACGGCGACTACTACGCGTCGATCACGCTCCCCTCGCTGATCGTCGGCACCTACGGGGGCGGCACCGGGCTCCCCACCCAGCGCGAATGCCTGGAGCTGCTCGACTGCTACGGCAGCGGGAAGGTCCGCAAGCTGGCCGAGATCGTCGCGGCCACGGTGCTCTGCGGCGAGCTGTCGCTCGGCTGGGCGATCATGGCCTCGGAATGGGTCAAAGCGCACGATCTCTACGGCCGCAACCGGCCCTAGCCCCGCAGGCCTCGCCGCCAGACGACGCCCGGTCCGCGTCAGCCACTACTGTCTGTGCCGGCTGATGGAGCAGCCGTCGACCGACAGCCCGCTGGGAAGGGTCGAAGACGCCTTCGGCGCGCTTCCGGAGCGCTACCTGGGCGGCGAGGAGGGTCGCCAGGCGACTGTCCAGATCCGCCTCTCCGACATCGGGCGCAGCTGGGAGATCGAGCTGCGCGGCGACCGCTGCAAGGTCCGCACCTCGCCGCGAGGCGAGCCCGACGTGACGATCGGCACCGACGCCGCCACCTGGCTGGCGCTGCGCGAGGGGCAGCTCTCCGGGCTCGACGCCTTCCGCGAGCGCCGCCTCTGGGCCCGCGGTGACCTCGACGTCGCGGTCGGATTCGAGGGCCTGTTCAAGCTGCCCGACGACCGCTCCCCGCTGCTGCGGGTGCACGACGTGCGGGTGCGCGGCGCTCGCATCTCCTGCCTGACCGCCGGCCACGGCCCGAAGCGCGCGATCCTGATCCACGGCCTGGGCGGCGCGAAGAGCTCCTTCTACGAGACCGTCGCGGCCCTCTCGCCCGACCACACCGTGCACGCGATCGACCTGCCCGGCTTCGGCGCCTCCTCCAAGCCGCTGTCCTCCTACGACCCGCGCTTCTTCGCCCGCCATGTGCTGCGGCTGATGGACGCCCTGGCGATCGACCGCGCCGACCTGGTCGGCAACTCGCTGGGCGGACGGGTCGCGCTGGAGGTCGGGCTGCGGGCGCCGAGCCGGGTGCGGAGCCTCAGCCTGCTCGCCCCCTCGATGGCCTTCCGGCGCGGTCGCGAGCTGACGCCGCTGGTCCGCGTCCTGCGCCCCGAGCTGGCCCTGCTGCCACCGGTGCTCCGGCCGCATCACGTCCGCGACCACTTCTGGCGGATGATCGCCCGTCCGGAGCGGGTCGACCCGGCGGTCGCCGACATCGCCGCCGACGAGTTCCTCCGCACCCACCGCTCGCGCGCCGCCCGGATCGCCTTCTACGCGGCCGCCCGCCAGATCTACCTCGAGTCGCCCGACGGGCCGAGCGGCTTCTGGAGCCGCCTCAAGAACCTGCGGCCGCCGGCGCTGTTCATCTGGGGCAACGAGGACCGGGTTGTGCCGGTGGGCTTCTCCCGCCACGTCGGAGCCGCCCTCCCGGACGCCTCGCAGGTCGTGCTGCCGGAGTGCGGGCACGTCCCCCAGGTCGAGCTGCCCGAGCAGACCCACAAGCTGGTCCGCGAGTTCATCGCCTCGGCCGAGGAGTCCTTTCCGGCAACGATGGCGCGCTCGGCGTAGGATCACCGCATGTACTACGTGGAGCGCCCAAAGGGGATCAGATCGGCGGCGCGGCGCTTCGTCGAGGAGCGCGTCTCGAATCGCCTCAGCGCCCATCTGGAGGACCGCGACCCGGACTACCTGCGCGAGGCGCTGCCACTGCTCTGGCTGATCTCGACCTTCTACTTCCGGGCCGAGGTGCGCGACATCGGCAACGTTCCGGCCGACCGTCCCGCCCTACTGGTCGGCAACCACTCCGGCGGCAACGTGATCGTCGACACCTTCATCTTCTCGCTCGCCTTCTCCACCTACTTCGGCGTCGAGCGGCCCTTCCACCAGCTCGCCCACAACCTCGCGATCGCCTGGCCGGTGGCGGGCGATCTGCTGCGCAAATCGGGCACGATCAGCGCCTCGCACGAGAACGCCGAGCAGGCGCTCGCCGCCGGCGCCCCGGTGCTCGTCTACCCGGGTGGCGACTGGGAGACCCACAGGCCGAGCTGGAGGGGCAACGAGATCGACTTCGGCGGCCGCAAGGGCTTCATCCGCCTGGCGCTCGAGGCCGGCGTCCCGATCGTCCCGGTGGTTTCGATCGGAGGCCAGGAGACGGCCCTCTTCCTCAGCCGGGGCACCAGGCTGGCGAAGACGCTGCGGCTCGACAAGCTGGTCCGGCTCAAGGTCCTGCCGATCTCGCTTGGCCTGCCCTGGGGGCTGAACGTCGGCGACTTCGCGGGTCACCTGCCGCTGCCGGCGAAGATTACGATCGAAGTCCTGCCGCCGATCGACCTCGAGCGGGAGTTCGGTCCCGACCCGGACGTCGACGAGATCTACGCGCACGTGACCGCCCAGATGCAGGAGGCGCTCGACGGGCTCGCCGCGGAGCGGCGCTTCCCGGTGATCGGATGAGGATCAACGAGTCGACCCTCGTCGCCGCGCCCCCGGAGACGATCTGGAACTACCTGGCCGACCCCGAGAACTACCTGCGCTTCATGTCGGGGATCACCCACTGGGAGGTGGTCGGCGACAGGGTCAACGGGCTCGGCGCCCGCTACCGGATCCTGGTCCGGATCGGCGCTGCCGAGGTCGGCGGGCTGATCGAGATGGTCGAGTGGAGCGAGCCCTTCGACATCGCCTGGCACTCGGTGACCGGCGTCGACCACCGCGGCCGCTGGCGGATCCGCGAGCACGGCGAGGGCCGCAGCAGGATCGAGTTCCGCTTCGCCTACGGCGTGGTCGGCGGCGGGATCGCCGGCGTGATCACCGAGTTCGCCGCCGCCCTCACCGTGCGCCGCCAGATGCGGCGCACCGTGCGCGACCTGAAGCGCCAGGTCGAACACGAGCAGCGCCGCCTCGAGGCCGAGCGGCGTCGCGCCGCGCGGCAGGCGGCGCGAGCCTAGACGCTCCGGTTACTCCTTCTTGCCCGGCGCCCCCAGCGCCTCGCCGGCACTGTGCACGACGTTGGTCAGGAAGTCGTACTGCGTCTGAACCAGCCTCTGCGACATCTCGAGCGCCGAATCGATCACGTCCTGCCGCCTCGAATGGCCCTCGCTTTGCGGCGGCAGCGCGTCGTCAACCGCCTCCATGAACTTGCGCACTGCGTTGATCGCTTGCTGCTGGCTTCCCTTGACCTGCTCGAGCACCTCTTCGGAGAGCTCGGCGGTCCTCTCTACCGTGCCGTGCTCGAATGCCGCGGCACCTTTGGTCTGTTTGGCTGCAGCGGGCATTTCGCCTCCTCATGGTCTGCCGGGTCTTCCCGCAGGAAGTCGCCGGCTTAGGTTTCTTCGACACGAATCTATGACACGGTCTGCCCCGTTTCATCGGGGAAAACCCGCGCTCCGAGCGCGGGATTCCCCCCGGCGCCGCGGTCAGCGGCGAGGCTCGCTGGCGGCGGCGACCGCGGCCTGCCCGTAGGAGATGCCGCCGTCGTTCGGGGGGAGCCGCTCGGGGAGCAGGACGCGCAGCCCGGCGGCACGCAGGCGCTCGGCGGTGCGCTCGAGCAGCAGCCGGTTCTGGAAGACCCCGCCGCAGAGGACGGCGTCGCCGATCCTCTCCGCCTCGGCAACCGCCAGGCAGGCCGACGCGGTCGCCGTTGCGAGCGCGTTGTGGAAGCGAGCGGAGACCTCACCGGGGGCCGCGCCCGCCTCGAGGTCGGCGAGCAGGGCGCGGATCGTCTCGCGCGGGTCGAGGACCAGCGCGGCCCCCGAGCCCGTGCCCGCCCGCTCGACCAGCTCGAGCGGGTAGGCGGCGCGCTCCTCGAGCCGGGCCGCGGACTCCAGCTCCATCGCCGCCTGGCCCTCGTAGCCGCTGCGGGACCGCAGGCCGGCAAGGGCAGCGACGGCGTCGAAGAGGCGCCCGGCGCTGCTGGTCGACGGCGCCGCGACGCCGCTGCGGGCCAGCGCCGCGACCGCCTCCCAGTCGGCCGGCGCCACCTCCCCAGCCAGCCCCGGCGGGATCGCCGGCGAGGGCTCCTCGAGGGCCGCCGCCAGCCAGGCGCAGGCCATCCGCCATGGCTCGCGGGCGGCGGCGTCGCCGCCCGGCAGCGGCACCGGGAGCAGCATTCCGAAGCGCTCGTAGCCGGCTGCGTCGCCGACCAGGATCTCGCCGCCCCAGACGGTGCCGTCGGGCCCGAGGCCGGCGCCGTCGTAGATCGCCCCGACGGCGCGGCCGGCGACGGCGTGCTCGGCCAGGCAGGCGGCGAGGTGGGCGTGGTGGTGCTGGACGCCGAGCGTCTCGACGCCATCGCGCTCGAGCGCGTAGCGGGTCGAGAGGTAGTCGGGATGGAGATCGTGGGCGACCAGCTCGGGGGCGAGCGCGAACAGCCGCTCGAAGTGCGCGACGCCGTCCCGGAAGGAGCGCAGCGCCTCGAGGTTGCGCAGGTCGCCGACGTGGGGGCCGACCCAGGCGCGCGAGCCCCTGGCCAGGCAGAAGGTCGACTTCAGCTCGGCGCCGCAGGCGAGGGTCGGCCGCCCCGCCGCGGGCGCCAGCGCGATGCTCTCGGGCGCGTAGCCGCGCGAGCGCCTGATCGTCAGCGGCGCCGCGCCGGTCTCCTGGTCGAGCGAGCGCACCACCGAGTCCTCGGCGCGGACCTGGATCGGGCGGTCGTGGCAGAGGAAGGCGTCGGCGATCGAGCCGAGCCGCCGCTGCGCTTCGGAGTCGCGGTAGGCGATCGGCTCCTCGGAGACGTTGCCCGAAGTCAGCACCAGCGGCTCGCCCGCGTCGGCCACCAGCAGGTGGTGCAGCGGCGAGTGGGGCAGCATCACGCCGAGGTCGGCGCAGCCGGGCGCGACCGCGGCGGCGACCGCGGCGCCCGCCCGGCGCCGGGCGATCACGATCGGCCGCTCGCGCCCGTTGAGCAGGCGCTCCTCGGCGGCGCTCAGCTCGACCAGCCGCCGCGCCGCGCCCAGATCGGCGGCGAGGAGCGCGAAGGGCTTGTCCTCGCGGCGCTTGCGGCGGCGCAGCTCGGCGGCGGCGCGCCCGTCGGCGGCCCGGCAGGCCAGGTGGTAGCCGCCGATCCCCTTGACCGCGAGGATCGCCCCCCCGGCCAGCATCGCCGCCGCGGCCGCGACCGCGTCGCGCTGCGGGGCGGGGTCGATTCGCCCCCCGGCCGCCTCGAGCAGCTCGGCGCGCGGCCCGCAGTCCGGGCAGGCGTTGGGCTGGGCGTGGAAGCGGCGGTCGCGGGGGTCCTCGTACTCGGCGCGGCAGGCCGCGCACATCTCGAAGCCGGCCATCGTCGTCGCCGGGCGATCGTAGGGAACGGCGCGAACGATCGTGAAGCGCGGGCCGCACGCGGTGCAGTTGACGAACGGGTAGCGGTAGCGGCGGTCGGCAGGGTCGAACAGCTCGGCCAGGCAAGCCGCGCAGGTCGCGGCGTCCGCTGAGACCGGCGCGCGCGGCGCGCCGCCGCGCTCCGAGCTGAGGATGCGGAACTCGCGCTCGCCGAGCGGCTCGATTTCGACCGGCTCGACCGACTCGACCGTGGCCAGCGACGGCGCCTCGCCGGCCAGCCGGCGCAGGAACTCGCCGACTCGCTCCGGCTCCCCCTCGACCTCGAGGCCGACCCCGTTGGCGTCGTTGAGGACGAAGCCGCCCAGGCCCAGCTCCTCGGCGAGACGGAAGGCGAAGGGGCGGAAGCCCACCCCCTGGACCGTGCCGCGCACCCGGGCGGCGACCCGGCGGCTGGCGCCGCGCCGAGCGTCCGCGCCTCCGGTTGCCGTCGCCATCGCTGCTTCAGGCCGTCGCCACGACCCGCCCCGGCAGCGCCGCCAGCCACTCGCGCCAGGCCTCGACGCCCTCGCCGCTGCGGGCGCTCATCGTCAGCACGGTGGCGTCCGGGTTGATCGCCTCGATGTTGGCCAGCAGCCGCTCGAGGTCGGCGTCGATGTGAGGAAGGAGGTCGATCTTGTTGACGCAGACCAGCTCGCAGCTGCGGAACATCAGCGGGTACTTGAGCGGCTTGTCCTCGCCCTCGGCGACCGAGCAGACCATCGCCCGCGCGTCCTCGCCGACCCGGAACTCGGCCGGGCAGACGAGGTTGCCGACGTTCTCGATCGCCAGCAGGTCGAGCTCCGCCAGCGGCAGCTCGGAGAGCGCCGCGCGGACCATGTTCGCATCGAGGTGGCACTCGCCGCCGAAGCCGGGGTCGGTGTTGAGCTGGGCGACCGGGACGTGCAGGTGGGCGATCCGGTCGGCATCGAGGCTGCCCTGCACGTCGCCCTCCAGCACCCCGATCCGGGTCTCCCCCAGCCCCGCCTCGATCGCCCGCTCGAGCAGCGCCGTCTTGCCGGCCCCGGGGGCGCTCATCAGGTTGACGACGGCGACCCCGGCGCGGTCGAAGTCCTCCCGGTTGGCGCGGGCGATCGTCTGGTTGGCGTCGAGCGCGTCCTCGGCGACCCTGATCCTCGTCCTGTGCATCAGCCCCCCACCCCCGCCGACGGGCCGAAATGTCGGCCCCGGGTGGACATTTCGGCCCGTCGGCCGGGGGTTGGCTCGTCGACCTCGATCCACTCGATCTCGAGCTGCTCGCCGGCGAGCACCTCGCCGCCGGCGCCGCAATGCGGGCAGGCGAAGGCGGGGATCGGCGGCAGCGCCCCGGCGGGCATGGCCTCGTGAAAGGCGAGGGGCGGCGGCGCCGGGTCCCACTCGCGTTTGCAGCCGGGGCAGCGCAGCAGCGCGGCGACCGACTCCAGCTCGAAGCGGGCATCCTCGCAGGCGGTGCCGCGGGCGACCAGCTCGAGGTAGAAGGCGAGCGAGTCGGGGACGACCTGGCGCAGGCTGCCGACCCTGACGTGGACGGTGGCCACCCGGCGCCCCTCGCCGTGGCGCAGCGCCGCGTCGACGATCGCCCGCGAGAGGGCCAGCTCGTGCATCTAGCGCTCCGTCCCCATCAGCAGATCCTCGGCAGGGGGTCGCCGGCCAGCAGGTCCATCACCCGCCGCCCGCCGAAGGCGGTGTCGACCACCACCATCCCGGGCGGCTCCGCGCGGACCTCGCCGATCTCCGCCGCCGCCTCGCAGCCCGGCGCCGCGCGCAGCGCGGCGAGCGCCGCCTCGGCGCCCTCGCGGGCGACGAAGGCGACCAGCACGCCCTCGTTGGCGATGTACATCGGGTCGATCCCGAGCAGCTCGGCGGCGGCGGCGACCTCGGGCAGGACCGGCACGGCGGTCTCGCCGACCTGAACGGCGACGCCCGAGGCGCGGGCCAGCTCGTTGAGCGCCGAGGCGACGCCGCCCCGGGTCGCGTCGCGCATGCAGCGCAGCGCCGGGCCGGCCGCCTCGAGCATCGCCTCGACGGCGGGCCACAGCGAGCGGGTGTCGGAGGCGATCTCGGCGTCGAGGCCGAGGTCCTCGCGGGCCAGCATGATCGCCGTGCCGTGAGCGCCGACCGGACCGGAGACGAGCACCCGGTCGCCCGGCTCGATCGCCCCGGTCGCCAGCGCGGCGCGGGGGTCGAGCCGGCCGAGCCCGCTGGTGCAGACGTACATCGAGTCGCAGTGCCCGCGCTCGACCACCTTGGTGTCGCCGCTCACGACCTCGACCCCGGCGGCGCTCGCGGCGACCGCCATCGCCTCGACCTCGGCCCGCAGCACGTCCGCCTCCAGCCCCTCCTCGAGCACCAGCGAGACGGTCAGCGCCAGCGGCCGGGCGCCGGAGACGGCGAGGTCGTTGACCGTGCCGTTGACCGCCAGCTCGCCGATCGAGCCGCCCGGGAAGCGGATCGGCCTGACCACGAAGCTGTCGGTGGTGATCGCCAGCCCCAGCCCCTCGGCCTCGACCCTGCCGGCGTCGCCCAGCTCGTCCAGCGCCGCGGATCCGAAGGCGGGGGCGAGCAGCCCCTCGATCAGCGTCTGGGAGGCCTTGCCGCCGGCGCCGTGGGCCATCGTCACCAGCTCGTCGCGGAAGCGGGGGCGCTTGCCGCGCGCCGTCTCGACGATCTCCAGCACCCGCTCCTCGGACCTCACGCCGGCTCCCTCTCGCGGGCGAAGCGGCCGTAGTTGTAGTAGGCGGCGCAGGCGCCCTCAGGGGAGACCATGCAGGTCCCGATCGCGTGCTCGGGCGTGCAGCCGGTACCGAACACCCTGCACTCCCAGGGCTTGATCGCGCCCTTCAGCACGTCGCCGCACTGGCAGGCCTCGGGGTCGGCGACGCGGACGCCGGGCACCTCGTGGCGCAGCTCGGCGTCGAAGTCCGAGTAGGCGGCGGAGAGCTTCAGCGCGCTGCGCTCGATCGAGCCGAGGCCGCGCCACTCGAAGTGGTCGCGCAGCTCGAAGACCTCGGACATCGCCCGCAGCGCCGCCGGGTTGCCCTCGTCGGGGACGACGCGCCGGTACTGGTTCTCGACCTCGCAGCGCCCCTCGCGCAGCTGGCGCAGCAGCATCTCGATCGACTGCAGGACGTCGAGCGGCTCGAAGCCGGAGACGACGAACGGCTTGCCGTGCTCGGCGGGGATGAACTCGAAGGGGCGCGCGCCGACCACGGTGGCGACGTGGCCGGGCCCGACGAAGCCGTCGAGGCTCAGCTCGGGCGACTCGAGCAGCGCCTCGCAGCGGCGGCACGATCGTCACGTGGTTGCAGAAGCAGGAGAAGTTCCCAAACCCCTCGGCCCTCGCCCGTTTCAGGGTCAGCGCCGTCGAGGGCGCCGTCGTCTCGAAGCCGATCGCGAAGAAGACGACCTCGCGATCGGGGTTCGCCTTGGCGATCCGCAGCGCGTCGAGCGGCGAGTAGACGACGCGGATGTCGGCGCCGCCCGCCTTCGCCTCGAGCAGCGTCCGCTCCGAGCCCGGCACCCGCATCATGTCGCCGAAGCAGGCGAGGATCGCGCCGTCGCGCTCGGCGATCGCGATCCCGTCGTCGACCCTGCCCATCGGGATCACGCAGACCGGGCAGCCCGGGCCGTGGACCAGCTCGACCTGGTCGGGCAGCAGGTCGTCGAGGCCGTAGCGGTAGATCGCGTGGGTGTGTCCGCCGCAGATCTCCATCAGCTTGTAGTGGCGGCCCGGCTCGGGCAGCGAGGCGATCTGCGCCGCCAGCGCCGCGCCCAGCCCGGCATCGCGAAACTCCTCGACGAACCTCACCGCGGCGCTCCCGGCTTGGCGATCGCGGTCCCGGCGTGGACGAGCAGCTCCTCGCCGACGGCGACCGGGGCGACGAGGGCGACCTCGACCGTCTCGCGGCGCCCGGCGCCGTCCTCGCAGAGCGCCAGCTCGCGCTCGGTGTCGAGCGAGACGACCCGCAACGGCTCGGCGACGTCGCCGCAGGTGATGCAGACGTCACCGTGATCGCTGCTCGCGCTCACTCGATCGCGCTCCCCTTCAGCTCTTCCAGCTCCTGCTCGTACTCGGCGCCGAGGCCGGCGAGCAGCTGCAGCGTCGCCTCGGCCTCGGCCTCGTCGACCTTGGAGATCGCGAAGCCGACGTGGATCAACACCCAGTCGCCGACCCCGACCCCGCCGTCCTCCTCGTCGAGCAGCCCGATGCTGACGTTGCGCCGCACCCCGGCCACGTCGACCTTGGCGAGCCGGTTGCGCTCGTCGACGACCTCCAGGACTTGACCGGGTATCGCCAGACACATCGCGCGCTCAACGTAGCACGGGGCAGCTCCCGCTTCCGGGAGGCTCTTCGCCCCTATGGAGTGATAAAGGCTCCCGGAAGCGGAGCCGTGGGTCAGGGGTCTCCCGCGCAGATCCCCGAGCGCCGCCGCGGCGACCCGCTCGGCCGCCTCGCGGACGGCCTCGCCGGGCTCGGCGCCGGCCTCGAAGCGCGCCGCCTCGATCCCGTAGACGACCAGCCGCCGCGGCAGCCGCCCCAGCGCCCGGCCCAGCTCGACCGCCTCGGCCAGCCCCAGCGCGTGAGTCGAGGGGCCGGCCAGCGCCGCCGGCAGCGGCCCGGCGGCGGCGTCGATCCGGTGCACCTCCCCCGGCTCGCCGCCGGAGGCGACCGCGTCGGCGACGACGACCGCCTCGGCCCCCTCCCAGGCCTCGATCAGGTCGACCGGCTCGCCCTCCAGCTCGCGCACCTCGACCCCGTCCGTCCCCCGCACGCGCAGCGCCCGCGCCGCCAGCAGCCCGGCGGCGTCGTCGCCGCGCAGCGGGTTGCCGATCCCGATGAACAGGCGCCGCTCCCCGCTCACTCCCGCTCGACCTCGAGCCGCAGGAAGTGGGTCGAGCAGGAGATGCAGGGGTCGTAGTTGCGGATCGTCTGCTCGCAGCGGTCGCGCAGCTGCTCGTCGGGCAGCGCCAGGTTGGCGGCGACGAACTCGCGCAGGTCATCCTCGATCGAGCGCTGGTTCTGCGAGGTCGGCGGCACGATCCAGGCCGAGACGATCTGGCCGGCGTCGTCGATCTCGTAGCGGTGGTAGAGCAGCCCGCGCGGCGCCTCGCTGACCCCGTGGCCGACCGCGGCGCGCGGCTCGAACTCGACCGCCGGGGCGTCGGGCCGCTGGTAGGCGTCGAGCAGGCGCAGCGCCTCGTCGAAGGCGTAGAGGATCTCCACCGCGCGCACAATGATGCTGCGGAAGGGGTTGCGGCAGCCCTCGCCGATCCCCGCCTCCCGCGCCGCCGCGGCGGCGAGCGGCGAGAGACGGTCGGAGTTGAGGCTGAAGCGGGCCAGCGGCCCGGCCAGGTAGGCGCCGCGTCCGCGGACCCGCGCGTGCAGCGCGGTCGAGTGGGCGACGTGCTGCTCCTCGAAGGTCGCGTCGAACTCGGCCGGCGCGACGTCGATCCCCTTCGAGGAGACGATCCGTCCGCGGTCGATCGGGTACTCGCCCTCGAGCGGGGAGCGCAGCGCGACCAGCTCGTAGTCGCGCTCCAGCTCGGGGAAGTCGAGGCCGGCGACCAGGCGCACCGTCTCCAGCGCCTCGTCGCGACAGCGCTCCAGCTCGGCCCGCAGCGGCTCCAGCTCGCGACGCTCCGGGGCGCGGTAGAAGCCGCCGACGCGGACGTTGATCGGGTGTACGGCGCGTCCCCCGATCGCCTCGATCAGCCGGTTGCCGGTCTTCTTGGCGCGCAGCCCGCGCTCGACCACCTCGCGGTGGTCGCGGGCCATCGCGAAGCCGCTCTCGTAGCCGAGGAAGTCGGGCGCGTGCAGCATGTAGAGGTGCAGGGAGTGGCTCTGGATCCACTCGCCGCAGTAGATGAGGCGGCGCAGGGTGCGCAGCTGGCCCTCCACCTCGATCCCGAGCGCGTCCTCCATCGCCTGGCAGGCGCTGGTCTGGTAGGCGACCGGGCAGATGCCGCAGATCCGCGCGGTGATGTCCGGGGCTTCGCCCAGCGCCCGGCCGCGCAGCAGCGCCTCGAACAGCCGCGGCGGCTCGAAGATCCGCAACTCGACGTCCAGCACCTCCTCGCCGCGCACCCGGACGTGCATCGCACCCTCGCCCTCGACCCGGGCCAGGTAGCCGGTCTCGATCCGCCGCGTGCCCCCGTCGCTGCTCATCGCATCGACTCCGGCGGGGGCTTCGTTGAAGCGTTGTGGGTAACGGAGCCCCCCAAACCCTTCAACGAAGCTCCTCCCGCTCGCTCGCCGCCCGGAAGGCGGGGGCGTTCGCGTTGAAGTTGCGGTAGACGCGGATCAGGTCCGGGGTCTCGGCGCCGAGGCCGCGCGTCCAGGCCGACAGCGATGCCGTGTTGGGCGTCTCCATCGGCCCGAAGCAGCCGTAGCAGCCGCGGTCGTGCGCGGGGCACAGCGCCCCGCAGCCCGCCTGGGTGACCGGTCCCAGGCAGGGAGTCCCGTGGGCGACGGTGACGCAGACGTTGCCGCGCCGCTTGCACTCGATGCAGACGCTGTAGGAGGGGATCTCCGGGCGGCGCTCGGCGAGGATGGCGGCGATCACCTCGAGCAGCTGGTAGCGGTCGACCGGACAGCCGTGCAGCTCGAAGTCGACCCGCACGGCGTCGGAGATCGGCGTCGAGGTCTCGAGGGTGGAGATGTAGGACGGACTGGCGTAGACGGCGGAGACGAACTCGCCGACGTCGGCGAAGTTGCGCAGCGCCTGGATCCCGCCCGCCGTGGCGCAGGCCCCGATCGTGACCAGCCGCCGCGAGTTGCGCCGCACCTCCAGGATGCGCTCGGCGTCGGCCGGCGTCGTCACCGAGCCCTCGACCAGCGAGAGGTCGTAGGGGCCCTCGACGGTGGCGCGCGAGGCCTCGAGGAAGTAGGCGACCTCGATCTCCTCGGCAAGCGCCAGCAGCTCGTCCTCGAGGTCGAGCAGGCTGAGCTGGCAGCCGTCGCAGGAAGCGAACTTCCAGACCGCAAGCTTCGCTCGTCGCCCCCCGTCGCCCATCAGACTTCCCTCACCCGGAAGAAGCGCTCGATCGCGGCGAAGCTCATCACCGGTCCCTCGCGACAGGCGAAGGTCGGCCCGAACTGACAGCGTCCGCAGTGGGTCACCGCGCATTTCATGTTGCGCTCGACCGAGATGTGGACGTCGCTCGCCTCCATCCCCCGGGCCAGCAGCGCCTCGATCGTGAAGCGCATCATCACCTCGGGGCCGACGACGTAGGCGACGGCGCGGGCGGGGTCGAAGGACGCGTCGCCGATCAGCGTCGTCACCACACCGACCTGGCCGAGCCAGCCGGATTCGGCGCTGTCCACCGTCACCCCCAGCTCGAGCCGCGGGTCCTCTCCCCACTGCTCGAGCTGGGAGCGGAAGAGGAGCTGCTCGGGGGTGCGACCGCCGCAGAGCAGGACCAGGCCCGCCAGCCGATCGCGCCGGGCGAGCGCCTCGAGCAGGGCCGGGCGCAGCGGCGCCAGGCCGATGCCGCCGGCGACCACGACGACGTGGCGGCCGGCGGCCGCCTCCAGCGGCCAGGAGCTGCCGAACGGGCCGCGCACGCCGAGCTGCTCGCCCGGGCGTGCTCGGCAGATCGCGGCGCTCACCGGCCCGACCTCCCGCACCGTGTGCTCGAGCGGCCCCTCGCCCGCCGGGTCGCCGCTGATCGAGATCGGCACCTCGCCGACGCCGAACGCGTAGAGCATGTTGAACTGGCCGGGGCGGAAGGCCGGCACCGGCCCGCCGTCGGCCGGCTCGAGCGCCAGGGTCCAGGTGTCCGCGGCCTCGCGACGTTTGTCGGCGACCCGGAAGGGCCGCGGGACCATCGGCCCGGCGGCCGCGGTCGCCTCAGCCGGCAGCGGGTGCGCCATACACGTCGAGTAGCTGTAGGCGGGTCGCCTGGAGCCGTTCGAGCATGATCGCGGCGAAGCGCTGCATCAGCTCGTAGCCGAGGCTCTTGTCCTGCTCGCATTTGCCGCGCAGGCAGGCGCCGTCGAATACCACCGTCCGCGTCATCTCCAGCGCCCGGGCGTCGAAGCTCCAGCGGTAGGGGGAAAACAGCCACGACCACCCCACCACCGTCCCCTCGCCCAGCGTCGCGATCATCAGCGCCCCCTTGCCGGGGGCCTCGACCTCGAGCGCAACCCGCCCGTGCCTGACCACGAAGAAGGTGTCTGCCGGGTCGCCCTCGTGGGCGAGATACGCGCCGGCCTCGAAGACCCGGTTGGCGCCGCAGCCGGCGATGAACTCCAGGTAGGCGGGGTCGAGCCCCGCGAAGGTCGGAAGCTCGGCCAGGACCTCGTCAATCGTCCGCATCGGCGCCATCGCCCTCTCCCCCCTCTCTCTCGCCGTCATTCGCACCGAGACCGTCGCTGGCGCGGATCGCCGCGACCTCCTCGGTGATGTCGATCGCAACCGGGCACCAGGTGATGCAGCGCCCGCAGCCGACGCAGCCGGAGGTCCCGAACTGGTCGATCCAGGTCGCCAGCTTGTGGGTCATCCACTGGCGGTAGCGCGATTTCGAGCTGGCGCGCACGCTGCCGCCGTGGATGTAGGAGAAGTCCATCGTGAAGCAGGAGTCCCAGCGTCGCGTCCGCTCCGCCGTCTCGCCGCTCAGGTCGCTGGCGTCCTCCACCGTCGTGCAGAAGCAGGTCGGGCAGACCATCGTGCAGTTGCCGCAGGTGAGGCAGCGCTCGGAGACCTCGTCCCAGCGGGGATGCTCGTAGTTGTCGTAGAGCAGCTCCTTGATCCCCGCCGTTTCCATCGTCCTGCCCTGGTCGGCGGCGGCGCGGGCGACGCCAGCCTCGGCTGCACCGAGCTCGGCCGGACCGGCTTCGCCGCGCGGCAGCTCGGCGATCAGCTCGGCGCCGCGCTCGCTGCCGCCTTCGCAGACGAAGTAGTGCCGCCCGCCCTCGATCACCTCGGTCAGCGCCAGGTCGTAGCCGGACTCGGCGCGCGGGCCGGTCTCCATCGAGACGCAGAAGCAGGTGCCGCCGGCGACGGTGCAGTTGACGGCGACGATGAAGGCGCCCTCGCGCCTCGCCCGGTAGAACGGGTCCGGGTACTCGCCGTCCATCATCACGCGGTCCTGGATCGCGATCGCGTGCAGCTCGCAGGAGCGCACCCCGATGAAGGCGTAGGTCGGCGAGTCGTCGGCCTCCTCGGAGACCTCGAGCGCGCCGTCCTCGCCCCGCCGTGCCCGCCACAGCTTCAGCTCGGGCGGGTGCAGGAAGCGCTTCCACGACTGCGGGCCGACCGCGTAGCCGAACAGCGCCTCGTCGTCGCGGCGCCGCAGCCGGTAGCTGCCGCCGTCCTGCTCGTCGGTCCAGCCGCCGGGGAGGTCGTCGCTGCTAGCGATCTCGTCGTAGACGATCGCGCCGTCGCGGACCGTCGGGCCGATCAGCTCGAAGCCGCGCCTGCCCAGGGCCGCGAGAAGCTCGTCGAGCCCATCCCGCTCGATCGTCGCCTGGGCGGACATCGAGCACAGGTTATCCCTCGGCGGTCGGCGCTGGCGCCGATAATGCAGACGTGGGGGCCGGAGAGGGAACCGTCGCGCTGTCCTGGAGCGGGGGCAAGGATTCGGCGCTCGCCTTGTGGGCGCTGCGCAGGGAGCAGACGGAGCCCGTGGCGCTGATCACCACCTTCACCGAGGACTTCGAGCGGATCAGCATGCACGGGGTGCGGCGCGAGCTGGCCCGTGCGCAGACCGAGGCCGCGGGAACGGCGCTGGTGGAGGTGGACATCCCGGCCCCCTGCCCGAACGAGGTATACGAGGAGCGCATGGCCGGGGCTCTCGGCGCGCCGCCGCTCGACGGCGCGAGCGCGATCGCCTTCGCAGACCTGTTCCTGGAGGACATCCGCGCCTACCGCGAGGAGCGGCTCGCCGCCGCCGGCCGGGATGCGCTGTTCCCGCTCTGGGGCCGGGACACCGGCGAGCTGGCCCGCGAGTTCATCGACGCGGGCTTCGAAGCCGTGCTCGTCTGCGTCGATCCCGCCCAGCTCGACCCCTCCTTCGTCGGCCGCCCGTTCGACGAGGCGCTGCTCGACGACCTTCCCGCGGGCGTCGATCCCTGCGGAGAGAACGGCGAGTTCCACACCTTCGTACACGCCGGCCCGATCTTCGAGCGGCCGATCGAGATCGAGCTGGGCGAGGCTGTGATGCGGGACGGCTTCGCCTTTCAGGACCTCCTCCCGGCCCGCTCCAAGACGCACCGCTGAATCAATCGTCTAGCCTCCCGCGTCGATGACCGGGCCCGCCTTCCGTCGCACCTCGATCGTCTTGGCGCTCGCCGCAGCCGCCGCCTTGTGGGCGCTGCTGCCGGGGGCGTTCGCGGACTCGCAGTCGACGCCGAGCGTGGTTCGGAACGCGCTGGCGCAGACGAGCCGCGTGCAGGGCGAGCCGGACCGGACGCTGGTCCTGAGCCGCGTGACGATCCAGCCCGGCGCGACGCTGGCGTCCCACCACCACCTCGGGTCGCAGGTCGCGCGCATCCAGTCCGGCGTGCTCCGCTACACGGTGATCCGCGGGTCGGTCGTGGTCCGTCGCGGCGAGTCGGATCGGAATCCGCGGGTCGTGCGGAAGATCGAGGCCGGGCAGACCGGCACCCTCCGCGCCGGCGATTGGATCGTCGAGCAGCCCTCTGACGTCCACCAGGCGGCGAACCGGGGCTCGAAGCCTGTCGTCGTCTACCTGGCCTCGCTGCTGAAGAAGGGCGCCCCGTCAGCGACGCCGGTCTCGACCGAATCCTCCCGCTGAGATGGGCGGCGGGCCCGGTCGCCGCCAGACGACCGGATGGGCGGCGATACGCCCGGTGCTGGTCGGCTTCCTGCTGATCGCCGACGCCTTCACCGTCGGCGCCCTGCTCGTCGTGCGCCCGCAGGGCTGGCTGCCGCCCTCCGTCGCCTTCGGCTCGCTGCTGGTCGGGCTGGTCGCCTTCGAGCTGTGGGCGATCCGCCACCGCCACGACGATTAGGGCAAGAGCGCCAACCCGGGAGCGTCCAGGCGTCTACCGCAAGACCCGGAAGCGCAGGTGGGCAATCCCGTGGGACTCGACCGCTTCGGTGCACTGCAGCTCGGCCGCGTCCGGGGCCAGGCCCTCGAAGAGGCGCACGCCGCCGCCGAGCAGCACCGGGACCAGCTGGAGCTGCAGCTCGTCGAGGAGGCCCGCGCCGAGCAGCTGTCGGACGATCTGTCCGCCGCCCAAGCCGACATCTTTCCCGCCGGCCGCCACTCTGGCCTGCTCCACGAGCGCTCTCGATGTCGCCGACGAAGGTGAAGCTCGTCCCACCCTCCTTGACGAGCGGATCACGCGGACGGTGGGTGACGACGAAGACGGGCTTGTGGAACGGCGGCTCCTCCCCCCACGGCTCCTCCCCGTGGTCGAACATCCTCCGGCCCATCACGAAGGCGCCGATCGCGTCAAAGGACCTGGCGAGCAGTTCGTCGTCGGGGCCGGTCTCGCCTCCCTCCAACCCGTGCGCCTTCCGCCAGCTCCTCAGCCGGACGACCCACTCGTGAAGCCGCTCACCGCCGTCTCCCAGCGGATTGTCCACGCCGTCGCCGGGTCCGGCAATGAAGCCGTCCAGTGACACCGAGAACCCAGCGACTACCTTCCGCCATATCCCCCCTTGTCTTTGGTTCCATCACGATAGGCAAAGGTTTAGGGTGGCTTGGCGACTTACTTCCCCGTATCGGGGAGTAAGTCGCCAAGCGGTCGCGTGGGCAGTCCGGACCGGCGCTTCCGTTCGCGCGACAGGCTCTACCGTTGGCGCGATGTCGGAGCTTGCCCAGTTCGCGCTCGTGATCGCGGTGATCTTCGCCGTCAACCTGCTGCCGGCGTTCGGGCCCCCGACCTGGTCGATCCTCGTCTTCTTCACCCTCGACTTCGACCTGCCGGCGGCCCCGCTGGTCGTCTGCGGGGCGCTGGCCGCCGCCTCGGGCCGCTTCGTCCTGGCGAGCGGCGCGCGGCGCCTGCGGCCGCGGCTCTCGGCGGCTCGGCTCGCACGCCTCGACCGCGCCCAGCGGGCGCTGAGCGGCAATCGCCCCCGCACCCTCGCCGGGCTCGGCCTCTTCGCGCTCTCTCCCGTGCCCTCCGGGCAGCTGTTCACCGCCGCCGGGCTGATGACCGTGCCGCTGGCGCCGCTCACCGCCGCCTTCTTCTCCGGCCGGCTGGTCTCCTACTCGATCTACGTCAGCGTCGCGACGATCGCCGAGCGCAACCTCGGCGCGGTCGCCCTCGACTCGCTCACCTCGCCGCTCGGCTTGGCGCTGCAGATCGCGATGCTGGTCGCGCTCGCCGTGCTGCTCGGCGGCATCGGGCCGCTCCGCCCGGGGCGGGACCGGGACGGGCGGCTGCCTAGCCGGCCGCCGGGGACGGGGCGCTGAGCTCGATCGCGCGCAGCGCCCGGTTGACGTCGGTGATCGAGATCAGGCCGACCTCGCCGCGCTCGGTGCGGACAACCGCCCGCCCGACCCGCTGGAAGGCCGGTCGCTCGAGCAGCTCGGCGACGTCCTGGTGCTCGCCGACGACCAGCTCGGGGTCGAGGACGGCGACCTCGCCGACCGCCTTCTCGGCCCGCAGGCGCTGCGGCACCCGCTCGACGTGCTCGGCGTCGATCAGGCCGACCGGCCGGTGGCCGTCGAGGACCGGGAACGACGTGTAGCGGTGGCGGACGAAGTAGCCCTGCACCGCCTCCTCGACGCTGATCCCGACCGGCATCGCGACCGCCGGGAACGACATGAACCGCCCCGCCTCGCGCCCCGCAAAGGCGGTGCGGATCCGCAGCCCGCCCTCCTCCGCCTTCGCCGCGACGACGACGAAGAAGCCGACGACGGCGAGCCAGACGCCGCCCACCGCCCCGCCCAGCGCGGCGAGCACGCCGAGCCCGATCATCCCGTAGCCGAAGCCACGCCCGATCGTGGCGGCGGCCGACGTGGCGCGGCGCAGGTCGCCGCTGCGGCGCCAGATCAGCGCCCGGGCAACCCGCCCGCCGTCGAGCGGGAAGGCGGGCAGCAGGTTGAAGACGAGAATCGCCGCGTTGACGAACAGCTGGTAGTCGACCACCGCCCGCAGCGCGTCGGGGGCGGAGGCCGGCAGGGCGGCCGCGACGATCGCGAACGCGACGGCGATCGCCAGCGTCACCGCCGGGCCGGCCAGCGCGAAGCGCAGCTCGTCGGCCGCGGTTTTCGGATAGCCCTTCATCCGCGCCACGCCGCCCAGCAGCCAGAGGTCGATCTCCTCGATCTCGACGCCGTGGCGCCGCGCCACCAGGCTGTGCCCCAGCTCGTGCAGGAGGATGCTGGCGAAGAGCAGCAGGGCGCTCAGCAGCCCCAGCCCGTAGGCGGTGGCGGGGGCCAGGCCGGGCGCCTCGTCGGGGTAGTAGACGGCGCCGAGCGACCAGGTGATCAGCGCGACGATCACCAGCCAGAGCGGCTGGACACCGATCGGGATGCCGGCGAGGCGGCCGATGCGGATGCTGCGAATGCTCACCGGCCAGCCGCGGCGGCGCTCACACGCGGTCGGGTAGGTCTCCGGAGCTCCCCCAGCTCCCAGCCGGCGCTGCGCTCGATGGGCTCCACCGCGCGACTCTCATCGATGTGGACGACGGCGTCGAACTGGCCGGCGAGGTCGGCCCGGAAGTAGTGGCTGACCCGCTCGGTCTCGGGACGGTAGATGACACCGATCGCCCGCTCCAGCAGCGGGCCGCGCAGCGGCTCCGCGGCCTCGCCGCTCAGATCGACGAGGAAGCGGCGCTCCCCCGTCTCGTGGAAGAGCGCCTCGTAGCTGCCGGGCAGGGCGGGCCGCACCAGCTTGCGCTCGGCCGGCGCGTCCCAGGCCGATGCGGCGGTGACCGTGCCGGTGTAGGTGGTGAAGCCGACCAGGAAGGCGTCGTCGGCCCAGCGTTCGCGGGCCAGCTGGCCGACGTTCAGCTCGCCGCGGCGGCCCATCTCGGTCATCCGCGCGTCGCCGACGTGGGAGTTGTGCTCCCAGACGACGATCCGCGCCGGTTCGCCGTGGCGCTCCAGGTGGGCGCGCAGGCGCGCCAACGTCTCCGCCATGTGGCGGTCGCGCAGGTTCCATCGAGGTGCCGTGGTCGGCGAACATCGAGCGGTAGTACTCCTCGGCGCTGGCGATCAGCCGTGCGTTCTGCTCCGCGTAGAACTGCTCGTCCTCGGCGGCGAGGCCGTCGCGGCGCAGGTAGGCGTCCGCCCGCCGCTGCAGCTCAGTCAGCTGGGCGACGACGGCACGGCGGCACGGCTCGGTCACCCCGAGGCTCGCGGCGCGCCCATAGGTCTGCTCGTGACCGAACTGCTCGAAGCAGGCGTAACGCTCGCGCGCCCGGTCGGCGGCGGGCGGGTCGAGCCGCTCGAGGTAGGCGATCACCTCGTCGACCGATGCGTAGAGGCTGTAGAGGTCGAGGCCGTAGAAGCCGGCTTCCGCGCCGCCGCGGTCGTTGTGGGCCCGCAGCCAGCCGACGAAATCGAGCACCTCGGCGTTGCGCCACATCCAGGTCGGGAAGCGGCGGAAGCCGCGCAGCGCCTCCTCGGCGTCGCCGTCGTCGGGGGCGCCGCGCACGTAGCGGTTTACCCGGTAGGCGTCGGGCCAGTCCGCCTCGACCGCGACCGCAATGAAGCCCCGCTCCTCGATCAGGCGGCGGGTGATGCGGGCGCGCTCGCGGTAGAACTCGTGCGTGCCGTGCGAGGCCTCCCGATGTGGACGACGCTCGCCTCGCCGATCAGCTCCAGCAGGCCGTCGTAGTCGCTCTCCCCGCCGCTCAGCCGCTGCGCCTTAAGCATCCAAGCGTGCAGCTCGGTCGAATTCCCGCAGCGTCGAGACGACCTCCTGGTCGGACACCTGTGAGAAATCGCGGTACCACTGACCGACTCCGTAGAACCGCCGCGGGGTGAGCAGGCAGACCACGTCGTCGGCCTCCTCGCGCAGCTGGGTGGCGGCGTCGAGCGCGCATACGGGCACCGCGAGGACCGTCCGCCGCGGGCCCTGGTGCCGCACGGCCCGCAGCGCCGCGGTGTCGGTGACCCCGGTGGCGACGCCGTCGTCGACGACGATCACGGTGCGGTCGGAGAGCTCAGGCAGCGGGCGCTCGCCGCGATACGCGGTCACCCGGCGGCGCAGCTCGGCGGTCTCCCGCTCGACGATCGCGTCGAGCGTGCCGCCGTTGATCCCCAGCACCGCCACAGCCTCGGGGTCGATCACCCGGGTACCGTCCTCGGCCACCGCGCCGATCCCGTACTCGGGGTTGTGCGGCGCGCCGAGCTTGCGGACCGCGAGGAACTGAAGCGGCGCCTCCAGCGCCAGCGCAACCTCCCGCCCCACCGGCACGCCGCCCCGTGGCAGGACGACGACGACCGGGTGCTCCGCCGCCAGCGGCAGCAGGCGCTCGGCAAGCTGCCGCCCCGCGTCCTTTCGGTCTGCGAAGCGATCCCCTTGCATCTCAGGAGAGATTCTCGGCGGTTCGGCCGCACGAATCATCGTGGCATTCCCGCCTACCGCTCGTGGTTTTTCCCCGATGGCGGCCGGGGCGCGACTCCCTACCTTCGATACATGAACGATCCGAGCATCATCGAGCGAAGCGTCGAGAAGGCGCACATCTGGCTCAACGACATGGCGACCGAGATGGGGACCGAGGATCACCAGGCCGCGTACCGCGTCCTGCGGGCCTACCTGCACGCGCTGCGCGACCGCCTCCCGGTCGACGAGGCCGCGCAGCTCGCGGCCCAGCTCCCCGAGCTGATCCGCGGCATCTACTACGAGGGGTGGAACCCGAGCTCGACCCCGGTCAAGTACCGCGGCTTCGCCGAGTTCCTCGAGCGGGTCGGCCAAGAAGCCGTGCTGGACGGCGAGACCGAGGCCTCCTTCGCGGTCAGCGCGGCGGCCTCGGTGCTGCGGCGCCACGTCTCGGCGGGCGAGATCGACGACATCCGCGCCATCCTGCCGGAAGACCTCCAGCCGATCCTGGGCTAGGACCGGGGCGCCGTCACGGGCCGCTCAGAAGGCGCCGACCAGGTCGCGGGCCTCCTCCACCTCGAGGTCGCCGTCGGAGACCTTGAAGCCGACCGTGTCGACGAAGTCGCCGGCGCCGACGCCGGTCTTCATCCGCGCCATCTCCGCGGTGACGCCGGCGTCGGCGAGGTCGCGGGCGGCGCTCGGGTCGTAGCAGCGGGCGAGCAGCCACTCGTCGACCTCGTGCGCCTCGAAACCGGATTCCGCCCAGGTCTCGGCGGTGTCGTCGGGGTTGCCGCCGTGGGCGAAGTGGCCGTGCCTCTCGATCACGTCGCGGATCGTCATCGTCTTACGCTCCCTTCGCCGCCGCTCTCCACAGGCGACCGATTCTGCGCCTTCCGGCCGCGGCGGTCATCGGGGAAATCCCGCCCTCCCATCGTGACTTTTCCCCGATGACCACGCGGGTGAACCTACCTACATTCCAGGAAGATGGGGCTTCGAACCCGAAGAGGAGGCAAGAGATGGCAAGCGAGCTGACGATCAAGCCGAAGTCGGCCTAGCGGGGTGCGCTGGAACTCCGCCAGGCTGCTGCTCGCCGCCGAACACGCGGTGGACGCCGGTGCCCTGATCATGCGCCGCGGCCGCTCGCACATCGGCGCGCTGATCGCGAAGGGCGACCGCGACTTCGCGACCGATGTCGACATGCACATCGAATCCGCGGTCCGCGACTCGCTCGCCGCGGTCTCTCCGGAGATCCCGCTGCTCGGTGAGGAGTCGGGCGGCAAGTGGACGGACGGCGAGGCGCGCTGGGTGCTCGACCCGATCGACGGCACGATCAACTTCAGCAAGGACAGCCCGCTCTGCTCGATCTCGCTCTCGCTCCTCGTCGCCGGGCAGCCGGTGCTCGGGATCGTCGACACCCCGCTGCTGGGCGAGCGCTTCGTCGCGCGGCAGGGCGGCGGGGCGTACCTGAACGGCGCCAGGATCGCCGTCTCGGAGGTCGACGATCTGCACGAGGCGATGGTCGGCCTGGCGGACTTCAAGGTCGGGGTCGGCTCGGAGGAGGAGAACCGCGTGCACCTCGCGCTGCTCGGCCACCTCGCCCGCCGCTGCCTGCGGGTGCGCATGCACGGCTCGGCGGCGCTCGATCTCGCCTGGCTGGCGGCGGGGCGGCTGCACGCCACCGCGATGCTCTCGAACCTGCCCTGGGACGTGACCGCCGGCCTGCTGCTGGTGCGAGAGGCCGGCGGCGCGGTCTACGACTACGACGGCTCCCCCCACGACGAGGAGTCGCGCTACACGATCGCCTCCGATCCCTCGCTGGTCGAGCCGGTGACGCGGATCGTGCAGGAGGCGATGTGAGGCGCCGGCCGCGGCGCCGGCGAGGCGACGCGACCGCCGCCCCCTCCACCCCCCGGACGCCCGCTGGTGGGCGCATCGCGGTGTTCGCCCCCTCACCGCTGCTGACCGTGACGATCGAGCCCGGAACGGATCGCCCCGAGGTGCACCTCCACGCCGGCGGGCAGGGCTTCTGGGTCGCCCGCCTCGCCGCCACCCTGGGAGCGGAGGTGGTCTTCTGCTGTGCGCTGGGGGGAGAGCCGGGGCGCGTCCTGCGCGGCTTGATCGAGGCGCAGTCGCTGACCCTGAGGGCGGCCAGCGCCCGGCTGCCGAACGGCGTCTACATCCACGACCGCCGCAGCGGCAGCCGCGTCGAGGTGGTCAACGTCGACAGCCGCCCGCTCCACCGGCACGCCGCCGACGAGCTGTACGGGATCGCGCTGACGGCCGGCCTCGACGCGGACCTGACGCTGATCACCGGCTGCCGGCCAGCCGACCTCGTCCAGGCCGACCTCTACCGCCGGCTCGTCTCCGACCTGCGGGCGAACCGGCGCCGTGTCATCGCGGACCTGACCGGCCCACCGCTGCGCGCCGCCCTGGAGGGAGGCGTCGAGCTGGTCCGGCTGAGCGAGGGCGAGCTGGTCCGCGAGGGGTACGCCGCCGGCGAGGAGCTGCCCGAGCTGGCCGCGGGGGCGCGCGCGCTGCACGACGCCGGCGCCCGCAACGTGCTCGTCTCACGCGCCTCCGCCCCGGCGGTCCTGGTCCGCGACGGCGAGCCCCCGGCGCTGGTCGAGCTGGCCGGCCCGGTGTTCGAGGCCCTCGACCACAGCGGCACCGGCGACTCGATGTTCGCCGCCACCGGCGTCGGCCTGGCCCGGGGGATGGGCATGATCGAGGCGCTCCGCCTCGGCATGGCCGCCGGCGCTCTGAACGCCACGCGGCGCGGCCTCGGGACCGGCACCCGCGAGGAGATCGAGCGCCTCGCCACCCACGTGACCGTCGAGCCCGTGCAGGAGACGGGCGCGGAGGGCGCCGGGCAGCCCGGCCCGCCTTAGGCCGGCTCGGCGAGCGGCGGATCGGGCCCCGCCGCCAGCTCCTCGAAGCGCCGCTCCGGCAGCCGCCGGGTCGTCCAGAAGGAGGCGAGAACGAGGAAGGCGGCGAACAGGAAGGCGGTCTTCAGCGCGGTCAGCTGCGCGTCTTCGTAGTTCGAGACCAGCGCGTCGACGGTCTTCGGGCCGAGCCCGGCGGCGGTTGCGCCAGCCCTGACCTCTTCGGAGGCGACGAAGCTGCCGCCGGCGCTGAGCCTGACCTCGAGCCGCGAGTTGACCTCGCCGGAGATGCCCGGGTCGTCGGCCACGTTGGCGGTGAAGGCGGCGATCAGCCCGCTGATCACGATCGCCCCGAGCAGCGCCGTGCCGAGCGAGGAGCCGAGCTGCTGGGCGGTGTTCTGGAGGCCGCCCGCCTCGCTGCGGTCGGCGTCCCCCACCGAGGACTGGACCACGTTGCCGAGCTGGGAGACGATCAGGCCCATCCCGACCCCCAGCACCCCCATCGCGACGAGGAAGTCGCCGCTGTCGAGCTTGGGCTCGATCGTGCCGAGCAGCAGCAGGATCGCGGCGAGGACGATCAGCAGCCCGACCCGCACCAGCGGCTTCGCGGCGAACCGCTTCGCCAGCGCGGATCCGGCGATCGCGGCGAGGAACAGCCCGGCCGAGGCGGGCAGCATCCGGATCCCGGTTTCGAGCGCGTCGAGGCCCTGCACGACCTGGAGGAAGAGCGGGATCGTGAAGAAGACCCCCATCAGGATCAGGTTCTGGGCGAGCAGCATCGAGACGCCGCCGCGCAGACTGCGGACGCGAAGCAGGCGGAAGTGGACGAGCGGCTCCAGGCCCCGGCCCTCGCGCCGCCGCTCCCAGGCGCGGAAGCCGCCCAAGACCACGGCGCCGGCGGCGATCACGAACGGGGTCAGCGAGAAGCCGAAGGGCTCGATCGGCGAGCTGCGCGGCTCGAGCCAGCCCCAGTTGCTCGCCTGCAGGACGCCGAAGACAACCAGCGCCAGGCCGGAGGCGGAGAGCACGCCGCCGACCCAGTCGAGGGTGGGCGCCGCCCGCTCGCGGGCGGGCTCGCGGATCAGCCTCGTCCCGGCGAGGATGCCGAGCGCCACCACGACCTCGCCGACGAAGACCAGCCGCCAGGTCAGCTCGGTGGTGACCCAGCCGCCGAGGATCGGGCCGACCGCGATCCCGGCGCCGGCGACCCCGCCCAGCACGCCGTAGGCGAGGGCGCGGTCGCCGCCCTCGTAGCTGGCGGCGACGAGCGCGACCAGGGCCGGCAGGACGAGCGCCGCGCCGATCCCCTCGAGGATCGACCAGCCGAGCATCAGGCTGGGCACGCTCCAGGAGGCGGCGGTCAGCGCCGAGCCGGCGCCGTAGACGACCAGGCCGATCGAGAAGGCGCGCCGCCGTCCCCAGATGTCGCCCAGCTTGCCACCGGTCAGCATCAGTCCCGCCATCGCCAGCGCGTAGAGGGCGATCACCGCCTGGATCGTGGTCACGGTGGTGTCGAAGTCCTCGACCAGCTGGGAGATCGCGACGTTCATCACCGCCTGGTCGAGCACCATCAGGAACTGCGCCGTGGCCAGGACCGCCAGCACTCCCCACTTCGCCATGCCGATGACGCTATCCGCGCGGGTGGCCCGGGTCAATCGGCCTGCGTGTAGCTTGGGAGCCGTGCCGAGGAGGAGCAGTTGAGGGCGCTCGTGCAGCGGGTCAGCCAGGCCGCGGTCGACGTCGAGGGCGAGCGGGTCGCGCAGATCGGCCCCGGGATGCTGGTGCTGCTCGGCGTCGCCCGCGACGACACCGCCGAGCAGGCCGACCGGCTCGCCGACAAGGTCCGGGCGCTGCGCGTCTTCGACGACGCCGAGGGGCGGATGAACGAGCCGCTCGGCGACCGCGAGGTCCTCTGCGTCAGCCAGTTCACCCTCTACGGCGACGCCCGCAAGGGCAACCGCCCCGGCTACACGGCGGCGGCGGCGGCCGAGCAGGCCGCGCCCCTCTACGAGCGCTTCTGCGAGCGGCTCGGCGCCGCCAAGGGCGTCTTCGGCGCCTGCATGGGCGTGGCCCTGGTCAACGACGGCCCGGTAACCCTGATGGTGGAGGTCTGAGGGCGCCTACGCGTCGACCAGCATCCTCGCCTCCACGCCGCACAGGGCGTAGGTCGGCGCGGCGCGGCGGTCCAGGCTGACCAGACTGGCACCCGCATCTCGGACCGCCATGGCGATCAGCGCGTCGTGTATCGCGGCGCCCCCGCGCCCTGCGCCGGACAGCAGCTCAACCGCTTCCCTGTAGGTGTCCGGACGAGGCTGAATCGGGGCCGAACCCTTTAGGATCCCGTCGAGATAGCCCATCACCACGTCCGGCGCAACTCGGTACACGCCGCCCGGCGCGCTCAGCACGGCGTAGGTCTCGGCCAACGTGTGGGCAACCAGGCAGCTTCCATCCCGTACTTCGACGAGGGCGGATTCCGCCACGTCGCGAAACGGATGATCGGCAACGAACCCGGCAACCAGCACGGAGGTGTCCGGCACGATCACCGCGGCCATTGCCGCGTCCGCTCCAGGGCCTCGCGAACCTCCTCCGGCCCGTGTCCCGGCACTTTCAGATCGGAGGTGAGCAGCCCGTGCGGCCCCCGGCGCAACCGCGCCGGCCGCGGCGCCGGGACGAGCTCGATCCGTTCATCCGCAAGGGTTATCTCGACCTCGTCGCCTCCGTTCAGGCAAAGGGCCTCACGCAGCTCTTTCGGGATCACGACTCGTCCGGCACTGTCAATGGTAGTTCTCATACCATCTATTGTACCGGGTGAATTGGAAGGCCGAACGAGGTCGAGCAGCGTCACACTCCCTTCAAGCCTCCAGCGGACGAAACTCTCCCCCCTCGATCTGATCGGCCGCCGCCGGGCGAGCGGCGCGATCGGGCCCTACGCCGAGCCCAGAGCCTCGTCGATGAACGGGCCGAGCAGCTCGCCGGTCGCCGCCGCCGTCGTCTCGGGGGAATCGCCGGGGGCCGTGATGTGGCTGATCGCGAGGCGGACCAGGGTCTCGGCGAGCAGGCGGGCTTTGTCCGCAGGCGCTTCGGGCCAGCCCTCCTCGATCGTCGCGGTGAGGCGGGCGGTCGCCCACTGGACGACGGGCATCCCCTGGGTGGTGACGAAGGGCAGCATGCCGCCGATGCCGTCGTCGCGGAGCAGGGTACGGACCAGCGGGTCCTCGCCGGCGGAGCGCAGGAACACCTCCAGCGCGGCGTCGACCGCGGCGCGCGGGTCGTCGAGGTGCGCGCGGACGGCCGCCTCGACCCCATCGAGGAAGCGTTCGCCCTCGTGAATGACGAAGGCCTGGGCGAACTCGTCGCGGCTGCCGAACTCCTTGTAGAGAGTCTGGCGGCTGACCCCGGCGGCGGACGCGATGTCGGCCATCGTGATTTCGGACCAGGCCCGGCGCTGTAGCTCATCCCGTGCCGCACCGAACAGGGTCTCGCGCAGCAGCTGCCGCGCGGCCTGCGGGTACGGAGTGCGGACGCCCTCCATCCGCCCAATCGTCGCAGCAGGAGCGGCCATCCCGGCTACCCGTCCACCGGCTCGAAGTCGACCTTGTCGTAGATCCCGCAGTCGGGGCAGTGCCAGTCGTCGGGGACCTCGCTCCACGGGGTCCCCGCCGGGAAGCCCTCGCGCGGATGCCCCTCCTGCTCGTCGTAGACGTAGCCGCAGCCGGGACAGCGGAGCGTCATGGCTCGCGCCTCACGCTGCACCCCCGTACTGGGCGAGGATCCGGCGCTCGGTCCGTGGCTCGACGTTCGCCCGGCCGACTTCGCCGCCGTAGTGGTCGAGCAGGCGGTGGTCCATGACGCGGCGCCAGAGCGGCGGCACGACCGCGACCAGGATCATCCCCGCGTAGCCGGTCGGCAGCTGCGGCGCCTCTTCGACGTGGCGCAGCGCCTGGTAGCGCCGGGTCGGGTTGGCGTGGTGGTCGCTGTGGCGCTGCAGGTGGTAGAGGAGGACGTTGGAGGCGACGTTGTTGCTGTTCCAGCTGTGCGCGGGTCGGCAGCGCTCGTAGCGGCCGTCCTCGCGCTTCTGCCGCAGCAGGCCGTAGTGCTCGAGGTAGTTGACGACCTCCAGCAGAGAGAAGCCGAGCACCGCCTGGAAGATCAGATAGGGCAGGACGACCGGCCCGAACACCGCGGTCAGGACCGCGAAGAGGACCACCGTCATCGCCCAGGCCTGGAGGATGTCGTTGTGGACCGACCGGGCTGAGTGGCCGCCCCGCTCGAGGCGGGCTCGCTCGAGCCCCCAGGCCGAGCGGACGCTGCCGGCGACGGTGCGCGGCAGGAAGGCCCAGAAGCCCTCCCCAAGGCGGGCGCTGGCCGGGTCCTCGGGGGTGGCAACGCGGACGTGGTGGCCGCGGTTGTGCTCGATGAAGAAGTGGCCATAGCCGCTCTGGGCAAGCGCCACCTTGCTCAGCCACCTCTCCAGGTCGGCGCGCTTGTGGCCCAGCTCGTGGGCGGTGTTGATCGCGATCCCGCTGACCATCCCCATGGTCACCGCCAGCCCGATCGAGTCGACGGTGGAGAGGCCGCCGTCGGCCCACAGCCAGCAGGCGAAGACCAGCCCCGCGTACTGGAGCGGGATGAAGGCGTAGGTGCACCAGCGGTAGTAGCGATCCTGTTCGAGCCACTTGATGATGCTGTCGGGCGGGTTCTCGGCGTCCATCCCGATCGCCAGGTCGAGCAGTGGAAAGATCACGAAGACGAGAAACGGGCCGTAGAACCAGAAGACCCCGAGCCCGGTCAGCGCCACCAGGCCCGCGGCGATGAACGGCAGCAGCGGCACGATCAGCCCCAGCAACCAGGCGTAGCGCTTCGGGTCGCGCCAGGTGGCGGGGTTCAGCTCGGACTCGACTGCGTGGGCGTGCGTCGCTGCCTCCATCGGCGGCGTCCTCCTTGTCAGATTACTTTCACCCGTCTACTGAGTTGACAACTTAGCCAACTTTGTCAACAAGTGCAACGCCCTTCCTAATTTCGTCAAGAACCGCCCGCGAAAACCAAGCAGGTCGGGGGATGCAGGGAGGCTGGTGAGGGGAGCGCACTTTGGTGCGTGACCCGATCCAGACGACCGAAGACCCCGAGATGCGCCGGTTTGCAGCGGGCCAATCATGGATACACTTACCTTGTGTACACGCTGCTTGCCTTCCTCCAGGTGATCATCGCCGGCGTCCTGGTCTTCCTGATCCTGCTGCACTCCGGGAAAGACGCGGGGCTCTCGGGCGCCTTCGGGATCGGCGGCGGGGGCAGCTCCGTCGGCGGCGGCTCGATGGTCGAGCGCAACCTGGATCGCGCGACGGTCTTCTTCGCGGTCCTCTTCGTGCTCAACACCCTGGTGCTGCTGAAGATCTAGACGGGTTCGGCGGGCTTCTCCCCCGCGTCCCCCGCTTCGCGACCGCTGCCGGCGCCGTTGCCGCCGGGCTCGCCGTCCGTTCCGCTGGGCCCGCCGCCGTTGCCGCCCGCCCGGTCGAGGATCGCCACCGCCTCGGTGCGCAGCTCGGCGTCGAGCAGCGCGTAGTCCTCGTCGGAGAGCTTGCCGGCCGCGTGGTCCAGCTCGGCGTCGCGGATCTCGCGGTACTTGGCCTCCTTCAACGCCTCCAGCTCGCTGACCGCGGCCGGGCGGCGGCGCGGGCTGCGGGCCGGCCAGATCGCGATCAGCGCCCCGGTGAGGGCGATTAGCCCGCCGATCCAGATCCAGGTGACCAGCGGGTCGACGATCACCCGGAAGGTGGCGGCCGCCCCGTCGGCCAGGTAGCTCCTCGCCAGCCGCCTCGCGGTGGCCGCCTGCAGGGAATCGATCTGGGCGAGCGCGAAGGGACGCAGCCGCGGGTTGGCCGCCGCCGCCTGCATCAGCCTGCTCACCGCCCGGCACTGGGCGGGCGTGCCGGGGGCGCCGGAGACGCAGGCGCGGAAGCCCCGGTCGGCGGCGCGAATTCGACGGCGCACCGCCGTGAGGTCCGGTTGCACTGCGGTCCACAGGTCGCTGCCCGCCCCGGCCCTGAGCCCCACCTCGCTGGTCGCCTCGCCGTCGAAGAAGCTGTTGATCGTGCCCGTTTCCACCCCGGTGGGACGGAAGAAGCGTTTGCTCGGGCGCAGCGCGAAGCGCTTGCCGTCCTGCTCGACGCCGAGCAGCGCGCCGAAGGTGAAGGCCTCCGAGTCGACGCCGACGGTCGGTCGCTCGTAGGTGATCCTGCGGCCGTCGACCACGGCGCTCTGCCCGGGCCGCAGCCGGACGTCGCGGTTGGTCTGGAAGCTGGAGGAGGCGGCGACCCCGATCAGCAGCACCGCCACGCCGACGTGGACGATGTAGCCGCCGTAGCGGCGCCGGTTGCGCGAGACGACCGCGAGCAGCGCCGCCGGCATCGAGCCGCCGGCCAGCGAGCGCCGCGCCGCGGCGCCGCGCCAGAACTCCTGCGCGAGGCCGGTCAGGGCGAAGGCGGCGAAGACGAAGAGGGCAAGGGCCCAGGGCTTGCCGCCGGCGTCGGTGGCGATCCCCAGCACGACTCCGGTGACCGCGGCGACGATCGCCGGCGCGAGCAGGACCCGCTTCGCGGCCGCCCAGCTGATCCGCCGCCAGGCGAGCAGCGGCCCGACCCCGGTGAAGAGGACGAGGAGGATCGCCAGGGGGGTGGTGTAGCGGTCGAACCAGGGCGCCGCCAGCGAAGCCTTGTCGCCGGTGAACAGCTCCGAGATCAGCGGGAAGAAGGTGCCCCAGAAGATCGTCGCGCAGAGTGCCACCAGCAAGAGGTTGTTGACCAGGAAGACGGCCTCGCGCGAGGCCAGCGAGTCGATCCGCTTCTCGGAGCGCAGATCGTCGAGCCGCGAGACGATCAGCGCGGTCGAGCCGACCAGCACCACCGCGATCAGGCCGAGGATGTAGGGGCCAACCGTGCTGTCGCCGAAGGCGTGGATCGACTGCAGGACGCCGGAGCGGACCAGGAACGTCCCCAGCAGCGCCAGCGAGAAGGTGGCGACGATCAGGCCGGCGTTCCAGGCCTTCAGCATGCCGCGCTTCTCCTGCACCATGACCGAGTGCAGGAAGGCGGTGCCGATCAGCCAGGGCATCAGCGCCGCGTTCTCGACCGGGTCCCAGGCCCAATAGCCGCCCCAGCCCAGCTCGGTGTAGGACCAGCGGGCGCCGAGCAGCAGGCCGAGCCCGAGGAAGGCCCAGGCGATCAGCGCGAAGCGGCGGGTGGCGCGGATCCAAGCGGCGTCCAGCCGGCGGGTGACGAGCGCGCCGATCGCGAAGGCGAAGGGCACGGTGAAGGCGACGTACCCCGCGTAGAGCATTGGCGGGTGGATCATCATGCTCGGATGCTGGAGCAGCGGGTTGAGGCCGATCCCGTCGGCCGGCGCCGGGCTGAGCGTGGCGAACGGGTTGACGCCGCCCGCGAACAGCATCAGCCCGGTGAAGAAGCTCGCCACGCCGGCCATCACGGCGGTGGCGTAGGGGACGATCTCGCGCAGCATGTCGCGGGTCGCGTAGAGGGCCAGCGAGGCGGCGATCGAGAGCACCCAGGCCCAGAGCAGCAGCGAGCCCTCCTGGCTCGACCACATCGCCGCCAGCTTGTAGAAGGCCGGCGTCTCGATCGAGGAGTGCTGCTGGACGACGTTGTAGGAGAAGTCGTCGGTCGCGAAGGCGATCTCGATCAGGACGACGCAGAGGGTGAGCAGGGCGAAGACCGCGAAGACGGCGCGGCGCGAGCGGTCGACCCAGCGGCGGTCCCCGCGGCGGCCGGCGAGCGCCGCGGCGGCGGCGAAGACCGCGGTCAGGAAGGCAAGCGCCAGCGCGACGCTGCCGAGGCTAGCCGGCATTCGCGCTGGTGAACTTCGAAGGGCACTTGGTGACGAGGGTGTCGCGTTCGCCGACGAAGACGCCCCGCTCGACCGTGCCGCTGAGAACGATCTCGCGGCCGCCGCGGAACGGGTCGGGGATGGTGCCGGCGTAGCTGACCGGGAGGCTCTGGCTGGCGTCGTCGCGGTCGGCGACCCGGAAGCGCAGCCCCTCGCCGTGGTGGCGCACCGAGCCCTTGACGACGCGGCCGGTCAGCTCATAGCTGCCGCCGGAGGAGGCGCCGATCAGCTGCGAGGGCTGCTTCGCTTCCGAGGAGGCGCTGAACGAGGTGTAGGCGAGCGCGCCGGCGAGCAGCACGGCGGCGGCGAGAGCGACCACGAGCCGGATCTTTCGCTTGCGGCTGGGATCCACGAGCGGCGATTATCGCAAGGCCGCTTCCGGGGCAGAAGTGGCGCGTTGTTCAGGCATACCCTGAAGAAGGCGCCACGTCTGGGAGAATCGAAGCGATGGCGGGCTCCCCAGACGACCCGGTCCTGCTGATCACCGGCGCGAGCAGCGGGATCGGCGCGGCGACCGCGCGGGCCGCCGCCGCGACCCACCGGCTGGTGCTGGCGGCGCGGCGGCTGGAGCCGCTCGAAGAGCTGGTCGCAGAGCTGGGCGGCGCGGAGCGGGCGACGGCGGTGCGCTGCGACGTCAGCGAGTGGGACCAGGTCGAGGCGATGGTCGCCCACGCCCTCGAGGCCTTCGGCCGGATCGACGCCGTCTTCGCCAACGCCGGCTTCGGCGCCTCGCGCGGCTTCCTCGAGGAGTCGGTCGAGCACTGGCGCTCGATGGTCCTCACCAACGTCTTCGGCGTCGCCCTGACGATCCGCGCCACCCTCCCCCAGCTGCTGGAGCGCGGCGAGGGCCACTTCGTGATCACCAGCTCCGTCGCCGGCCGCCGGGTGCTGCCCGGCTCGCTCTACTCGGCGACCAAGTGGGCGGCGACGGCGATCGGCGAGGCCCTGCGGGCGGAGCTGCGCCAGATCCACGACAACGAGGCGATCCGCGTCACCCTGATCGAGCCGGGGATGGTCGACACGCCGTTCTTCGACAACCGGCCGGGCGATTGGGCGCTGCGCGACGAGGACATTGCCCGCGCCGTCCTCTTCGCCTTGGAGCAGCCGCAGGGCGTCGACGTCAACGAGATCCTGATCCGGCCGACCCGCCAGCCCATTTAGGACCCATTTCGGCAGGGCGGTCGTCCCGGCAGGGGTTCCGCTTAACTTTTTTTGAAGACAGGCGAAGGCCGTCCGAGGATGGGGTCGCAAAAAAAGTACAAGACGCTCCACCCCTGCCGGGACGACCGCTTAATCAGCCGCACCCCGTAAGAGCAGGCGGACGGCTTGCCAGTAGCTGCGGAGGAGGAGGCGGGCCGGGAGGGAGCGGGCAAGTGCTGGGATGAAGGGCGAGTCGAGCTCGGGGGTGAGCCAGGAGGCGAACTCGGCGGCGCTCACCGTACGGGTCGCCTGCACGCGGCGGCGCTCGCGCAGCAGGCGGGGCAGCCAGCGCAGCAGGTCGAGGTTCGCGGCGAGCTTCTGCCTCCCCCACCTCCCCGCGATCGCCGCCGGGACCAGCGCCAGCTCGGTGGCGAGCAGGGCCGGCGCCAGCAGGGCGAGCAGGCTGGCCGGGTAGACGCGGATCAGGAAGGCCCAGCGGTTGCGCTCCAGCCAGCGCCACTTCTGGCCGCCGGGGGCGAACTCGTAGTCGTGGTCGACGACCGCCGCCGGCTCGATCCCCAGCGCCCCGCCGGCAAGGCGCAGCCGCAGCGAGAGGTCGACGTCCTCGTGGTAGAGGAAGAAGGGCGCCGGGAATCCGCCCGCCCGCTCCCAGGTACGCCGCGGGATCGCCAGGCAGGCGCCGGAGAGGGCGGGCACCTCGCCGGCCGGCGGCGCCTCGGCGATCGGGCGGCCGTGCCCCCCCGCCCAGACGATCCCGGTGAAGTGGACCGGGTTGCCGGCCGAGTTGATCTCGGTCGCGCCGTGGTCCGCGACCAGCGCCTGCCAGGCGGCCCAGCCGCGCCCCTCAACCCAGGGCCGGCGGATCGCCTCGCCGAATCCGGGCAGCGGCGCCGCGTCGGGGTTGAGGATGACCAGCAGCTCGCCCCCCGCCAGCGCGGCGCCCTCGTCGCAGGCGGCGGCGAAGCCGGCGTTGCGGCCGCTGCGCACCAGCCGCGCCCGCGGCGCCAGCGCCTCGACCGCCTCGGGCGCGCCATCGCGGGAATCGTTGTCGACGACGATCAGCTCGTCCCCCTCGTCCAGCTCCGGCAGCAGGGCGGGCAGCGTCCGCGCCAGCTGCTCGCGGCTGTTCCAGGAGACGATCAGGACGGAGAGCGACGGGCGCACCGAC
>CAVVHQ010000017.1:0-19397 GCA_963748075.1 uncultured Solirubrobacterales bacterium | reverse complement strand
GGGCCCTGCCGGTGCTCGGCGACACGGGGCAGGGGGAAATCGCCGATTACCGCGGACACTGGGTGCTGGTCAACCTCTGGGCCTCCTGGTGCACGCCCTGCCGCCGCGAGGCGCCGCTGCTGGACCGCTTCGCGCGGCGCCACCGGGGCCGCAACCTGCGGGTGCTCGGCATCGACGTGCAGGACAACAGCGAGGACGCGCTCGCCTTCCTGCGCGAGTTCAGGGTCAGCTACCCGCAGCTGCGCTCGGTAGGCGACGAGCGGAGCGCCGCCTTCGGCTCCACCGGCGTCCCCGAGAACTTCCTCGTCGACCCGCAGGGCAAGCTGGCCTTCATCTGGCGCGGCCCGGTTGACGAGCAGATCCTCGACCACCAGGTCGTTCCGATCGTCGAAGGTGTGCAATGAGCCCGCTTGGCGACTTTCTTTCGCTATGCGCCACAAAGTCGCCAGGGCTGCGGCTCGCCTCGCTCGTGGCGCTGGGGATAGCGCTCCTGCTCGCCGCCCCGGCGCTCGCGGCGACGCCGCGGACCAGCCTGCCGGACATCGAAGACGAGGTGATGTGCCCGATCTGCGGCACCCTGCTGCAGCTCGCCGAATCGCCGCAAGCGCAGCGCGAGCGGGCCTTCGTCGAGCGCCAGATCGCCGCCGGCAAGAGCAAGGCGGAGATCAAGGACGCCCTGGTTGCCCAGTACGGCTCCGCCGTGCTGGCCCTGCCCGGCGGCTCGGGCTTCGACCTCTCCGCCTACCTGGTCCCGGCGATCGCCTTCGTCGCCGCGGCGCTCGGCCTGGCGTTCGGCCTGCGGCGCTGGCGCCGGGCTGCGCGCCCGGCGGAATCGGCGCCGCCGGCTGCGCCTGGCCCACAGGGGGAGGACGCGGAGCGCCTCGACGCCGATCTCGCCCGCTACGACCTCTGAGCCGGCTCGGCCTGGACCACCAGGCCGGTGACCGGCACCGGCAGGTTCGACGGCGACCCGGCACGGTCGAGCCAGGCGAGGACCGTATCGGCCTCGGCCGCGGCGGCGGCGAGCGGGCCCGGGTCGTCGGGTGTCGGCGAGGGCGCGACGATCACCAGCAGCTCGTACGCGTCGCGCAGGCTCGCGGCGGCGTGGCGAAAGCGCTCCGAGCCGAGCAGCACGGCGGCCTCGGAAGTGGGACGGCCGCCGACCACACAGACCAGCGGCTCGCTCGCCCCGGCCGAGCCGGGACCGGCGAGGGCGACCGGCTTGAGGATCCGCTCCGGGTCGGCGGTCCCGCGCAGGTACTCGTGCAGTCCCGGCGCGATCGCCAGCCCCAGCGCCTCGGCCAGCGCCGGCCGGGCCAGCTCGCACTCGAGCAGCGCGGTGCGGGTTCCCGCCGCAGCGGCCGCGGCGGCCAGCCCGACCGCGCCGTCCCACCTGCCCGCGCCGTGCCCGGCCACCAGCACGGCACGGGCGCCGCCGAGCCCGTTCAGCAGGTCGCCGTAGGCCTCGAGATCGCAGCGGCGCAGAGTCCCCGCCCGCAGGTCGGGAGAGGTGCGGGCCGGGATCTCCGCCAGGACCCTCACATCCGCTCGGGGGCGGCGATGCCGAGCAGTCCCAACGCCTCCGCGATCGTCCGCTTGACCAGCAGGCAGAGGCCGAGCCGCGACCGCTCCACCCCCTCGCCCTCGGCGCCGACCACCTGACAGTCGCGGTAGAAGGCGTGGAAGTCGGCGGCGACCGCGGTCGAGTAGGCGCAGATGCGGTGCGGAGCGCGCCGCGCCGCCGCCTCGCGGACCTCGTCGGGGAACTCCAGCAGCCGCTTGACCAGGTTCCGCTCGGCGGGCACCAGCGCCGTGCCGGGGGTCGGCGCCCCGGCCTCCCCCGCCTCCCCCCCGGCCTTGCGCAGGATGCTGGCGATCCGCGCGTGCGCGTACTGGACGTAGTAGACGGGGTTGTCAGCCGACGCACGCCGCGCCAGCTCCAGGTCGAGGTCGACCGGGGTGTCGTGGCTGCGCCAGAGCATGAACCAGCGGCTCGCGTCGACGCCGATGTCGTCGACCAGGTCGTCGAGCGAGACGAAATCGCCGCTGCGCTTCGACATCTGCGCCCGCTCGCCCGCTTCGACGATATGGACCAGGTTCATGATCAGCGCCTCCAGTCTGTCCGGGTCGGCGCCGAGGGCGGCGACCGCCGATCGGATGCGCGGCGCGTAGCCGTGGTGGTCGGCGCCGAGCACGTCGACCAGGCGGCCGAAGCCCCGATCCAGCTTGTCGCGGTGGTAGGCGACGTCGGCCGCCAGGTAGGTCGGCTCGCCGCCGGCGCGGATCAGCACCCGGTCCTTGTCGTCGCCGAACTCGGTGCTGCGCAGCCACAGCGCCCCTTCGCTCTTGTACGTGTGGCCGCGCTGCTCGAGGCGGGCGAGCGCCTCCTCGACCTCTCCGCGCGCGTAGAGGTCGCGCTCGGAGAACCAGTTGTCGAAGCGGGCGCCGAACCGGTCGAGGGTCGAGCGCACCCCCTCGAGGACCAGCTCGACGGCGCGCCGGCCGATCGCCTCGGGGTCGGCCGGATCGACTCCCTCAGCGGCCAGCCGCTCGGCGAGGCCGTCGACGTAGGGCCCTTCGTAGCCGTCCTCGGGAGGCTCGCCGCCGCTGATCCGCGCCGCCAGCGAAGCGGCGAAGCGCTGCACCTGGCCGCCGGCGTCGTTGACGTAGAACTCGCGCTCGACCTCGTGCCCGACCGCCTCCAGCAGGCGGACGAGCGAGTCGCCGTAAGCAGCGTGGCGGCCGCCGCCGACGTGCAGCGGCCCGGTCGGGTTGGCGGAGACGAACTCCACCAGGATGCGCTGCGGCGAGGCGGTGGGCGCCGGCCCGAGGCTCTCGCCGGCCGCGCCGAGGCGGGCCATCGCCCGCCGGTACCAGTCGTCGGACATGAACAGGTTGACGAACCCGGGGCCAGCCACCTCGACTTGCGCAAGGCTGCCGGCGGCACCCAGCTCGCTCTCCAGCTCGGCGCAGAGCCGCGCCGCGACCTCGCGCGGCGCTTCGCCCAGCGGAGCGGCCAGCAGCATCGCCGCGTTGGAGCTGTAATCGCCCAGCTCGGGCTTCCGCGGCCGGTCGAGGGTGGGCTCTGGGCCGGCGGGCTCGCCGTCGCGCACGGCGCGCGCCGCCCGCTCGACGGCGGCGCGCAGCTCGGCGATCGAGTCTGCCGTGGTCACGGTCCCATCGTATGGACCGAAACCGCGCCAGGGTACGCTGGCCGTGCCGTGCGGCTCGCCGTGATCAGCGATATCCACGCCAACCTGCCCGCCCTGGAGGCCGTCCTCGACGCGGCCGGCGCGGCCGGCGTCGAGGAGATCTGGTGCCTCGGCGACGTGCTCGGCTACGGGGCCGAGCCCGACGCCTGCGCCGACCTGGTGCGTGATCGGTGCTCCCTCTGCCTGGTCGGCAACCACGACCTCGCGGTGCTGGGGGCGCTCGACGTCGCCGCCTTCTCCGAGGCCGCCGCCGAGGCGGTCGCCTGGACGCGTCAGAACGTCGCCGTCCGCACCCTGGAGATGCTCCGGGAGATGGAGCCGGCCGGCCGGCGCGACGGCATCGCCCTCTTCCACGCCTCCCCGCGCGATCCGGTCTGGGAGTACGTCCTCTCGGCCGAGCAGGCGGACGCCTGCTTCGACGCCCAGCCCGAGCGGGTCGCCCTGATCGGCCACTCGCACGTGTCCCTCTTCTTCGCCCGCCCGGCCGCTCGGCTCGCGGAGGTCCGCGGCGCTCAGGCGGGCGACGACACGCTGCTCGATCTCGCCGCCGGCAGCTGGCTGGTCAACCCGGGCAGCGTCGGACAGCCGCGCGACGGCGACCCGCGGGCGGCCTGGCTGGAGCTCGACAGCGACGAGGGGACGGCCCGCTTCCACCGCGTCCGCTACGACGTCGAGCGGGCCGCAGACTCGATCGTCGCCGCCGGCTTGCCGCGACGCCTCGCCGACCGCCTGCACACCGGCCAATGACTCCTCAGTTGCAGGGGAAATCCGCCCTTGGGGCCGTTCTCTAGACTCGGCCGGATGCCTCGCCTCCCCGTATCGTTGCTCGCCCTCGCACTCGCCGCCGCGGCGATCTCGATCGCCTCCTGCGGCGGCGAAGACGCGAAGCTGCTGCCGGGCGAGACGGCGCGGGAGATCACCGCCAACCTCGACACGGTCAAGCAGCTCGCCAACGAAGGCGACTGCGTCGGCGCCGAAAGCGCCGCCGGCCAGGTGAGCGAACAGATCGAAGAACTGAGCGGGATCGACCCGAAGCTGAAGCGGGCGCTGGAGGAAGGGGCGGCGCGGCTCAACGAAGTGATCGCGAGCTGCGAAGAATCGAGCACCGAAGCGGTCGCTCCCGCCGAAGTCCCGACCGAAGGCGAAGAAGAAGAACCGTCGAAGAAGAAAAAGAAGCAACGCCAGCAGCAGGAATCAACGTCCAAGCAGGAAGAAACCACGACCACTCCGGAACCGGAAACGGCGCCGCCGACCACCCCCACCCAGCCGCCCTCGAGCGAAGGCGGCGAAGGTGGGTCCGGGGGTGGCGAAGAAGGCGAACAAGCCCCCTCCGGCGGCGTCAGCCCGGGCGCCCCGGCCGAATGATGAAGTCGGGAATCCTCTCCGATCGCTACGAGCTGGGAGACCGGCTCGGCTCGGGCGGGATGTCGATCGTCTACATGGCCACCGACCGGATCCTCGAGCGCACCGTCGCGGTCAAGGTCCTCGCCGAGCACCTCTCCGACGACGATCGGTTCGTGGCCCGCTTCCGCCGCGAGGCGTTGGCGGTCGCCAAGCTGATCCACCCCAACATCGTCCAGGTCTACGACACTGGCATCGACGAGGGGCGCCACTACATCGTCATGGAGTACGTCGAGGGACGCTCCGGGGCGCAGATCCTCCAGCGTCAGGGGCCACTCGACCCCGAGGCGGCGGCGGAGGCCGGGATCCAGGCCTGCGCCGGGCTCGACTACGCCCACCGGCGCGGGATCATCCACCGCGACGTCAAGCCCGGCAACCTGATGATCGTCGGCGGACCGGTCGGGGGTGGGCCGATGACGGTCAAACTGACCGACTTCGGGATCGCGCGGGCAATCGAACAGACGCGGATCACCCAGGTCGGCTCGGTGGTGGGCACCGCCGCCTACCTCGCGCCCGAGCAGGTGCGCGGCGAGGAGGCGACCCCGGCGACCGACGTCTACGCGCTCGGCGTCGTCCTCTACCAGTTCCTCACCGGCCGGCTCCCGTACGAGGGCTCGAGCCTGGCGGAGCTGGCGGTCCGCCAGCAGAACGAGCGGCCGCTGCCGCCGAGCGCCTACAACGGCAACGTGCCCGAGACGCTGAGCGGCGCCGTGATGCGGGCGCTGGAGGGCAGCACCGCGCGCCGCTACGCCAGCGCCGACGAGTTTGCCGGCGGCCTGCAGCTCGGCCTGCAGGGCGAGGACGTGACCCTGCCGCTGGAGGAGGGCGAGACCCCGACCGAGGCGTTGGGCGGCGAGACGGCGACCCGCCGCCTCGACCAGACCGAGCGCACCGAGCTGCGCCCCGCCTCGCCCAGCGTGCGGCCGGCCCGACGCTCCCCTCAACCCCCGGTCCCCCCCCCGCCAGCCCAGGTCGCGCAACCCGAAGCGGCCAAGCGCGGCGCCTTCTCCCGCTTCGCCCGCTTCGTGATGGCCGCCGTCGCCCTCGTTCTGATCGCCGCCGCGGTGGCGACCGCGGTGATCGTCGCCACCGACAAGGCGACCGGCGTGAAGGCCACCGAAGTTGCTGGGGACACTGTGGACAAGGTGGTCGAAGAAGTGAAGGACTTGGTGAAAAAGAACACCGAATAGGTGGTGCTCGGCGCGCGGGTGCGGCGCGCGGGTCCTGTCGGGGGATGGGCCTCCTCCCGCTTGCTGGGTTTTTCGCCAGGCGGGTTCAGCGGCCGTCCGAGAGCGTGGTTGGGGCGAAAAAGAGGACGCCGCTGCGCGGGAGGAGGCCCATCCCCCGCCACCCGCGCGAGGGACGCCAGCTCGAGACAGACAGCTCAATCCCAGGGTGCGCTGCCTTCCATGACCGCTGTGGAATAGCTGGCCAGGGTTCCGGCCGTTATGGCACTCCGTGCGTGGACTACCAGTTCGTGCAGGTAGGTGAGGTTGTGGAGGCAGAGGAGGCGCACGGCGGTCAGCTCTTCGGCTCGCGAGAGGTAGCTGAGGTAGTCGCGGTCGTGGTGGCGGCAGGCCGGGCAGGGGCAGCCGTCGGCGATCGGCTTGCGGTCGCCCTCCCAGCCCCCCTTGCGCAGATCGAGGCGAAAGCGGCTGTTCGGATCGGGGACGAGGGCGGTGCCGTGGCGGGCGAGGCGGGTGGGGATCGCGCAGTCGAAGAGGTCGAGCCCCAGGGCGATGCCGGCGAGCAGGTCGTCCACGTCGCCGATCCCGAGCAGGTGCTTCGGCGCCTCGGCGGGGAGCAGCGGCGCGGTCAGCTCCAGCACCGAGCGCATCTCCCCCTTGTCGCGGCCCAGCGTGCCGCCGATTGCGATCCCGTCCACCCCGGCCTCGGAGACGACCTGCGCCGACTCGCGCCGCAGCTCCTCGTGGACCCCGCCCTGCACGATCCCGAACACGGCCTGCCGCTCCGGCCCGTTCTCGCCGTGCCAGGCGAGGCAGCGGTCCAGCCAGCGATGGGTCCGCTCCGTGGAGCGAGCCGTGTACCCACGGTCGGCGTGGTACGGCGTGCACTCGTCGAACGCCAGCGCGATGTCCGAGCCCAGCTTCGCCTGCACCTCCATCGAGACCTCCGGAGAGATGAACAGCTCCCTGCCGTCGGTGTAGGAGCGGAACCGCACCCCCTCCTCGTCGATCGAGACGACCGACCCCGGGTCTCCCCCGGGCCGCCCCTTGCCCTTCACCTCGTCGGCCACCCCGCCATGCGCCAGCGAGAACACCTGGAACCCGCCCGAGTCGGTGATCAGCGCCCGCTCCCAGCCCATGAACCGGTGCAGTCCGCCGGCCGCGGCGATCCGATCGGGCCCCGGCGAGACGAACAGGTGGTAGGTGTTCCCGAGGACCAGCTCGAAGCCGAGCTCGGCCACCTCTCGCGAATCCAGCCCCCGCACCGTCCCCTTGGTGGCCAGTGGGATGAAAGCCGGCGTCTCCACGGCCCCGTGCGCGGTCCGCAGCACGCCGGCCCGAGCCGCCCCGTCCCCCGCCTCGATCTCAAAGCTCAGTCTCTCAGCCTCGTGCCTCATGCTCAAGTGGACTATTGACCACCGAAAAAGGGGGTCAACCGTTCATTCGGCGATCAGCGACTTGCCGGTCATCGCCTCGGGCTGCGGGATGCCGAGCAGCTCGAGGGCGGTCGGGGCGACGTCGGCGAGGATGCCGTGGTCGCGCAGCTCGACCCCCGCGGCGGTGACGATCAGCGGCACCGGGTTGAGCGAGTGAGCGGTGTTGGGCGAGCCGTCAGGCTCGAGCATGTGGTCGCAGTTTCCGTGGTCGGCGGTGACGATGCAGGCGCCGCCGGTTCGCTCCACCGCGGCGACCACGTCGCCGAAGCAGCCGTCGACCTCCTCGACCGCCTTCACCGCGGCCGGGATCGACCCGGTGTGGCCGACCATGTCGGGGTTGGCGAAGTTGATGATCCCGAAGCGGTAGCCGCCCTCCGGCCAGCCCGAGACGAAGGCGTCGGCGGCGGCGCGAGCGCTCATCTCGGGCTTGTGGTCGTAGGTCGGGACCTCGCGTGGCGAGTCGACCAGGCAGCGCTCCTCCCCCTCCCACTCGTCCTCGCGGCCACCGTTGAAGAAATAGGTGACGTGCGCGTACTTCTCGGTCTCGGCGACGTGCAGCTGGTGGCCGCCGGCCTCCGAGATGACCTCGGCCAGCGTCGTCTTCGGCCGCGCCTCGGGGAAGGCGACCGGATAGGGCCAGCCCTTGCGGTACGCGGTCATCGTGGTCAGGTCGAGGACCGGCCCGCCCGCCCGCGAGAACTCGTCGAAGCCGGGTTCGGCCAGGGCGCGGGTCATCTGCCGGGCGCGGTCGGGGCGGAAATTGACGAAGATCGCCACGTCGCCCGCGGCGGCGCCGTCGTAGTCGCCGATCACCGTCGGCTTCACGAACTCGTCGGTCTCCTCGCGCTGGTAGGAGGCCTCGATCGCATCCGCGGGGCTGGCCGCGTGCAGGCCGCGGGCGTGGACGATCGCGTCGTAGGCCAGCTTGGTCCGCTCCCAGCGCGTGTCGCGGTCCATCGCGTAGTAACGGCCGCCGACCGTGGCGATGCGGCCGGCCTGGCGCAGCCAGCGCTCCAGCTCGGCGAGGTAGCCGCGGCCGCCGTGCGGCAGCGTGTCGCGGCCGTCGGTGAAGGCGTGGAAGACGACGTCGGGGACGCCCTCCTGCGAGGCCAGCTCGATCGTCGCCTCGATGTGCTCCCAGCCGGCGTGGACGCCGCCGTCGGAGACCAGGCCAAGCAGGTGCAGGCGCCCCCGCGGGCTGCGCCGGGCGCGGTCGCAGGCGGCCAGCAGCCTCTCGTTCTCGAAGAAGCCGCCATCGGCGATCGCGTCGTCGATCCGCGCCAGGTCCTGCTTGACGATCGCCCCGGCGCCGAGGTTGAGGTGGCCGACCTCGGAGTTGCCCATCTGGCCCTCGGGCAGGCCGACGTCGCGGCCCTGGGCGGAGAGCTCGGTGTGCGGGCACTCGCTCCAGAGCCGGTCGAAGACCGGCGTGGAGGCCAGCGAGATCGCGTTGCCCGGGCCGGGCGGCGCAAGACCCCAGCCGTCGAGGATGACCAGGGCCAACGAAGGAACGGTCATGACGAGACCGGGGTCGTCATGCGGCCTCGACTATTGCGGCGAAGTCCTCGGGGTCGAGGCTCGCCCCGCCGACCAGGGCCCCGTCGATGTCCGGCTTCGCCATCAGCTCCGCGGCGTTGGCGGGCTTCACCGAGCCGCCGTAGAGGATCCGCACCGCGTCGGCTTCTCCGCCCCGCCCGCGCAGCACGTCGCGAATGAAGGCGATCGCCTCCTGCGCCTGCTCGGGCGTCGCGGTGCGGCCGGTGCCGATCGCCCAGATCGGCTCGTAGGCGACGACGATCCGCGCCAGCTCCGCCGGCTCGATCGCGGCGAGGTCGGCCTGCAGCTGGCGCTCCAGCACGCCCTCGGTCTGTCCGGCGTCGCGCGCCTCCTCGCTCTCGCCGACGCAGAGGATCGGCTCCAGGCCGGCCGCCAGCGCCGCCGGCGCCTTGCGGGCCAGCGCCTCGTCGGTCTCGCCGAAGTACTGGCGTCGCTCCGAGTGCCCGAGGACCACTGCCTCGACGCCGATCTCGAGCAGCATCGGCGCCGAGACTTCGCCGGTGAAGGCGCCCGACTCAGCCTCGTGCATGTTCTGCGCGGCGACCCGCACGGCGCTGCCGCGCGAGCGCTCGACCACCTCGGCCAGCGCCAGGTAGGGCGGGCAGAGGACGACGTCGTGCTGCGTCGCCGCGATCCGCGGCAGCAGCGCGTCGACGAACTCGGCCGCCTCGGCGACGGTCTTGTGCATCTTCCAGTTGGCGGCGATGTACGGCGTGCGCTCAGGCATCCTGCAAAGCCTCCATCCCCGGCAGCTTCCTTCCCTCCAGCAGCTCCAACGACGCCCCCCCTCCGGTCGAGACCCAGTCCACCTGCCCGGCAAGCCCGAACTCGTGCAGCGCGGCGACCGAGTCGCCGCCGCCGACCACGGTCGTCCCCGGCGCCGCCGCGACGGCCTCGGCGACCGCGCGGGTGCCGGCCGCGAACGGCTCCAGCTCGAAGGCGCCCATCGGCCCGTTCCAGAGCACCGTGCCGGCGGCCCCGATCGCCTCGGCGTAGGCGGCGGCCGTGCGCCGGCCGACGTCGAGCCCCATCCAGCCGTCGGGCACCTCGACCCCGTCCACCTGGCGCCGCTCGGTCGCCGCGTCGAACTCCTCCCCCAGCATCAGGTCGACCGGCAGGGTCAGCTCGCAGGCCGCGCCCTCCGCCTTGCGCAGCGCCCCCTCGGCCAGCTTCACGCCCTCCTCCTCGACCAGCGAGTCGCCGGTCGCGATCCCCTGCGCGCGGAAGAAGCTGAAGCACATCGCGCCGCCGATCAGGATCCGGTCGGCGACCTCGAGGAAGCGGTCGATCACCCCGACCTTGTCGGAGACCTTGGCGCCGCCGAGGACGACGACCAGCGGCCGCCGCGGCGACTCGACGACCCGGCTCAGCTCGGTCACCTCGCGCTCCAGCAGCAGCCCCGCGCAGCCCGGCAGCCGGTGGGCAACCCCCTCGGTGCTGGCGTGGGCGCGGTGGGCGGCGCCGAAGGCGTCGTTGACGTAGAGGTCGGCGAGACGGGCCAGCGCAGCGGCCAGCTTCGGGTCGTTCTCCGTCTCCCCCGGCTCGAAGCGGACGTTCTCCAGCAGCAGCACGCGTCCCGGGCTCAGCCCCGCGGCCAGCGTCTCGACGTCCTCGCCGACCACCGCAGGCGCCTGCTCGACCGGGGCGCCGAGCAGCTCGGCCAGCCGCTCGCCGACCGGCTTCATCGAGAGCTCCGGCACCACCTCGCCCTTCGGCCGCCCCAGGTGCGAGACCAGGATCGCCGCCGCACCGCGCTCGCGCAGTAGCTCGATCGTCGGCAGCGCCGCCCGGATCCGCGTGTCGTCGGCCACCCGCCCGTTGTCCAGCGGCACGTTGAAGTCGACCCGGACCAGCACCCGCCTGCCCGCGACGTCGGCGTCGCGGACGCTTGCCTTGGGGAAGTCGCTCACCTCGCCGGCCCGGATCGGCTCAAAGGACCTTTTCGGCCAGCTCCACGCAGCGGTTGGAGTAGCCCCACTCGTTGTCGTACCAGGCGACCGCCTTGACCATGTTCTCGCCGATCGCCATCGTCTGGCCGGCGTCGAAGATCGAGGAGTGCGGGTCGCCGACGATGTCGGTGGAGACGATCGGGTCCTCGGTGTAGGAGAGGATGCCCTTCAGCGGGCCCTCGGCAGCCGCCTGCGCCGCCGCGTTGACGTCCTCCGGCGAGGCCGGCTTGGCGAGCGTGCAGACGAGGTCGACGACCGAGCCGGTCGCGACCGGCGCCCGCATCGCGAGGCCGTTCAGCTTGCCGTTCAGCTCCGGCAGGACGAGGCCGACCGCCTTCGCGGCGCCGGTCGTGGTCGGAATTAGGTTGAGCGCCGCGGCGCGCGCCCGGTGCAGATCCTTGTGGGGCATGTCCTGGAGGCGCTGGTCGGCGGTGTAGGCGTGGATCGTCGTCATCAGCCCCTGCTCGATCCCGAACTCCTCGTGCAGCACCTTGGCCAGCGGCGCCAGGCAGTTGGTCGTGCAGGAGGCGTTGGAGATGATCTGGTGCTTGTCCGGGTCGTAGTCGCTGTCGAAGTTGACGCCGAGCGCGACGGTCACGTCCGGCTCCTTGGCCGGCGCGGAGATGATCACCTTCTTGGCGCCCGCCTCGAGATGCTTGGCGGCATCGGCGCGGCCGGTGAACAGGCCGGTCGACTCGATCACCACGTCGGCGCCCAGCTCAGCCCAGGGCAGCGCCGCCGGGTCGCGCTCGGAGAGCACCTCGAGCGGCTTGCCGTCGATCGAGATCGACTCCTCCCCCGCCTCGACCTCGCCCGGGAAGCGCCCCAGGATCGAGTCGTACTTGAGCAGGTGGGCGAGAGTCCCGGGGTCGGTGATGTCGTTGACGGCGACGAAGTCGAGATCCGCGCCGGCCGCGTGGGCAGCGCGGAAGAGGTTGCGCCCGATCCGGCCGAAGCCGTTGATGCCGACCTTCACAGCCATGAAGTCATTCCCTCCTGAGTCGTGTGCCGTCGATGCTAATCGCTGCCGATCGTGATCTCGATCTCGTACCCGTCCGGGTCCCGGAGGAACGCCGAGTAGGCGCCGGAGCCGTGCGAGCGGCGCTCCCCCGGCTCGCTGACGCTCGCGCCGCCCGCCCGGACCCCGGCCTCCCAGGAGGCCTTGACGGCGACGATCCCGAGACCGGAGAAGCTGAGCAAACCGAAGCCGGGCTTGGGCTCGTGATGCCCGGCGACGAAGAAGACGGGCTTTGCGATGCCCCACCCGATCGTGCCGTCCTGCTCGAAATGGCGGCGCCAGCCAAGCGGCGCGAGCAGAGCGTCGTAGAACGACGCGCTCCGCTCCAGGGACGAGACCTCCAGGAGAACGTGGTGCAACATCGGGCCGGGGAGGCTATACGGGCGCGTTGCCGAGCCGCGTCACGGGCGCGTTGCCGAGCGGCGTTACGGGCGCGTTGCCTAGCCGCGTCGCGGCGTCCAGCTGAAGTAGCGGGCGGCGATGACCAGCCCGGCGACCCCCCAGGCGGCGACCGCCGCCAGGTTGCCCCACTCCAGGCCGGTACCGCCGCCGCTCGCCGGCACGTAGGCGTTGAAGAAGGCCTCGAAGAAGTGGCGGACCGGGAAGGCGTCGGCGAAGTGGATGACGCCGGCCGGCAGCTGGTCGTCGGGGATGAATACGCCGGAGAGGAAGTAGAGCGGCAGCAGCAGCGCGTTGACGATCGGCGCGGCGGCGTCCTGGCTGGGGATCGCCGCGGTCAGGGCGATGCCGAGGCAGCAGAAGGCGGCGGCGCCGATCACCAGCACGGCGACGATCTCGGGCAGCCGCTCCCAGGGGACCGGGACGCCGTAGGCGATCCGGCCGAGCGCCGCGATCAGCACCAGCATCAGCAGCGCGACGACGATCGAGTTGCCGATCCGGCCGGCGATGAACACCCAGGCGGGCATCGGCGTGCCCCGACCGCGCTTCAGCCGCCCGTCCTCACGGGCGATCACCAGCGACATCGCCAGCGACTGCATCGTCGCCGAGATCACCGAGAGGGTGATGATCGCCGGCACGTAGTAGGTCGTGGTCTCGATCTTCGCGCCGTGCACCGCGACCGTCTGGTCGCCGAACACGGTGGCGAAGATGAGCAGCAGGATCACCGGGAAGGCGACCGTGAAGAAGACCGAGGCCGGGTTGCGCCAGAAGGCCTTCTGGTCGTAGCGGAACTGGTGCAGGACGAGGCTCATGCGCCGGTCAGCTCCAGGTAGACGTCCTCGAGGCTGGGCCGGCTGACCTCCAGGCCCTCCAGCTCGCGTCCCTCGGCGAGCGCCCGCCCGGTCAGCTCGTTCAGGGTCTTCACCGGATCGATGGTCTCCAGCTCGACCTCGCGGCCGTCTTCGCGGTAGGTGATCTTCGCCGGCCTGTGCTCGCGGTCGCCGAGGTCCTCCGGGGTGCCGCGCGCGACCACCTCGCCGGCGGAGATGATCGTCACCCGATCGGCGAGGCGCTGCGCCTCGTCCATGTAGTGGGTGGTGAGGAAGACCGTCTTGCCCAGCTCGCGCAGGCCGGCGATCGTCTCCCAGGCGTGCCGCCGGGCGGAAGGGTCGAAGCCCGTGGTCGGCTCGTCGAGGAAGAGCAGCTCAGGGTCGCCGATCAGCGCCATGCCGACGTCGAGCCGGCGCTGTTGCCCGCCGGAGAGGCTGCGGGCGCGGGCATCCGCCTTGCCCTCCAGGCCGACCAGCTCGATCGTCTCCTCGATCGGCCGCGGGGCGCTGTAGTAGCCGGCGTAGAGGGCGAGCGACTCGCGTACGGTCAGGTAGGGATCGAGCCGGCAGCTCTGCAGGACGATCCCGATCCGCTCACGCCACCGCCGCCCTGAGTGCTGCGGATCCTCGCCCAGCACCCGCACCTCGCCGGCGCTGCGGTCCCGATAGCCCTCGAGGATCTCGACCGTCGTCGTCTTGCCGGCGCCGTTGGGGCCGAGAAAGGCGAATATCTCGCCAGCGCGGACGTCGAAGTCGACCCCCCGGACCGCCTCGACGTCCCCGTACCGCTTGCACAGTCCGCGGACCGATATGACGGGCTTGGGGATCTCCGACAAAGCCGATCGATTCTATGGCTCGACATCGCGGTGCTTCACCCGCACCACCACGTCGTCGCGCCGCTCCAGCGCCCGGCGTACCCGGTCGGCGACCGTCAACGAGCGGTGGCGCCCGCCGGTGCAGCCGACCGCGATCGTCAGGTGGCTCTTGCCCTCGGCCACGTAGGCGGGGACGAGGAACTCGAGCAACGGCAGCAGGCGGCCGTAGAACTCGCCCGCCTGCGTCCCCGCCTCGACGTACTCGCGCACCGCCTCGTCAAGCCCGGTCAGCGGCCGCAGGCCGTCGACGTAGTGGGGATTGGGCAGGAAGCGGACGTCGAGGGTGAGGTCGGCGTCGCGCGGCGGGCCGTTCTTGAAGCCGAAGGTGAGCAGGGTCAGGGCCAGCTTGCCGCTGCCGTGACGTCCCAGCAACTCCTCGGCGATCCGCCGGCGCAGCAGCGCGCCGGTCAGGTCGCTGGTGTCCATCACGATGTCGGCGCGGGCGCGCAGCGGGGCGAGCAGCTCGCGCTCGGCGCGGATCCCATCGACGATCCTCCCTTCCGGGGCGAGCGGGTGGCGGCGGCGCGTCTCCTTGTAGCGATCCAGCAGCGTCTCCTCGTCGGCCTCGAGGAAGAGCAGGGTGGGCTCGAGGCCGTCCGCCTGCAGCTCGTCGAGCACCTGGACGAGGTCGTCGAAGTAGTCGCCGCCGCGCACGTCGGAGACGACCGCGGCGCGCTCCACCCCGCTGCCCTCGTGGCGGAACAGCGCACCGAGGCTGCCGATCATCCGCGGCGGCAGGTTGTCGACGCAGAAGTAGCCGCCGTCCTCGAAGGAGGCGATCGCCTCCGACTTGCCCGCGCCGGAGTGGCCGGTGATCAGGACCAGGTCCACCGCTAGCCGATCCTGTGCAGTTGCTCGTGGATCTCACGGGCCAGCTTGCCGGGCACGCCGGGCACCGCCTCCAGCTCCTCGCGGGTCGCCGCCAGGAACCGCTCCGGCGAGCCGAAGTGGCGCAGGAAGGCCCGCTTGCGGGCCGGGCCGACCCCCCTCAGCTCGTCGAGCACCGAGCCGGTCATCGCCTCGGCGCGGCGCCCCCGGTGATGCTCGATCGCGAAGCGGTGGGCCTCGTCGCGAACCCGCTGCAGCAGCTTCGAGGCCTCCGAGTCGGCGGCGAGGTCGACCGGCGCCGGCCGGCCGGGGCGGTAGACCTCCTCCTCGCGCTTGGCGAGCGAGACCACCGTCGCGCCGCGCTCGGCGAAGGGGCGCAGGGCGCGCATCCCGGCGGCGAGCTGGCCCTTGCCGCCGTCGATCACGACCAGCGCCGGCAGCGAGGCGAAGCTCTCGTCGCGCTTGCCGTCGTGCGGCGAGAGGTCGACCTGCTCGAGGTAGCGGCTGACGCGCCGGTTCAACACCTCCTCCATGGAAGCGAAGTCGTCGGACCCGTCGCCGCGCGGACCGCGCACCCTGAAGCGGCGGTAGTCGGACTTCTTGGTCGCGCCGCCCTCGAAGACCACCATCGAGGCGACGGTGTGCTCGCCGCCCAGGTTGGAGACGTCGAAGCCCTCGATGCGGACGGGCAGCTCCTCCATCCCCAGCGCCTCGCGCAAGTCGGCGAGCGACTCGACCCGGCGCTGGCGGCGATGCTCGCGCCGCAGCCGGTCCTGGTCGAGGGCGAGGCGGGCGTTGCGCTCGGCCAGCTCGCGCAGGCGCCGCTTGTCGCCGCGCTCGGCGATTCGCACCTCGACCGGCGAGCCGCGGCGCTCGCCCAACGCCGCCGCCAGCAGCTCGGCGCGGTCGCGCAGGTCGGGGCCGACGACGATCGTCCGCGGCATCGCCGGCGAGGCCGAGTAGTACTGGCCGATGAACTCCTCCGCCACCTCGGCCGGCCGGCGTTCGGCCTGGTTGTCGAGGTAGAAGCTCTGCCGCTCGGCGAGGATGCCGTCGCGCACCTGGAAGACCTGGGCGTTGGCGTCGGCCCCCTCGGTCGCGACGCCGATCAGGTCGGCGGTGCCGACCGAGCCGCCGGCGACCCGCTGGCGCTCGAACAGCGAGCGGATCGCCTTGAGGCGGTCGCGGTGCAGGGCGGCGCGCTCGAACTCGTGCGCCACCGCGGCCTCCTCCATCTTCGCCTGCTCGTCGTCCTCGACCTGCCGGTAGCGGCCGGAGAGGAAGTCGACGATCGCCTCGACGTTGCGCCGGTACTCGTCCCGGCTGACGTAGCCGACGCAGGGCGCCCCGCAGCGCTTGATGTAGTAGTCGAGGCAGGGGCTGCCGGAGCGCCGGCCGGGCTCGGGCCCCTCGCAGGTGCGGAACTGGAAGAGGCGGCCAAGCAGGTCGAGCGTCTCCCGCACCCGCTTGGCGCTGGAGAAGGGGCCGAAGTAGGCGCGGCCGGCGCGGTGCTTCTCGCGGGTGAAGTAGACGCGCGGGTAGTCCTCGTCGAGGCTGACGCAGACGTAGGGATAGGACTTGTCGTCGCGCAGGCGGATGTTGAAGCGGGGCCGGTGGCGCTTGATGAAGCTCTGCTCGGCGAGCAGCGCCTCGGCCTCGTTGGCGGTGGCCAGAAAGTCGATCCGGTCCACCCGCGAGGTGAGCCGCGTCTCGCCGCCGGAGAAATGGGAGGCGACCCGCTTGCGGATCGAGCGCGCCTTGCCGACGTAGAGCAGCTCGCCCCCGGCGTCGTGGAACAGGTAGACGCCGGCCGAGTCGGGCAGCTCGCGGATCCGTTCGTTCACGCGATAAAGGGTAGGCTGCGGGCCGCATGAGCCCCCCCGAGCTGCACACGCTGCGGATCGAGATCGACGGCGAGATCGGCACCCTGACCCTCGACCGCCCCGACAGCTTCAACGCGATGAGCGCCGAGCTGATCTTGGAGCTGGGCACCGCCTTCGCCTGGCTTGCAGACCAGGCGCCGCTGCGGGCGCTGGTCGTCACCGGCGCCGGCCCGGCGTTCTCCTCCGGTGGGGACATCAACGAATTCAAAGCCGGGGTCGAAGACGACTCGATCGACCTGCCCTCACAGGTGCGGCGCGGCGCCGAGGCGCTGCACACGGCGATCGTCGATCTGCGCCGCATCCCCTATCCGGTGATCGCCGCGGTCAACGGGCCGGCCGCCGGGGCGGGCTTCTCGCTGGCGCTCGCCTGCGACATCCGGGTCGCCTCCGAGAAGACCTTCCTGGCCTGCGCCTACGGCCGCATCGGCGCCTCGCCCGACGGCGGCATGACCTACTTCCTGCCGCGGGTTGTGGGGCCGAGCCGGGCGCTGGAGATCCTCCTCGAGGACCCCAACATGGATGCCGAGCAAGCGCTCGCGGAGGGGCTGGTCAGCGAGGTCGCCGCGCCGGACGAGCTACTCGTCCGGGCTCGCGCCAAGGCGGAGGAGCTGGCCGCAAAGGCGCCCCACTACGTGAAGATGGCGAAACGACTCTGCGGAGTCAGCGTCGAGAACAGCCTCACCGAGCACCTTCAGCTGGAGCGGCACGGAATCGCCGACAGCATGGCGACCGAGGACCTGGCGACCGGCGCGGTCGCCTTCTTCGGCGGCGAGACGCCCGTGTTCACGGGTCGCTGAACCTGAAGTCGCCCGCACGCGTATCCGAGCTACAGTCTCTCTGAGCCCGCTTTTCAATCGAAAGGATTCGCCGATGAACAAGCTCGCCGCCCTGCTCGCCCTGGCGCTCGCGTCCGTCGCTCTCGTCGCCTGCGGCGGCAGCGACTCGAACACGACGACGACTACGGAAGGCGGCGAAGCGGGCGGCGGAGCCGCTGCCAAGGAAGGCGGCGAAAAGCCGAGCGGCGGCGGATCCACCGTCGAATTCGAAGCCGACCCGAACGGCGGGCTCGCCTACACGACCGACGAAGCGACGGCGAAGGCCGGCAAGGTGACGATCGACTTCACGAACCCGCAGGGCCTCACCCACGACGTCGCGATCGAAGACGAAAGCGGCGAAACGATCGACAAGACCGAACTGATCACCGAAAGCTCGACCTCGACCACGGTCGACCTCGAACCGGGCACCTACACCTACTACTGCACCGTGCCCGGCCATCGCGAAGCGGGGATGGAAGGGACGCTGGTCGTCAAGTAGCAGGGGCGCTGGCGGGCGCGCCCGGCGATTCGGATTCGACGCCGACGGAGTCGTTTTCGGTCGACAGATCTACCTGCTGGAGCTGCGGATCTGCTCAAGGCGGTTCCGCGGAACCGCCTTGAGCGGATCGCAATTTGCGTAGTTCTAATCTGCGACGGCTTAATGTTGACCAGCCTCGCAATCTTCTGTCCGACGGCCGATCTACCATCGAACACATGTTCGTAGAGGCAGGAGCGAGGAGGGAAAGCCAAGGCCTCGGTCGATGACCAGGGGCTCGAGGGCGCCCCCACCGAGTGGATCGAGCGCGAGATCGGCGAGCTGGCGGCGCATATAGCGGCGGCCACCTGCCGCTGGCTGGAGCTGGTGGCGGAGTTCGACCGCAGGGACGCCCACGAGGCCTGGGGCTTTCACTCCTGCGGGGCCTGGGTCGCCTGGCGCTGCTCAGTCGACCCGCGTTCGGCCCGCGAGCACGTGCGGGTGGCGCGGGCGCTCGATGAGCTGCCCCTGGTTCGCGAGAGGTTCCGCCGCGGCGAGCTGAGCTACTCCAAGGTGCGGGCGATCACCAGGATCGCCACTCCCGAGATCGAGGCCGAGCTGGTCGAGATGGCGCGCTTTGCGACCGCCGCGCAGCTGGATCGGCTGGTGCGTGGCTATCGCAGGGCGGTCTCGCTGGAGAGCGCCGAGGCCGCCCATCGCGAGCCGCTTCCTCAGCTGCGAATGGGAGGAGGACGGCAGCCTGCATGTCCGGGGACGGCTGGCCCCCGAGGACGGCGCCCTCTTCTTGAAGGCGCTCGAGGCTGGGCAGGGAGGCGATCCGCGAGCGCGAAGAGGCGGGATTCCGTGCCCTCCCAAGGCGGTTCCGCGGAACCGGGACCGCCCGGCGGGTCAACGGCGCCGACGCGCTGATGGAGGTCGCCGAGGCCTCGCTTGCAGGGCGCCTCGAACCCACGCCCCGCCGGGGAGCGCCACCAGGTGGTGGTCCACGCCGAGGCGGGGGCGCTTGCGGGCGAGGGATCGAGGAGCCGGGCTGCCGGATCGAGGACGGGCCCGGCGATCTGCGCCGAGACCGCAAGGCGGCTCGCCTGCGATGCCTCGCTGCTCTCGGCCGGGCGCAAGTCCAGGGTCGTGCCCGCCGGCCATGCGCCGCGCCTTGGATGCGCGCGACGAAGGCCGCTGCCGGTTCCCGGGCTGTGAGAACCGCCGCTGGGTCGACGCCCACCACATCGTTCACTGGGCGCGGGGCGGGGAGACGAAGCTCGACAACCTGGTCCTGCTCTGCTCGCGCCACCACCGGCTCGTGCACGAGGGTGGATTCTCCCTCGCCCGCAAGGCAGAAGGCGAGTTGGTCTTCCGCCGGCCCGACGGCAGGCCGGTTCCCGCCGCTGCCCTCCCCCACCCGCGGCAACCCTGCGGAGCTGCGGATCGTGCCCGACTCGGTGATGCCGCTCGGCCGAGGCGAGCCCTATGACCGGGAGCTGGCGGTGGCGGGGCTGCTGGCGCGCGGATGA